>JAPLQE010000081.1 GCA_026399835.1 Burkholderiales bacterium | reverse complement strand
GAGATGGTGATGCCGGGCGACAACGTGAAGATGACGGTCACGCTGATCGCGCCGATCGCGATGGAGCAGGGCCTGCGCTTCGCGATCCGCGAAGGCGGCCGCACCGTCGGCGCCGGCGTCGTCGCCAAGATCTTCGAGTAAGTGAAGGTTCCTAGGGGTATAGCTCAATTGGCAGAGCGGCGGTCTCCAAAACCGCAGGTTGGGGGTTCGATTCCCTCTGCCCCTGCCAGGTTCGAAGATGTCTAACCAGAACGTAGAAACGGTTTCCAGTGGCGCCGACCGTGCCAAGGTCGCGGCGGCGGTGTGCGCGGTCGTCGCGGGCATCGTCGGCTGGTACGTGCTCGCCCAGCAGCCGCTGGTCGTGCGTCTGGCTTCGATCCTGGTCGGCATCGCGGCGGGTGTCGCGATCGCCTGGTTCTCGGGCCCCGGCCAGCGCCTGTTCGCGTTCGGCAAGGACGCCTGGGCCGAAACGAAGCGTGTCGTCTGGCCCGAGAAGAAAGAGACGTGGATGGTCACCGCCTACGTCTTCGCCTTCGTGGTGGTCATGGCGATATTCCTCTGGGTCGTCGACAAGAGCTTGGAGTGGGCGCTCTACGACCTGATCCTGGGATGGAAGCGATGAGCAAGCGTTGGTACGTCGTGCATGCCTACTCGGGCATGGAGAAGAGCGTGGCCCGCGCGCTGCAGGACCGCGTCGAGCGGGCCGGCATGCAGGAGCAGTTCGGCAAGATCCTCGTCCCGACCGAGGAAGTGGTGGAGATGAAGAACGGCCAGCGGACGATCTCCGAGCGGCGCTTCTTCCCCGGCTACGTCCTGGTCGAGATGGAGATGAACGACGACACCTGGCACCTGGTGAAGAACACCGGGAAGGTCACCGGGTTCGTCGGCGGCTCGGGTCACAAGCCGACCCCGATCTCCGAGAAGGAGGTCGACAAGATCATGAGCCAGATGCAGGAGGGCGTGGAGAAACCCAAGCCCAAGACCCTGTTCGAGGTCGGCGAGATGGTCCGGGTCCGCGAGGGCCCCTTCACCGATTTCAACGGCAACGTCGAGGAAGTGAACTACGACAAGAGCCGCCTGCGCGTGTCGGTGACCATCTTCGGTCGCGCGACCCCGGTCGAACTCGAGTTCGGGCAGGTCGAGAAGCTGTAACGGATACCGGGCGCGCATGCGCCCCGGGGCGGCTCCGGCCACCCCGAACGCCGCATCGGCCCAGCCGGTCCGGCGCATGCGACGAGGAGCCGAAGTAGCGCACTGCGCGAACCGGCGCTAGTACTCAACCCGGACGGAGCATCGAGCCAGCCATGGCCAAGAAGATCATCGGTTTCATCAAGCTGCAGGTTCCTGCAGGCAAGGCCAACCCGTCGCCGCCCATCGGGCCGGCGCTCGGTCAGCGCGGCCTGAACATCATGGAGTTCTGCAAGGCGTTCAACGCGCAGACCCAGGGCATGGAGCCCGGCCTCCCGATCCCGGTGGTCATCACCGCGTTCGCGGACAAGAGCTTCACCTTCGTGATGAAGACGCCGCCGGCGACCATCCTCATCAAGAAGGCCGCGAAGATCGACAAGGGCTCGAAGACGCCGCACACCGACAAGGTGGGCAAGATCACGCGCGCCCAGGCCGAGGACATCGCCAAGCTGAAGACGCCCGACCTGACGGCCGGGGATCTCGACGCCGCGGTCCGCACGATCGCCGGCACGGCCCGCAGCATGGGCATCACGGTGGAGGGGTTCTGACATGGCACGCCTGTCCAAACGCACGAAGGCCCTCCGCGCGAAGGTCGATTCCCGCAAGCTCTACGCCGTCACCGATGCGATCTCGCTGGTGAAGGAGTGCGCCGTCGCCAAGTTCGACGAGTCGATCGACGTCGCGGTCCAGCTCGGCGTCGACGCCAAGAAATCCGACCAGGTCGTCCGCGGCTCGGTCGTGCTGCCCGCCGGCACCGGCAAGTCGGTGCGCGTCGCGGTGTTCACCCAGGGCGCCAAGGCCGACGAGGCCCGTGCCGCCGGCGCCGACATCGTCGGCATGGAAGACCTCGCCGAGCGCGTCAAGGCCGGCCAGCTCGACTTCGACATCGTCATCGCCTCGCCCGACGCGATGCGCGTGGTCGGTGGCCTGGGCCAGATCCTCGGCCCGCGCGGCCTGATGCCGAACCCGAAGGTCGGCACGGTCACCGCCGACGTCACCACCGCGGTCAAGAACGCCAAGGCCGGCCAGGTGCAGTACCGGACCGACAAGGCCGGCATCATCCACGCGACGATCGGCCGGGCTTCGTTCCAGCCGGACGCGCTGCGCTCGAACCTCTCGGCGCTGATCGAGGCCCTGACCCGCGCCAAGCCGGCGAGCTCCAAGGGCATCTACCTGCGCAAGGTGGCGGTCTCGAGCACGATGGGCATCGGCGTTCGGGTGGACACGCAGAGCCTCGCCGCGCAGGCGGCCTGAGGCAGTACAGGACTTTGGGCTGTCCGCCACCTGGCGGGCAGGTCGTCAAAGACCGCAGGGGGCGCGGCGGGCTCAGGCCCGAAGCACCTTAATCGCGAAAGCGCCCTGCGCAGATGGCGGTCCCGGAACGGGTTTTCGGCAGCAAGAACAGGATTCCGTCATGGCATCCGGCGAATGCGGCAGGGACTCACGAACGGTCGCCGTAACGGGCGCCCCGGCCTCGCGGCCAGGGCGCCGGCACTAGGTAGGAGCGAAAGACCGTGGGTCTCAACAGAGAAGAGAAGGCGGTAGTGGTCGACGAGGTGGGCGCTGTTGTCGCGACCGCCCAGGCGATCATCGTCGCCGAGTACCGTGGTCTGGAAGTGGGCCCGATCACCGCCCTGCGCAAGCAGGCGCGTGCGTCGGGTGTGTACCTGCGCGTGTTGAAGAACACGCTCGCGCGTCGCGCGGTCGCCGGGACGCCGTTCGAAGGGTTGACCGACAAGCTCGTCGGTCCGCTCATCTACGGCATCTCGAAGGATCCCGTGTCGGCCGCGAAGGTGCTGGCCGACTTCGCCAAGAGCAACGACAAGCTGGCCATCAAGGCCGGCGCCATGCCCAATTTCGTGATGGATGCGAACGGGGTCAAGGCGCTGGCGGCGATGCCGAGCCGTGAAGAGCTGCTCTCGACGCTGATGGCCACCATGCAGGCGCCCGTGACGAAGTTCGTCCGCACGCTCAACGAGGTTCCGGGCAAGTTCGTCCGGACCGTCGCCGCGCTGCGCGACGAGCGCGAGAAGGCAGAGGCGGCCCCGGCCGCCGCGGATGCGGCTCCGGCCGACGCCGCCTGATCGCCCGCACCAGACATCCGGTTTCAACCAACTCAAGCAATCGACTGGAATCAACATGGCACTGAACAAAGACGAAATCCTGGACGCGATCGCCGGCATGACCGTGCTCGACCTCTCCGAGCTGATCAAGGCGATGGAAGAGAAATTCGGCGTGTCCGCCGCTGCCGCGGTCTCCGTGGCTGCCGCCCCGGCCGCCGCCGCCGCTGCCGCGGTCGAAGAGAAGACCGAATTCACGGTCATGCTCCTGGCCGCCGGCGAGAAGAAGGTCGAGGTCATCAAGGTGGTCCGTGCGGCCACTGGCCTGGGCCTGAAGGAAGCCAAGGACGTGGTCGACGGTGCGCCGAAGGCTGTGAAGGAAGGCGTGCCGAAGGCCGATGCCGACGCGCTCGCCAAGCAGCTGTCGGACGCCGGCGCCAAGGTCGAGATCAAGTAATCACCGCAAGAGAAGTCGACACGGCACTTGCCACGTCTACTGCGAACGCCCGGTTGCCTGCCCCGCTCGGGGCAGGTGCCGGGTTTTCGTGCTTTGTTTCCCCCGCGGAGCTCGCGGCCCGCGCCGACCGGTCCTGACCGGACGACGCGACCCCCGATCTCTGCCTAAGGCGTTACCGGAGAGTCCATGGCCGCCCAGCCCTATTCGTTCACCGAGAAGAAGCGCATCCGCAAGTCCTTCGCCAAACGGCGGGTCGTGCAGGACGTGCCGTACCTCCTCCAGACGCAGCTCGAGTCCTACACCCAGTTCCTGCAGCTCGAGCGCAGCGTCGCCGACCGCAAGGACGAGGGCCTGCAGGCGGCCTTCACGTCGATCTTCCCGATCACGTCCCACAACCAGATGGCCCGGCTGGAGTTCGTCAGCTACGCCCTCGGCAATCCGGCGTTCGACGTCGTGGAGTGCCAGCAGCGCGGCCTGACCTTCTGCGCGCCGCTGCGCGCCCGCGTGCGCCTGGTCATCATGGACCGCGAGGCCGCCAAGCCGACCGTCAAGGAAGTGAAGGAGCAGGAGGTGTACATGGGCGAGATTCCGCTCATGACCACCAACGGCTCGTTCATCGTCAACGGCACCGAGCGCGTCATCGTCTCGCAGCTGCACCGCTCGCCGGGCGTGTTCTTCGAGCACGACCGCGGCAAGACCCACAGCTCGGGCAAGCTGCTGTTCTCGGCACGGATCATCCCGTACCGCGGCTCATGGCTCGACTTCGAGTTCGATCCGAAGGACGTGCTGTACTTCCGCGTCGACCGCCGCCGCAAGATGCCGGTGACGATCCTGCTGAAGTCGATCGGCCTGACGCCCGAGAAGATCCTCGCCCACTTCTTCGTCAACGACCACTTCCAGCTGATGCCGGAAGGCGCGCTGATGGAGCTGGTCCCCGACCGGATGCGCGGCGAGATCGCCCGCTTCGACATCTCGGACAAGGACGGCCGCGTCATCGTCGCCAAGGACAAGCGGATCAACGCCAAGCACATCCGCGAGATGGAGGCGGCCGAGCTCAAGCGGATCTCGGTGCCCGAGGACTACGTGCTGGGCCGCGTGCTCGCGACCAACGTGATCGACGGCGACACCGGCGAGATCGTCGCGAAGGCGAACGACGAGCTGACCGAGGACCTGCTGAAGAAGATGCGGGTCGCGGCGGTCAAGGAGTTCAAGACCCTGTACACGAACGACCTCGACCAGGGTCCGTTCATGTCGCAGACGCTTCGGGTCGACGACACCGCCGACCAGACCGCCGCGCGGATCGCCATCTACCGGATGATGCGTCCGGGCGAGCCGCCGACCGAAGAGGCCGTAGAGGCGCTGTTCAACCGCCTGTTCTACAGCGCGGACGCGTACGACCTGTCGAAGGTCGGCCGCATGAAGTTCAACCGTCGCGTCGGCCGCGACGAGCTCGTCGGCCCGATGACGCTGACCAACGAGGACCTGCTCGCGGTCATCAAGATCCTGGTCGACCTGCGCAACGGCAAGGGCGAGATCGACGACATCGACCACCTCGGCAACCGCCGGGTGCGCTGCGTGGGCGAGCTGGCCGAGAACCAGTTCCGCGCGGGCCTGGTCCGCGTCGAGCGGGCGGTGAAGGAGCGTCTCGGCCAGGCCGAGACCGAGAACCTGATGCCGCACGACCTGATCAACAGCAAGCCGATCAGCGCGGCCATCCGCGAGTTCTTCGGGTCGAGCCAGCTGTCGCAGTTCATGGACCAGACCAACCCGCTGTCGGAGATCACGCACAAGCGTCGCGTCTCCGCGCTGGGCCCGGGCGGCCTGACCCGCGAGCGCGCCGGCTTCGAGGTGCGCGACGTGCACCCGACCCACTACGGTCGCGTCTGCCCGATCGAGACGCCCGAGGGCCCGAACATCGGCCTGATCAACTCGCTGTCGCTGTACGCCCAGCTCAACGAGTACGGCTTCCTCGAGACCCCGTACCGCAAGATCGTGGGCCAGACCCTCACCGACGACATCCACTACCTGTCGGCGATCGAGGAAGGCCGCTACGTGATCGCCCAGGCCAACGCCTCGGTGAACGCCGCCGGCGTGCTGACCGACGAGCTGGTCTCGGTGCGGATCAACGGCGAGACGCTGCTGACCTCGCCCGACAAGGTCGAGTACATCGACGTCGCGCCCTCGCAGATCGTCTCGGTCGCGGCCTCGCTGATCCCGTTCCTCGAGCACGACGACGCGAACCGCGCGCTGATGGGCTCGAACATGCAGCGTCAGGCCGTGCCCTGCCTGCGTCCGGAGAAGCCGGTGGTCGGCACCGGCATCGAGCGCACCTGCGCGGTCGACTCGGGCACGGTGGTCACCGCGCTGCGCGGCGGCCACGTGGACTACGTCGACGCCAACCGGGTCGTGATCCGGGTGAACGACGACGAGGCGACGGCCGGCGAGGTCGGCGTCGACATCTACAACCTGATCAAGTACACGCGTTCCAACCAGAACACGAACATCAACCAGCGTCCGATCGTCCGCAAGGGCGACCAGGTCGCGCGCGGCGACGTGATCGCCGACGGCGCGTCGACCGACCTGGGCGAGCTCGCGCTCGGCCAGAACATGCTGGTCGCGTTCATGCCCTGGAACGGCTACAACTTCGAGGACTCGATCCTGATCTCGGAGCGCGTGGTCTCGGACGACCGCTACACCTCGATCCACATCGAGGAGCTGTCGGTGCTGGCCCGCGACACCAAGCTCGGGCCGGAGGAGATCACCCGCGACATCTCGAACCTCTCCGAGTCGCAGCTCGGCCGGCTCGACGAGTCGGGCATCGTGTACATCGGCGCGGAAGTGCAGGCCGGCGACACGCTGGTCGGCAAGGTCACGCCCAAGGGCGAGACCCAGCTCACGCCGGAAGAGAAGCTGCTGCGCGCGATCTTCGGCGAGAAGGCCTCCGATGTGAAGGACACCTCGCTGCGCGTGCCCTCGGGCATGAGCGGCACGGTCATCGACGTCCAGGTCTTCACCCGCGAGGGCATCGTGCGCGACAAGCGCGCGCAGGCCATCATCGACGACGAGCTCAAGCGCTACCGCCTGGACCTCAACGACCAGCTGCGGATCGTCGAGAACGACTCGTTCGAACGTCTCGAGCGCCTGCTGACCGGCAAGATCGCCAACGGCGGCCCGAAGAAGCTGAACAAGGGCGCGGTGCTCGACACCGCCTACCTGAAGGACCTCGACCGCTGGCAGTGGTTCGAGATCCGGCTGGCCGACGAGACGGCCGCCGGCCAGCTCGAGCAGGCCAAGGAGTCGATCGAGCAGAAGCGCCACGCCTTCGACCTCGCGTTCGAGGAGAAGCGCAAGAAGCTCACGCAGGGCGACGAGCTGCCCCCGGGCGTGCTCAAGATGGTCAAGGTCTACCTGGCCGTGAAGCGCCGCCTGCAGCCGGGCGACAAGATGGCCGGCCGGCACGGCAACAAGGGTGTGGTCTCGCGGATCGTTCCGGTCGAGGACATGCCGTACATGGCCGACGGGCGTCCGGTGGACATCGTGCTGAACCCGCTCGGCGTGCCGTCGCGGATGAACGTCGGTCAGATCCTCGAGACCCACCTGGGCTGGGCGGCCAAGGGCATCGGCCTGCGCATCGGCGAGATGCTGCAACGTCATGCCAAGGTCTCCGAGCTGCGCCAGATGCTCGACAAGGTCTACAACAGGCACGGTCAGGCGGCGGAGCTCGATTCGCTCGACGACACCGCCGTGGTCGAGCTCGCGCAGAACCTGTGCAACGGCGTGCCGTTCGCGACGCCGGTGTTCGACGGCGCCTCCGAGGAAGAGATCCGCGCGATGCTCGACATCGCGTTCCCGGACGAGGACCCGAACACCGCCAAGCTCGGCTTCAACGACCACAAGACGCAGCTGCACCTGTACGACGGCCGCACCGGCGAGCAGTTCGACCGTCATGTGACGGTCGGCTACATGCACGTGCTGAAGCTGCACCACTTGGTCGACGACAAGATGCATGCGCGTTCGACCGGCCCGTACTCGCTCGTCACCCAGCAGCCGCTGGGCGGCAAGGCGCAGTTCGGCGGACAGCGCTTCGGCGAGATGGAGGTCTGGGCGCTCGAGGCGTACGGTGCTTCCTACACGCTGCAGGAGATGCTGACGGTCAAGTCGGACGACGTGAACGGACGGACCAAGGTCTACGAGAACCTGGTCAAGGGCGAGCACACCATCGACGCGGGCATGCCCGAGTCGTTCAACGTGCTGGTGAAGGAAATCCGGTCGCTGGGGATCGACATCGATCTCGAGCGCAGCTGAAGCAGAGGAGCTGACTCATGAAAGCACTGCTCGACCTGTTCAAGCAGGTCCAGGAAGAAGAACACTTCGACGCGATCAAGATCGGCATCGCGTCGCCGGAGAAGATCCGGTCCTGGTCCTATGGCGAAGTCAAGAAGCCGGAGACCATCAACTACCGCACCTTCAAGCCCGAGCGCGACGGCCTGTTCTGCGCGAAGATCTTCGGGCCGATCAAGGACTACGAGTGCCTGTGCGGCAAGTACAAGCGCCTGAAGCACCGCGGCGTGATCTGCGAGAAGTGCGGCGTCGAGGTGACGCTGGCCAAGGTCCGCCGCGAGCGGATGGGCCACATCGAGCTGGCCTCGCCGACCGCGCACATCTGGTTCCTGAAGTCGCTGCCGTCGCGTCTGGGCATGGTGCTCGACATGACGCTGCGCGACATCGAGCGCGTGCTGTACTTCGAGGCGTATGTCGTCATCGAGCCGGGCATGACCCCGCTCAAGCGCTGCCAGCTGCTGACCGAGGATGACTTCCTCGCGAAGACCGAGGAGTTCGGCGACGAGTTCCGCGCCGAGATGGGCGCCGAGGGCGTGCGCGAGCTGCTGCGCTCGATCGACGTCGACCGCGAGGTGAATCGGCTGCGCGACGAGCTGACCGCCACCTCGTCCGAAGCCAAGATCAAGAAGATCGCCAAGCGCCTGAAGGTGCTCGAGGGCTTCCAGAAGTCGGGCATCAAGCCCGAGTGGATGGTGCTCGAGGTGCTGCCGGTGCTGCCGCCGGAGCTGCGCCCGCTGGTGCCGCTCGACGGCGGCCGCTTCGCGACCTCAGACCTGAACGACCTGTACCGCCGTGTCATCAACCGGAACAACCGCCTCAAGCGCCTGCTCGAGCTGAAGGCGCCGGAGATCATCGTCCGCAACGAGAAGCGGATGCTGCAGGAGTCGGTCGACTCGCTGCTCGACAACGGCCGTCGCGGCAAGGCGATGACCGGGGCGAACAAGCGCGCGCTGAAGTCGCTCGCCGACATGATCAAGGGCAAGGGCGGCCGCTTCCGCCAGAACCTGCTGGGCAAGCGCGTCGACTACTCGGGCCGTTCGGTCATCGTGGTCGGCCCGCAGTTGAAGCTGCACCAGTGCGGCCTGCCGAAGCTGATGGCGCTCGAGCTGTTCAAGCCCTTCATCTTCAACAAGCTCGAGACGATGGGCGTCGCGACGACCATCAAGCAGGCCAAGAAGTTCGTCGAGAACCAGGAGCCCATCGTCTGGGACATCCTGGAAGAGGTGATCCGCGAGCACCCGGTGATGCTGAACCGGGCGCCGACGCTGCACCGGCTGGGCATCCAGGCGTTCGAGCCGGTCCTGATCGAAGGCAAGGCCATCCAGCTGCACCCGCTGGTCTGCGCCGCGTTCAACGCCGACTTCGACGGCGACCAGATGGCCGTCCACGTGCCGCTGTCGCTGGAAGCCCAGCTCGAGGCGCGCGCGCTGATGCTCGCCTCGAACAACGTGCTGTTCCCGTCGAACGGCGAGCCTTCGATCGTCCCGTCGCAGGACATCGTGCTCGGCCTGTACTACACGACGCGCGAGAAGACGAACGCGAAGGGCGAAGGCATGCTCTTCTCGAACGTCACCGAGGTGCTGCGTGCCTACGACAACCGCGAGGTCGAGCTCGGCACCAAGATCACGGTCCGCCTGCACGAGTACGACCGCAACCGCGAGACCGGCGAGAGCACGCCGCGCCTGATCCGTGCCCAGACCACGGTCGGCCGCGCGATCCTGTCCGAGATCCTCCCGAAGGGCCTGCCGTTCGAGTTCATCAACAAGGCGCTGAAGAAGAAGGAGATCTCGCGGCTGATCAACGCGTCGTTCCGGCGCTGCGGCCTGCGCGACACCGTGATCTTCGCCGACCAGCTGATGCAGAACGGGTTCCGGCTCGCCACGCGCGCCGGCATCTCGATCGCCATCAACGACATGTCGGTGCCGACGCAGAAGGTGACCCTGCTGGCCGCGGCCGAGGCCGAGGTCAAGGAGATCCAGCAGCAGTACGTGTCGGGTCTCGTGACCGACGGCGAGCGCTACAACAAGGTGGTCGACATCTGGTCGAAGACCGGCGACGAAGTCGGCAAGGCCATGATGGACCAGTTGAAGACCGAGCAGGTCGTCGACCGTCACGGCAACACGGTGTCGCAGGAGTCGTTCAACGCCATCTACATGATGGCCGACTCGGGTGCCCGCGGCTCGGCCGCGCAGATCCGCCAGCTGGCGGGGATGCGGGGCCTGATGGCCAAGCCGGACGGCTCGATCATCGAGACGCCGATCACGGCCAACTTCCGTGAAGGCCTGAACGTCCTGCAGTACTTCATCTCGACGCACGGCGCCCGGAAAGGTCTCGCCGACACCGCGCTGAAGACCGCGAACTCGGGCTACCTGACCCGGCGCCTGGTCGACGTGACCCAGGATCTGGTGGTGGTCGAGGACGACTGCGGCACGACCAACGGCGTCGCGATGCGGGCGCTGGTCGAGGGCGGCGAGGTCATCGAGGCGCTGCGCGACCGGATCCTCGGCCGCGTGGCGACCGTCGACGTCGTCGATCCGGAGTCGCAGGCGACCCTGTACGAGGCGGGCACGATGCTCGACGAGGACATGGTCGACGACATCGAGCGCCGCGGGATCGACGAGGTGCGCGTGCGCACCCCGCTGACCTGCGACACGCGCTACGGCCTGTGCGCCAAGTGCTATGGCCGCGACCTCGGCCGCGGCGTGCTGGTGAACTCGGGCGAGGCGGTCGGCGTGATCGCCGCGCAGTCGATCGGCGAGCCCGGCACCCAGCTGACGATGCGGACCTTCCACATCGGCGGCGCGGCGTCGCGCGCGGCGGTCGCCAGCTCCATCGAGGCGAAGTCCAACGGCACGGTGCGCTTCACCGCCACCATGCGCTACGTGACCAACGCCAAGGGCGAGCCGGTGGTCATCACCCGCTCCGGCGAAGTGCTGATCCAGGACGACAACGGCCGCGAGCGCGAGCGTCACAAGGTGCCCTACGGCGCGATCCTGCAGGCCGGCGACGGCAAGCAGGTCCGTGCCGGCACGATCCTGGCCACCTGGGACGCGCTGACCCGCCCGATCATCACCGAGTACGCCGGCACCGTCCGCTTCGAGAACGTCGAGGAGGGCGTGACCGTCGCCAAGCAGATCGACGACGTCACCGGCCTGTCGACGCTGGTGGTCATCGACGCGAAGCGGCGCGGCTCGTCGGCCAAGGTCGCCGCCCGTCCGCAGGTCAAGCTGATCGACGCTGGCGGCCAGGAAGCCAAGATCGCCGGCACCGACCACGCGGTCACGATCTCGTTCCCGGTGGGCGCGCTGATCACCGTCCGCGACGGGCAGACGGTGGCGGTCGGCGAGGTGCTCGCACGGATCCCGCAGGAGTCGCAGAAGAACCGGGACATCACCGGCGGTCTGCCGCGCGTGGCCGAGCTGTTCGAGGCGCGCGCGCCGAAAGACGCCGGCATGCTCGCGGAGGTCACCGGCACGGTGTCGTTCGGCAAGGACACGAAGGGCAAGCAGCGTCTGGTCATCACCGACATGGACGGCAACCCCAACGAGTTCCTGATCCCGAAGGACAAGAACGTGCTGGTCCACGACGGCCAGGTGGTGAACAAGGGCGAGCTGATCGTCGACGGCCCGGCCGATCCGCACGACATCCTGCGCCTGCTCGGCATCGAGGCGCTCGCGCGCTACATCGTCGACGAGGTGCAGGACGTCTACCGACTGCAGGGCGTGAAGATCAACGACAAGCACATCGAGGTGATCGTTCGCCAGATGCTGCGTCGCGTGCAGGTCGCGATTCCGGGCGACTGCCCGTTCATCGTCGGCGAGCAGGTCGAGCGCTCGGAGATCCTCGACGAGAACGACAAGGCGATCGCGGCGGGCAAGCTGCCGGCGACCTACGAGAACATCCTGCTGGGCATCACCAAGGCGTCGCTGTCCACCGACTCGTTCATCTCGGCGGCCTCCTTCCAGGAGACCACCCGGGTGCTGACCGAGGCGGCGATCATGGGCAAGAAGGACGACCTGCGTGGCCTGAAGGAGAACGTGATCGTCGGCCGCCTGATCCCGGCGGGCACGGGCCTCGCCTACCATCGTGCTCGTCGCGAGAAGGAGAATGCCGAGGCGCAGGAGCAGCAGGCGCTGGCTGCGGCCGAGGCGCTGTTCTCGCAGCCGACCGCGCTGGATGCTCAGCAGGCCGAAGCCGAGGCGCAGGCCGCGGGCGAAGAGGGCAGCGCGAGCTGAGCTAGCACGTCGAGCCTTCGACAGGGAAACGCCCGGCGATGCCGGGCGTTTTTTTGATGGTGCAGTGTGCGTTCGACGGGCCGCCTCGCCGAACTCGGCAACGCCTGAGCAGGCGTCCGCCCGCCGTGTCGCTGGGCGTGGCCCCGGATCGGCGGCCGCTCCGGGGAGCGAGCCGGTGGCTCAGGGTTTGCGCTTGGTCTGCGGGGGCAGGAGGGTCGCGACTCTGTGGCTGAGCTCCGCTCTGACACGCGCTATTGCGGGACTCATCAGGTTGGTGACACTGCGCCACGGCTGCCAGCCGTTGTCGCGGGTCTGCTTCGGGGCGCCTGAGTGCGCCGTCTTGACGGGCCTGCGTGTGACGCCGCTGACAGCGCGCCCCTGGTTGGGCGGTGTCGGGCCCGCATTGGGGGGGACCGCGCGCTTGGTCGCGGCCGGCTTCGGTGCGACGAAGCGGGGGGGCAGCGGGCGCAGGTCGGTCGCGCCGCCGTGGCTGATCAGCGCGCGGGCACGCGCTGTGGCATCCAACTGGTTGGTCACCGGTTTGCCATCCGCACCGCGCAACAGGTAGTTCGTGCCACGCCCCTGCAGCGAGAAGACGAGATTGCCGCGGGTGTCGCGGGTCACCTTCAGGTCGCCTTGGAGCGCATTGCCGGTCTTGCCGTTGATGCCGCCGACAGCGCGCACGTTCGTGCTCGCCACGCCCTTGGCGAGCGGGCGCAGGTCGGTCGCGCCGCCGTGGCTGATCAGCGCGCGGGCACGCGCTGTGGCATCCAACTGGTTGGTCACCGGTTTGCCGTCCGCACCGCGCAACAGGTAGTTCGTGCTGCGCCCCTGCAGCCAGAAGACAGGATTGCCGCGGGTGTCGCGGGCCACCATCAGCTTGCCTTGGAGCGCCTTGTCGTTGTCATTGCGGTTGACGCCGCCAACGTCGCGCACGCGGGCGGGTGATCCCGTGACGTCCACGCCGTCGATCCTGCGCGTGACCGCGGCCCGCGTCGGTGGGTCGAACCAGGCGTCGAGCTGGCCCTGGATCGCGCGTCCGATGGCCAGCCGCTGCGGCTGGGGCAGCGTCTTGAATTGCTCGTAGAGCGATTGCCCGGTGATGGCCTGGCCTGAGGTGCGCATGCGCTTCGACAGCTCGTCGTACAGGCCATCGGCGGCGATCTGCTCGACCTTGGCGGCCCCCAGTTTCGCCGGAACACGCAGCCCCAACGCTCGAATTGCGCCGCCGTCGCGCTGCAAGCGTTTCGCTAGGCCGTCGGTGCCGTTGAGCTGCTGCTTCAATGTGATGTCGTCGCGTGCCAGTGGGTCGGCGTCGAACACAACGGTGGCTGCTGCAGTCCAGCGATTGACGCCGAGCAGAACATCGCGCGCCAGATCGGCCGGGCCGTAGCGTTTGATCGACTCATGGCGGAACGTGCCCTGGAACACGTCGCGCACGAAGGCCCGCGTCTGGGCGTCGGCCTGCGGGGCACCGACGGCAGCGGCGGCAGCAGCGGCCTGGATGCGTTTCGAGCCGAAGTTCAGGTCATGGCGGTGCAACTGCACCAGCAGGCGCTGCACCGTGGCTCTGTCCTGCGCAGACATCGGAAGCAGGCCGACCTGGGCGTTCTTGCTGCCCGGGCGCGCAGTGCTGCGCGAAATGGCGTCCTCGAGGAGGTGGCGCGCCTCGACGTTGGTCCGAATGTTGGGCGTTCTAACGCCTTGCAGCTGGTCCTGTAGGGCGAGCATGCCGCCGGTGATCGCCGCCACCGGGTCGCCATGGTTCCGGTAGAGGCTGCCGTTCGGCGCCCGCGGGTCGTCGGCTCGCGTCTTCGGCGCCCGCGTGTCGTCGGCTCGCGTCTTCGGCGCCCGCGTGTCGTCGGCTCGTTGGAAGGGGTTCGCGCCCTGGATGTAAGCGCCTTCGTTGTTGACGCGGGCGATCGGCTTGTCGCCGTCGTTGATGATCGAGTCTGCTTTCGATCCGGCCTGCAGCTCGGCCAGCGGAATCTTCCAGCCCGACACGTTGAGCTCGACTACGCCGGTGTCGCGGTTGCGCTGCAGGGTGCCGCGCCAAGCAAAGCCCAGCTGAGTGCCGCCAGCCGATGCCGTGGCGAGCCCCGCTTCGAGGGCCCCCTTGACGCCGGCGGCACGCCCGCTGCTCGGCAGTCGGTCGACCAGCGTGCGCAGGGCGCCCGGCGGGCCGAAGAAGCCGAGGTTGACGGCGATCCGGCTGTTCGGGTTGTTGAGTAGGTTGGTGTCGCCCAGGCGGCCGTTGATGAACAGCGAGACCTGGTTCCGCCCCGCGCCGACCTTCTTGCCGTAGCCGAGACCGTCTTCGCGCGCGGTGCCGGTGCCAGTGGCGGTGTAGTGGATCGCCTCCACGCGGTACAACGGCACCCCCCGCACGGAGACCTTGTTTTCCGGATGAGAAATGTAGTGCGTGAGGGTGCCGGCGAGCGGGTTGACCAGCGCGAAGGACTTGACGTTTTTAGGCGCCAGCAGGACCTTATTGGTGTAGATGATCGAGTCCGGCAGGGCCAAGCCGAGGAGCTTGGCAGGGAGCGCGTCGAGGCTCCCGCCCTGGGCCGGCCGTGGGCTCCCGCTGGGCGCCGCAGACGGCGGGGCCACGGGGCGCTGCCCGCTTCTGGCAGGACTCAGTCCTATCGTTGTCTCCTCATGGCAGGTGTCCCCTGCCGAACTCCCGCGGGCCCAGGGCGCGATGTCGGATGCACACGACGCCATTGCCCGAGACTCGATGGTCCATGAATATCTGGCGTGTCGCAATCTGGGGTGCACCCTTGGGTGAACCCTGCGGCGGGGGTCCCAGCTCGCATCCCAGGGTGGACCGATCGCCGAAGGACCCGGCCGATACGCGAACCTTGGGCTCTGGCGAGGCGGCGCAACCGGGCGGGCGGGCGATCCGGATGGCGTACCGAAAAACCGTCTGGACGAAGCGTTCGACGTCGGTATCCGGCCGCCTGGGGAATGGGACTAGGCGGTGCGGCAGGGGGGTTGACGCCTGCAATCCCTGGGTCCTCCGTCCGCGCGCCCGTGTAGGATGGCGTCCGTAACCGCCTGATGACCCTTTCTCTTTACGGAACAGTTCTTGGCCTTCGAGCGACTGCCCACATTTGCCACGGCGATGGTGCTGCTGTGGGGGCTCACCGGCCCGGTGCCCGCCGGGGCGGCGAAGCTCGGGCCGCTGACCGTGTCTTCGGACTTCGGCGAGCCCTTGCGTGCGCTGGTCAGGGTCGTCGACGTGCTGCCGGACGTCCAGCCACTGGCCGCGGCACTCGCATCGCCGCAGAGCTACGCTGACCTCGGCGTCGCGTTCCCCAAGTCGCTCGAGGGGGCGTCGGTACGCCTCCTCACGCTGTCCAACGGCGGCTGGGCGGTGCAGATCTCGAGCCTGCGTGTGGTCGACGAACCCGACTTCAACCTGGTGCTCGTGCTGAGCACCAGTGCCGGCAAGCAGCTGCGTCAGTACCGGCTTGCCTCGGATGCCTCGACCGCGGCCGCGCCGCCGTCGCCGGAACCGGCGGCAGTGGTTGCACCACAGGCGGCGCTGACGCCTTCGACCGAACCGGTGCGCGAGATGGCTCCGCCGTCAGACGCTGTGGTCTCTGCGGCGGGCAGCGACACCCCGCCGGGCGGGTCGGATCGCAGGCCCGGCCCGATGCCCGCCGCGCCGGCGCTCGAGCCCGCGTCTGCTGCAGCGTCACAGGCGCCGGTGATTGCGCGCAAAGGTGATACGGCGACTTCGATTGCGCGTCGCCTCAAGCCGGCCGATGTGTCCGATGAGCAGGCGGTGATGGCGCTGTATCGCCTGAACGAGCGGGCCTTCACCGGCAGCGTGCACCGCCTCCCGGAAGGCGCGGTGCTGCAGGTGCCCGACGCGATCCGCATGCGCGAGGTCGACGTCCGGTCCGCCCGCACGGCGCTGCGCTCGCAGCCGATGGCGGCGGCGCAGCCCGAGCGGGGCGCCGCGCGCGACCGCCTGACGCTGAGCGGTGGCGGTGCGGGTCGTTCAAACTCCAAGCATGGCGGGCGTGGGTCAAACGCGGCGACCGATGCGATTGCTCACGAAGCCGCGATGAGCGAGGCCAATTCGCGGGTGCGCGAGCTCGAAGGGATCGTCGCGGCGCTGCGCGCGCTGGTGGCCGCGCGCGAGAAGCAGATCGCCTCGATCCAGGCCGAGCTCACGGCGCTGCAGAGCGCGCCGCGCGGCAGCGTCGCGGCGGCCGCCCAGAAGCTCGCCGGGCCGATCGGGGCAGCAAGCGCCACGCTGGTCCGCGCACCTGCGATGGACCCACCGCTGTCACCGATCGCGGCGAGCGCCCCCCCCGACGATCCGGTGAACGTCCCGCTGATGGTGGGTGGCGCCGTCGCGGTGATGGTCCTGCTCGGTGCGCTGCTGTCGCGACGCGGACGCCAGCCGCGACGCCGCAGACGGACGGCCCGGGAGATGAATCCCGACATCGACCCGCGCTGAACGGGCCGCAGGGCGGCGCCGGTGCGGGAGCTGGTTTGTACGCTGCCTGGTACGGTATTCACGCAGCGCAGCGACGCGAGGCCCCGAGAGGCCTCGCGTTTCTCCGCGGCGCGGCGTTAGCCGTTCCGAGACAGCGTCTTCGACGCGTCGCCCAGTGCGGCAATGACACTCTGCGCTTGCGTGGCAGCGGCCCGATACGCTTCCGCTGCTGCAGTCAACTGGAGCATAGCTTTCGGATCCTTAGCGCTAGCCGATTCGGATTGTCTCTTAAGTTCATCCGCTGCCCTGTTGAGACTAGTTCCAAGGGCCATGGCAAGGTCAAAGGTAAAGCCCTGGAACACCCCACTCGTAAAGGCACCCGAAAAGTTGCCAACTACGTTGCCAAGATCACGAACGGTTCTAGTTATGCCCTGGAGTCCGTCCAGTAATTTCGTAGAGGTGAAGAGTAAATTTTCGAGTCCGCCAAGTCTCATGACTAAACCCCCATCGGTGTAAGTGCCGCAACTGCGGCGATGGACGAAGCAAACCACCGCTGCGGCAGCGGCCGCAAGCTAGGGCGTACGATAGATCGGGTTTGCCCTAGGTTCCGCCAGGACGCGATTCTGGCTCGGATGTGACGGACCTCACGAAGGGCCTCAGAAACCCGGCGAAACTGACCAGCGGTCGGTTGCGATACCGCGGACGGTCGTGCAAGACTGGTTTGGCGTAGACGGGTTGGCACGCCGCCTTCCCGCAACCCACCCGACACCCGCTCCCTGAGGTCCCCAGATGACCAGATCCACCCCAACCACCACCACCGTCAGCGATGTCGGCGGTTTCCGTACGCCGTCGATGCTGCCCAAGCCAACCGATCCCTCCAAGACCTCGTCCTGGTACGAGGCGCTGGCCAAGGCGTGGGGGCAGGTGGTCGACGATCAGGCCGGCGCGATCGAGGGACTGTCCGATCGGATCAGCGGCGGCGACGACAAGCCCGGGACCCTGACGCTGCTCACCGCCGCCTCGGCAAAGATGCAGTTCACGGCCAACAGCGCGTCGACGTCCCTGGGTTCGGTGGGGAACTCGCTCGAGACGATGGCTCGCAAGTCGTGAACATCGCCACTTCGGGTGCGGCCGAAGCCTCGGCTGGCGCTGCGGCTTCGGGCAAGGGGCCGAGCTTCTCCCACGCGGATCTCTCGCGGTTCGAATCGGCCCTCTCCAGAGCCGACTCTGGGGGGATGCCGGGGGAGCCGTCGCAGGCGATGCAGGTGCTGATGAAGCCGTTCGAACACCTGGACTCGCAGGCCGCTGGCCTCTCGGAGAAGGCCGCGCAGTCCGTCTCCGCCGGTCATTCGATGACGCCGGGGGAGATGATCCTGATGACCGTGCGCTGCCAGGAGTTCATGTTCCACTGCCAGCTCACGTCGAACGCCGCGAACCGGACGTCCGATGGACTGCAGCAACTGTTCCGCCAGCAGGCCTGAGCAGGGTTCACTCGCCAGGAGGACCGGCGAGCGGCTGCGGCGGACGCTTCGGACGCGACGGACGCTTCGGACCTTCAGGGCGCCGTTGGGCATCGGGGCTGCGCGGCGCCGGCTTGGTCCCGGCGGCCGGGCGTCGCCCGGCTGGGCGCGCGCTGCCTTCATCCACCCGGGCACGGGCCTTCCGAGCCCAGACCACCGCCTTCGCGACCGCTTCGAACAGATCGTCCGGAACGATCTCGCCGATGGTCGCGCGCTCGAGCAGGGCGCGTGCGAGCGGGATGTCGCGCAGCATCGGCACGCCTGCGTCTCGCGCCGCCTTGCGCATGCTCAATGCGAGCGCGTCCTCGCCCTTGGCGGCGACGGTGGGTACGGGGCAGCGCTTTGGATCGTAGTCCAGCGCGATGGCCACATGGGTGGGGTTGACCACCAGCATGTGCGCCCCCCGTGCACGTTGCACCCCCGAGCCTGAGCTCAGCTCCTGGTGCTGCTGGCGGCGGTGCTGCTTGAACAGCGGGTCGCCCTGGTCCTCTTTGTGCTCGCGCCGGATCTCTCGCATGCTCATGCGCAGCCGCTTGAGGTACGAATAGCGCTGGTAGAGCACGTCGGCGATCGAGATCACCGCGAACACCGACAGTGTCCACGCGGCCAGCCGTATCCAGCTGCTGCGCAGCGCCTCGCCGAACGCACCGGGCCCGCCCAGCGGCAGCGTGGCAACCTCAGGCAGCAGGCCGCGGGCAATGAACGCGGCGATGGTCAGCAAAACGATGGTCTTGAGCACCGACTTGATGAGCTCGACCAAGTTGTCGAGGCTGAACATCCGCTTGATGCCTTTCACCGGGTTGAGATTCTCGAGCTTGGGCTCGAGCTTCTTGCCGGTGAACACCGGGCCGACCTGAAGGAATTCGGCCATCAGCCCGAGCAGGGCGATCGGCATGGCAACCGCGAGCGTCAGCGTGACCACGGTCCAGCCCGCTGCCGTGAGCATCTCGGCGCTCGCGACCTCGAACGGGCGTCCAATCGCGCCCACCGCCTGCTCGAACAGCGCGGCCAGGCGCGCGCCGGTGAAGGTCGCGAGCCCGGCGGTGAGCAGCGTGAACACCAGCATGCCGACCGTAGCCCCGACATCGCGGCTGCGGCTGACGTCGCCGCGCTCGCGGGCGTCCCGCAGCTTCTTAGGGGTCGGTTGCTCGGTCCGGTCGCCGGCGTCCTGCTCGTCTGCCATGCGTGCGGCACTCCTGCTGAGATGGGGGACTGTCCGGGCCCGACGCCCGGTTCGGATGTCCGGCCCCGGTTGCCTTTCATGTGACTTCGTGCCGCGGCAGGGGCCAGCTGCTCCTGGATACTCAGTGACATGATGATGACCCACGCAGGTAGTCCGAGGGGCACGGCACCGGCCGAACGGCGCAGGCGGGTCGGCTGTGCGGTGGCACTCTCGATGCTCGTCTGTGGCGCCGCGGCGGCGCAGCCGGCGCAGGATGGCGCCGCCTGCGTGCTGGCCACCGCGCAGATCAACCCAGCGGCCTTCGCCCGGGCGCTGGCGCGTCATGCGCAGGCCCTCAAGGGCTGCGAGCTGGATGCGGCTGGCCAGACCGCGCAGAGCCGTGTGCCGGACCTGCGGATGCCATCGACGGTCGCGGTCGACCCGATCCCCGAGGCGCCGGCCCCGGTCGCTCCTGCCCCGCCGAGTCCGCGGGGCGGCGGACCGAAGTCGAACAACGCCCAGTCGGTACCGCCCGAGCAGGCGTTCACCGAACGGATGCGGCTGCTCGACCTGCGGGTGCTCGAGGTGGCGCGGCGCAACGACATCGACCCGCTGCTGCTGCATGCGCTGATCCACGTCGAGAGCCGTCACCGGACCGACGCGGTATCGCCGGCAGGCGCGCGCGGCGCGATGCAGGTAATGCCGCAGACCGCCGCGCGTTTCGGCGTGCAGACCACGAAACACCTGCACGAGCCCGACTTCAACCTGGCCGCCGGCGCCGCCTACCTGAAGATGCTTCAGGGCGAGTTCGGCGGCGACCTCGACCTCGCGCTTGCCGCCTACAACGCCGGCGAAGGCGCGGTCCGTCGTCACGGCGGCCGCATCCCCCCCTATCCCGAGACCCAGGCCTACGTGCGCGATGTGCGCGCGATGTACGGCCGGCTGCGGGCCGAGCGCGACGCGGTCGGTACCGGCACGCGCGCACCGACGCGCCTGGCGATGTCGGTGGTGGCGCGATGAGCCTCGACGCGTTCTACCGCGCCAGCGGCAGCCCCCGCGACGAGGGGCTGCTGGCCCGCTACAGCGACCTGGTGCTGGCCGGCGGCGTGATCGCGATCGTCGCGCTGATGGTGGTCGCGCTGCCGCCGCCGGTGATCGATCTGCTGGTGGTCATCAACCTGCTGTGCGGCGTGGGATTGCTGCTGCTGGCGATCTACATCGGGCGGCCGACCGAGTTCACCGCCTTCCCCAGCGTGCTGCTGATCACTACGCTGTTCCGGCTCGCGCTCGGCGTGGCGACGACCCGGATGATCCTGCTCGACGGCGACGCGGGCCATGTGATCGATACCTTTGGCAAGACGGTGACCGGTGGCAACCTGGTTGTCGGCCTGGTCACTTTCGTGATCATCACGGTGGTCCAGTTCATCGTGATCGCCAAGGGGGCCGAGCGGGTCGCCGAGGTCGCGGCCCGGTTCTCGCTCGATGCGATGCCGGGCAAGCAGCTGTCGATCGACTCGGACCTGCGCTCCGGGCTGATCGACAAGACCGAGGCCCGGCGGCGGCGCGCCGAGCTCGAGCTCGAGAGCACGCTGCACGGCAACCTCGACGGCGCGATGAAGTTCGTCAAGGGCGACGCGATCGCGGGGATCGTGATCATCCTGATCAACCTGGTGGGCGGCCTCGCCGTCGGCGTGCTTCAGAAGGGCATGGACCTGTCGCACGCGATGCTCAAGTACTCGATCCTGACGATCGGCGACGGGCTGGCGACGCAGATCCCCGCGCTGCTCGGCGCGATGTCCGCCGCGCTGATCGTCACGCGAACGCAGGCCGACGAG
>JAPLQE010000042.1 GCA_026399835.1 Burkholderiales bacterium | reverse complement strand
CTTCGAGACGTCGTCCGGATAGGTCGCCGAGAACAGCAGCGTCTGGCGCCGGGACGGCGGCGGGCAGCGCTTGGCGATCGCGGCGATGTCCTCCGAGAAGCCCATGTCGAGCATCCGGTCGGCCTCGTCGAGCACCAGCACACCGAGCGCCACCAGCGACAGCGACTCGCGCGCCAGGTGATCGAGGATGCGCCCCGGCGTCCCGACCACCACGTGCGCGCCGTGCGCAAGGCTGGCGACCTGCGGGCGCATCGTGGTGCCGCCGCACAGCGTCAGCACCTTGACGTTGTCCTCGGCGCGGGCCAGTCGCCGGATCTCCTGCGAGACCTGCTCGCCCAACTCACGCGTCGGGCAGAGCACCAGCGCCTGCACCTCGAAGCGGCGGGCATCGAGCCTTGCCAGCACCGGCAGCGCAAAGGCCGCCGTCTTGCCGCTGCCGGTCATGGCCTGGACGATCAGGTCGCGGCCGGCAAGCGCCAGCGGCAGGCTCGCCGCCTGCACCGGCGTCATCCGCTCGTAGCCGAGGCGCTGCAGGTTGGCCAGCACGGACGCCGCGAGCGGTAGCGTGGCGAAGGCCGGCCCGTCGGCGGGCACCTCGGCAGCGGAATCGGTCATGGCGCGTGGCCGCTTCTAGAGAGCAGGCATGGGGTTCCTCACACCCCACGGCGCTCTAGGGTGTGAACATGGCCTGCAAGGTGTACAGCATAGCGGCAAGCGAGACCGGCCTCAGGCACGTTGTGAACCTGATGAGCGTGCTAGCTCGTGCCCACCTGCAATGAGGTGGGCACGAGGTTCATTGCTGCGCCTGGTTGGCTCAAGCTTAAACTTTATCCCTTGAGGAGGGCGGGTTCGACGCTACATCCAGCGCGAGCTTTGCTCCAGAAAACGCAAGCATCGCAATCCCCAGCGGAGTTGCCGCGGTGAGGACTTTAAAAATAGCGGGAGCAAGCCTTACTAAACCCGAAAGGATGTTACCACCAGACCTAGCAGCACCAGTCTTAGTATCAGTACTCGCGCCTGCAAATTGCGCTCTAGCCAGCGCAAAAAAAATATCCGGAACCCCACGGCTGACGTCCATTTCCTACTCCTATGAAGTTCAATCCGACGCCGATGCGTCATGCGAAGATTCAACCTGCTCGGCGCGTCCTTGCCTAGCTAGGGCGTACCCTGATGGGGTTGACCCTTGGGTTGCATCGGGTTGCAGCCGATTGTGCGCCCCTGCGGCGTCGTGACCGGCCGGGATCGCGGCGACCGTGACGTCGGTCACCACCCGCAGGACAGCAGGCTCTGATAATCGGCGGCGTATCCAACACGGCCGAGCACGGCCAGGAGGCGCCATGAACACGTCGATGATGAGCCGCCCGCAGGCGGCAGGCAAGCACCCTGCACTCCGGATCGTGTTGGCGAGGGCCAGGATGGCGCTGCGCCAAGGCTCTGGGGAGCCGATGCTGGAGGGCATGGCGCATTCGATCGAATCCGCTCTGCTGGCGTTGCGTCGGCCCGCCCGCTTCGAGACGGACGCTCATGAGCTGCGCATCGCCGAATCGCCGGCCACCTACGATAACCAGGAAGTGCTTCAAGAGATGCTGCGGCTTGCCATGGAGTGCGCGGGTGCCGGGCATCGTGAAGCGGCCGAGGGCATCATTGGCTGGTTGCGCAAAGCGCTCGTCGACACCCGGGTGGTCGAACTCGTGTGGTCACTCATACTTCGCATGTCCGATCCTGACGATCCCCGTGCTCGGCTGCCACAGCCGCGCACAGGGGCTGACAGCGTCGACCGCATCATCGCGGCGGTTTCCTCCTTCCCGAACGATCCGACCGGCGCACTCGAGGCCTTGCGGCGAATTTACCGGAACCAGACGACCCCCGGAGCCGACCTGAAGGGGCTGATCAACTCGCTTGAGCAGCTGATCCCATCGCGCAAGTGATCCGATCGGGCCCGGCACGGGCGGCGCGATCCTTGAACGCGGACGTGCGGGGGTTCGGGGCAAGCTCCGCGTCGGCCGTCCAACAGCACCCTGGCCTACGCCCCAGCGATTCGCGGCGTGTAATACAGGGGGATGACGGCTCTGGATAAAACGTCGTGGGGAGGTGGCGGAGGGCGAGGGATTCGAACCCCCGGAACCTTGCGGTTCAACGGTTTTCAAGACCGCCGCATTCGACCGCTCTGCCAGCCCTCCGTAACCTCGATCATCGCATATCCGACCGGAACCGATCCGGCAGGCCCCGGCGAGGGGCCCCCGACGCCCCCCTGCAGCCCCCCGGAGGTGGCCCTGCGGAGCATGGCGCGAGGGGCGTGGCGCCCCCTGCATCGCCGATCAAGGGGGGGGCGCGTCTCAGGCGGGCGCGAACGCGGGCCACGGCCAGTCGCCGTCGACCATGCGCTGCAGGTGCATCACCGCGATGTGCGTCTTGACGTCGGGCAGCTGCCCGGCGCGCAGCGCATCGACCAGCTCGCCCACCGTCGCCCACTCGACGTCGATCAGCTCGCCGTGGTCGGGCGCGGCCTCGGCGCGCCGCTCCAGCCCGCGCGCGATGAAGATGTCGATCACCTCGTTCGAGAAGCCGATCGCCGGATGGATCTGCACCAGCGGCGCCCACTCGCGCGCGGCATGACCGGTCTCCTCGAGCAGCTCGCGCTTCGCAGTCTGCAGCGAGGTCTCGCCCGGATCGATCTTGCCCGCCGGGATCTCGAGGTAGGCCCGACGCATCGCATAGCGCCACTGCCGGACCATCAGCACGCGACCATCGTCGGCGACCGGCAGCATCGCGGCCGCGCCGGGATGCATCACCCATTCGCGACCGTGCAGGGAGCCGTCGGGCAGGCGGGCGCTGTCCTTGCGGACCTTGAGGAACAGGCCCTGGTAGACCAGTTCCGAATCGACCGTCTGCTCTTCGAGGTGATCGCTCATCGAAGGCGGCCAGGCAAGGCGCGGGCCCCGATCAGATCCCGAAGGCCTGCCGCACCGCGCCCAGGCACAGCGTCATCAGCGGGCCCGGCACCAGGCCGAGCAGCAGGATCAGCGCGCCGTTGACCGCCATCACCGCACGGGCACCGGGCGCCGGCGCGATCGGGCCGAGGTCGACCGGCTCGTCGAAGTAGACCGTCTTGACGATGCGCAGGTAGTAGAACGCGCCGATCAGCGAGACCAGGACCGCGAGGATCGCCAGCCAGGTCATGCCGGCCTCCAGCACCGACTGCAGCACCGCGAGCTTGGCGTAGAAGCCGACGGTCGGCGGGATGCCGGCCAGCGAGAACATCAGCAGCAGCATCACGAAGGCCAGGCCGGGAGCGCGGCGCGACAGGCCCTTCAGGTCGTCGATGTCCTCGGCCTCGTGGCCCTTGCGCGCCACCAGCAGGATCACGCCGAAGGTGCCCAGCGTCGTCAGCACGTAGGTGACGACGTAGAACATCGACGCGCTCCAGGCATCGGCCATGCCGTCGGTGGAGCCGCCGACCACCCCCGACAGCATGCCGAGCAGCACGAAGCCGACCTGCGCGATCGTCGAGTACGCCAGCATCCGCTTGAGGTTCGACTGCGCGATCGCGACCAGGTTGCCGATGATCATCGACAGCACCGACAGCACCAGCAGCATCTGCTGCCAGTCGACCGCGACCGACGGCAGTGCCTCGGCCAGCATCCGGAACGCGATCGCGAAGGTCGCGATCTTGGGCGCGGAAGCGATCAGCAGCGTCGCGACCGTGGGCGTGCCCTGGTAGACGTCCGGCACCCACATGTGGAACGGCACGGCGCCGAACTTGAACGCGAGGCCCGAGACGATGAACACGACGCCGAAGACGATCACCGTGGTGTTCGCCGGCGTGCGTCCGCTCATCGACGCGGCGATGCGGTCGAGGTCGAGCGTGCCCGTGCCGCCGTACAGCATCGACATGCCGTAGAGCAGGAAGCCCGAGGCGAGCGCGCCCAGCACGAAGTACTTGATCGCCGCCTCGGTCGACACCGCATGATCGCGGCGCAGCGCGGCCAGCGCATACAGCGACAGCGACATCAGCTCCAGGCCGAGGTAGACCACCAGCAGGTTGCCGGCCGAGATCATGATCATCTGGCCGAGCAGCGCGAAGAGGGCCAGCGCGTAGAGCTCGCCGCGGTGCATGCCGCGGTCGATCGCATAGCCGCGCGCGTAGACCAGCGTCGCCGCGACCGACAGGTAGGACACCAGCTTGAGCACGTGCGCGATGCCGTCTGCGACGTACATGCCGCCGAACGCGACCTGCGCCGGCGAGCCGATCTGCCAGACCGTCGCCGCCGCCGGCAGCAGCAGCAGCGCGATCGCCAGCCGGTCGATCTTGCTCTCCTCGCCGTCGGCCACCTTGACGAAGACGTCGACGAGCAGCACCGAGCAGCGCCCGCACCGACGCCTCGGAGACGTCGGTGAACGGCTTGGGCCACAGGCCCATCGCCAGCACCGCGGCCGCCAGCACCGCGAGCATCCAGAACTCGCGCGCGTCGACGTCCTTGAGCGCACGCACCTCGTCGTTCGCGATCTCGCCGAACACCACCCGCTTGTACATCCACAGCGAGTAGGCCGCGCCGAAGATCAGCGTGGTGGACGCGATCGCGGCGATCCAGAAATTGAACTTCACCGCGCCCAGGATGACCATGAACTCGCCGACGAAGCCCGAGGTGGCGGGCAGCCCGGCATTGGCCATCGTGAACAGCATGAACAGCGCGGCGAACTTCGGCATGGTGTTCACCACACCGCCGTAGTCGGCGATCCGACGGCTGTGCATCCGGTCGTACAGCACGCCGATGCACAGGAACATCGCGCCCGAGATGAACCCGTGCGAGATCATCTGGACGATCCCGCCCTGCATGCCGAGCTGCTCGAACATGAAGAAGCCCAGGGTCACGAACCCCATGTGCGCGATCGACGAATACGCGACGAGCTTCTTCATGTCGGTCTGCACCAGTGCCACCAGACCGATGTAGACGACCGCGATCAGCGACAGCGTGATCATGAAACCGGCCAGCGCCTGGCTGGCATCGGGCACGATCGGCAGCGACAGCCGCAGGAAGCCGTAGGCGCCGAGCTTGAGCATGATCGCCGCCAGCACCACCGAGCCGCCGGTGGGCGCCTCGACGTGGGCATCCGGCAGCCAGGTGTGCACCGGCCACATCGGCACCTTCACCGCGAAGGCCAGCAGGAAGGCGAAGAAGACGGTGATCTGCTCGTTCATCGACAGCGGCACCTGGTGCCACTCGAGAATCGAGAACGAGCCCGACTTGATGTACAGGAAGATGATCGCGACCAGGGTCAGCAGCGAGCCGAGCAGCGTGTACAGGAAGAACTTGAACGCCGCGTAGACCCGGTTCGGACCGCCCCAGATGCCGATGATCACGTACATCGGGATCAGGGTCGCCTCGAAGAACACATAGAACAGCAGTCCGTCGAGCGCCGAGAACACGCCCACCATCAGCCCGGACAGGATCAGGAAGGCCGCCATGTAGCCGGCGATGCGCTCCTCGATCACCTTCCAGCCGGCGACGACCACCACCACGGTGATGAACGCGGTCAGCAGCACGAACCAGACCGAGATGCCGTCGACGCCGAGGTGGTAGTCGACGCCGAACCGGTCGATCCAGGGCATCTTCTCGACGAACTGCATCTCCGACGACGCGGTGTCGAAGCGCGTGTACAGCGGGAGGGTCGCCAGGAACCCGCCGAGCGCGCCGACCAGCGCGACGGTGCGCACGATCGCGCCATTGCGGTCTTTGCCGAACGCGAGGATGAACAGTCCGGTGAGGATCGGAATCCAGATCGCGGCGCTGAGGAAGGACACTGAGGTGGTCATAGTCGAGTTCCGGTGCCCGTCAGCGCGCGGCCAGCGGCACGAACCACCAGACCAGCACCGCCACCCCGACGATCATCGCGATCGCGTAGTGGTAGATGTAGCCGGACTGGATCAGGCGAAGCGCGCCCGCGAGCCAGCCGACTAGCTTCGCGCTGCCGTTGACCGCGACCCCGTCGATCAGCGTCTGGTCGCCGACCTTCCACAGCCCCGAGCCCAACGCGCGGGCGCCGCCGGCGAAGAAGACCTCGTTGAAGCGGTCGAGGTAGTACTTGTTGTCGAGCAGGGTCTGGATCGGCGCGAGCCTGCGCGAGATCGCCGCCGGCACCGCCGGGTTGACCAGGTAGCAGTAGTAGGCCGCCGCGACGCCCGCCGCCGCGAGCCAGAACACCGGCGTCATCAGCGCATGCACGCCCATCGCCACCCAGCCGTGGAAATGGTGCGCCAGTGCCTCCATCGCGCCGTGACGCTCGGCATCGACATGGATCACGCCCTCGAAGAACCCGCCGAACAGCATCGGGCCGATGGTGTAGAGGCCGATCAGCACCGAGGGGATCGCCAGCATCATCAGGGGGACGGTGATCACCGCCGAGCTCTCGTGCGGCAGGCCGCCGTGGTGACCGTGCCCGTGATCGTCATGGCCGTGCACATCGTGCGAATCGTGCGCATCGTGACCGTGTCCGTGACCACCGTGCCCGTCGGTCGCGAAGCGCTCCTTGCCGTGGAAGACCAGGAAGTACATCCGGAACGAGTAGAAGGCGGTGACGAACACGCCGACCATCACCGCGAAGTAGGCGAAGCCCGAGCCCGGGAGCTGCGAGAACTTCACCGCCTCGATGATGGAGTCCTTCGAGTAGAAGCCCGAGAAGAACGGCGTGCCGATCAGCGCGAGCGAGCCGAGCAGCGAGGTGATCCAGGTGATCGGCATGTACTTGCGCAGGCCGCCCATGTTGCGGATGTCCTGGTCGTGGTGCATGCCGATGATCACCGAGCCCGCGGCCAGGAACAGCAGCGCCTTGAAGAAGGCATGGGTCATCAGGTGGAAGATCGCCACCGAGTAGGCCGACGCGCCGAGCGCGACGGTCATGTAGCCGAGCTGCGAGAGCGTCGAGTAGGCGACCACCCGCTTGATGTCGTTCTGCACGATGCCCAGGAAGCCCATGAACAGCGCGGTGATCGCGCCGATGGTCATCACGAACGACAGCGCGGTGTCCGACATCTCGAACAGCGGCGACATCCTCGCCACCATGAAGATGCCCGCGGTGACCATCGTCGCCGCGTGGATCAGCGCCGAGATCGGCGTCGGGCCTTCCATCGAGTCGGGCAGCCAGACGTGCAGCGGAAACTGCGCCGACTTGCCCATCGCGCCGATGAACAGGCAGATGCAGGTGACCGTCAGCAGCGACCACTCGGCCGCGCCCATCAGGTTCAGTGTTTTGTCGGCCAGCGCCGGCGCGGCCTTGAAGACCTCGGCGTAGTCGAGGCTGCCGAAGTACGCGAGCACCAGGCCGATGCCGAGCACGAAGCCGAAGTCGCCGACCCGGTTGACCAGGAAGGCCTTCAGGTTCGCGTAGATCGCGGTGGGCTTGGTGTACCAGAAGCCGATCAGCAGGTACGACACCAGTCCCACCGCCTCCCAGCCGAAGAACAGCTGCAGGAAGTTGTTGGACATCACCAGCATCAGCATCGAGAAGGTGAACAGGCTGATGTAGGCGAAGAAGCGCTGGTAGCCGTCGTCGTCCTTCATGTAGCCGATGGTGTAGACGTGCACCATCAGCGACACCGAGGTCACGACGCACATCATCGTGGCCGTCAGGCTGTCGATCAGGAAGCCGACCTCGAACCTGATGCCGTCGACGACCGCCCAGGTGTAGAGCGGGCCGTTGAAGGTGTTGCCCGCGAGCACGTCGCGCAGGACCGTGATCGAGGCCAGCAGCGACACCAGCACGCCGAGGATGGTCACGACATGGCTGAGCGTGCGGCCGAGCATCCGGCCGAACAGGCCGGCGAGCAGCGCACCGACCAGCGGGGCGAACGGAACGAGCAGGTACGAGGTCTTCATCTTGTTTTTCTCCCCTGCGACCGTCAGCCCTTGAGGGCGTCCAGGTCCTCGACGTTGATCGTGTCGAGGTTTCGGAACAGCACCACCAGGATCGCGAGGCCGATCGCCGACTCGGCGGCGGCCACGGTCAGGATGAAGAACACGAAGATCTGCCCGGCCGCGTCGCCGAGGAAATGCGAGAAGGCGATGAAGTTCAGGTTGACCGCGAGCAGCATCAGCTCGATCGCCATCAGGATGATGATGACGTTGCGCCGGTTCAGGAAGATGCCGACGACGCTGATCGCGAACAGGATCGCGCCGAGCACGAGGTAGTGCGCGAGGGTGATGGTCATTTCTGCGGCTCGGTGGCGGTCGACGAGGCCGCGTTGGGTGCGGCCGTCGGCTCGGCGGCGGTCGCGGGGCGGCCCGGCATCTTCACCAGGCGCACGCGGTCGGTGCTTCGCACGCGCACCTGCTCGGAGACATTCTGGGACTTCACGCCCGTACGCCGGCGCAGCGTGAGCGCGATCGCGGCGACGATCGCCACCAGCAGGATGACCGCTGCGATCTCGAACGCGTAGACGTATTCGGTGTAGATCAGCCGGCCGAGCGCCTTGGTGTTGCTGTAGTCGGCGGGCAGGCGCGGCGCGTACGAGGCCTTCACCGTGCCGAACTGATGCCAGAGGACCGCGGCCAGCTCGAGCACCACCGCGACCCCGACGAAGGCCGCCACCGGCAGGTTCTTCCAGAACCCCTGGCGCATCGAGTCGACGTTGACGTCCAGCATCATCACGACGAACAGGAACAGCACCATCACCGCGCCGATGTAGACGAGGACCAGCGTGATCGCGAGGAACTCGGCCTTCAGCAGCAGCCAGATCGCCGCCGCCGAGAAGAAGGTCAGCACGAGGAACAGCGCGGAGTGGACCGGATTGCGCGCGGTGACGACCCGCAGCGCCGAGAACACGGTCACCGCGGAGAAGAGGTAGAAGAACAGGGCTGTCGGATCCACTGGGTGCTCTCGATGGGGGCGCGGGGTCAGCGGTAGCGGGCGTCGGCTTCGCGGGCGGCCGCGATGTCCTTCTCGTACCGGTCTCCGACGGCCAGCAGCATCTCCTTGGTGAAGTAGAGATCGCCGCGCTTCTCGCCGTGGTACTCGAGCACCTGCGTCTCGACGATCGAGTCGACCGGACAGGACTCCTCGCAGAAGCCGCAGAAGATGCACTTGGTCAGATCGATGTCGTAGCGCTTGGTGCGCCGCGTGCCGTCATCGGGGCGGATGTCGGACTCGATGGTGATGGCCAGCGCCGGGCACACCGCCTCGCACAGCTTGCAGGCGATGCACCGCTCCTCGCCGTTCGGGTAGCGGCGCAGCGCGTGCAGCCCCCGGAACCGCGGCGAGTACGGTGTCTTCTCCTCGGGGAACTGCACCGTGATCTTGCGGGCGAACACCTGCGAGCCCGTCAGGCGCAGGCCCTTGAGCAGCTCGACGAGCATGAAGCTCTTGACGAAATCCTTGATGGCTTCCATGGCGGTCCGTGTCTCGGGCCTCAGCCCCAGATGTTGAACGGCGTCTGCATCCAGATGCCGACCACCACCAGCCACACCAGCGTGACCGGGATGAAGATCTTCCAGCCCAACCGCATGATCTGGTCGTAGCGGAAGCGGGGGAACGACGCTCGGATCCAGATGAAGAGCGTCACCAGCATGAACGTCTTCAGGAACAGCCAGAACCAGTCCCAGAACCATTGGGGACCGATGTCCAGGCCGAGCGAGAAGAAGGGCGCCCAGCCGCCGAGGAACATGATCGCGCCCAGGGCGGAGATCAGGATCATGTTGGCGTACTCGGCCAGGAAGAAGATCGCGAAGCCCATGCCCGAGTACTCGATCATGTGACCGGCGACGATCTCGGACTCGCCCTCGACGACGTCGAACGGATGGCGGTTGGTCTCGGCGATGCCGGAGATGAAGTACACGACGAACACCGGCAGCAGCGGCAGCCAGTTCCAGCTGAGCACGTTCAGACCGATGTCGGCGAAGCGCCCCTCGTTCTGGCCGAGCACGATGTCGGTCATGTTGAGGCTGCCGGACACCATCAGCACCACCACCAGCGCGAAGCCGATGGCGAGTTCGTACGACACCATCTGCGCCGAGGCCCGCATCGCGCCGAGGAAGGCGTACTTCGAGTTCGAGGCCCAGCCGGCGAGGATCACGCCGTAGACCTCGAGCGAGGTGATCGCCAGCAGCAGCAGCAGGCCGGCGTTGACGTTGGCCAGCGCGCGGTCGGGGCCGAAGGGGATCACCGCCCAGGCGGCGAGCGCCGGCATGATCGTCATGATCGGGCCGAGGATGTACAGCCCCTTGCTCGCCTGCGTCGGGAGGATGATCTCCTTGAAGATCAGCTTCACGGCGTCGGCGATCGGCTGCAGCAGGCCCATCGGGCCGACCCGGTTCGGCCCGATCCGCAGCTGGATGAAGCCGATGAACTTGCGCTCCCACAGCGTCAGGTAGGCGACGCACGCGAGCAGCGGCACGAGCACCGCGACGATCTTGATCAGCGTCCAGACCACCGGCCAGGCACCGCCGAGCAGCGCCTGCCCATGCAGGTCGAGGGCATCGATCCAGTTCATCGTGCGGCCTCCACGGCGATCGCGCCGAACATCGCACCGAGCCCGGCGGTGGCCTCGTGGGCGGCAGCGATGCGCACCGTCCCGTCGGCCACCCGCGCATCGAGCGCCACCACGAGACGGGCTTCGCCGCCGCCCTGCGCGACGCGCACGGTGTCCCCGGCGACCAGGCCGAGCGAGGCGATCGTGGCAGCGTTCATCCGTGCCTTCGGCGGCTCGGCGTCGGTCGTCTGCTGCAGGCCGGGCGCGCGGCGCACGATCGGATCGGTCGCGTAGATCGGCACGTCGGCCAGGCGCTGCAGCCCGCCCTCGGCCTTCGGCACGGCGATCGGGCCGGATACCGCGTTCGACAGCAGCGCGGCGGGATCGGCGGGCAGGGCCTGCGCCCTCACCTGCTCGACGCTGTCCTGGTCGAAGCCGGCCAGCTGCAGCAGGTTGCCGAGCACACGCAGCACCTTCCAGGCCGGCCGCGAATCGCCGCGGGGGCGCACCACGCCGCTGAAGGCCTGAGCGGTGCCGGCGCAGTTGACGAAGGTGCCGGCGGTCTCGGTGAACGGCGTGACCGGCAGCAGGCAGTCAGCCGATGCGAGCAGCTCGGCCGAGCGGTAGGCCGTCAGCGCGATCACGGTGTCGGCCGCGGCCATCGCGGCGGCGGCCGCAGCCGGGTGCCCATGGTCCAGCCGCGGCTCGAGGCCGAGCAGCAGGTAGCCCTTGAGCGGGCGCGCGACCATGGCGGCAGCATCGAGCCCGCCGGGGCCGGGCAGCGCGCCGGCAAGGTGGCCGCCGACGGCGTTCGCGCCGTCGACCAGCCAGCCGAGCGTGGCACCCGAGGCGGTGGCGAGCGCCTGCGCGAGCGCGGCGATCGCGGCCGCCTGAGGATGGCGCGCCACCGCGTTGCCGAGGAAGACCGCCTTCGACTTGCCCTGCGCGAGCGTCGCCGCGAGCGCACGCGCCGCGTCGTCCGGTTCCACGCCGGCGAGCTCGGCGGGCACCGCCTCGTCACGCGAGCGGTGCAGCGCGACCAGCGCGCCGGCGAGCGTCGTGGCCCAGCGGTCGGGCGAGACGATGGCCTTCGCGGCCACCGGCATCAGCAGGTCGTCGTCGGCGCCGTGCAGCACCGCGACGCGCGCCCCCCGCTTGGCCGCGGCACGGATTCGCGCGGCGAACAGCGGATGGTCCTTGCGCAGGAACGAGCCGACCAGCAGCACCCGGTCCAGGCCGTTGACCGCATCGATCGGCATGCCGAGCCACGGGGCGCCCGGCATCCGCGCGGCCAGCGACGCATCGGCGATGCGCGGGCGGCAGTCGATGTTCTCGCTGCCCAGCCCGCGCACCAGTCGCCCGAGCAGGTGCAGCTCCTCTAGCGTGGCCTGCGGCGAGGCCAGCGCGCCGATCGCGGCCGCCCCGTGCTTGGCACGCACGCCGCCCAGCGCATGCGACGCGTAGTCGAGCGCGACCTGCCAGTCCACCTCGTGCCACTTGCCGTCCTGCTTGAGCATCGGACGCTCGAGGCGCTCGCTCGAGTTCAGGCCCTCGTAGGAGAAGCGGTCACGGTCGGAGATCCAGCATTCGTTGACCGCGTCGTTCTCGAGCGGCAGCACGCGCATGACCTCGTTCTGCTTGACCTGCACGACGAGGTTCGAGCCGAGCGAGTCGTGCGGCGCGACGGACTTGCGGCGCGACAGCTCCCAGGTGCGGGCGCTGTAGCGGAACGGCTTGGAGGTCAGCGCACCGACCGGGCACACGTCGATCATGTTGCCCGACAGCTCGGACTCCACGCCGCGGCCGACGAAGCTCATGATCTCCGAGTGCTCGCCGCGCCCGGCCATGCCGAGCTCCATGACGCCGGCGATCTCCTGGCCGAAGCGCACGCAGCGGGTGCAGTGGATGCAGCGCGCCATCTCCTCGGCGGAGATCAGCGGCCCGACCGACTTATGGAAGACGACCCGCTTCTCCTCGGTGTAGCGCGAGGCCGAGGGCCCGTAGCCGACCGCGAGGTCCTGGAGCTGGCACTCGCCGCCCTGGTCGCAGATCGGGCAGTCGAGCGGATGGTTGATCAGCAGGAACTCCATCACGCCCTTCTGGGCCTTGATGGCTTTCTCCGACTTCGTCCACACCTTCATGCCCTGCGAGACCGGCGTCGCGCAGGCCGGCAGCGGCTTGGGCGCCTTCTCGACGTCGACCAGGCACATGCGGCAGTTGGCCGCGATCGACAGCTTCTTGTGATAGCAGAAATGCGGCACGTAGATGTCGAGTGCGTTGGCCGCATGCATGACCATGCTGCCCTCGGCCACTTCGACCCTCTTGCCGTCGACTTCGATCTCGACCATGGATGTGCTCAGACGTAGGCCGGCACGACGCAGCGCTTGTGCTCGACGTGGTGCTCGAACTCGGACCAGTAGTGCTTCAGGAAGGCCTTGACGGGCATCGCCGCGGCGTCGCCGAGCGCGCAGATCGTCCGACCCTGGATGTTGTCGGCGACCTCGCCCAGACGCACGAGGTCTTCCTTGGTGCCTTCGCCGTGCTCGATCCGATGGACCATGCGCCACAGCCAGCCGGTGCCCTCGCGGCACGGCGTGCACTGGCCGCAGGACTCCTCGTAGTAGAAATACGAGAGCCGCAGCAGCGACTTCACCGCGCAGCGGGTCTCGTCCATCACGATGACCGCGCCCGAGCCGAGCATCGAACCCGCCTTCGAGATGGAGTCGTAGTCCATGTCGGTGGCCATCATGATCTCGGCGGGCAGCACCGGCATCGACGAGCCGCCCGGGATCACCATCTTCAGCCTGCGCCCGCCACGCATGCCGCCGGCCAGCTCGAGCAGCTTCGAGAACGGCGTGCCCAGCGGGATCTCGTAGTTGCCGGGCTTCTCGACATCGCCCGAGACCGAGAAGATCTTGGTGCCGCCGTTGTTCGGCTTGCCGACCGCGAGGAAGTCCGCGCCGCCGTTGCGGATGATCCACGGGACCGCCGCGAAGGTCTCGGTGTTGTTGATCGTCGTGGGCTTGCCGTACAGGCCGTAGCTCGCCGGGAACGGCGGCTTGAAGCGCGGCTGCCCCTTCTTGCCCTCGAGCGATTCGAGCAGCGCCGTCTCCTCGCCGCAGATGTAGGCGCCGTAGCCGTGGAAGGCGTGCAGCTGGAACGAGTAGGTCGAGCCGAGGATGTTCGCGCCCAGGAAGCCCGCCGCACGGGCCTCCTCGAGCGCCTCCTCGAAGCGCGCGTAGGTGTCCCAGATCTCGCCGTGGATGTAGTTGTAGCCGACGGTGATGCCCATCGCGAACGCGGCGATCGCCATGCCCTCGATGACGATGTGCGGGTTGTAGCGCAGGATGTCGCGGTCCTTGAAGGTGCCCGGCTCGCCTTCGTCGGAGTTGCACACCAGGTACTTCTGGCCCGGAAACTGGCGGGGCATGAAGCTCCACTTCAGGCCCGTCGGAAAGCCCGCGCCGCCGCGGCCGCGCAGGCCCGAGGCCTTCACCTCGGCGATCACCTGTTCCGGCGTCATGCCGGTGGTGAGGATCTTGGTCAGCGCCTCGTAGCCGCCGCGCTTGCGGTAGGCCTCGATGCCCCAGCCGTCGGGCGACGTCAGGTCGGCGTAGATCTGCGGCGTGATGTGCCGGCCGTGAAAGCAGGTCTCCTGGACGCGCACGTCGGAGAGGGCCTGGCGGAAGTCGTTCGCACCCATCTGATCGTCTCCCGGTTCAGGCCTTCTTCAGCTCGTCGACCAGTGCGTCGAGCCGTTCGGTGCCCATGAAGCTGCACATCCGCTTGTTGTTCACCAGCATGACCGGCGCATCGCCGCAGGCCCCCAGGCACTCGGCCTCGGCCAGCGTGAAGCGACCGTCGGCGGAGGTCTCGCCGAAGTCGATGCCGAGCTTCTGCTTGAGGTAGTGCGCCGCCTTCTCGCCGTCGCGCAGCTGGCAGGGCAGGTTCGTGCAGACCGCGATCCGGAAACGTCCCGGCTTCGAGGTGAGGTACATGTTGTAGAAGGTCGCGACCTCCCACACCGCGATCGGCGGCATCTGCAGGTACGCGGCCACCGCATCGATCACCGGCTGCGAGACCCAGCCGACCTCGTCCTGCGCGATCGCGAGCACCGCCATCACCGCGGACTGCTTCTGCTCGGCGGGGAACTTCGCGACCTCGCGGTCCATCCGCGCGTAGGCGGCCGGGGACAGCAGGGGCTGGGCGGACGTGTCCATGGAATCGGGGGCTGCGCTCATCGATCGATCTCGCCGAACACGATGTCCTGCGTGCCGATCAGGGTCACGACGTCGGCGAGCATGTGGCCGCGGGCCATCTCGTCGAGCGCCTGCAGGTGGGGGAAGCCCGGCGCGCGGATCTTCAGCCGGTACGGCTTGTTCGCGCCGTCGGAGACCAGGTAGATGCCGAACTCGCCCTTCGGGTGCTCGACACATGCGTAGGCCTCGCCCTCGGGCACGTGCATGCCCTCGGTGAAGAGCTTGAAGTGGTGGATCAGCTCTTCCATGTTCGACTTCATCGCGACGCGCGAAGGCGGCGCGACCTTGTGGTCGTCGACGATCACCGGGCCGGGGTTCTTGCGCAGCCAGTCGACGCACTGGCGCACGATCCGGTTGCTCTGGCGCATCTCCTCGATGCGGACCAGGTAGCGGTCGTAGCTGTCGCCGTTGCGCCCGACCGGGATGTCGAAGTCCATCCGGTCGTAGACCTCGTAGGGCTGGGTCTTGCGCAGGTCCCAGGCGATGCCCGAGCCGCGCAGCATCGGGCCGGTGAAGCCCAGCGCCTTGGCGCGCTCGGGGGACACCACGCCGATGCCGACCAGCCGCTGCTTCCAGATCCGGTTGTCGGTGAGCAGCGTCTCGTAGTCGTCGACATAGCCCGGAAAGCGCTCGGTGAAGGCCTGGATGAAATCCAGCATCGAGCCCTGGCGATCGACGTTGAGCTCGCGGATCGCGCGCTCGTTGCGGATCTTGTTGACCACGAACTGCGGCATGCGATCGGGCAGGTCGCGGTAGACGCCACCCGGCCGGTAGTAGGCCGCGTGCATGCGCGCACCAGACACCGCCTCGTAGCAGTCCATCAGGTCCTCGCGCTCGCGGAACGCGTACAGGAAGACCGTCATCGCGCCGACGTCGAGCGCGTGGGCGCCGAGCCACATGAGGTGGTTCAGGATCCGCGTGATCTCGTCGAACATCACGCGGATGTACTGCGCACGCTCCGGCACCTGCACACCGAGCAGCTTCTCGATCGCCATCACGTAGGCGTGCTCGTTGCACATCATCGACACGTAGTCGAGGCGATCCATGTACGGCACGTTCTGCAGGAACGTGCGCGTCTCGGCGAGCTTCTCGGTGGCGCGGTGCAGCAGCCCGATGTGCGGGTCGGCGCGCTGCACGACCTCGCCGTCGAGCTCGAGGACCAGCCGAAGCACGCCGTGTGCGGCCGGGTGCTGCGGTCCGAAGTTCAGCGTGTAGTTCTTGATCTCTGCCATGGTCCTGCTCCCCGGTCCGGCCGCCTCAGCGGCCGATCCCGTAGCCTTCCTCGCGGATCACGCGGGGCACGATCTCGCGCGGCTCGATGGTCACCGGCTGATAGATGACCCGGCGCTGCTCGGGGTCGTAGCGCATCTCGACGTAGCCGGTGACCGGAAAGTCCTTGCGGAACGGATGGCCGACGAAGCCGTAGTCGGTGAGGATCCGGCGCAGGTCGGCGTGACCGTCGAAGACGATGCCGTACAGGTCGAAGGCCTCGCGCTCGAACCAGCCGACCGCCGGCCAGACCTCGGTCAGCGACGCCACGAGCGGCAGCTCGTCGTCCGGGCAGAACGTGCGCACGCGCAGCCGGTGATTGAGCTCGACCGACAGCAGGTGCACGACCACCGCGAAGCGCGGGCCGTCATGGGCGCCCTGGCCGTAGTCGAGGTAGTCCATCCCGCACAGGTCGAGCGCGGTATCGAAGCGCAGCGACGGATGGTCGCGCAGCCGGGTCGCCACCTCGAGGTGGTCCGCGCCACGCACGACCAGGGTCAGCTCGCCGAGGCGCTCGGTCAGCGCGACGACATGCTTGCCGAGCACGTCCTCGACGGCGGCCTTCAGGGTATCCAGGGAGCTCATCGGGGGGCCTTCAGCGCGCGATCGTGCTCGTGCGGCGGATCTTGTTCTGCAGCTGCAGGATCCCGTAGAGGAGCGCCTCCGCCGTCGGCGGACAGCCCGGCACGTAGATGTCGACCGGAACGATCCGGTCGCAGCCGCGCACGACCGAGTAGGAGTAGTGGTAGTAGCCGCCGCCGTTCGCGCAGGATCCCATCGAGATCACCCAGCGCGGCTCGGGCATCTGGTCGTACACCTTGCGCAGCGCCGGCGCCATCTTGTTGCACAGCGTACCGGCGACGATCATCACGTCGGATTGTCGCGGGCTCGGCCGGAACATGATGCCGAACCGGTCGAGGTCATAACGCGAGGCCCCGGCGTGCATCATCTCGACCGCGCAGCAGGCCAGCCCGAAGGTCATCGGCCACATGGACCCGGTGCGCGTCCAGTTGATCAGCTTGTCGAGGCTCGTCGTGACGAAACCTTCGTTGAGGATGCCTTCGATGCTCATGCGTGCTCACCCGTGCTGCCGGTGGAGGCCACCCGCGTCAGTCCGCGCGCCGGCAGGCGCCCGTCCGTCGTCTACAGAAATCGACCCGCCCGGAACGCGCTCCTGCCCGGCGGAGTGACCACCGGCGGCTGGGCGCATTTCTCGGTTCTCGTACTGCCTCGGTTCTCGTGCTGCCGCCCTGCTACTCCCAGTCCAGCGCGCCCTTCATCCACTCGTAGACGAAACCCACCACGAGGATCGTCAGGAAGATCATCATCGACATGAACCCGAAGAAGCCGATCGCATCGAGCGACACGGCCCACGGGAACAGGAAGGCGATTTCCAGATCGAAGAGGATGAACAGGATCGCCACGAGGTAGTAGCGAACGTCGAACTTCATGCGCGCGTCTTCGAAGGCCTCGAAGCCGCATTCGTAGGGAGAGAGTTTTTCCGGGTCCGGACGGGAGGGACCGAGGAGCTTGCCCAGGACCATCGGCGCGAGACCGACACCCGCGCCCACCAGGATGAAGAGCAGGACGGGCAGGTAACTCTCTATGTTCACGAGGATTCCCTGATGGGGGCCCGCTCCCGACGCTCGTGGGCGGGCCCTGGATTTGGTGCCGACGGCGAGACTCGAACTCGCACAGCTTTCGCCACTACCCCCTCAAGATAGCGTGTCTACCAATTTCACCACGTCGGCTCAGCCACTGATTCTACCGCGTTTTTTATTTCGGGATGTCGCCGCCGCCGCCACTTTTTTGCGGCGCGTCATTGCCAGTCTGGGGCGCGGGCGCCGCGGCGGGCACCTCGCCGGCCGGCGTCGCGGGTGCGGTCGCGGGCGGTGCGACGGCATCCATGAGGCTGGCCGGCGTGCGGCCTTCGGTCCGCGAGTTGGCGATGAAGGCCAGCGCCAGCGTGCAGACGAAGAACACCGTGGCCAGCACCGCCGTCAGGCGGCTCATGAAGTTCGCCGAGCCGGTCGCGCCGAACAGGCTGCCGGACGAGCCGGAGCCGAACGCCGCACCCATGTCGGCACCCTTGCCGTGCTGCAGGAGGACCAGCACGATCACGCCGATCGCGCTCAGCACCTGAACCACCATCGCGAGCGTTGAGAGGATTGCCATCCGAAGAACCCCATCGTGAGGGAGACAGCGGCAGGATGCCGCGCCGTCCCGATCGTCTAGTTCAGGAGCGACCCGCCGCGGCGCGGCAGATCGAGAGGAAATCGGCCGCCACCAGCGACGCGCCGCCGATCAGGCCGCCATCGACATCCGGCTGGCCGAACAGCTCCACCGCGTTCGACGGCTTGACCGAGCCGCCGTAGAGCAGCCGAAGCCCGGGCGCCGCGACGACGCCGCCGCTCGCCAGGCGCGCCCGGATGAAGGCATGCGCGGCTTGCGCCTGAGCGGGCGATGCGGTCAGGCCCGTGCCGATCGCCCAGACCGGTTCGTAGGCGAGCACGCAGCGCTCGCCCGCATCGCGCAGCACCGGACACACCGCATCGATCTGGCGGGCCAGCACCGCCTCGGTCGCCCCGGCCTCGCGTTCGGCGAGCGTCTCGCCGACACACACCACCGGCACCAGCCCGGCCGCCAGCGCACGGGTGGTCTTGCGCACCACCTCGGCGTCGGTGTCGCCGAACAGCGTGCGCCGCTCGGAGTGACCGACCAGCGTCCAGGTGCAGCCCAGGTCGACGAGCATGCGCGCCGAGACCTCGCCGGTGTAGGCGCCATCCTCGAATGCCGACACGTCCTGCGCCCCCCAGGCCACCCCCGAGCCCGCGAGCCGCGCCGCGGCGAGCGCCAGGTACGGGTACGGCGGGCACACGCCGGCGACGCCAGGCAGATCGCGGGCGCCCGCTTGCACGCCGGCCAGCAGCGCCTCGGCCGAAGCGGCGTCGCCGTTCATCTTCCAGTTGCCGAGCACGAGCGCTTCGCGTCGGGCGCGCGGGGCCGCCATGGATGCGGTCATATCAGGGGGGTTCGTCGCCGGGAAAAACCCTAGATTCTAGCGCCCGGCACCACCGCGGGTCAATTCGGTGGGGCGGCAGGCGGCCTGGCGCCCCGACCGGCACGCCAGCGCCAGAACCACAGCACGTAGCCCGACACCGCATAGACCAAGAACAGCGAGAACAGCACGATCGGCGGATCCGAGGACACCAGCACGAACGCCAGCACGATCAGGGGCACGGCCATGTACGGCACGCTCTTCTTCAGGTTGAGGTCCTTGAAGCTGTAGAAGGGGGCGTTCGAGACCATGGTCACGCCCGCATAGAGCGTGATCGCCCAGGCGAGCCAGCGCAGGTCGGTACCGGTCGCGTCGATCCAGCGCGTCTCGCGCAGGTCGGTCGCGATCCAGACGAGGCCGGCGACGAGCGCCGCCGCCGCCGGGCTCGGCAGCCCCTGGAAGTAGCGCTTGTCCACCACGCCGATGTTCGCGTTGAACCTTGCCAGCCGCAGCGCCGCTCCGGCGCAGTAGACAAAGGCCGCCAGCCAGCCGAGCTTGCCCATGCCGCGCAGCGACCACTCGTAGACGATCAGCGCCGGGGCGGCCCCGAAGGACACCATGTCGGACATGGAGTCGAACTGCTCGCCGAAGGCGCTCTGGGTGTTCGTCAGCCGCGCGACACGCCCGTCGAGGCTGTCGAGCACCATCGCCACGAAGATCGCGACCGCAGCCGCCTCGAAACGCCCGTTCATCGCCTGCACGATCGCGTAGAAGCCGGCGAACAGGTTCGCGGTGGTGAACGCGTTGGGCAGGAGGTAGATGCCGCGGGAACGGGGCCGGGCCGGGGTTGCGGCGACCTCTGCGGCAGTGACGGGGGGGCGCGGCGCGCGCGAGGCGCGGAACGGCCGGAAGCGGCGGCGCTTCGGTTCTTCCATCGCGAGAGCCTACCGTCGCGCGGCGGCGGACACAACCGCCGTCGAGCGTCGGTGCACCGGGCGCACAGCGTCCGATGCCCGGCTCATGCGTTCGCGTACGCCGACTGCCGCAGCCACTTGGTCGCGATCCACTTGTGTCCGCGCAGCACCGGCATGCCCGCGTGCAGGCAGCGCGCATCGAGCTGGTCGCGCGCGTTGTGGTACTCGAAGTAGATCGCGCTGCCGCGCCGCGGCCGCACCGACAGCTCGAGCTCGGGGAACCAGGTGCCGCCCCCCTCCTCCGGCTCGTGCAGGTAGACGATCACCGTTGCGATGCGCTGCCCCCCCTGCTTGAGGAGCGACGCCGTGCCGGGGAACGCCGGATCGAAATAGTCGTGGTGGGGCTCGTACTCGCCCCCCACCGGGTAGCGCAGCAGCTGCAGGGGCTCGCCATGCGGGATCGGGATCCGCGTGAGCGCGGCGATGCGGGCCTCGAGGCGCGCCACCACGGCGTTCTCGCCGTAGGCGAAATGCGCCCCCTCGCTGCGACGCACGCCGCTGATCTCCAGGCGCCCGGAGCTCGGATCGACGACCTCCGAGCGGCGCAGCTTGCCCTGGGCCATGCGGATCAGCTGCTCGCACTCCTGGACGCTCAGCAGGTCCTCGACCAGCACGACGTTGGGGTTGGACAGCACCATCGCCAGCCTGACCTCGCGGTCCGCCACGCGCTGCACCGCGCCCGCGGCGACCTCGAGCCGCAGCGGATCGGCGACGTAGTCGCCGAGCATCGCCGGATTCTGCTGCTGGACACGATCGGTCATCGATCGCATCACGGTGATCGCGACGCGGGCATAGCCCTCGTCGAACCCCGCCTCGAGCATCTTGGCCAGCAGCACCGACGGATCGGCGCCGCGCACCAGCTCGGCGGTGAGGAAATCCTGCCAGTCGGCGGCGAGCGGACCCGGCCACACCCCCGCCGCGGCCGGAGCCGCGGGGGCGGGCGCGCCGACGGGCGCGACGCTGTCGCGCTCGTCGTTCGCGGCTGGACCCGTCACGCCGCCCGCCCGATCAGTTGCGCGAACGGTCGACCAGCTTGTTGGCCTTGATCCACGGCATCATCGCGCGCAGCTGCTCGCCGACGACTTCGATCGGATGCTCCGCCATGATCCGGCGCTTGGACAGCAGCGTCGGGGCACCGGCACGGTTCTCCAGGATGAAGCGCTTGGCGTAGTCGCCGGACTGGATGTCGTCGAGCACGCGCTTCATCTCCTTCTTGGTCTCGGCGGTGATCAGCCGCGGACCGGTCTCGTATTCGCCGAACTCGGCGTTGTTCGAGATCGAGTAGTTCATGTTCGCGATGCCGCCCTCGTAGATGAGGTCGACGATCAGCTTGAGCTCGTGCAGGCACTCGAAGTAGGCCATCTCGGGGGCATAGCCCGCCTCGACCAGCGTCTCGAAGCTGGCCTTGATCAGCTCGACCGTACCGCCGCACAGGACCGTCTGCTCGCCGAACAGGTCGGTCTCGGTCTCTTCGCGGAAGTTGGTCTCGATGATGCCCGCCCGCCCGCCGCCGATCGCGCATGCGTACGACAGCGCGAGGTCGCGCGCCGAGCCGCTCTTGTCGGCATGCAGCGCCACCAGCATCGGCACGCCGCCACCCTGCGCGTAGGTCGAGCGCACGGTGTGGCCGGGCGCCTTGGGCGCGACCATCACGACGTCGAGGTCCTCGCGCGGCATGACCTGGCCGTAGTGGACGTTGAAGCCGTGCGCGAAGGCCAGCGTGGCGCCCTGCTTGATGTTCGGCTCGATGTCCGACTTGTAGGTCGCCGCGATGTGCTCGTCGGGCATCAGCATCATGACGAAATCGGCGCCCTTGACCGCGTCGCCGATCTCCTGCGCCTTGAGCCCGGCCTTCTTGACCTTGTCCCAGGAGGGGCCGCCCTTGCGGACGCCGACGACGACCTTGCAGCCGGAGTCGTTGAGGTTTTGCGCGTGGGCATGGCCCTGCGAGCCGTATCCGATGATCGCGACCTTCTTGCCCTTGATGAGCTTCAGGTCACAGTCCTTGTCGTAGTAAACCTTCATGGGGTCCCTTCCCTCTCGTTGGATGCATGGGTGCGCCGGGGATCCGGCGCGTCAGGCCTTCAGGATGCGCTCGCCCCGTGCGATGCCCGAGGCGCCCGTGCGGACGGTCTCGAGAATCGCGGTCGAGTCGAGCGCGTCGATGAAGGCGTCGAGCTTGATGCCGTCGCCGGTCAGCTCGATCGTGTAGCTCTTGTCGGTGACGTCGATGACCCGGCCGCGGAAGATGTCCGCCATCCGCTTCATCTCCTCGCGCTCCTTGCCGACCGCGCGCACCTTGATGAGCATGAGTTCGCGCTCGATGTACGGCGTCTCGATCAGGTCGACGACCTTGACCACGTCGATCAGCCGGTTCAGATGCTTGGTGATCTGCTCGATGACGTCGTCGGAGCCGCTGGTGACGATGGTCATCCGGGACAGCGAGCGGTCCTCGGTCGGAGCGACCGTGAGCGTCTCGATGTTGTAGCCGCGTGCGGAGAACAGGCCGACGACTCGCGACAGGGCGCCCGGCTCGTTCTCGATGAGGATCGAAATGATGTGCTTCATCGTGGGCGCCTCACAGGTCCTCTGAGCCGAGCAGCATCTCGGTCAGCCCCTTGCCGCCCTGCACCATCGGCCAGACGTTCTCGGTCTGGTCGGTGATGACGTCGACGAACACGGTGCGGTCCTTGTACTTGCCGAAGGCATCGCGCAGCGCCGGCTCGACGTCCTGCGGACGGTCGACCCGGATGCCGACATGGCCGTACGCCTCGGCGAGCCGCACGAAGTCGGGCAGCGCCTCCATGTAGGACGACGAGTAGCGGCTGCCGTACTCGATCTCCTGCCACTGCCGGACCATGCCCAGGTAGCGGTTGTTCAGGCTGATCACCTTGACCGGCAGGTCGTACTGCTTGCAGGTCGACAGCTCCTGGATGCACATCTGGATCGAGCCCTCGCCGGTGATGCAGGCGACCTGCGCACCCGGGTTGGCCAGCTGCACGCCCATCGCGTACGGCAGGCCCACGCCCATCGTGCCGAGGCCGCCCGAGTTGATCCAGCGGCGCGGCTTGTCGAAGCGATAGAACTGCGCGGCCCACATCTGGTGCTGGCCGACGTCCGAGGTGATGAACGCGTCGCCGTGCGTGATCTCCCACAGCTTCTCGACGACGAACTGCGGCTTGATGACCTCGCGGTTGGCACGGTCGTACTTCAGGCAGTCCTTCTTGCGCCACTCGTTGATCTGCTGCCACCACGCCTGCACACCCTTGTGGGTGCGTGTGCCGGCGCCGAACGCCGCCTGCACCTGCGAGGAGAACTCGGCCAGGCACTCGCGCACGTCGCCCACGATCGGCACGTCGACCTTCACGCGCTTGGAGATCGACGACGGATCGATGTCGATGTGGATGATCTTGCGCGGGTTCTGCGCGAAGTGCTTCGGGTTGCCGATCACGCGGTCGTCGAAGCGCGCGCCCACCGCGAGCAGCACGTCGCAGTGCTGCATCGCCATGTTGGCTTCGTAGGTGCCGTGCATGCCGGGCATGCCCACGAACTGGTCGCTGCTGGCGCGGTAGCCGCCCAGGCCCATCAGCGTATTGGTGACCGGGAAGCCCAGCAGGTCGACCAGCGCGTTGAGCTCGGGCGCGGCGTTCGCGAGGATCACGCCGCCACCGGTGTAGATCATCGGGCGCTCGGCCTGCAGCAGCAGCTGCACCGCCTTGCGGATCTGACCCTGGTGACCCTTGACGACCGGGTTGTACGAGCGCATCGGCACCGTCTTCGGATACTCGAAGCGGCACTTGTCGCGGGTGATGTCCTTCGGGATGTCGACCAGGACGGGGCCCGGTCGGCCCGTCGACGCGATGACGAAGGCCTTCTTCATCGTCGTCGCCAGGTCCTTGATGTCCTTGACCAGGAAGTTGTGCTTCACGCAGGGCCGCGTGATGCCGACCGTGTCGCACTCCTGGAAGGCGTCCTCGCCGATGGCGTGGGTCGGGACCTGCCCCGAGATCACGACCATCGGGATGGAGTCCATGTAGGCGGTGGCGATGCCGGTGACCGCATTGGTCACACCCGGCCCGCTGGTGACCAGGCACACGCCGACCTTCTGGGTTGAACGCGAGTAAGCGTCCGCGGCATGGACCGCCGCCTGCTCGTGCCGCACGAGGATGTGCTTGACGGTGTCCTGCTGGAAGAGCGCGTCGTAGATGTACAGGACGGCTCCGCCCGGATATCCGAAGAGGTGCTCGATGCCTTCTTCCTGAAGGCAGCGCACGACGATCTCTGCGCCGGTGAGTTCCAAGTTGTGTTCCTTTCAAGGTCCAGGGAGACCCACCCGCCGGCGCCAACGCAGCCTCATCGCCGCCTCGACGCAGGCCTCGGTGCGGGGCCTGTGAGATTGATCGGACGCCATCGCGGCTCTTGTGGAGACGCACCGGCATGCGTGCCAGTCCGGGGGCCGCTGGGTCAGTCGGCCGCGAAAAAGACAAAGACTCCGTCGCCGTCGCCGAGTGCGCCGTCGATGGAGCCGTGGGATCCGTCAAGGGTAATGCACCGCAGCAGGGGCGGTCAAGGCGCGGACTCTGCTAGCATCGCCCGCTTTCCCGGCTAGAGCGTGGTCGATGGCGTCGCGGCAGGAACTCTCGGAATTCCTCGAATCGGTCGAGCGCCGGGCGTTCAAGCAGGCGGTGTACGCCATCCGGGACGACGACTCTGCCCTGGACGTCGTCCAGGACGCGATGTTCAAGCTCGCCGAGAAGTATGCGGACAAGCCTGCGGCCGAGCTGCCGCTGCTGTTCCAGCGGATCCTCCAGAACGTCATCCACGATCACTTCCGCCGTCAGAAGGTCCGCAACACCTGGACGACCCTGTTCTCGGCGCTGCGGCCCGCGGGCGACGACGACAACGACGGCGACCCCTTGGAGTCTCTGGAGGTCGAGGGTGACACCCGGGTGGGCGAGAGCGCGGCCCAGATCGTCGAGCGCGACCAGGTGCTCCAGGCGATCGAAGCCGAGGTCCAGAAGCTGCCGACCCGTCAACGGGAGGCCTTCGTGATGCGTTACTGGTACGAGATGGACGTCGCGGAAACCGCTGCGGCCATGGGATGCTCGGAAGGCAGCGTCAAGACGCACTGTTCCCGTGCGACCCACACCCTGGCCACCGCATTGAAGGCCAAGGGAATCACGCTATGAATGAACAACTCTTCGCCTCCCGGATCCGCCAGGCCCTCGACGAGTCGGCGGATCGCCTGCCATACCGCGTCACGCAGCGCCTCGAGCGCGCGCGACTCGCGGCGGTCGCCCGCGCCGCCGCCGCAACATCGATCGTGTCCTCGGTTTCGGGCGGCGCGGCGACAGTCTCGATGCCGAGCGACGACCGCCCGTCGGGCCTGGTTCGCCTCCTGTCGACACTCGGCCCGATTCTGCTGATCATCGCCGGCTTCTACGGCATCGCTGCCTGGGACGACGCGCAGCGCGCCGCCGACACCGCCGACATCGACGCCGAGATCGTTTTGTCCGACGACGACGACGTGCCGCTGTCGGCGCTGACCGACCGGGGCTTCGGCGTCTACATCAAGAACTCGCGCCAATGACGCTTCGCCCGGTAACCGCCGTCATGCTGCTCGCCGCCGCGCTCGGGCTCGGCGCGGGTCAGGTGCGTGCGGCGGATCCGCCGGCGGCCCCGGGCGGCGAGGCGCCCCAGCTCGGTGCACCCGGGGCCGGCGAAGCCGGTACGGCACCTGCCGAGGCAGCGACCGCGGCAGCGGCACCGGTGACCAAGCCTGTCCCCGTGCGCCTCGACCCTCCGAGCGCCGACCGTCTGCGCCCCTCGTTGCTGCCGCTCGTCCAACCGCTGTGGTCCGACCTCACGCCGGTCCAGCAGCAGGTGCTCGCGCCGTTCTCCGAACAGTGGAACGGGCTTCCCGTCACCGAGAAGCAGGCCTGGGCCGACCTGGCCCGTCGGTTTCCGAAGATGAAGGCCGACGAGCAGAAGCGGGTCGAGAAGCGGATCGCCGAGTGGGCGGCGCTCACGCCCGATCAGCGCCGGCTCGCCCGCGCGAACTACCGCCTCGCCCAGAAGGTCGGCCGCGAGAATCTGCTGGCCGAGTGGGAAAACTACCAGTCGATGACCCCCGAGCAGCGCTCGGTCCTGGGTTCGGTCGGCACCAGCAACACCGCCGCTCGCCACGTGGCCGCGCAGACGGGGCTGGCCAAGGAGGCCGCGCAGCCGCTACCGCGCAGGCTGCCCGCTCGGCCGCCAGTGGCGGTCGGTACCGATGGCAGCCCGACCGCCACTGGCGGCGTCGCCCCGACCCTCGGGCCGGCCCCGGCCAAACGCTGACGCGTGGCGTCGGCACCCGCCCCGTCCGGACTCGACGAGCCCCTGCCCTCCGCCGGGCTGTGGCGTCGCTGGATGAGCGCGGTGTACGAGGGCGTGGTGCTCTTCGCGGTGCTGGTGTTCGCCGCCTACCTGTTCTCCGCACCGCTGCAGTTCAGGGCGGAACCCGGGCCGATGAACTGGGCCTTCCGGGCCTGGCTGGTAGGCGTCGTCGGCATCTACTTCGGCTGGTTCTGGAGCGAAGGGCGCCGCACGCTGCCGATGAAGACGATCGGCCTGCGGCTGGTCGACGACCGCAACCGCCCGTTGACCCGCGCCCGCGCCCTGCTGCGCTACGCGGGATGCTGCCTGATGCTCGCGCTGCCCGTGGGCATCGTCTACCTCGGCGCGAGCCCGCTGTGGCTGCTGCTGCTGCCGGTGCCGTTCTTCTCGGCCCTGTTCGATGGGCAGCGACGCACGCTGTACGATCGGCTGGCCGGCACCCGGCTGGTGATCGACACCCGGCCGCAGCCCTGAGCGCAACAGCGCCCGGGCCCGATGCGGGGGCCGTTCAGACCTTCACGCAGTCGACGAAGTAACGGCTGCCGTTGCGGTCGGTCTCGACGACGAGGCCATGCACGTCGGTCGAGAATCCTGGGAACCGGTCGTTGAACGAGCGTGCGAACTTCAGGTACTCGACGATCGTCTTGTTGAAGCGCTCGCCCGGGATCAGCAGCGGGATGCCCGGCGGATAGGGCGTGACGAGCATGGTGGTGATCCGACCCTCGAGCTCGTCGATCGGCACACGCTCGACCTTGCGGTGTGCGAGGCATTCGTAGGCGTCCGACGGCTTCATCGCCGGCTCCATGATCGACAGGTACATCTCGGTGGTCACACGGGCGACGTCATGCCGCCGATACTCCTCGTGGATCTGCTGGGCGAGATCGCGCAGGCCCACCCGCTCGTACATCGGAAACTTGGCCACGAACTCGGGCATCACCCGCCACAGGGGCTGGTTCGAGTCGTAGTCCATCTTGAACTGCTGCAGCTCGGTCACGAGCGTGTTCCAGCGGCCCTTGGTGATGCCGATGGTGAACATCACGAAGAACGAGTACAGGCCGGTCTTCTCGACGACGACGCCGTGCTCGGCCAGGTACTTGGTGACCAGCGACGCCGGGATGCCCCACTGCGAGAAGCGCCCGTCGAGTCCGAGGCCCGGGGTGACGAGCGTGGCCTTGATCGGGTCGAGCATGTTGAAGCCGGGCGCGACCCTGTCGAAACCGTGCCAGTCGTCGGTGGGCTTGAGGATCCACTCCTCGCGGCGTCCCGAGCCGACGTGGTCGAAGCCGCCCGGACCCCAGACGCGGAACCACCACGACTCGCCGAACTCGTCGTCGACTTTCTTCATCGCGCGACGGAAATCGAGCGCCTCGGAGATCGACTCCTCGACGAGCGCGCGCCCCCCCGGCTGCTCCATCATCGCCGCGGCGACGTCGCAGGACGCGATGATCGCGTACTGCGGCGACGTGGACGTGTGCATCAGGTACGACTCGTTGAAGCGGTAGCGATCGAGCTTGCGGTCGACCGCCTCCTGCACGAGGATCTGAGAGGCCTGCGACAGGCCCGCGAGCAGCTTGTGCGTCGACTGCGTGGAGAAGACCATCGCGGTCTGCGAGCGCGGACGGTTCTCTCCGATCGCGTGCATCTCGTGATAGAAGGGATGGAAGGTGGCGTGCGGCAGCCAGGCCTCGTCGAAGTGCAGGTTCTCGATGTAGTCGCCGAGGACGTTCTTGATCGTCTCGACGTTGTAGACGATGCCGTCGTAGGTCGACTGCGTGATCGTCATGACCTGCGGCCGCGCGGTCTTGTCCTTGACCAGCGGATTCGCCTCGATCTTGCGCCGGATGCTCTCGGGCGAGAACTCCTCCTGCGGGATCGGGCCGATGATGCCGAGGTGGTTGCGCGTCGGCTGCAGGAAGATCGGCACGGTGCCGGTCATCATGATCGCGTGCAGCACGCTCTTGTGGCAGTTGCGGTCGACCAGCACGATGTCGTCGGTGGCGACCGTGGAGTGCCAGACGATCTTATTCGAGGTCGAGGTGCCGTTGGTCACGAAGAACAGGTGATCGGCGCTGAAGATCCGCGCGGCGTTGCGTTCGCTCGCGGCCACCGGGCCGGTGTGGTCGAGCAGCTGCCCGAGCTCGTCGACCGCGTTGCAGACGTCCGCGCGCAGCATGTTCTCGCCGAAGAACTGGTGGAACATCTGCCCCACCGGGCTCTTGAGGAACGCCACGCCGCCCGAATGGCCGGGGCAGTGCCACGAGTACGACCCGTCGTTCGCGTAGTGCACCAGCGCCTTGAAGAACGGCGGCGCGAGCGAGCCCATGTAGTTGTTCGCCTCGCGGATGATGTAGCGCGCGACGAACTCCGGCGTGTCCTCGAACATGTGGATGAAGCCGTGCAGCTCCTTCAGGATCTCGTTCGGGATGTGCTGGGACGTGCGCGTCTCGCCGAACAGGAAAATCGGGATGTCGGCGTTGCGGTTGCGCGTCTCGCGGATGAAGCGGCGCAGATCCTCGATCGCCTTGCTCTCCGGGCCTTCCTCGTTGATCTCCTCGTCGTCGATCGAGACGATGAAGGCCGAAGCGCGCGCGGCCTGGTTGGCGACCATCGAGACGTCGACGTAGGTGAACCCGCCGACCACCTCGATGCCCTGCTCTTCGATCGCCTTGGCCAGCGCCCGGATGCCGAGGCCGCTGGCCGACTCGGACTTCCAGTCTTCGTCGATGATGATGACGGGAAAGCGGAACTTCATCTCGAGGAATCTCCGGAAGCGCGGCCGGTGCGGCGGCGCGAGGCGAGGGGCAGGGATCGGGCGAGAGTAAAGCACACTTCGGGGCGGGTCTGTCGCGCGCTCGGCCGTTAGAATCCGCTGGCCCCGTCCGTTTCCGACCCGGTCTTCCGCCGCCATGCCGATCTCCCTGCAGGACAAGCTGGTCGTCGCGATCTCCTCGCGCGCGCTGTTCGACTTCGAGGAGGAGAACCGCGCCTTCGAGGCGGCCGACGACCGCGCGTACACCGCCCTGCAGCTCGAGCGACTCGACGTGCCGGCGGCGGCCGGCTGCGCGCTGCCGCTGGTGCGCAAGCTGCTCGCCTTCAACCGTGGCGGGCGGCACCGCGTCGAGGTGGTGATCCTGTCGCGCAACGATCCGGCCAGCGGGCTGAGGGTGTTCCGCTCGGCGCAGCACCATGCGCTGCCAATCGAGCGCGGCGTGTTCACGCGCGGGCGCGCCGCCTGGGGCTACCTGAACGCGCTGGGGGCACACCTGTTCCTGTCGGCCAACGAGGACGACGTGCGAGGCGCGCTGGCAGCGGGGTTCCCGGCGGCGCGGGTCTACCCGGATTCGGCGCGGGCGGCGGGCTCCCACCCGGACGAGGTCCGGATCGCGTTCGATGGCGATGCCGTGCTGTTCTCAGACGAGGCCGAGCGGGTGTTCCAGGGCGAGGGGCTCGACGCGTTCCAGCGGCACGAGCACTCGAACGCCGCGACGCCGCTGATGCCCGGCCCCTTCGAGCCGCTGCTGCGTGCGCTGCACGCGCTGCGCACGCATTCGGACGAGGGCGTGCGCATCCGGACCGCCCTGGTGACGGCACGCAGCGCGCCGGCCCACGAACGTGCGGTGCGCACCCTGATGTCGTGGCAGGTGGAGGTCGACGAGGCGATGTTCCTCGGCGGGCTCGACAAGGGTCCCTTCCTCAGGGCCTTCGAACCCGACTTCTTCTTCGACGACCAGACCCGGCACTGCGAGTCGGCCGCCGGGTTCGGGCCGACTGGCCACGTGGTCCACGGCGTCTCGAATCCGGCTCGGGCGGCCGGCGGCTGAGCGCCGCGCGGACGCCCGCGCCCGATCAGCGCTTCTTGAGCGACGCGAAGGCGGCCTGCATGGCGCTCGGCAGCTGCGGGCCGCGCGGGGCGGCCGTGCCCGTGCCGCGGCTGGCCCCCTGCCCCGCCCCCCCCGGGCCGCGCGCCGCCGCGCCGACCCCGCCGGGACCGCGCCCCGTCCCGGCCGCGCCGCCAGCACGCCCGGTGCCCGGCGCAGGCGCTCCCGCGCGGCCCGCGTCGCGGGCGCCCCGGTTGCCATGCGGTGCCCCGCGCTCGGCGCGGCCGGGCTCGTCGTCGAGACGCATCGTCAGTGCGATCCGCTGGCGCTGCAGGTCGACCTCGAGCACCTTGACGCGGACGAGTTGTCCGGCCTTGACCACGTCGCGCGCCTCGCGCACGAACTTCGACGACAGCGCCGAGACATGCACCAGACCGTCCTGGTGGACGCCGATGTCGACGAACGCACCGAAGTTGGCGACGTTGGTGACCACGCCCTCGAGGACCATCCCGGGCTGCAGGTCGGAGACCTTCTCGATGCCCTCGCGAAAGCTCGCGGTGACGAAGTCGCCGCGCGGATCGCGGCCGGGCTTCTCGAGCTCGACGAAGATGTCGCGCACCGTCGGCAGGCCGAAGCGCTCGTCGACGAAGGCCTCGGCCGACAGGCCGCGCAGCGCGTCCCTGCGTCCGATCACCTCGGTGGCCGGATGCCCGAGCGCACCGAGGATCCGCTGCACGACGGCATAGGCCTCGGGATGCACCGCCGAGGCGTCGAGCGGATCGTCGCCGCCCTGGATGCGCAGGAAGCCCGCGGCCTGCTCGAAGGTCTTGTCGCCCAGGCGCGGCACCTGACGGAGCGCCTCGCGGGTGCGGAACGGGCCGTTCGCGTCACGGTGCGCGACGATGCGCTCGGCGACGGACGGGTTCAGCCCGGAGACGCGCGCCAGCAGCGGCACCGAGGCGGTGTTCACGTCCACGCCCACCGCATTGACGCAATCCTCGACGACCGCGTCGAGGCTGCGCGCCAGGCCGCGCTGGTCGACGTCGTGCTGATACTGCCCGACGCCGATCGACTTGGGGTCGATCTTGACGAGTTCGGCGAGCGGATCCTGCAGCCGGCGGGCGATCGACACGGCGCCGCGCAGGCTCACGTCCAGCTCGGGGAACTCGCGCGCGGCGAGCGCGGAGGCGGAATAGACCGAGGCGCCCGCCTCGGAGACCATGACCTTGCGCGTGGCGAGCTCGGGATGGCGCTTCTGGAGTTCGCCGGCGAGCCGGTCGGTCTCGCGCGAGGCCGTGCCGTTGCCGATCGCGACCAGCTCGACCCGATGCGTCGCGGCGAGGCGGGCGAGGGTCGCGAGGGCGCCGTCCCAGTCCTTGCGCGGCTCGTGCGGATAGATGGTGGCGGTCTCGAGCAGCTTGCCGGTCGCATCGACGACCGCGACCTTCACGCCGGTTCGCAGGCCCGGGTCCAGGCCCATCACCGACTTCTGGCCGGCGGGCGCGCCGAGCAGCAGGTCCTTGAGGTTCGCGGCGAACACGCGGATGGCCTCGGCCTCGGCGGCTTCGCGCAGGCGTCCGAAGAGCTCGCTCTCGAAATGCAGCTGCAGCTTCACGCGCCAGCACCAGCGCAGCACCTCGGTCAGCCAGCGGTCGGCGGGCCGGGCGCCGTCGGCCAGGACCGGGCCCAGGCCGACCAGGCCCGCGAGCTTCGCGACGCACGGATGCGGCACGAGCGCCTCGCGCTCCTCGCCGAGCGTCAGGCCGAGCGCGAGCACGCCCTGCTGGCGACCGCGGAACAGCGCGAGCGCGCGGTGCGACGGCACGGCGCGGATCGGCTCGGCGTGGTCGAAGTAGTCGCGGAACTTCTCGGCCTCCGCTCCCGCCTGGCCGGCCGCGCCCTCGCAGCGCTTCGAGGCGATCGACGACGCCTCCCAGAGGAACTCGCGGAACGCGTTGAGCACCTCGGGTCGCTCGGCGAAGCCCTCGCAGAGGATGTCGCGTGCGCCGTCGAGCGCGGCCTTCACGTCGGCCACGCCACGCTCGGCCGACACATACGCGAGCGCAGCGTCCTGCGGCACCAGGCCGCGGTCGGCGAGCAGTGCCTGGGCGAGCGGCTCGAGGCCGGCCTCGCGCGCGATCTGGGCCTTGGTGCGCCGCTTCTGCTTGTACGGCAGGTAGAGGTCCTCGACCTCCTGCTTGGTCTGTGCGGCGTCGATCGAGGCGGCGAGCGCGTCGGTGAGCTTGCCCTGCTCGGCGATGCTCGCGAGCACGGCCGCACGGCGCGCCTCGAGCTCGCGCAGGTACGACAGACGCTCCTCGAGCGTGCGCAGCTGCGTGTCGTCGAGTCCGTCGGTCGCCTCCTTGCGGTACCGGGCGATGAACGGGACGGTCGCGCCGCCATCGAGCAGGTCGACGGCCGCATCGACCTGGCGCACCGGGACCTCGAGTTCCTCGGCGATCCGGACGCGCACGCGGCGCTCGGCGACGGCTGACGACGCACCGCCCACTGTGTCGGACGGACTCGGCGGGAGCGGCTGCAGATCGGTCATCGGTGCGGGCCGTGGAGGGGCTTCGGGGGGGCGGATTGTGCCACAGGGCACCCGCCCCCTGCCCTCAGTGCACGGTCCGCTCGAACACGAACCGACCGCCCTCGACGTCCACCGGCACCACGTCCTTCGGCCCGAAGCGGCCCTCGAGGATCGCGCGTGCGACCGGGTTCTCGATGTGCTGCTGGATCGCCCGCTTGAGCGGCCGCGCGCCGTACACCGGATCGAAGCCGACCTTGGCGATCTCGTCGAGCGCGCGGTCGGTGACGGTCAGCACCAGGTCGCGCTCGGCCAGCCGCTTCTCCAGACGCGCGAGCTGGATCTTGGCGATCGAGCGGATGTGCCCGGCCGCGAGCGCATGGAACACGACGATCTCGTCGATGCGGTTGACGAACTCCGGGCGGAAGTGGCGCTTGACCTCGCCCATCACTGCCTCCTTGATCAGGTCCGCGTCGACGCCGTCGGCCGACATCCGCTGGATCTCGTGCGAGCCGAGGTTGGAGGTCATCACGATCACGGTGTTCTTGAAGTCCACCGTACGCCCTTGGCCGTCGGTCATCCGGCCGTCGTCGAGCACCTGCAGCAGCACGTTGAACACGTCCGGATGGGCCTTCTCGACCTCGTCGAACAGGATCACGCTGTACGGCTTGCGCCGCACCGCCTCGGTCAGCGCCCCGCCCTCGTCGTAGCCGACGTAGCCGGGAGGCGCGCCGATCAGCCGCGAGACCGAGTGCTTCTCCATGAACTCGGACATGTCGATCCGGATCATGTGCTCCTCGCTGTCGAAGAGGAACATCGCCAGGGCCTTGCACAGCTCGGTCTTGCCCACGCCCGTCGGCCCGAGGAACAGGAACGAGCCGTACGGCCGATTCGGGTCCGACAGCCCGGCGCGCGAGCGGCGGATCGCATCGCCCACCAGCCGCACGGCCTCGTCCTGGCCGACCACGCGCTCGTGCAGCTTGTCCTCCATCTTCAGCAGCTTCTCGCGCTCGCCCTGCATCATCTTCGAGACCGGGATGCCGGTGGCGCGCGACACCACCTCGGCGATCTCCTCGGCGCCGACCTCGGTACGCAGCAGCTTCGGACGCGCCGCGCCGCCGGCGCCGCGGGTGCGCTCGGTCTCGTGCGCCGACGCCATCCGGCCCTCGAGCTCGGGCAGCCGTCCGTACTGGATCTCGGCGACCTTGTCGAACTGGCCCTTGCGCTGCAGGTCGATCATCTGCGCGCGCAGCCGGTCGATCTCGACCTTGATCGCGGCGCTGCCCTGGGCCGCGGCTTTCTCCGCGCGCAGGACCTCGTCGAGGTCGGCGTACTCCTTCTGCAGTCGGATGATCTCCTGCTCGATCAGGTCGAGCCGCTTGCGCGAGGCCTCGTCGGTCTCGCGCTTGACGGCCTCGCGCTCGATCTTGAGCTGGATCAGGCGACGGTCGAGCCGGTCCATGGACTCGGGCTTCGAGTCCATCTCCATCTTGATGCGCGCGGCGGCCTCGTCGATCAGGTCGATCGCCTTGTCCGGCAGGAACCGGTCGGTGATGTAGCGGTTCGACAGCTCGGCCGCGGCAACGATCGCCGGGTCGGTGATCTCGATGCCGTGGTGGATCTCGTAGCGCTCCTGCAGACCGCGCAGGATCGCGATGGTGGCCTCGACGCTCGGCTCGCCCACCAGGACCTTCTGGAAGCGACGCTCGAGCGCCGCGTCCTTCTCGATGTACTTGCGGTACTCGTCGAGGGTGGTGGCGCCCACGCAGTGCAGCTCGCCGCGCGCGAGCGCCGGCTTGAGCATGTTGCCGGCGTCCATCGCGCCCTCGGCCTTGCCGGCACCCACCATGGTGTGCAGCTCGTCGATGAAGACGATGGTGCGGCCCTCGTCAGCGGCCAGCTCCTTGAGCACGGTCTTGAGCCGCTCCTCGAACTCGCCGCGGTACTTGGCGCCCGCCAGCAGCGCGGCCATGTCGAGCGACAGCACGCGCTTGTCCTTGAGCGTCTCCGGCACCTCGCCGTTGACGATGCGCTGGGCGAGCCCCTCGACGATCGCGGTCTTGCCCACGCCCGGCTCGCCGATCAGCACCGGGTTGTTCTTCGTGCGGCGCTGCAGGATCTGGATGGTGCGGCGGATCTCGTCGTCGCGGCCGATCACCGGATCGAGCTTGCCGGCGCGGGCCCGCTCGGTGAGGTCGATCGTGTACTTCTTGAGCGCCTCGCGCTGGCCCTCGGCCTCTGCGCTGCCCACCGTCTCGCCGCCGCGGACCGCATCGATGGCGGTCTCGAGCGCGCGACGCTCCAGACCCGCCTCGCGGGCCAGACGACCGGCCTCGCCGCTGTCCTCGGTCAGGGCCAGCAGGAACATCTCGGTCGCGACGAACTGGTCGCCGCGCCGCGTGGCCTCCTTCTCGGACAGGTTGAGCAGCTTGACCGTGTCGCGCCCGACCTGAACGTCGCCGCCGGTGCCGGAGACCTGGGGCACGCGCTTGAGCGCCGCGTCGGTGGCCGACTTGAGCGGCCCGACGCGCACGCCGGCGCGCTCGAGCAGCGCCCGGCCGGAGCCGTCGGGCTGGCCGATCACCGCGGACAGCAGGTGCAGCGGCTCGATGTACTGGTGGTCGCTGGCGAGTGCGAGGCTCTGCGCATCGGCCAGCGCGCCCTGGAATTGTGAGGTGAGCTTGTCGGGTCGCATCGGGGGTCCTCGGAGGCTTGGCGGTACGGGTCCGCGTTGTCCCTGCCGACGTGAGGCCTTTCCGTCCGGTTTCAAGACCCCGACACGTTGCAGACACGATCCGTGCATCCGCGTGCGCCGTCCGGCAGCATGAGGCGGCCGGACGACGCTCGCCGCCCCTGACCGATTGCCGACTGTTGGACGGTCGGGCACCCTCGACCAAGGGTCCCGCACCCCGCGCCCCGGTCGCCCCTGCTCCCGAACCCGTGTCCGCCCTCGACCCGCCCGCCTCGGTCTCGCCGCCCCCGCGCACAGTCCGTCACCTGCCCCGCGAGCTGACGTTCTGGATGTTCGCAGCGATCCTGCTCGCCCTGACCTGGTCGGCGGTCGCGTACAAGGCCCGCGCCGAGCGAGAGCAGCAGGTGCAGTCGGTGGTGAGGGGCAACGCCAATCTCGCGCGTGCATTCGACGAGCATGTCGTCCGCACGCTCGGGGCGGTCGACCAGACCGTCCTCCTCCTGAAGTTCGACTACCAGCGCTTCGGCGAGCGGCTCGACATCGGCGAGTACATCCGGCAGGGCATGATCGTCAACGACCTGTTCAACCAGCTCGGGGTGATCGACGAGCACGGCACCTACCTGCTGAGCAACCTCGCGGATCACCGGCGGATCGACCTGTCGGACCGGGAACACTTCCGCGTGCACGCCGAGGGGCGCGTCCAGGGACTGTACGTCAGCAAGCCGGTGCTCGGCCGGGCCTCGGGCAAGTGGTCGATGCAGCTGACGCGGCGCATCGACAAGCCGGACGGCAGCTTCGGCGGCGTGATCGTGGTCTCGATCGACCCGTTCTACTTCACCGGGCTCTACAGCGCGGTCGACCTCGGACAGCGCGGCGTGGTGGTGCTGGCCGGCGACGACGGCGTGATCCGCGCCCGACGCTCGGGCGACGAGGTCAGCACCGGACAGAGCATCGTGGACTCGCAGATCTTCTCGCGCTACGCGGCAGATCGGTCGGGCAGCTACATCGCGCGCAGCCTGGTGGACGGCATCACCCGGATCTTCGCGTTCCGGCGGCTCGACGGGCATCCGCTGACCGTGATCGTCGGCGTCGAGCAGGGCGAAGCGATGGCCGATGTCGAGACCCGGATCCGCGCGTACCGAGCCTTCGCCGCGCTGGCCAGCCTGGTGATCCTGCTGTTCGCGGCGGCAGCGACCGTGATGCTGCGCAACCAGCGCGCGATCGCGGTGCGGCTCGAAGCCAGCCAGGCGCGGGCCGAGGAGGCGAACCGCCTGAAGACCGAGTTCCTCGCCTCGATGTCACACGAGCTGCGCACGCCCCTCAACGGGATCATCGGCTACGCGGAGTTCCTGCAGGACGGCGCGCCGCCCGGCCAGGAGCGCGAGTTCGCCTCGGTGATCCTGAAGAGCGGCCAGCACCTGCTCGATCTGGTGAACTCGATCCTCGACCTGTCGAAGGTCGAGGCCGGCCGGCTCGACCTCGTGTCGACCGAGGTGCCGGTGCGGGCGCTGCTCGAGGAGGCCGCCGCCGCCCAGCGCCTGGACGCGCTGGCCAAGGGCCTCGGACTCGTCGTCGAGATCGACCCCGCCGTCCCCAGGACGCTGCGCTGCGACCGCACCCGCGTGCTGCAGGTGCTGAACAACCTGCTGCACAACGGCGTGAAGTTCACCGAGCGCGGGCGGGTGACGCTGCGCGCGACGGCGCTCGAGGGCGGGCTGAGCGTGGAGGTCGTCGACACCGGCTGCGGCATTCCGGCGGAGTTCCTGCCGGTGATGTTCGAGAAGTTCCGTCAGGCCGACGACTTCGCGACCCGGCGCCATGGCGGCACCGGCCTGGGCCTGGCGCTGTCGCGCGAACTGGCCGGCCTCATGGGCGGATCGCTGACCGTGCGCTCCACCCCCGGCGAGGGCAGCACCTTCACCTTCGTGCTCCCGGCCGCGCCCGCGGGCCCGGCGGCGAGGACCGATCGATGAGGGTCCTGATCGTCGACGACCAGGAGATCAACCGCATCCTGCCCCGCACCCATCTCGAGCGGATCGGGGTGCTGGCGGTCGAGGCGGACGACGGTCACGCCGCGCTGGCCCGGCTGGCTGCGGAGCCCTTCGACGTGGTGCTGCTCGACATCAGCATGCCGGGCCTGAGCGGCATCGACGTGTGTCTCCGGGTCCGGGCCGACCCGGCGCTGCGCGGACTGCGCCTGATCGCCTACACCGCGCACGCCTTCCAGCAGACGACCGACGAGATCATGGCCGCCGGCTTCGACCACCTGCTCCTCAAGCCGATCCGCCGGGATTCGCTGCTGCGCGCGCTGGGGCTGTCCGCGCCGGACTAGAATCGGGCGCTCGACGATCCCGAGCCCGCCCTGACATGCCTTCCTCCGCTCCCGCCGCCCCCACCGGCCCGCATCTGTTCACGCCGTTCACGATGCGCGGCCTGACGCTGCCCAACCGTCTGGTCGTCTCGCCGATGTGCCAGTACTCGGCCGACGAGGGCCACACCAACGACTGGCACGTGGTGCACCTCGGCCAGATGGCGATGTCCGGGGCCGGCCTGCTGCTGATCGAGGCGACCGCGGTCGAGCCGATCGGCCGGATCACCCCGGGCTGCGTCGGGCTCTGGGACGACGCGACCGAGGCGGCGCTCGCGCGCACGCTCGCCGCGATCCGTCCGCTGTCGACGATGCCGATCGGCATCCAGATCGGCCACGCCGGCCGCAAGGGCGCGAGCGCGCGGCCCTGGGAGGGTGGCGCCCAGGTGCCGCTCGACGCTGGCGGCTGGATCGCGGTCGCCCCGTCGGCGGTGCCGCACGCCGAGCACGAGCTGGCGCCGCGCGCCCTCGACGAAGCCGGCCTGGACGCGCTGATCGAGCGCTTCGCCGACTCGACGCGGCGTGCCGCTCGGCTCGGGCTCGAGGCGATCGAGCTGCATGCGGCGCACGGCTACCTGCTGCACCAGTTCCTGTCGCCGATCGCCAACCGGCGCACCGACCGCTGGGGCGGCTCGCTCGAGAACCGCATGCGCTTTCCGCTCGCAGTGTTCGACGCGATGCGCGCGGCCTGGCCGTCTGACCGCCCCCTCGGCGTGCGCGTGTCGTCGACCGACTGGGTCGAAGGCGGCTGGGACATCGAGCAGACGGTCGCGTTCGCGCGCGCCCTCGCCGAGCGCGGCTGCGACTGGATCGACGCGTCCTCGGGCGGCGTCTCGCCGAAGCAGTCGATCCCGATCGGCCCCGGCTACCAGGTGCCCTTCGCCGCGCGCCTGAAGGCCGAGCTCGACATCCCGGTGATCGCAGTCGGCCTGATCACCGAGCCGGCGCAGGCCGAGGCGATCGTCGCCGACGGCCGGGCGGACCTGGTGGCACTCGCCCGCGGCCTGCTGTGGAACCCGCGCTGGCCGTGGCACGCCGCGGCCGCCCTCGGCGCGAGCGTGACGGCCCCGGAGCAGTACTGGCGGGCGCAGCCACGCGAGTACAAGGACGTCTTCGGCGAGATCCGCGTCGGTCAGCGCTGAGAGCGCGGCGGTGCCCTCGGGCGCCGCCGCCGATTCAGCGCAGCAGCCGCCAGCCGAGCGCGGCCGCCGCCAGCGAGCCGCCGAGGTGCACGACCGAGTGCGCGAAGGCATGACCGAAGGCGCCACGCTGCAGCATCAGCAGCGACTCGGCCGAGAAGGTCGAGAAGGTGGTGAGCGCGCCCAGGAAGCCGGTCACCAGCAACGGCCACCACGCGGCCAGCTCGGGCCTGCGCTCGAAGACCGCGAGCGCCGCGCCGATGGCCAGTCCGCCGACGACGTTGGCCACGAGCGTGCCCCAGGGCATCGGCTGCCCGGCGCGGTTCAGCCACAGCGCGAGTCCCCAGCGCGCCCACGCCCCGAGGACGGCCCCAGCGCCGATCGCCGCCAGGGTCATCGCCGTGCCTGCCGAATTCATCGTCCGTCCGGCCCGGGCAGCGCGTTCGGCACCGCGCCCGCGCCCCAGCGGGCAGCGGCCGCGTCGTCGGACTCGCGGGCATCGACCCAGCGCTCGCCCTGCGGCGTCGCCTCCTTCTTCCAGAACGGCGCCTGCGTCTTGAGCCAGTCCATCACGAACTCGCAGGCGGCGAAGGCCTCGCCCCGGTGAGCGGAGGTGACCGCCACCAGCACGATCTGATCGAGCGGCTGCAGCGCGCCGACCCGGTGGATCACCAGCACATCGTCGAGTCGCCAGCGTGCGTGCGCAGACGTGACGATCGCCTCGAGCGCGCGCTCGGTCATGCCGGGGTAGTGCTCGAGCGTCATCGTCGACACGCCGACGCCCGCGTTGACGTCGCGCACCGTGCCGACGAAGCAGGCGACCGCACCGACCTGGGCCCGCCCGGCCCGCAGCACGGCGAGTTCGGCGGAGACGTCGAAATCCTCGGTCTGCACGCGCACAGGCATCGGACCGCCTCCTTCAGCCGCCGGTGACCGGCGGGAAGAACGCCACCTCGGCACCGTCGCGCAGCGGCGTGTCGGCGGCGGCCATCGCCTGGTCGACCGCGACACGCAGCGTGCGCCCCTCGGCGAGCGCGTCGGTCCATGCGCCGCCGCGCGCCCGCAGGTGCTCGCGCAGTGCGCCGGCGGTGACGATGCCCGCGGGCAGCTCGAGCCGCTCGCGCGCACACCCCACCGCCTCGCGCAGTCCGGCGAAGTACAGCACCTCGACCTTCACAGCAGCCCCGCATAGGGCAGGAAGCGCACCACGTCGCCGCGCCGGATCGGCTGCGACGGCGGGGTGTCGATCAGCCCGTCGGCCCACACGGTCGAGGTCATCACCGCCGAGCCCTGGTTCGGGAACAGGTCGAGCCCGCCGGCCTCGTTCGTGCGCGCGCGCAGGAACTCGCGGCGCCGGTCGGGGCTCGGCCAGTCGAAGTCGGCACGCATCGGCAGCACGCGCGGCGCCACGTCGGTGGCCCCCTGAAGGCGCAGCACGAACGGCCGCACGAACAGCAGGAAGGTCACGAAGCTCGACACCGGGTTGCCGGGCAGCCCGATGAAGTGCGCATGGCCGCCGTCGCGCCGCACCCGGCCCCAGGCGAGCGGCTTGCCGGGCTTGATCGCGATCTGCCAGGTACGCAGCTCGCCTTCGGCCGTCAGCGCCGGCCGGACGTGGTCCTCCTCGCCGACCGACATGCCGCCGGAGGTGACGATCAGGTCGGCACCGCGGGCGGCCTCGCGCAGCGCCGCGCGGGTCGCCTCGAGGGTGTCGGGCACGATGCCGAGGTCGACCACCTCGCAGCCGAGCCGGCGCAGCAGCGCCCCGAGCACGAAGCGGTTCGAGTTGTAGATCGCGCCGGGCGGCAGCGGCTCGCCGGGCATCGCCAGTTCGTCGCCGGTGAAGAAGCAGGCCACGCGCAGCCGCGGCCGCACCGGCAGCGTCGCCAGCCCGACCGAGGCCGCGAGGCCGAGCGCCTGCGGCGTGAGCCGCGTGCCGGCCGCGAGCACGGTCGCACCGCGGCGGATGTCCTCGCCGGTGCGGCGGATCCACTCGCCCGCCGGCGGCACCGCCGCGAAGCGCACGCGCTCGCCGTCCAGGCTCGCCTGCTCCTGCATGATCACCGCGTCGGCGCCTTCGGGCACGGGCGCACCGGTGAAGATCCGGGCGACCGAGCGCGGCGCGAGCGGCACCGGCGAGGCGCCGGCGGGGATCCGCTGCGAGACGGGCAGCGGCTCGCCCGCGGCGAGGTCGGCGGTGCGCACCGCCCAGCCGTCCATCTGCGCGTTGTCCATCGGCGGGACGTCGAGCGTGGAGACCTGGTCGGCGGCGAGCACGCGGTCGAGCGCGTCCATCGTCGGGAGCGTCTGGCTGGCGGCGGACGGCTCGGCGAGCGCCAGCAGCTGCGAGAGCGCGGTGTCGAAGTCGAGCAGCGCGGGACGGTTCATCGTGACGGGTCGGTGGCGACGCACGGCGCCTCGCGCAGCAGGCCCAGCCGGCCGGCCACGAAGGCGACGATCGCATCATAGTCGTTGAGGTCGAGCACCGGCAGCGCGGTGGCCACCGGCGCATCGGCGGCCACCGCGACGATGTCCGGATCGCCCGGGTGCAGCAGCGGCTTGCCGGTCGACGGACGATGGATCTCGAGCTTGGGGATCGAGGCGTGCTTGTAGCCCTCGACCAGCACCAGGTCGCAGGGCGACAGGCGCGTGAGCTGCATCGCGAGGTCGGGCTCGGGCTCGCCGCGCAGCTCGTGCATCAGCACCCAGCGCTGCGCCGAGGTGATCAGCACCTCGCCGGCGCCCGCCTCGCGATGCCGGTAGGAGTCCTTGCCGGGCTGGTCGATGTCGAAGGCGTGGTGGGCGTGCTTGATCAGCGACACGCGCAGCCCGCAGGCGACGAAGCGCGGGATCAGCTGCTCGATCAGCGTCGTCTTGCCGGTGCCCGAATAGCCGGCGAAGCCGAAGACCTTCACGCTCGGACCCGCCGCGCCGCTCAGGCAGCCGCGGCGGTCGGGGCCGGGGCGACGTCGACCGCGGGCGCGCGCTCGGCGATGTAGCGCTTGAGCATCGCAACGTCGGCCGGCATCCGCGTGTAGCGCTGCGCGAGCGACTCGATGCCCTCGTAGGCCGTGGGGCGCCCCGGATCGCGGCCGAGGGCTTCGCGGATGGTCTCGGCGAACTTCGCCGGCAGCGCGGTCTCCAGGCAGACCATCGGCACGCCCGGCTCGCGCCAGCGCTGCGCCACCGCCAGGCCGTCGGCGGTGTGGGTGTCGACGACGAGCCCGTAGCGCGACTCGGTCTCGCGGATCGTCGCCAGCCGCGTCGCATGGTTGCTCGCGCCGGACACGAAGCCGAACGCGCCGATCCGCGCGAACTCCGGCGTGCCCGACAGGTCGAAGGCGCCGCGTGTCTCGACCTCGCGCCAGAGCGCGGCAGTGCGCGCACCGTCCTGCCCCACGAGGTCCCAGACGAAGCGCTCGAAGTTCGAGGCCTTCGAGATGTCCATCGACGGGCTGCTGGTCTGGTGCGTGTCGGCAGTCGCGCGCGGCCGGTACACGCCGGTGCGGAAGAACTCGTCGAGCACGTCGTTCTCGTTGGTGGCGACCACCAGCCGGCGGATCGGCAGACCCATGCGACGCGCGATGTGGCCGGCCAGCACGTTGCCGAAGTTGCCGCTCGGCACGGTGAACGACACCTCGCGCGCACCGCCCTCGGCGGTGACCGCGAACCAGGCCTTGAAGTAGTAGACGACCTGCGCGACCACACGCGCCCAGTTGATCGAGTTGACCGTGCCGATCGCGTGGCGGGCCTTGAAACGCAGGTCGCCGGAGACCGCCTTCACCATGTCCTGGCAGTCGTCGAAGACGCCGTCGACCGCGATGTTGAAGATGTTCTCGTCGCGCAGCGAAAACATCTGCGCAGTCTGGAACGGGCTCATCCGGTCGGCGGGCGACAGCATGAACACGCGGATGCCGCGGCGCCCGCGCATCGCGTACTCGGCGGCGCTGCCGGTGTCGCCGGAGGTCGCGCCGAGGATGTTCAGCGCACGCCCCTCGCGGGCCAGCACGTACTCGAACAGGTGGCCGAGCAGCTGCATCGCCACGTCCTTGAACGCGAGCGTGGGGCCGTTCGACAGCTGAAGCAGGTGCAGGTCGGTCTCGAGCCCGCGCAGCGGCACGATGTCCGGCGAGCCGAAGGTCTCGGCGGTGTAGGTGCGCCGCACCAGCGCATGCAGGTCCGCATCGGCGATGTCGTCGCAGAACAGGCGCAGCAGCACGAAGGCGAGGTCGGCGTAGGGCAGCGCACGCCACCGCTCGAGCGTCGCCTCGTCGATCGCCGGATAGTGCTCGGGCACGACCAGCCCGCCGTCGGGCGCGAGTCCGCCGAGCAGGATGTCGGTGAAGCGCTGCGGCGGCATGCCGCCGCGCGTCGAGAGGTAGCGCATGGGTCGGTGGGTCCGGTCTGGTCGCCGCGGGCGGGCCCGCGGCGGGATGTATCGGGGTACCGGCGCGTGCCGGTCAGTTCAGGTCTTCGAGACGGATCCGGGTGACTTTCGACACCACCGTGGCGAGCGCCTCCATCCGGCGGATCGCATCGTCGCACCGGTGCTCGATGGTGACGTGGGTCAGCAGGATCAGGTCGGTCTGGCGCTCGCCCTCGGCCGGCTCGCGCTGCAGCACGGCATCGATCGAGATGCGGGCATCGGCGAGGATGCGCGTGATGTCGGCGAGCACGCCCGGCTCGTCGGCGACGCGCAGCCGCAGGTAGTACGCGCTCTCGATCTCGGTGATCGGCAGGATCGGCAGGTCGGCCATCGCGTCCGGCTGGAACGCGAGGTGCGGCACCCGGTTGCCCGGATCCACCGTGAGGGTGCGCACCACGTCGACCAGATCGGCGACGACCGCGCTGGCCGTCGGTTCGGCGCCCGCGCCCTTGCCGTAGTACATGGTGTGGCCGACGGCGTCGCCCTTGACCCAGACCGCGTTCATCGCGCCTTCGACGTTGGCGATCAGCCGCCTGGCGGGGATCAGCGTCGGATGCACGCGCAGCTCGATGCCGTGCTCGCGGCGCCGCGTGATGCCGAGCAGCTTGATCCGGTAGCCGAGCTTCTCGGCGTAGCGGATGTCCTCGGCCTGAAGCGACGCGATGCCCTCGACGTGCGTGCGCTCGAACTGCACCGGAATGCCGAAGGCGATCGCGGACATGATCGTGACCTTGTGCGCGGCGTCCACGCCTTCGATGTCGAAGGTCGGGTCGGCCTCGGCATAGCCCAGGCGCTGCGCCTCCGCGAGCACGACGTCGAAGGGCAGGCCCTTGTCGCGCATCTCGGAGAGGATGAAGTTGGTCGTGCCGTTGATGATCCCGGCGATCCATTCGATGCGGTTGGCCGTCAGGCCCTCGCGCAGCGCCTTGATGATCGGGATGCCACCGGCCACCGCCGGCTCGAAGGCCACGGTCACGCCCCGCTCGCGAGCGGCCGCGAAGATCTCGTTGCCGTGCACCGCGAGCAGCGCCTTGTTGGCGGTCACGACGTGCTTGCCGTGCGCGATCGCCTCGAGCACGAGCTGGCGCGCGATGCCGTAGCCGCCGATCAGCTCGACGACGACCTCGATCGACGGATCGCGCACGACCGAGAACGCATCGTCGGTGACGCGCGCGGCCTCGCCGACCAGCGAGCGGGCGCGGGTCACGTCGAGGTCGGCGACCGCGGCGATCTCGATGCCGCGGCCGGCGCGGCGCGTGATCTCGAGCTGGTTGCGGGTCAGCACCGCGAAGGTGCCGGCGCCGACGGTGCCGATGCCGAGCAGGCCGACACGGACGGGGGCGAGCTTCAGGACAGCCATGCGCCCTCCCCGATCACGCCGCCACCCGGGGCATCAGGCCGTCCTTGCGGAACATCTCCTTGATGCCGCGGACGGCCTGCCGCGTGCGCTGCTCGTTCTCGATCAGTGCGAAGCGTACGTGGCCGTCGCCGTAGTCGCCGAAGCCGATGCCGGGCGACACCGCGACCTTGGCCTCGGAGAGCAGCCGCTTGGCGAACTCGAGCGAGCCCGCCGCCTTGTACGGCTCGGGAATCTCGGCCCAGATGTACATCGACGCACGCGGCACCTCGACCATCCAGCCGGCCTCGTGCAGGCCCTTGGCGAGCACGTCGCGGCGCTTCTGGTACTGCATGCGGATCTCCTCGACGCAGTCCTGCGGGCCGTCGAGCGCGGCGATCGAGGCGACCTGGATCGGCGTGAAGGTGCCGTAGTCGTGGTAGCTCTTGATGCGCGCGAGCGCGTTCACCAGTTCCTTGTTGCCGACCATGAAGCCGATCCGCCAGCCGGCCATGTTGTAGCTCTTGCTCATCGTGAAGAACTCGACCGCGACCTCGCGCGCGCCGGGCACCTGCATGATGGACGGCGCGACGAAGCCGTCGAAGGTGATGTCGGCGTAGGCGAGGTCGTGCACCACGAGGATGTCGTGCTGGCGCGCGAGCGCGATCACCCGCTCGAAGAAGCCGAGGTCGACGCACATCGCGGTCGGGTTGCTCGGGAACCCCAGGATCATCATCTTGGGCTTGGGGATCGACTCGCGGATCGCGCGCTCGAGCTCGACGAAGAAATCGGTGCCCGGCGTCATCCGCACCGAGCGGATGTCGGCGCCGGCGATGACCGCGCCGTAGATGTGGATCGGGTAGCTCGGGTTCGGTACCAGCACGGTGTCGCCGCGGTCGAGCGTGGCGAGCATCAGGTGAGCCAGGCCTTCCTTGGAACCGATGGTGACGATCGCCTCGGAGTCGGGGTCGATGTCGACCGCGAAGCGCCGCTTGTACCAGTCGGAGATCGCACGGCGCAGCCGCGGGATGCCCTTGGACACCGAGTAGCCGTGCGTGTCGGGGCGCATGGACGCCTCGACGAGCTTGTCGACGATGTGCTGCGGGGTCTGCCCGTCGGGGTTGCCCATGCTCATGTCGATGATGTCCTCGCCGCGCCGCCGGGCGGCCATCTTGAGCTCGGCGGTGATGTTGAAGACGTACGGGGGCAGTCGACGGATGCGGGAGAAGTCGCGCGGGGCGCTCATGTAGGATCCCTGCTCGGGCGGCGTCGAACGGTGCGACGCGGCCTTCATCATTAAACCGATAATGTAGCATTTTCAAGCAGTTGCCGGCCGCACCCGGCCTGCCGATACCCTCACACCATGAAGCTCCACGCGAACCGGGACCCCGCCCTCAACACCGTGACCGCCTATGGTCCGGGCTGGCTCGAGATCAACGCCCGACGCTACGACCATGCGCTGCTCGTTCAGCCCGAGGCGCCGCTCGAGCCCTGGGGGCCGGTCCGTTTCGACGAGCTCGCCGCCGAGCACTTCGAGGCGATCCTCGCGCACGCGCCCGAGGTGGTGCTGCTCGGCACCGGCGCGGCGCAGCGCTTCCCGCATCCGCGCCTGACCGCGGCGCTGACCGCGCGCCGCATCGGCGTCGAGGCGATGGACACCGGCGCGGCCTGCCGCACCTACAACATCCTGATGGCCGAGGGCCGCAAGGTGCTCGCGGCGCTGCTTCCCGCCTGAGCGCCCGCCCCGGAGGGCCTCCGTGCAGGCTGTGCTATCGTCGATTCGTCCTTTCCACGGAGTCTGCGAATCGTGACGGTCAGCGTCGGCAAGAAGGTCCCCGATTTCTCCGCCGAGGCCACCGGCGGCACGTTCAGCCTGAAGGGCGTCGGCGCCCCACTGGTGCTGTACTTCTATCCGAAGGACAACACGCCCGGCTGCACGACCGAGACCGCCGCGTTCGGCGCCGCGCATCCGGACTTTCGCGCGGCCGGCGCGTCGGTCTTCGGCATCTCGCGCGACAGCCTGCGTTCGCACGAGGGATTCAAGTCGAAGCTGGGCATCCCGTTCGAGCTGATCTCCGACCCGGACGAAGCGGTCTGCGCGCTGTTCGACGTGATGAAGATGAAGAACATGTACGGCAAGCAGGTCCGCGGCGTCGAGCGCTCGACCTTCGTGATCGGCGCCGACCGGACGCTGCTGCGCGAATGGCGCGGCGTCAAGGTGCCCGGCCACGTCGACGAGGTCCTGCAGTTCGTCCGATCGCTCTGATCCCACCGCCCCGCCCGGATCCCGCTCGATGCCCCTGCCCAAGGCTCCGACCAAGCCCGCCACCCTCCTCGACCTGAGCACCGCCGTGCTGGCCCGTCCGCCCCGCCCGAAGGGCCGCGGCACGGAGGCAGTCGTGGCCATTGCAGCCGTCGAGACCGAACCGCAGATCGACGAGGCCGAGCGCCGCCCGGCACGGGCGGGCGCCCAGCCCGCCTCCCGGGCGGTCGCCGCGCCTGCGGTCGTTGCCGAGGCCGGGGCCGCGACACCCGAGGGCGCCGCCCTGCTCCGCCCTCCGATGCGCCCTGCGCAGAAGGCGCCGGCGTCGCGGGCCGCGCCCGCGGCACCGTCCGCCGCTCCTCCGCTTCGGCCCGAACCCGCAGAGGCCCGCAGCATCGCGCCCGCGACCCCGGCGACCCCGAGCCCGGCTGCCGCGCCGGCGACCCCGCCGCGCGCACCCTCCCGTACCGGCGCGGTGTCCCCGATGCCGATGTCCGGCGCGACCGGCCGCGGCGGGCGTCGCGCGGCCAACGAGCAGTCCAAGCTCTTCGTGCTCGACACCAACGTGCTGATGCACGACCCGTCGAGCCTGTTCCGCTTCGCCGAGCACGACGTCTTCCTGCCGATCGTCACGCTCGAGGAGCTCGACGACCACAAGAAGGGCATGTCCGAGGTGGCTCGCAATGCGCGCCAGGTCAGCCGCTCGCTCGACGCGATGGTGGCCGATGTCGAGGACGGCATCGAGCAGGGCATCCCGCTGGCCAAACTCGGCAACCGCGAGGCCACCGGGCGGATGTTCCTGCAGACGCAGGCGCTGACCTCATCGCTGCCCGAGACGCTCGCGATGGGCAAGGCCGACAACCAGATCCTCGGCGTCGTCCGCGCGCTCAAGCACAAGTATCCCGACCGGCAGGTCGTGCTGGTGTCCAAGGACATCAACATGCGGATCAAGGCCCGCGCCCTCGGGCTGCCGGCCGAGGACTACCACAGCGACCAGGTCGTCGACGACCTGGACATGCTGTACGCCGGCACCCTCGCGCTGCCCGCCGACTTCTGGGACCGCCACAGCAAGGGCATGGAGTCGTGGCAGCAGGGCGGCTCGAACTGGTACCGCATCACCGGCCCGGCCGTCCCCGGGCTGATGCTCAATCAGTTCGTCTACCTCGACGGCGAGATGCCGCTGGCCGCACAGGTCAAGGAGCGCAACGGCAAGAGCGCGGTGCTGCAGACGCTGCGCGACTTCAGCCACCTGAAGAACGCCGTCTGGGGCGTGACCGCGCGCAACCGCGAGCAGAACTTCGCGCTGAACCTGCTGACCAACCCCGAGATCGACTTCGTCACGCTGCTCGGCCAGGCGGGCACCGGCAAGACGCTGCTCGCGCTGGCCGCGGGCCTCGCCCAGACGCTCGAACAGAAGCGCTACACCGAGATCATCGTGACCCGCGCGACCGTGCCGGTCGGCGAGGACATCGGCTACCTCCCGGGCACCGAGGAGGAAAAGATGCAGCCCTGGATGGGCGCCCTCGAGGACAACCTCGAGGTGCTGACCCAGGGCAACGGCGCGGGCGGCGAATGGGGGCGCGCAGCGGCCACCGACCTGATCCGCTCGCGGATCAAGGTCAAGGCGCTGTCGTTCATGCGCGGGCGCACGTTCATGAACAAGTACCTGATCATCGACGAGGCGCAGAACCTCACGCCCAAGCAGATGAAGACGCTGGTCACGCGCGCGGGCCCAGGCACCAAGGTCGTGTGCCTGGGCAACATCGCGCAGATCGACACGCCCTACCTCACCGAAGGCTCGTCGGGCCTGACCTACGTGGTCGACCGCTTCAAGGGCTGGGCCCACGCGGGCCATGTGACGCTGCAGCGCGGCGAGCGCTCGCGGCTGGCGGACTTCGCGGCCGACGCGCTGTAGCGCCTGGACGGACGCGGGACGCTCCGGACGCCCCGCAGCCTCAGTACGGGTTCGCCGGCGCGTAGTTCTCGAACTTGGTGTACTGCCCGAGGAAGGTCAGCGTGACCGAGCCGATCGGGCCGTTACGCTGCTTGCCGATGATGATCTCGGCCATGCCCTTGTTCGGCGAGTCCGGGTCGTAGCGGTCCTCGCGGTGGATGAACAGGATGACGTCGGCGTCCTGCTCGATCGCGCCCGAGTTGTGGCTGACGATGCCGTCGGCGAGCCACGACGCAGGCCCCGGGACGGTCAGGTCGAAGACCTCCTCCTCGCCGTCGGGCTCGATCTCGACCACACGATCCCAGAACAGATCGCTGTCGGCCTGACGCTGGAGCGACGCGTCGTCGAGCAGCCGCGCATAGTCGGCGACGACGCGGCGGGACGGGGCGAATCGGAAGTGAGAGGTACCGCCGAACGCGGTGCCGCGCATCGCGGTCATCGCACGCTGGCTGAGGCCGCGCCGGGCCATCGCGGCGCGCACCTCGGCGAATACCTCGCGCGGCAGCGTATCGACGTTCGTGGCGAGCACGAGATCGAGCAGGCGTTCGCGCAGCAGGGCGGCCGGCTGCTCGCGGGGACCGAACGCCCCGATGCGCTCGACGAACATCAGCTGCTGCTCGGCGCCCGAGACGTCGACGTTCCAGACGGGGCGATGGTCGCCCTGCCGGACACTTCGAAGCCGGGCGACGATGCCGAAGCGCAGCAACAGGGCCGCGACGTCTCGCGCGAGCCCCTCGCTGCAGGTGGCGAAATAGACCCGCGGCGCGCTGCGGGCACCCGGCTTCGTGACGTGGATGCAGCCATCGGTGGCCCAGAGATGGCGCAGCAGCAGCGCGGCCTGAACGTCCGACAGGCGCATCGCCTCCGCAGGCAGGCGCTTGTCGTGGGAGCGCTGACCGAAGATGCCCTGCGCCTTGAGCCAGCGGCCGACGCCTGCCGGATGCCAGCGATTGCCGTTGCCGGCGATGACGAGCTGGTGCCACTGCCCGCGCCCCTCATGGCGCGACACCGTGTTTCCGAACGCCTCCGCCGCGGCACGGACCGCATCGCTGTTGGCTTGCGAAGCCGTCGTGTAGCGCATCGGCTGGCCGCTGAGGTAGCTGCCGTCGCCGACCAGATGTCCGAGCAGGACCACCTCGTGATCGGCCCACTGCACCGTATCGACCGGCGCCGGCACCCGGCGAGCGAGCGCAACCCGGTCCCCGATCGACATCTCGCCCAGCGTCTTCCAGCCGGTTCCGGTGAACAGACGATGCTTCGCTGTCGCACGCAGCACGCGGCCGCTCGCCAGCGACAGCCTGAAGACGGCGCGCTCGCCCACGCTCCAGACGAGGTCACTCGCAGCGGGCGCGATTCGCCCGCCCTCGTGCATCGCCAGCACCTCGGGTGTGGTCCCGACCAGCTCGCGGATCGGGACGCGTCGGCCGTCGGCGAGCGAGACCAGCGTGTCGCCGGTCACGCATTCACGAAGGTCCGACATGATCGGCTTCTTGTCGTTGCGCTTCTCGACCTCGCGCGAGAGCTGCGACAGCGCGATCACCGGCACGCTCAGCTCCTTGGCCAGCGCCTTGAGCGAACGCGAGATCTCGGCGACCTCGGTGGCGCGGTTCTCGCCGCTCGAGCCGGTGCCCGACATCAGCTGCAGGTAGTCGACCATGACCAGGCCGAGCTTGCCGTACTGGCGCGCCAGCCGCCGCGCGCGCGCGCGCAGCTCGAGCGGGTTGAGCGCTGGCGTCTCGTCGATGAAGAGGTTCGCGTCCTGCATCTTCTGGATCGCGCTGGTCAGCCGCGGCCAGTCGTCCTCGGTCAGGCGCCCGGTGCGCAGCCGCTGCTGGTCGATCCGTCCGACCGAGCAGACCAGACGCATCGCGAGCTGGGTGGCGCCCATCTCCATCGAGAACACCGCGACCGGCATCCCCTGGTCGATCGCGACATGCTCGCAGATGTTCAGCGCGAACGCCGTCTTACCGACCGAGGGGCGCGCCGCGAGGATGATCATGTCGCCGGGCTGCATGCCCGAGGTCATCCGATCGAGGTCGGTGAAGCCGGTGGGCACGCCGGTGATGTCGTTCGGGTTCTCGCGGTTGTACAGGTCGTCGACGCGCTCGACGACCTGCGCCAGCACCGACTGCAGGTCCTGGAAGCCGGCGCGCCCGCGCGAGCCGTCCTCGGAGATCTGGAAGACCTTGGATTCGGCCTCGTCGAGGATCTGGCGGGTGTCGCGGCCCTGAGGGTTCAGTGCGGTGGTGGCGATGTCGTCGGACACGCTGATCAGCCGGCGCAGCACCGCACGGTCGCGCACGATCTCGGCGTAACGACGCGCGTTCGCCGCCGACGGCGTGCCGCTGGCCAGCGCGTTCAGGTAGGACAGGCCGCCCGCTTCCTCGAGCTTGCCGGTGGAGCGCAACGCATCCTGCAGCGTGAGCACGTCGGCCGGCTGGTTGCGCTCGAGCAGCTTCGCGAGGTGCTGCCAGATCAGCCGGTGATCGTGGCGGTAGAAGTCCTCCTCCCGCAGCACGTCGCCGATCTTCTCCCAGGCCGCGTTGTCGAGGAGCACGCCACCGAGCACCGACTGCTCCGCCTCGATCGAATGCGGCGGCACCCGCAACGCGGCGACCTCGCGGTCGGTGGACGGGGAACCGGGGATCGGATTCGGCTGGGCGGACATGAACTCGATGGTACTCGCGGGTGCCGGGGCTCGAAAGACGCCCACGCAAAAGAACAAGGGGCCCTCGCGGGCCCCTTGCGGCGCTGCGGCACGGGGCATCGCCCCGTGTGCATGGGACTCAGGCCTCGGGGCTGACCACGACCTTGATCGAAGCGACCACGTCGGCGTGCAGCGCAACACCGACGTCGAACTCGCCGACGGCCTTCAGCGGGCCGTTCGGCAGACGCACCATCGCCTTCTCGACCTGCGGGAAGCCCTGTTTGGACAGCGCGGACGAGATGTCGAAGTTGGTGACCGAGCCGAACAGACGACCGTCGACACCGGCCTTCTGGCTGATGGCGAGGGTCATGCCGTCGAGCTTGGCACCGGCGGCTTGCGCAGCGGCGAGCTTGTCGGCCTGGATCTTCTCCAGGTCGGCGCGGCGGGTCTCGAACTCCTTGATCGCGGCGTCGGTCGCACGGCGCGCCTTGCCTTCGGGGATCAGGAAGTTGCGGGCATAGCCATCCTTGACGCGAACCACGTCACCGAGGCTGCCGAGGTTGACGACCTTCTCGAGCAGGATGATCTGCATGGCGGGCTCCGGCTCAGTGGTTGTCGGTGTACGGCATCAGGGCCAGGAAGCGGGCGCGATTGATCGCGTCCGACAGCTGGCGCTGGTAGCGGGCCTTGGTGCCGGTCAGGCGGGCCGGCATGATCTTGCCGGTCTCGGTGATGAAGTCCTTCAGCACGTCCACGTCCTTGTAGTCGATCCACTCAACCTTCTCGGCGGTGAACCGGCAGAAGCGCTTGCGCTTGAAGAGCGCGCTCTGTGACGGACGCTTGGGTTTCTTGTCCTTGCTGCCTCGGCGCATGAATGCCATGACGTTCCTCTATCTCTTTTTTAATCAGTTCGATCGGCTGCGTGCAGCTCGAAATCGGTGATGTGCAGAACCAGGGCCTTGACGTTGCGGCGGCGCGGGGCGAGGAAGCCTTCCAGCTTCAGCTCGGTGCCCAGCGCGACGCGGTCCATCCTCAGTGCCAGTCGGTCGGCGGCGATCGCTGAGATCTCCAGCTCGACCGTCCGATCGGCGCCGGCTTCGCGCTGCACCGACTGGTGCGAGAGCTTCAGCCCGACGATCGGCACGCCCGCAGGCGTGTAGCGGATGGCCTCGCGCTCGACGAGCGCAGCGGTCAGTCCGAGCCGGTTCAAGCGGTCCTTTCGGTCCTCTCGGGGCGGTCGCCGCGGTCCATCATCGGCGGACGATCGCCGCGATCGCCGCGATCGCCACGGTCGCCGCGATCACCCCGGTCGCCCGTGCCTTCGGTCGAGGCGGCGCTCTTGCGGGCCTCTTCCTTCTGGATCCGACGCAGCATCGGGGACGCACCCGTCTCGGCCTTCGGCATGCCCACCACGAGGTGGCGCAGCACCGCGTCGTTGAAGCGGAACGCATGCTCGAGCTCTTCCAGGGTCTTCTGGTCGCACTCGATGTTCATCATCGCGTAGTGGGCCTTCGCCACCTTCTGGATCGGGTAGGCCAGCTGCAGGCGGCCCCAGTCCTCGATCCGGTGCATCTTGCCCTGGTGTCCGTCGACCAGGGTCTTGTACCGCTCGATCATCGCGGGCACCTGCTCGCTCTGATCGGGGTGGACGATGAAGACGATCTCGTAGTGACGCATCGATTCCCCTTTAGGAATGCTTTGGGTGACGTGGGTGTCTGGTGCCTGCGATGCCTGCAGACAGCCAGCACGTTTTCCTCGAAGACGACCTCCGATCGCTCGGTGGCCGGCCGCCGGCTCGTGTCGGGGTCCCGGCCGTGCGACCCGTTGTACGGGTGCGCCCAGCCCAGTCCGTGCGGCGAGGAACCCTCTATTCTAGCCCTCTCCAGTCAGCGCTGTCCAGCGCGGCCGACCGGGTCCGGCTCGCCCGCCCAGATGCGGGCCATCAGTGCCTGCTCGCGGCCGATCACCGTCCTCAGGAAGACGTCGGCCCCTTTCATCGCCTTGAAGGCGCGGAACCCGGAGTCCAGGAAGGCATGCATCGCCGACAGCCCGGCCATCCGTGCCGGCCCCTCCATCGCACCGAGCAGGCCGCCGAGCAGCGGCTGGCGCACGAGCCGGTCGAGCGCCCGGCCGATGTGCTCGACCAGCTCGACCTGCCGCTCGCGGTCGGTGCGGGAACCGGCTGCGCGGAAGGCACGCGCATAGCCCTCGTCGTCGATCGGCGCGTCGCGCAGCGCCGGATCGGCGGCGAGCGCACGCGCGGTCGCGAGGTCGAGCCGCTCGGACAGGGCGTCGAGCTCGACCGCATCCGCGATCGTCTCCAGCGCCCCGGCGGGCAGGAAGCGCGTCAGGGTCGGGATCACCCGCGCCAGTTCGGCGTCGCGCTGCGAGAAGTCCTTGACCCCGTAGAGCTCGTCGAGGAAGAAGCGCGTCGCATCGCGGTAACGCGGGGTGGCGAGCAGGTCGCCATGGGTGAAGGCGAGCCGGCGGGCCTGCCAGGCGCGCAGCTCGTCTCGGCGGGCGCGGGTGGCCGCATCCACGCCCTCGAGGGAGCGCAGCGCGGCGACCTCGGCCGCACCGGTACGCAGTCGTTGCGACGGGTCCATTGCGATGTGTCGTCGTGGGCTCGGCGCGAGTATGACGCAGCACCCGTACCGCCCGGCGTGGCCACCCGCCTTTAGAGCCGCGCCTCCACGGCCGCTCCCTAGAATCGGCGGCATGCGAAGAAGGACCTTGCTGAAGGCCGGCCTCGCCGGCGGTGCGCTGCTGGCAGTGGGGGGCGTGGCGATCGTCGCGGGCCGGGATGCCACGCGGGACCGTGACGCGGTGCTCGGCGCCGTGGTGCCGGCCCTGCTCGACGGCGCGCTGCCAGCCGAGCCGGCGGCGCGGGCCGCGGCGGTGCGCGGCTGCACCGAGGGCGTCGTCGCCGCGATCGCCGGGCTGGCGCCCGCCTCGCAGGCCGAACTGGCTCAGCTCTTCGCCCTGCTCGGCTCGGCACCCGGACGCCGGCTGCTGGCCGGCGTGCGCGCCGAGTGGGCGGATTCCGGCGTCGACGAGGTGGGCGCCTTCCTGCAGTCATGGCGCCTGCACCGCTTCGCGCTCTTTCGCGGCGGCTATGCCGCACTCCACGACCTGGTGATCGGCACCTGGTACGCGGACGCATCGGCCTGGCCGGCGATCGGCTACGCCGGTCCGCTCTCGCTGTGACCCGGCGCTGTCGCGCACACCGGCGTCACGCACACCGTCGTCCCTGACCCGTTCGCTCCCTACCCATGAGGCATCGATGAGTCGACTCCCCGATCCGGTGGCCGAGGGCCTCACACGCGGCTGGCGCGTGCTGGACGCCTCGCGCGACCCGCTGCCGGCCACGCTGCGGGCCGACGTCGCGATCATCGGCACCGGCGCGGGCGGCGGCATCACCGCCGAGGTCCTCGCGCGCGCCGGGCTGAAGGTGGTGATGATCGAGGAAGGCCCGCTCAAGACGTCGCGCGACTTCTCGATGCGCGAGAACGAGGCCTACCCGCAGCTCTACCAGGAGTCGGCGGCGCGCAAGACCCGCGACCAGGCGATCACGATCCTGCAGGGGCGCTGCGCCGGCGGCTCGACCACGGTCAACTGGACCTCGAGCTTCCGCACCCCTGACGAGACCCTGAACTGGTGGGGCGAGCGCTGGGCACTCCCGGGCTACGAGCCCGAGACGCTGTCGCCCTGGTTCGCGCAGGCCGAGCGCCGGCTCGGCATCGGCCCCTGGCTGGTGCCGCCGAACGAGAACAACGACCTGCTGCGCCGCGGCGGGATGAAGCTCGGCATTCCGGTCCCGGCGATCCAGCGCAACGTGCGTGGCTGCCTGAACCTCGGCTATTGCGGCATGGGCTGCCCGGCCAACGCCAAGCAGTCGATGCTGGTGACGACGATCCCGGCCGCGCTCGAGCTCGGCGCGACGCTGCTCACCCGGGCGCGGGCGAACCGGCTGCGCATCGTCGGACGGCGCGTCGAGGCGATCGAAGTGCAGGCGCTCGACGCCGACGGCCTGCGGCCCTCCGGCCGCAGCCTCGAGATCCGCGCGGAGCACGTCGTGCTCGCCGGCGGCGCGATCAACTCGCCCGCGGTGCTGCTGCGCTCCAGGGCGCCCGATCCGCGAGGCATCGCCGGCACGCGCACCTTCCTGCATCCGGTCGTGCTGTCCGTGGCCGACCACGAACAGGAGGTCCGCGGCTTCGAGGGCGCGCCGCAGACCCGCTACACCGACCACTTCCTCGGCATCGATCCGATCGACGGGCCGATCGGCTTCAAGCTCGAGGCGCCGCCCATCCATCCGGTGCTGTTCGCGGTGAACCTCGCGGGCTTCGGACCGGAGCACGCCGCGGCGATGCGGCGCTTCGCGCACGCGCACGCGCTGCTCGCCCTGATGCGCGACGGCTTCCACGAACGCTCGCCGGGGGGCCGCGTGAGCCTGCGCGACGACGGCTCGCCGGTGCTCGACTACCCGCTCGACGACTTCGTGTTCGACGGCGCGCGCCGCGCCTTCAGGGCGATGGCCGAGATCCAGTTCGCGGCCGGTGCACGCAGCGTGCGCATCGGCCACGAGCGCGCCACGCCGCAGGCCACGCTCGCGGGCCTGCTGGCCGAGCTCGACCGGCTGGTGCTCGCGCCCTTCGACACCAAGGTGGTCTCGGCGCACGTGATGGGCGGCTGCGCGATGTCGGCAGACGACGCGCGCGGCCTGGTGCGGCCGGACGGCCGCCACCATCACGTCGACAACCTGTCGGTGCACGACGGATCGGTGTTCCCGACCTCGATCGGCGCGAACCCCCAGCTGTCGATCTACGGTATCGTGACCCGGATGAGCGCCGGACTCGCCAGGAGCATGACGGGCCGCGAGCCGGAGCCGCTCGCGTGATCGCGCGTCTGCAGCAGTGGCTGCTCGCCGGGCAGTTCCTGCTCGGCATCGGGCTCGCGGCCTGGCTCGCCGGCACCGGTCGCAGCTCGATCGGCGCCGCGGTGGCGATCGGCATCGTCGCGCCGATCGCGCTGCACGCGGTGGTCCTGACCGCCGACTTCGCGATCGCCTGGCTCGCGCGCGGCGCCCGCCCCGAGCACGAGCACCGGCACGGATTCATGCGCGGACTGCGTGCCTGGACGGCGGCCTGGGCCCGCGAGATCGTCGACTCGACCCGCACCTTCAGCGTCTCCCAGCCGCTGCTGGCGCGGCGCGCGTTCGCCGTCGGCGCTGCGCACGACCAGCGGCTGCCGGTGCTGCTGATCCACGGCTACTTCTGCAACCGCGCGCTGTGGCGGCCGATGGCCGCGCGCCTGGTCGCGGGCGGCCACGCCGTCGACGCGGTCGACCTCGAGCCCCCGTTCGCCTCGATCGACGACTACGCGCCACGCATCGCCGCGGCGGTCGACGCGCTGCGCGCGCGCACCGGCGCGCCGCAGGTGGCCCTGGTCGGGCACAGCATGGGCGGGCTCGCGGCACGCGCCTATCTGCGGGCCTGCGGCGACGAGGCGGTCGCCTGCGTGGTCACCCTCGGCACGCCGCACCGCGGCACTGTCCATGCGCGTTTCGGCCGGGGCCGCAACGTACGCCAGATGCGGCGCGACAGCGACTGGCTGCAACAGCTCGCGACGGACGAGCCGCGCGAGCGGCTCGAGCGCTTCACGGTCGTGCTGTCCTGGCAGGACAACATCGTCGCGCCCCAGGCGATCCAGACGCTGCCGGGCGCACGCACGGTGATCCTGCACGGGCTCGGCCACATCAGCCTCGTCTACGACGCGCGGGTCGCGCGGATCGTGCTCGAGTCGCTCGCCGCGGCCGAGGCCGGGCGCCCGGCGCGTGCGGCGTCCGCGCGCTGAGAAGCAGGCCTGGCGGATCGCGTTCGGGACGGGCCGGGACGCGCGTGCGACCCGACCCGCGGGCCTCAGAAGTGGATGCCCCGCATCAGCTGCTGGAACGCCACCTGGTCCGCCGACAGCGGCGGCGGCTTGTCGCCCTTGGCGCCCTTCGCGCCCTTGGCCGCGTCGGAGTCGGGGAACATCCTGAACGAGGTGTTCATCACGATCTGCGCCAGGCGCGGCACGGTCGCATGCAGGACCGCGCCGGCGATGCCCAGCCGGGTCGCGATGCGCACCGGCTTGTAGACGATCGCCTGCACGATCATGTCGCCGGCCTCCTCGGGCGAGAGCGTCGGCACGTTGTTGTACAGCTTGGTCGGCGCGATCATCGGCGTGCGCACCAGCGGCATGTTGATCGTCGTGAAGCGCACGCCCAGGTCGGAGTACTCCGAGGACGCGCACATCGTCCACGCGTCCAGCGCGGACTTCGACGCCACATAGGCCGAGAAGCGCGGCGCGTTGGTCAGCACGCCGATCGAGGAGATGTTGATCACCTGTCCGCGCTTCTTCTCGACCATCCCCGGCAGCACGCCCATCGTCGTGCGGATCGCGCCGAAGTAGTTGAGCTGCATGCAGCGCTCGAAGTCGTGGAAGCGCTCCTGGCTGGACTCGATCGCCCGGCGGATCGAGCGGCCGGCGTTGTTGACCAGGATGTCGACCCCGCCATGGGTCTCGATCAGCCACTTCACCATCCGGTCGACGTCGGCCATGTCGGCCAGGTCGACCGAGAAGGTGTGCAGCACGTGGCCGTCGGCCTCGATCAGCGCCCGCGCCTCGTCGAGCTTCTCCTGGTCGCGGCCGCAGACGATCGTCGTGGCGCCCGCCTCGGCGATCTTGCGCGCCGCCGCCAGGCCGATGCCCGACGAGCCGCCGGTGATCAGCACTACCTTGCCGGCGACCTGCCCGCGCAGCGTGCGGTCGATCTGCAGGTCCGGGTCGAGGTGACGCTCCCAGTAATCCCACAGCGCCCAGGCGTAGTCGGGCAGCCGCGGCACGCCGATGCCGCTGCCCTTGAGCGCGGCGGTGGTGTAGCGGCAGTCGAAGCGCGTCGGGTAGTTGACGAAATCGAGGATGTCGTCGGGCAGGGCGAGATCCTTCATGATCGCGCCGCGGATCCGGCGGACCGGCGTCAGCGCCATCAGGCTCTTCTTGACGCCACGTGGCACGAAGCCGAGCAGCGCGGCGTTCACGCGGATCGTCATCCTCGGCGAGTGCGCGGCGGTGGCGAACGCGTTCAGCACGTCGCCCACCCGCATCGGCTCGGGATCGACCAGGTGATAGCAGTCGGACTCGTGCGACTTGGCGTGGGCGATGTGGTCCATCGCATCGACCACGAAGTCGACCGGCACGATGTTGATGCGCCCGCCCTCGATGCCGATCATCGGCATCCATGGCGGCAGCAGCTGGCGCATCCGCTGGATCAGCTTGAAGAAGTAGTACGGGCCGTCGATCTTGTCCATCTCGCCGGTCTTCGAGTCGCCGACCACCAGGCCGGGACGGAACACGAGGAACGGCACCTTGCACTCGTCGCGCACGACCTTCTCGGAGTCGTGCTTGGTCGCGAAGTACGGATGGTCGAGACCCTCGGCCTCGTCGAACATGTCCTCGCGGAAGATGCCCTCGTACAGGCCCGCGGCGGCGATCGACGACACATGATGGAAGCGGCCGGCCTTGATCGCGTTCGCGAAGGCGACGACGTTGCGCGTGCCGTCGACGTTCACGCGCAGCTGGCTGTCGGCGTCGGCCTTCAGGTCGTAGATCGCGGCGAGGTGGAAGAAGTGGGCGATCTTGCCGTCGTACTTCTTGCGGTCGGCGACCTTCATGCCGAGCCCGGGCTGCACCAGGTCACCCTGGACGGCGATCGCGCGGCTCGAATCGACACCCCAGTAGTCGAGCAGCGGCTGCACGCGCTCCGGCGAGGCATCGCGGATCAGGAAGTGCACGACGGCGCCACGGCGCTGCAGCAGCTTGCGGACGAGGCGCTTGCCGATGAAGCCGCTGGCGCCGGTCACGAAATAGATCATCCTGGAACCCTCCTCGTCGTTGGTCTTGGCCGGGCGGCGCGGAGCGGCGCGCGGGGAGGACGGATCATTGCATCGGGACGGGGGCGCCGGCAACCTGCCACCCGCGGCCCCCGACGATTAGTGTGTGCCCTCTAGGCCGCTTGCCTACACTGCCTCAATCGCCGGTCCCGATGACGCGGCGCGAACCCCGACAACCCGTGTCACAGGAGCAAGCGACCATGGTCAAGAAGATGAAACCGGCGATCGACAGCAAGGCGGACAACCAGCTCGCTGCCGCCGTCAAGGACTCCGCCCAGCAGATCTGGCTGGCCGGACTCGGCGCCTTCGCCAAGGCCCAGGAAGAAGGCAACAAGGTCTTCGAGGCGCTGGTCAAGGAAGGCAAGGACATCCAGAAGCGCACCCGCGCGACCGCCGAGGAGAAGCTCGGTGCGGTCACCGGCCGGGTCGGCAGCGTCGCGGGCAACCTCGGCACCGTCGCCGGCACCCTGTCGAAGCAGGCGACCGATTCGTGGGACCGCCTGGAGACGGTGTTCGAGGAGCGCGTCGCGCGCGCCCTGAACCGCCTCGGCGTGCCGACCAACAGCGACGTGCAGGCCCTGATCGCCCGCGTCGATGCCCTGAACGCCGCGGTGCAGTCGCTGGGCGGCAAGCCGGCCCGGACGCCGCGCGCGGCCGCTGCCCGCAAGGCCCCGGCGAAGGCCGGCAAGGCCCCGAAGGCGGCCTCGAAGGCAGCCGTGAAGACCCCCGCGAAGGCGACGAAGGCCCCGCGCGCGCCGCGCAAGGCGGCGAAGAAGGTCGCGGTCGCGTCGGCATCGTGAACCAGGGCCGGCGGGCCGCGACAGCGATCCGCCGGCACCGGCCATGAGCCCCCTGCTCCGACGTCGTCCCTCGGTCGGCATCGCCCTCGCGGGCGGCGGCTTCCTCGGCGTCGCCTACGAGCTCGGTGCGCTGGCGGCGCTGTCAGAGTCGATCGACGGCCTCGATCTCACCGCGCTCGACGTTTACGTGGGCGTGAGCGCGGGCGCATTCCTCGCGGCCGGCCTCGCCCACGGCCTGACGCCTCACGCGATGGTCCGGATGTTCGTCGAGACCGAGCTCGACGAGGGCCGCTTCGACCCGGCCTCGCTGCTGCGCCCCGCCTGGAGCGAGTTCGGCACCCGCCTGGCCGACATGCCGCGGGTGGCGACCGACATCGCCGGCGAGGTCCGGCGCGGCCTGCTGCACGGCGGGCTGGGCACCGCTGTCTGGCGCGGCATCGACCGTGCCTCGACCCTTCTGCCGAGCGGCGTCATCGACGCGACGCCGGCCGAGGTCAAGCTGGCCCGGCTGCTGTCCGAGGACGGCCGCGCGAACCGCTTCGACGCGCTGCGCCCGGCGCTGCGGATCGTCGCCACCGACATCGATACCGGCGAATCCCTGGCCTTCGGCTCGCCGGGGACCGAGCACGTGCCGGTCTCGAGGGCCGTGCTCGCTTCGTCGGCGGTCCCGGGGCTCTTCCCGCCCGTGGACATCGGCGGCCGCTCGTTCGTCGACGGCGCGCTCAACAAGACGCTGCACGCGTCGATCGCCCTGCAGGAGGGCGCAGGGCTCGTCCTGTGCCTGAATCCGCTGGTGCCCTACAGCGCCGGTCCCGCGGGCCCGCCCGCCGCGATCGCGCGCCGCGGCCTCGGCGCGGTGCTGGCCCAGACGGTGCGGACAGTGATCCGCTCGCGCATGAGCGTCGGCCTCGAGAAGTACCGCGCCACGCACCCGGACGCCGACGTGCTGCTGTTCGAGCCGCGCCCGGACGATGCCACCACCTTCTTCACGCGCATCTTCAGCACCGCGAGCCGACGCGGGCTGTGCGAGCACGCGTACCGGCAGACCCGTGCCGACCTGCTCGCGCGGGCACCGACGCTCGCGCCGGCGCTGGCCCGCCACGGCCTGCGCCTGAACGAGGCCCGACTGGCCGACCCGCAGCACGCCCTCGTGCGCGAGCCCACCCATCCGCTGCCGCGCACCGGCCGGCTGGGTCAGGCGGCGCGGCGCCTGGGCTACGCACTCGACGATCTCGAACGCGTGGTGCGGCTCTCCCAGCACCGCTGAACCGGCGCCCGGAGGCCTTCGGACCCGGTGCTATGCTCGGCCGAGCGCCGGCCACAGACAGGCGCACCGGAGGAAGACCGATGCCGACGCAGCGCAAGCCGCCCCGACGCACGCGCGAGCGCATCCTCGAGGTGTCGCTGCGGCTCTTCAACGATCAGGGCGAGCCCCACGTCACGACCAGCGCGATCGCCGACGAGATGAACATCTCGCCCGGCAACCTCTACTACCACTTCCGCAACAAGGACGACATCGTCGATGCGCTGTTCGAGCAGTTCGAGCGCGACATGGATGCCCTGCTGCGCCTGCCCGAGGACCGGTCGGCCGACGTCGAGGACGCCTGGCTGTTCCTGCACCTGCTGTTCGAGACGATCTGGCGACACCGCTTCGTCTACCGCGACCTGAGCGACCTGCTGACCCGCAACCGCAAGGTCGAGACGCACTTCCGAGGCATCCTCGAGCGCAAGACCCGGGCGGCGCGGGCGCTGTGCGACGGGCTCGCAGCACGCGGCCAGCTTCGTGCGAGCGACTTCGAGATCGAGGCGCTGGCGACCAACATGGTGGTCGTCGCGACCTGGTGGCTGTCGTACGAGTACGTCCGTGACGCACGCCGCTTCGGCGAGGCCGGTCACCAGGGGGCCGCGCTCGGGCGCGGCGCGTTCCAGGTGCTCGCGCTCACCGGCGCCTACCTGGACGGCGACGCCCGGGTCCTCTTCGAACGGCTGGCCCGCGAATACCTGGGGCCCTGATCAGCGCACGAAGCCCATGGGCTTGCTGAACTTCACGTCGGGCTTGGCCCGATGCTCGCGCTCGAGCTGCTCGATGAACGCCTCGGGCTCGGCATCCTCGCCGAGCAGCGCGCCCTGGCGCTTGACCACCGCGAAGTCGCCCGGCGCCAGCAGCTCCAGGCGCGCCAGACGCTCGGCCAGCGCCGCGGGCACCGCCCCGGCCGCGGCCGCATCGAGCGCATCCGCCTCGGTCACGCCCTCGGGCGGCAGCCAGCCGAGCGCCTCGACCGCGAACATCCGCAGCCGCTGCGCGGCGGTCAGCGGCAGGAAGCGCAGCTTGAACGAGAAGCGGCGCAGCGCCGCCTCGTCGATCCGGTCGAACAGGTTGGTGGTGCAGATGAAGACGCCGTCGAAGCGCTCCATCCCCTGCAGCATCTCGTTGACCTCGCTGACCTCGTAGTTGCGCACCGCGAGCTGCCGGTTCTGCAGGAACGAGTCGGCCTCGTCGAGCAGCAGCACCGCCTGCTCGCGGGTCGCGTCGGCGAACATCTTCGCCATCTGCTGCTCGGTCTCGCCGACGTACTTGCTCATCAGGTCCGAGGCGCGCTTGATCATCAGCGGCCGCTCGAGGCTGCGCGCGACATGCTCGCCGAGCGCGGTCTTGCCGGTGCCGGGCAGCCCGTAGAAGCACAGGGTCGCGCGCGGCCGGGCCTGCAGCGCGGTGATGATCCTCGCGACCGGATGGCGGGTCTCGACGTTGAGCAGCGACAGATCGTAGCGGGTCGGCGACGCACGGAACTCGGGCTCGTCCTCGGCCCGCCCGAGCGCGCGGTCGGCGCGCTCGAGCTGGCGCTCGATCAGCGCCTCGACCGGGTCGCCGACGACGTCGCGGGTCAGCCGCGCGAAGCGTGCAGCGGACTGGATCTGCGCGGGCGTGACCTGCTTGCGTGCGGCGATCTTCGCGACGAAGGCGTCCGACACGCCGAGCTCGGCGAGGTGGCGGCGCGCGATGGTCTCGCGCACGCGCTGCGGCGGATTGGCGAGCTCGAGGTGGAACTGGAAGCGGCGGCGGTAGGCCGGATCGATCTGGCCGATCGAGTTCGACACCCAGATCGTCGGCACCGGGTTCTGCTCGAGCGTCTGGTTGACCCAGGCCTTGCCGTTGACCGCGGTGCCGCGGGCCTCCTCGGCGCCGAACAGGTTGAGCACCGGCTCGCTGATCGGCGGGAACACGTCCTCGACCTCGTCGAACAGCAGCGCGGCGCCCGTGCGGCCCTTGAGGAAGGCCTGCGAGACCTGCAGCGAGCGGTAGCGCTCCTTGCCCGACAGGCTGTTGCCGTCGCGATCGAGGCAGTCGACCTCGTAGAGCTCGCAGCCCGCCGACTGGGCGATCAGCCGCGCGAACTCGGTCTTGCCGGTCCCGGGCGGCCCGTAGAGCAGCACGTTGACGCCCTTCTCCGGGCCGCGGATCGCGGCCTGCAGCAGCGCCACCAGGTAGCGCGCGTCATCGCCGACGTGAGGGAAGTCCTCGATCGTGAGGGCCGAAGGGCTGGCTGGCCGCGTGAACGCGGCCATCATCTCGCCCTCGGTCGCGTACTCGGCGGTGAGTACCCCCAGCAGCTTGTCGGAGACGCGCATCAGGTCGCCGAGGTCGGTGATCGCGTGCTCGGCGATCGGCGTCTCCACCAGGCCGAGCGACTCGAGCCGCCCGCCCGATCGCAGCGCCGCTGCGGCCTCGCCGGCCTGCACGCCCAGCACCTGCGCGAGCATACCGTAGGCCTCCTGCGCGCTCGCGGCCTTGCAGTCGACCAGCACCGGGCGAAGCTCGCGCTGGTAGCGACACAGCGACGCATGCAGCAGGATGGCCCGCTCGCAGGGCGACAGGCCGAGCACGCGGGCGAGCATGTCGACGTTATCGAGCAGCCGCACCCGCTGCTTGGCGAGGCGGGCATCGAAGCGGTCCGCCGAGATCTGGAAGACCCGCAGCAGTTCCTTGCCGTTGAGCTTGACGAACTCGTCGAGGTAGTAGTGGATCGCGGTGTCGTCGTACAGCCCGTTCCAGACACCGTGCCGCGCCATGAACTCCTCGGGGGCGAGCTCGCCGGCGCCTGCCCAGGCCGGGGCCTCGGCGCAGCGCCGCGCCACGTAGGTCTGCAGCCGCACGAAGGTGCCGCTCGGCCACAGCAGCCAGCGGCCGGCGAGCGTGACCACGTTGTTGATGTCGCGGCGCAGGTTGAAGCGCGGGCCGAGCGAGAGCACGGTGCGCAGCGCGAAGCGTGCGCACATCAGGTCGAGCGCCGTGGCGTGCTCGAGGGCCGGCGGTTCGAGGACGGATTCGTCGTCGGAATGGAGCGCAGCTTGGGTCATCGTCCGGCCTTCGTGGGTCGTGCGTGGAACCATCGTAACGCCTGGATCGACGCCGCGGCCGACTTCGGGTAACGTGTTCTGTATACGGTATTCGCGCTGATGCCACCCCGCCCCGCCCCCCGCCTTTCCGCCCTCGACGCCGCGCCCGCGCTGGTCGAGCGGACCTATCGCGCGCTGCTCGACGCGATCGTGGCCGGCGAGATCGGGCCCGGCGAACGGCATACGCAGGAGGCGCTGGCCGAGCGGCTCGGCGTGTCGCGCCAGCCGGTGCTGCAGGCGCTCCTGCTGCTGCGCAGCCAGGGGCTGGTCAAGGACGAGCCGAACCGGCGCGGCGTCGAGGTCGTGCCGCTGACCGCCGCGTTCGTGCAGCACCTGTACGGCGTGCGCGGCGCGCTCGACGCGCTCGCCGCGCGCTCGGCCGCCCACCGGCCGCGGCCCGAACTGCGCGAGCCGGGCGCCGCGCTGATCCGCGCCGGGCGTGCCGCCGCGGCCGCGGGCGAGCTGCGCGCCATGGTCGACGCCGACGTGGCCTTCCACCGCTTCCTGTACGACGCCGCGCACAACCCGGTGCTGGTGGAGACGGCCGAGGTCCACTGGCTGCACACCCGGCGCGCCATGGCGACCTACCTTCGGCAGACTGCGTCGCTGCGCGCGGTCTGGAACGAGCACCTGGCGATCCTGAACGCGGTGGTGCGCGGCGACGCGCGCCTCGCCGAACGGCTCGCCCACGAGCACTGCGAGGCCTCCGCGCTGACGATGCTGCGCGCGGCCGTCCATCACGAGCTGCCGGCCGTCGCCGGCGACACCCCCACGAGGAGGAGACGATGAAACTGACCCCGGAACAGATGGAGCGCTTCGAGCGCGACGGCTACCTGTTCTTCCCCGGGCTCTTCAGCCCTGAGGAGATGGCCATGCTCAAGGCGGAAGTGCCCTCGCTGTACGCGCAGCACCGCCCCGAGATCATCCGCGAGAAAGGCTCGGACGCGGTCCGCACCGTGTTCGCCGCGCACCTGATGAACGAAGGGTTCGCGAAGCTCGGACGGCACCCGCGGATGATCGGCCCGGCCGAGCAGCTCTTCGGCGAGCCGGTGTACATGCACCAGTTCAAGGTCAACGGCAAGCAGGCCTTCGATGGCGACGTCTGGCAGTGGCACCAGGACTACGGCACCTGGCAGGCCGACGACGACATGCCCGACGCTCGCGCGATGAACGTCTCGGTGTTCCTCGACGAGGTCAACGAGTTCAACGGGCCGCTGCTCTTCATTCCCGGCTCGCACAAGGCCGGCGCGCTCGCCGCCAGCCACGACCTGTCGACCACCAGCTACCCGCTGTGGACGATCGACGAGCGCACGATTACCGACCTGGTCGATCGCGGCGGCATCGTTGCCCCGAAGGGTCCGGCCGGCTCGATGCTGCTGTTCCACTCGTGCCTGGTGCACGGCTCGCCGTCGAACATGTCGCCGTGGAACCGGACCATCGTCTACCTGAGCCTGTGCGCGGTCTCGAACCACATCCGCCGCTTCAAGCGCCCGGACTACATCGCGCACCGTGACTTCACGCCGATCACCGCGCTCGCCGACGACTGCCTGACGGACCGCTCGGTGCGCATCGCCGAGCTGCCGCTCGCTCACGCCTGAGGCCCGCCGGACGATGAACCTCCACAGGATGCTCCAGCAGCGCGCCGCCGAAGGCCGGCCGCTGCGCGTCGGCCTGATCGGCGCCGGCAAGTTCGGTACGATGTACCTGTCGCAGGCGCTGCGCACGCCGGGCGTGCATCTGCTCGGCGTGGCCGACCTGCAGCCGGTGCGTGCGAAGGCCGCATTGAAGCGCGTCGGCTGGCCGGCCGCGAAGCTCGGCGCCCGCAGCTTCGCCGACGCCGCAGCGCGCGGCACGACCCGCATCGTCGACGACGCGTTCGCGCTCATCGCCGCGCCCGAGCTCGACGTGATCATCGACGCGACCGGCCATCCTGCGGCCGGCATCGCGCACGTGCTGGCCTGCTGCGAGCACGGCAAGCACGTGGTGATGGTCAACGTCGAGGCCGACGCGCTGGCCGGGCCGCTGCTCGCACGCCGCGCGCAGGAGGCCGGCATCGTCTACTCGCTCGCCTACGGCGACCAGCCCGCGCTCATCTGCGAGATGGTCGACTGGGCCCGCACGGCGGGCTTCGAGGTGGTCGCCGCCGGCAAGGGCACGAAGTACCTGCCGGAGTACCACGCGTCGACGCCCGACACGGTATGGCCGCACTACGGCATCGCGCCGGAGGACGCGCGCGCCGGCGGCATGAACGCGCAGATGTTCAACTCCTTCCTCGACGGCACGAAGTCGGCGATCGAGATGGCGGCGGTCGCGAACGCCACCGGCCTGACGCCCGCGCCCGACGGCCTGGCCTTCCCGCCCTGCGGCGTCGACGACCTGCCCCACCTGCTGCGGCCGGTCGCCGACGGCGGCGTGCTGCACCACCGCGGCCAGGTCGAGGTGATCTCCAGCGTCGAGCGCGACCGCCGCCCGGTGTTCCGCGACCTGCGCTGGGGGGTGTACGTCACCTTCGCCGGCGACACCGACTACGTGCGCCGCTGCTTCAAGGAGTACGGACTGCACACCGACTCGAGCGGCAACTTCACCGCGATGTACAAGCCGTACCACCTGATCGGGCTGGAGCTCGGCATCAGCGTCGCCTCGGTGGGGCTGCGCCGCGAGCCGACCGGCGCGGCCGACGGCTGGCGCGGCGACGTGGTGGCCACCGCCAAGCGCGACCTGAAGGCCGGCGAGGTCCTCGACGGCGAAGGCGGCTTCACGGTGTACGGCAAGCTGATGCCGGCGACCGACTCGCTCGCCGCGGGCGGCCTGCCATTGGGCCTGGCGCACGGGGTGAAGCTGACGAAGCCGGTCGCCGCGGGCCGTCCGGTGCGCTGGGCGGACGTGCAGATCGACGAGACGCAGCCGGCGGTAGCGTTCCGCCGCGAGATGGAACGAGCCTTCGGCGGGGAGCGGACCTTCGGCGCCGCCTTCAGCGGTGCAGCGTCGCGGCCGCGATCGTCGCGAGCCCGAGCGCGAGGTTGACCATCACCAGCGTCCGGATGCGGCCGAGCCCGGCAGCCGCATCCGGGTAGCGCTGCTCGGCCACCGCGGTGCGCACCTTCGGCAGCACCGCGTGCGCGATCACGAGGAACACCACCGTCATCACGGCCGCGATGCCCGCCATCGCGTGCCATCCGGGCGGCGCATTGGCGGGTCCGACCTGCCAGAAACGCGCGATCCCCGTCGCCCACAGCAGCACGACCGCCAGCGCGATCCAGTGCACGAAGCGCCCGAGCGCATCGGCCAGCAGCGGCACGCGCTGCGGCGGCGGCAGCGCCATCGCGGCCGGCCGCAGGCAGACCTGCATGAAGAACATGCCGCCGACCCAGACGGCGGCCGACGAGACGTGGACGAACGCGAGCAGTGATTCCATGGATCGGAGTCTGACACAGCGTACACGCCCGGCCGGCCATGACACCACGCCGCGGATCGGCGACACTCGGGCACACCCCATGCGCGCGACCCGAAGGCCGCGGCCCGAGAGGAGACCGATGGAGATCTCGACCCTGGACATGTCCCGGCGGCAGGCACGCGAGCGGCCCGACGCCGTGGCCTGGGCCGCGCCCGACCGCGACTGGACCTTCGGCGTCGTGGAGCGCCTCACCAACCGTCTGGCGAATGCGCTGCGCGCGCTCGGCATCGGCCGCGGCGACCGGGTCGCCATCCTCACGAAGCACCAGCCCGAGTGCGCGATGCTGATCCAGGCCGCGCAGAAGCTCGGCGCGGTCTGCATGCCGGTGAACTGGCGGCTCGCACCGCCCGAGGTGCAGTACATCGTCGGCGACGGGCGGGCGGCCTTCCTGATGGTCGACCCGGAGTTCGAGGCGGTGGCCGCCGCGCTCGACGCGCCGACGCTGCGCAAGACGGTGGCCACGCGCGCGGGCGGGACGCTGCCCGCCTGGGAGGCCTGGAGCGCCGCGCAGCCCGACACCGACCCGGGCTTCGCCCCGGGCCCCGACGACATCGCGCTGCAGCTGTACTCGTCGGGCACCACCGGCCTGCCCAAGGGCGTGGAGCTGTCGCACCGCGCGATGGCGCACTCGCACGTCAACGGCGTCTCGCAGGAGTGGGCGTACGACCCGCTCGTGCACGTGAACCTGAACGTGCTGCCGGCCTTCCACATCGCGGGCGCGGGCGTCGCGCTGATGACGCACGCCTTCGGCGGGCGCAGCATCACGATGCCCGACTTCGACCCGGTCGCCGCGCTCGACGCGATCGAGCGCGAGGGCGTCACCCACGCCTTCCTCGTGCCGGCGATGATCCAGTTCATGCTGCAGGTGCCCGGCGTCGAGCGCCGGAACCTGTCGTCGCTGCGGATGATCTCGTACGGCGCCTCGCCGATCAGCGACCGCGTGCTGACCGAGGCGATGCGCATCTTCGGCTGCGGCTTCCTGCAGGTCTACGGGCTGACCGAGACCTGCGGCGCCGTGACCGCGCTGCGTGCGCACGACCATGCGACCGAGGGCCCGAAGGCCGCGCTGCTGCGCTCGGCCGGCCAGCCGATGACCGACGTCGAGGTGCGCGTCGTGCGCCCGGGCACGCGCGAGGACTGTGCCTACGACGAGGTCGGCGAGCTGTGGATCCGCTCGCCGAAGAACATGACCGGCTACTGGGGCAAGCCCGATGCGACCGCCGAGGCCTTCGAGCCGGGCGCGCCCGGCGAGCCGCCCTGGTTCCGCACCGGCGACGCCGGCTACTGGCGCGGCGGCTACCTGTTCCTGCACGACCGGCTCAAGGACATGATCGTCTCGGGCGGCGAGAACATCTATCCGGCCGAGGTCGAGAACGCGCTGATGCAGCATCCGGCGGTGGCCGACGGCGCGGTGATCGGCGTGCCCGACGAGCGCTGGGGCGAGGCGGTCAAGGCGGTGGTCGTGCTCAGGCCCGGGGTCGAGGCCGACCCCGCGTCGATCATCGCCTGGATGCGCGAGCGCATCGCCCACTACAAGTGCCCCAAGAGCGTCGACGTCGTCGACGCCATCCCGCGCAACCCGAGCGGCAAGATCCTCAAGCGCGTGCTGCGCGAGCCCTACTGGGCCGGCCGCGATCGCCGGATCGCCTGACACCGAAGCCCCTGGAGACGATGCAATGACCCCCGTGATCCGAGAGATCGCCACCGGACTGAAGTTCCCCGAGGGCCCGATCGCCCTGCCCGACGGCGACGTGCTGCTGGTGGAGATCGCACGCGGCACCCTGTCGCGCGTCACGCCCGACGGCCGCGTGGAGGTCGTCGCGCACACCGGCGGCGGTCCGAACGGCGCGGCCATGGGACCGGACGGCAAGGTCTGGATCTGCAACAACGGCGGCTTCCAGTGGATCGACATGGGCGGCGGACGGATGCGTCCCGCGCACCAGCCGCACGACTACTCGGGCGGGCGCATCGAGCGTGTGGACCTCGCCACCGGTGCCGTCGAGGTGGTGCACACGCACGGCCCGAACGGCCCGCTGCGCGGCCCGAACGACCTGGTCTTCGACGCCGACGGCGGCCTGTGGTTCACCGACCTCGGCAAGACGCGCGCGCGCGACCTGGACTACGGCGCGGTCTACTACGCGCGGCCCGACGGCTCGTCGATCGTCGAGGTGGTGCAGCCGATGCTGACCCCCAACGGCATCGGCCTGTCGCCCGACGGCAAGCGGCTCTACGTCGCGGAGACGCGCGCGGGACGGCTCTGGGCCTGGGACATCGAAGGACCGGGCACGTTGCGCAAGCAGCCCTTCCCGTCGCCATGGGGCGGCACGCTGATGGTCGACATGTCGACGTACCGGCTCTTCGACTCGCTGGCGGTGGATGCGGCGGGCAACGTCTGCGTGGCCTCGCTGATGGAGGGCGGCATCACGGTGGTCTCGCCCGGGGGCGGCGAGCTCGAGTTCATCCCGATGCCCGACGCCTACACGACCAACCTGTGCTTCGGCGGGCCGGGCCTGAAGACCGCGTTCGTCACGCTGTCGACCACCGGCAAGCTGGTGTCGATCGACTGGCCGCGGGCGGGGACGCCGCTGAACTTCCTGAACGGCTGAGGGCGCGCGGGGCCGTCCGCGGCCCCGGACCGTTCAGAACCGCGACCCCGGCTGCGCCAGGAACGCGATCTCCTCGGGGGTCGACACCCGCGCGAGCGCCTCGTTGCGATGCGGGAACCGTCCGAAGCGCTGCACCACCTCGAAGTGCTTCACCGCCCACTCGTGATAGCCGCCGGCCTGCGGGTCGTCGCGCAGCGTGCCGAGCAGGCGCACCGCCTCGCGCTGGTCGTCGAGCGACTCCGAGTGCTCGAACGGCAGGTAGACGAACACGCGCTCGAGGGGCGCAAGCACGCGATCGCGGCCCGTGGCGACCAGCTCGCGCGCCGTGGCGAGCGCGCGCGGATCGAGCGCGAACGCGCGCGCCTCGCCGCGGAACAGGTTGCGCGGGAACTGGTCGCAGACCACGAGCAGCGCGAGCGCGCCGATGTCGCTGCGGTCCCAGCCGGCCAGTCCGCCTGCTGCGGCCTCGTCCACCACCGCGCCGAAGCGCGCGCGGATCGTGTCGTCGAAGGCCGCGTCCTTGCGGAACCAGACCTCGCGCGCGCGGCCGCGCTCGGACGAGCCGGGTTCGCCGAACCAGAAGTCGAGGATCTCGGCGATCCGGGGGTCGGTCGCGCTCATTCCACGCGCCTCACACGAACTCGATCGTCACGCGCCGCGTGCGCGCGCTCTTCTTCTCGATCTTCGAGATCCGCAGCGCGCCGATCTCGGCGGTGTTGGCCACGTGCGTGCCGCCGCAGGGCTGCAGGTCGACGCCGTCGATGCGCAGCAGCCGCACGCGGCCGAAGCCCATCGGCGGCTTGACCGACATCGTGCGCACCAGGTCGGGCTGCGCGGCGAGCTCGTCGTCGGTGATCCAGTCGATGTTCACCGCATGCGCGCCGGCGACCAGCCGGTCCAGCCCGGCCTGCAGCAGATCCCGGTCGAGCGGCTCGACCATCGCGAAGTCCAGCCGCGCGTAGCCCGAGGTGATGGAGCAGCCGTCGACCGGATGCGGCACCAGCGCGCACAGCAGGTGGGTCGAGGTGTGCAGCCGCATGTGGCGGTGACGCCGATCCCAGTCGATGGCTGCGACGACGGTGTCGCCCGGGCGCAGCACGGCGGCGGCCTCGGCCGACTCGGGCGCCGGCACGTGCAGCGCGTCGTCGGGGCCGGCGCCTTCGGCGCGAGACTTGCGGGTGTCGCCGACCTGCACGACGAGCCCGTCGGCGCGCGTGAGCGAGCCGGTGTCGGCCGCCTGCCCGCCGCCCAGCGGATAGAACACCGTCCGGTCGAGCAGCACACCCTCGGGCCCGACCGACACCACCCGCGCGGTGCACTCGCGCAGGTAGGCGTCGGCGCGGAACAGGGCTTCGGTGCTCATGAGACCCCCTTGGCGCTTCGCGCCGTCCCCCCGAGGGGGGGCGAGCACCTCCGATGCGATCGTGCGGTGCTCATGCGATCTCCTGGGGCGTGTCGAACAGCGCATGCTCGAGCGCGACCGGATCGATCGTGCGGCCGAGCATCTCGGGGGGCAGCATCGCGACGATGGTCATCAGCGCATCGAACTGCGGCTGGAACGCATCGATCAGCGCCTGCGGATCGGGGCACAGCCTGCGGTCGGCGATCACGCCGAACTGCACGCCACCGGCATACGACAGGATCGAGACGCCCAGGCCGATGTCGCCCGACTGCGGCACCCAGACCATCATGCGGGACAGTCGGCGGCCGGCGAGCGACAGCGCCTCCTTCGGCCCGGGCACGTTGGTCATCACCGCGGTCGCCTTGCCCGACAGGTACTGCAGGATCGGGTCCTGCACGAGCTTCGGCGCATGACCGACGACCTCCAGCAGCGTGTAGGCCAGCACCGCCTGGTAGCCCCCCTTCAGATCGTCCATCCGCCGGCGCACCTCCTGCAGCCGGGCGATCGGATTCGCGATGCCGACCGGCAGCTCGACCGGCACCAGACCGAAGCGGTTGCCCAGGCGGATCGGCCCTTCGGTCGAGCGCAGGTTGACCGGCACCATCGCGCGGATCTCGCAGCCGTCGGTGCCCTCGCCGCGGCCGCGCAGGTAGGTCCGCAGCGCACCCGCCACGCAGGACATCAGCACGTCGTTGACCGAGGCGCCGAGCGCGCGGCACACCAGCTTCACATCGTCGAGCGGCAGCGGCTCGTTCCAGGCGATGCCCTTGGCCACGCCGGGTACGCCCTTGAGACTGGTGTCGCTGTCCGCGGTCATCAGCGCGATGCGCGCCGCGTCGACGACCACGCGCTGCCCGATCTGGGCATAGTCCGCCAGCCGCTCGGGCTCGCCGGCGAGCTTCATCGAGCCGCCGATGGCCGCGCCCGTGGCCTCGATCGCGCGGACCGCGCCCTTCGTGAGCGGCTGCAGGAACGGCCGCCACGGATTCGACAGCAGCGGCGCATCGCCATGCTCGCTGCCTTCGCCGGTATCGGGGCGCCTGCGCGGGCGGCCGGCCGGCGTGGGCGCATCGTCGGTCAGGCTGAGCATCACGCGGACCAGCGCGATGCCGTCGGCGATGCAATGGTGGATGCGGGCGACCAGCGCGTCGGTGCCCCGGTAGTTGGAGACCAGATGGAACTGCCAGAGCGGGCGGTCCGCATCGAGCGGCGTGATCGCGAGCTCGGCGACGAAGGCCTGCAGCTGCGCATCGGTGCCCGCGCCATCCAGCCGGTGGCGCTGCAGGTGGACACCGAGCTCGAAGCGATCGTCCTCGACCCACCAGGCGGTGCCCGAGGCGTCGTACTCGACACGCTGGCGGAACCGGTCGAAGGCGAGCAGCCGCGCTGCGATCACCGCGCGCAGGGCATCGAATTCGACCGGGCGCTCGAACACGTCGATGCCGACGATCATCATCAGGTTGCTCGGGCGGTCCATCCGCAGCCATGCGGTGTCGACGCTCGACATCCGTTCCCGCCCAGCACTGCCCGCCATCGTGCCTCCGGACCCGGCGCGACCGGGCACTCTGTTTCTTTGCGGCTATGATACCGCCACACACCCACCCGACCCCCGAAGAGGCGCTCCCATGGCGGATCTCGCGACCCAATTCGCGCAGGCACTGGCTGACTCGAAGACGCTCACCGAGCGGCCCGACAACGCCACGCTGCTCAAGCTCTACGCGCTGTACAAGCAGGCGACCGATGGCGACGCGTCGGGCAAGCGGCCGGGGTTCACCGACATGATCGGGCGCGCGAAGTTCGACGCCTGGGCCGAGATCAAGGGCACCTCGAAGGACGACGCGATGCAGCAGTACGTGTCGCTGATCGAGGACCTGAAGGGCTAGGCGAAGTACTCGTCGAAGTTGCGGTGGATCGTCTCCTCGATCCGCCCCTTGAACGCCGACAGCAGGAAGCCCAGGTTCGCGTTCAGCTCGACGTGGCCCTTCTGCACGACCAGCTCGCCGCTGACGCCTGTGCGCGCGAACCGCAGGGTGTTGCCGTCCCACTCGCTGGACATGCCGAACTCGCGCTCCATCTCCTCGGCCACCCGCTCGGCCGCCACCCTCGCCTTCTTCAGGCCCAGGGTGTGTTCTCGCTTGACTTCGATCGTCGCCATGGTGTCTCCGGGTGCGGCCCGTTCCGGTGTGTTCCGGCCCGCTCAGCGCGGGCCGGCGTTGACCTGCGTGAGCAACGCGTCGCCGGTGGCGTGCGCCAGCAGGTTGCGGGCGGCGAGCATCGCCATGCCGAGCCGCGAGGAACGCGTCGCGCTGCCGATGTGCGGCGTGAGCACGACGTTGGGCACCTCGAGCAGCGCGGGCAGGACCGTCGGCTCACCCTCGTAGACGTCGAGCCCGGCGGCCGCGATCGTGCCGGCGCCGAGCGCGCGCGCCAATGCCGCATCGTCGACGATGCCGCCGCGCGCGATGTTGACCAGCGTCGCCGTCGGCTTCATCAGGCCGAGCTCGCGCTCGCCGATCAGGTGGTGGGTGGCCGGCGAGTACGGCAGCACCAGCACCACGTGGTCCGAGGTGGCGAGCAGCGTGTCGAGCTCGACGCGGGTGGCGCCGAGCTCGCGCTCGTTGGCGGCGGCGCTGCGGTTGGTGTACTGAAGGCGCATCGAGAAGCCGGCGGCGCGGCGCGCGACCGCCGAGCCGATGCGGCCCATGCCGACGATGCCGAGCGTCGCCCCGTGCACGTCGGCACCGAGGAACTGGTCCCAGGCCCAGCGGCCCCACTGCCCGTCGCGCAGCCAGCGCTCGGATTCGGTGACGCGGCGCGCGGTCGACATCAGCAGCGCCCAGGCCATGTCGGCGGTCGCCTCGGTCAGCACGTCGGGCGTGTTGGTGACCGCGATGCCGCGGGCGGTGCAGGCCGCGACGTCGATCTGGTTGTAGCCGACCGAGCCGGTCGCGACGATCTTGAGCCGCGGGCAGGCCTCGAGCAGCGCGGCGTCCACGCGGTCGGTCGCGACGACGTAGAGCGCCTCGCAGCCGGCGGCCTTCGCACGGGTCTGCTCGGGCGTCCAGAAGGCGTCGTCCGGATTGGTCTCGACCTCGTAGGCGGCCGACAGGGCCTCGACCACCTCGGGGAAGACGCGGCGGGTGATCAGCAGGCGCGGCTTCACGAGGCAGCACCCGCGGGCGTACCGGCAGCGCCGACGATGAGGACGTGGACCCGGTACGGGCCATGGGCACCGAGGACGATGGTCTGCTCGATGTCGCCGGTTCGCGAGGGACCGGACACCAGGTTGGTCGCGCGCGGCAGCTCGCCGCGCTCGCTGCGGGCGAGCGCGAAGCCGTCCTCGTAGTGACCGACGACGCGATCGGCCATCACGACCGCGACATGGGTCTCGGGCAGCAGGTGCATCGAGGCCGGCGTGTGCGGTCCGGACAGCATCATCAGCGTGCCGGTCTCGGCCACCGCGACGAAGGCGCCGCTGATGCCGACCATGTCCTCGCCCTGCGGACGGCGCGCCTCGACCTCGAGGCCGGCGCCGGCCCAGTCGAGATCGCCGAGGGTGTTCCAGCAGACGGCCCGCTTCGGCAGCCCGTGCGCATCGAGGTAGCGGGCGACGGCCGCCGGCACGTCGGCCAGCCACGCGACCCACTCGGTGGTGCTGGACATCCGTGCGGCCTGCCGCTCGAAGTGCGCGACGCGATCGGCGTCGACGGTGGGCTGAGGGCCGACCTCGCGGCGCGCGATCCAGTCGTCGACCGAGCGGCGCTCGTTCGCGGTGGGCGCACCCTGGCGGCCCTGGGCGCTGCGGATGCGCGCGAGGATGCGCTGGCGGGCGGCGGTGGTGTCGAGGTCGGTCATGGCGTCGTGCTCGTCATTGCGAGACCTTGGTCTGGAACACCTGGCGCAGGTAGGCGAGGTAGGCCGGGTCGTCGCACATCGTCTTCTCGGGCGAGTCCGAGAGCTTGGCCACTGGCTGGCCGTTGCAGCGGACCATCTTGATGACGATCTGCAGCGGCGTGAAGCCGAGGTCGTTGGTGAGATTGGTGCCGATGCCGAACGCCAGCCGCGTGCGGTCGCGAAAGCGCTTGTAGAGCGAGATCGCGAGCGGCACGTTCAGGCTGTCGGAGAAGATCAGCGTCTTGGTGCGCGGATCGACCCGATTGGTCTCGTAGTGGTGGATCAGCCGCTCGCCCCAGTCGAACGGGTCGCCCGAATCGTGGCGCGCACCGTCGAAGAGCTTGCAGAAGTACAGGTCGAAGTCGCGCAGGAACGCGTCGATGCCGTAGACGTCGGACAGCGCGATGCCGAGGTCGCCGCGGTACTCGCGCGCCCACATCTCGAAGCCGTAGGTCTGCGAGTCGCGCAGCCGGGAGCCGAGCGCCTGGCAGGCCTGAAGGTACTCGTGGGCCATGGTGCCCAGCGGCAGCACGCCGTGCTTCATCGCGTACCAGACGTTGCTGGTGCCGGCGAAGTTGTCGCCGAGCGAGTCCCGCAGCCCGACGATCACCTCCTCGTGCCAGGTCCGCGAGAAGCGCCGGCGCGTGCCGTAGTCGGCCACCCGCATGCCGGCGAGGCCCGGGTCGTCGCGGATCAGGCCGATCTTGTCCAGCAGCCGCTTGCGGCCGCCCGGATAGTCCGGCGCCTTCTGGGTGTTGCGGAAGTAGATCTCGTTGACGATGGCCAGCACCGGGATCTCGAAGAGGATCGTGTGCAGCCACGGCCCCTTCACGGTGATGTCGATCTCGCCGGGGGCGGTGCTCGAGGGCCTGACCGAGATGTACTTCTCGTTCATCTGGAACAGGCCGAGGAAGTCGACGAAGTCGCTCTTGATGAACCGCAGCGAGCGCAGCCAGTCGAGCTCGGGCTCGGTGAAGCGCAGCGTGCACAGGTGCCGGATCTCGGCACGGATCTCGTCGACGTAGGGCGCGAGATCGATGCCGGGATTGCGGCACTTGAAGCGGTACTCGACCTGCGCACCGGGGAAATGATGCAGCACGACCTGCATCATCGTGAACTTGTACAGGTCGGTGTCGAGCAGCGACGTGATGATCATCCGGCGGATTGTAACCGTGCGTCCACGCAGCGAAGCACCATGTCCTCGCAGGCCCGCCAGTGCGCCTCGAGCACCTGCGGATCGGCCAGATCGCGGCCCAGCACGGCCGACAGCGTGTGCCGGTTCGAGACCGGGAAATAGCCGAGCCCGGCGATCGACACGTAGAGGTCGGCCGCGTCCAGGCCGGGCCGGAAGTCGCCGCCGCGCTCGCCGCGCTCGAGCAGCCCCGCCAGCAGGCGCACCACCGGCCTGACCAGCACGTCCAGGCGCGCCGAACGGCGCAGGTGGCGGGCCTGGAGCTGGTTCTCGGCGGTCAGCACGCCGATGAACTCCGGATGCTCGGCGTACCAGCGCCAGACGAAGCGGCAGAAGTGCGCGAGCGCCTCGCGCGGCGCCTTGTCGTCGAGCACCAGCGCCTGCTCGGCGACGCCGAGGGCGTCGTAGGCGCTCTCGAGCACCTCGCGGAACAGGCCTTCCTTGCTGCCGAAATAGTAGTAGACCATCCGCTCGGACGAGCGGGCGCGCTTGGCGATCCGATCGCCGCGCGCCCCGCCGAAGCCGTTTCGGGCGAACTCCTGGGTGGCGGCGCGCAGGATCCGGGCGCGGGTGGCGAACGCGTCGCGCCGCTGCGGCGCACGGCGCCGGACCTCGGTGGCCGCGCCCTCGGCCGACGCGCCGGCGTCGGACCCGAGCTCGCGCTCGGGATCCCGACCGGGGTCGGGATCGGGATCGGCTCGCGGGGCGGCGCTCATCGCGGCGGGCGCGGCACGGTTCAGTGCTGCGGCAGGACCACCGGCACCTCGATGGCCGGCGGCGTGTTGCGGCTGCGGCCGCAGCGCACCAGGCCGTCGATCATCACCATGCCGACGCCGGGGATGTCGCCGAGCCGCACGCTGTCGAGCAGGTCGGTGCCGGCGGTGTGCTGCGCGCGATCGAGGAAGACGAAATCCGCCGGACGCCCGACCTCGATCAGGCCCTGGCGCAGGTTGCGCATCCGCGCGGTGTTGCCGGTGGCGAAGCCGAAGGCGATCTCGGCCGGCACGTCGGCCAGCGAGGACAGCAGCGCGATCATCCGCAGGATGCCCAGCGGCTGCACGCCCGAGCCGGCGGGCGAGTCGGTGCCGAGGATGATGCGGTGCGGGCACTTGAGCTCGATCGCATGGCGCGCGGTCAGGATCGCGATCCGCTCGTTGCCGTTGTGCACGATCTCCAGCGCCCGCGAGCTCTTCTCGCAGAGCGTGCAGACCGAGCGGTACGACAGCGAGGTGTGGCCGCCGTTGACGTGGCCGATCACGTCGGCGTCGGCCTCGAGCACCACGTGCTCGTCGATCAGCCCGGAGCCGGGGATCGACGGGCCACCGGTGTGGATGGTGCTCTGGATGCCGTGCTTGCGTGCCCAGCCGACCATGGTCGCGGCCACGGCACCGGCCTTCACCGAGCCCAGGCCGATCTCGCCCAGCAGCGTGACGCCGGCGGCCGCCATGTCGGCGAAGTCCTGCTCGACCATGCCCTGCTCGATGACCGGCGCGCCGGCGTAGACCTTGACGCCGCCGCCCACGCCCGCCGCGCGCATGCCGTCGAAGGCACGCTGCGCGGTGATCGCCAGCGCCTTGACCCCGACGATGTCCTTCGGCCGGCCCGGCAGGTGGACCTCGCCGGCCGAGATCATGGTGGTCACCCCGCCGTTCATGCAGGACTCGATCCAGCCGAGCTGGTTCTGCCGGGGCGTCCAGTCGCCGAAGACCGGATGGACGTGCGAGTCGATGAGCCCGGGCGCGAGCGCGGTGCCCTTGCAGTCGATGGTGGTGCGGGCGCGGTCGGTGTCGCAGTCGGCGGCGCGGCCGACGGCGACGATGACGCCGTCCTCGACGACGACGGTGTCGGCGTCGAGGATCGGTCTGTCGATGTCGCCGGACAGCATCAGCCCGACGTTGCGGATGACGACCTTGCCGGAGGTCTGCTGGGCGGCGATGACGGCCATGGTGGCGTTCCTGTGGACGGGGTTCGGTGGGCGGACGCGCGGATCGCGCCTCAGACGCTCAGGTAGGCGCGGCGGGTGGCCTCGTCGGCCTCGAGCTCGGCCATGGTGCCGGCGAAGCGCACCTGCCCCTTCTCGAGCACGTACGCCCGATCGCAGACCTGCTCGGCGAAGTGCAGGTTCTGCTCGGACAGCAGCACCGACAGGCCGAGCTTCTTCATCTCGTTGATCGAGCGCGCCATCTGCTCGACGATCACCGGGGCCACGCCCTCGGAGGGCTCGTCGAGCATGACGAGCCGCGGGTTGCCCATCAGCGTGCGCGCGACGGTGAGCATCTGCTGCTCGCCGCCGCTCATGCGCCCGCCCGGGCGACGCGGCATCGCCGCGAGGTTGGGGAACAGCGCGAACAGCGACTCGACCGTCCAGGCGGGCGCGCCCGCGAGCGGCGGCTGACGGCCGACCTCGAGGTTCTCGAGCACGGTCAGGTCGGTGAAGATCCGCCGGTCCTCGGGCACCCAGCCCAGCCCCATCCGGGCGATCCGGTGCGACGCCAGGCCGGCCAGGTCGCGGCCCTCGAAGCGGACCGTGCCGCTGCGCCGCTCGAGCAGCCCGGCGATCGCCTTCATCGTCGTCGACTTGCCCGCGCCGTTGCGGCCCATCAGCGCGACCACCTCGCCGGCGCGGACCTCGAGCCCGACGTCATAGAGGATCTGCGCGCGGCCGTACCAGGCGCACAGCGACTCGACCTGCAGCAGCGATCCGGCCATCTCAGGCGTCCTTCGGCGCAGCGGGCACGCCGGTCGAGCCGAAATAGACCTCGCGCACCTGCGGGTCGTCGCGGATCGCCGCAGGCGTGCCCTCGGCGATCAGTCCGCCGCGGGCCAGCACGATGATCCGGTCGGCATACTCGAACACCACGTCCATGCTGTGCTCGGTGAACAGCACGCCGATGCCGCGCTCGCGGACCAGTCGCTTGACCAGCCCGACCAGCTCGTTGCGCTCGCGCGGCGCCATGCCCGCCGTCGGCTCGTCCATCAGCAGCAGCCGCGGCCCGTTGGCCAGCGCGATCGCGAGCTCGACGCGCTTGACGTCGCCGTAGGCCAGCGCGCCGCAGGGCGCGTCGGCCATCGCCGCCAGGCCGACCGCATCGAGCAGCGCGAGCGCCTCGTCGCGGCACATCGCGCTGGCACGGCCCCAGAAGCGGTTCAGCCGGCCGGCATGCGACAGCAGCGCGACCTGGACGTTCTCGGCCACCGTCATCGACGCCCAGGTCGCGGCGATCTGGAAGGTGCGCCCCACGCCCATCCGCCAGATCGCGCGCGGCGCGCGGCCCACCAGGTCGGTGCCGCCGAGCAGCACGCGGCCGTGGTCGGGGCGCAGCTGCCCATTGATGCAGTTGAAGCAGGTCGACTTGCCGGCGCCGTTCGGGCCGATCAGCGCGAGCAGCTCGCCCGCGCCGAGCTCGAAGCTGACGTCGTCGACCGCGCGCACGCCGCCGAAGGCCTTGCGCAGCGACTCGACGCGCAGCAGCGGCGCGCCCGCGGCGAGCGGTTGCGCGCTCATCGCGTCCCGCCCTGCCCGGCCGCCTGACCGGGCACCGTGGGCCGCCTGCGGCCGCGATCGAGCAGGCGCTCCAGCGGCGGCCCGAGCGCGCCGGCGATGCCCTGCGGGAAGGCCAGCACCAGCGCGAGGATGGTGAAGCCGAGCACCGCGCGCCAGTAGTCGGTCGAGCGGATCACCTGGTCCTGCAGCCAGGTGAAGGCGGCGGAGCCGACGATCGGCCCGGCGAGCGACTGGATGCCGCCGAGCAGCACCATCACCAGGCCGTCGATCGAGCGGCCGACCGAGATCGTCTCCGGCGAGATCGTGCCCTTGGCGAACGCGAAGAGGGCGCCCGCGACACCGCCGAAGAGCCCCGAAATCGCGAACGCCGCCCACTGCACCCGGACCACGTCGATGCCGACGGCGCCCGCGCGCAGCGGCGAGTCGCGGCCCGCCCGCATCGCGTAGCCGAAGGGCGAGAAGAGCATCGCGCGCATCGCCGCGACGCTGGCGACGACGACCGCGAGCGTCATCAGGTAGTAGGCGGTCTTCGAGGACAGCCAGCCCGCCGGCCACACGCCGACCAGCCCGTTGCTGCCGCCGGTGACGCCGTCCCACTGGAAGACGCAGGCCCAGACGATCTGCGCGAACGCGAGCGTGAGCATCGCGAGGTAGACGCCCGACAGCCGCACCGCGAACCAGCCGAAGAGCAGCGCGCCGGCCAGCGCGAGCAGCGGCGCGACCAGCAGCGCCGCCTCCATCGGCAGCCCGAGCACCTTCATCCCGAGCGCCGCACCGTAGGCCCCGAGCCCGAAGTAGGCGGCATGGCCGAACGAATGCATGCCGCCCGGGCCCATGATGAAGTGCAGGCTGGTCGCGAACAGCACCGCGATCAGGATGTCGATGCCGAGCACCGGCAGGTAGGGAAAGGCGCCGGCCAGCAGCGGCAGCGCGGCGAGCGCGGCCACCACGACCAGCCAGCCTCGCCGCACCCCCGGCGAGGCCGCGCGCAGCGGCGCCTCGACCTCGGCGGCGTTGCGCACCGCGCCCTGCGGCCGACCGAGCAGACCCCACGGGCGGATGACGAGCACCAGGGCCATCACCAGGAACTCGGCCACCAGGGTGAGCTTGGAGAACGCGAAGGGCATGCCGAACAGCGTGACCGTGCCGATCGCATAGCAGAGCGCCTTGATCTCGGCGATGAGCAGCGCCGCCAGGTAGGCGCCCGGGATGCTGCCCATGCCGCCGACCACCACCACCACGAAGGCCTCGCCGATCGTCGTCAGGTCGAGCGCGAGGTTGGCCGGCTCGCGCGGGATCTGCAGCGCGCCGCCCAGCCCCGCCAGCAGCGAGCCGAGCGCGAACACGCCGGTGAAGAGCCAGGCCTGGTCGACGCCGAGCGCACCGACCATCTCGCGGTCCTGGGTGGCGGCGCGGATCAGCACGCCGAAGCGCGTGCGGGTCAGCAGCAGCCACAGCGCCCCGAGCACCAGCGGGCCGATCGCGACCAGCACCAGGTCGTAGATCGGGAACCGGGCGCCGAGCACCTCCACCGCGCCCTTGAGCCCGGGGGCCTTCGGACCGAGCAGGTCCTCGGGTCCCCACAGCCACAGCACCGCGTCGCGAACGATCAGTGCGACCGCGAAGGTGGCGAGCAGCTGGAACAGCTCCGGGGCCGCATAGACCCGCCGCAGCACCAGCACCTCGATGAGCGCGCCGATCGCCGCGGTGACCAGCGCGGCGGCCAGCACGCCGCCCCAGAAGCCGAGGCCGCTGGTCGGACCGAAGCGCTCGATCAGGCTGAACGCGACGTAGATGCCCACCATGTACAGCGAGCCGTGCGCGAAGTTCACGATCCGGCTGACGCCGAAGATCAGCGACAGCCCGACCGCGACCAGGAACAGCGTCGAGGCGCTCGCCAGCCCGTTGATGAGCTGGACGACGAGGGTCTGCAGGGTCACGAGGGCCTGACCGTGCTCACTGCATCGCGTCGGCCGGACGCAGCTTTCGGACCTCCGCGTCGCTCGGCAGCACCGCGGTGCCGTCGATGTAGCGGAAGTCCTTCATCACGCCGCGGCCCTGGTTCACCGTGGTGACGCCGACGTAGGCGCCCATCGTCGCCTGATGGTCGATCGCGCGGTAGGTGAACTTGCCCATCGGGCTGTCGACCTGCAGGCCGCGCATCGCCGTGATCATCTTCTCGGTGTCGGTCGAGCCGGCCTTCTTGATGCCGGCCGCGATCGACATCATCGTCGCGTAGCCGACGATCGAGCCCAGCCGCGGATACTCCTTCCACTTGCGCTGGTAGGCGGTCAGGAACTTGTCGTGCTCGGGCGTCTTGATCGAGTACCAGGGGTAGCCGGTGACGATCCAGCCCTCGGGGGCCTCGTCGCGCAGCGGGTCGAGGTACTCGGGCTCGCCCGACAGCAGCGAGACCACCGGGCGGTCCTTGAAGAGGCCGCGGGTCTGCCCCTCGCGCACGAAGCGCGCGAGGTCCGCGCCGAAGGTCACGTTGAAGATCGCGTCGGGCTTGGCGTCGATCAGCGCCTGCGCGACCGCGCCGGCGTCGATGCGGCCGAGCGGCGTGGCCTGCTCGGCGACGAACTCGACATCCGGCTGCGCGGCCTTGAGCAGCGTCTTGAAGGTCGCCGCCGCCGACTGGCCGTACTCGTAGTTCGGGTAGACGATCGCCCAGCGCTTCTTCTTGAGCTTCGCGGCCTCGGGCACCAGCATCGCCGACTGCATGTAGGTGTTCGGGCGCAGGCGGAAGGTGTAGCGGTTGCCGTTCTCCCAGGTGATCTTGTCGGTCAGCGGCTCGGCGGCGACGAACAGCACCTTGCGCTGCTTGGCGAAGTCGGTGACCGCCAGGCCGATGTTCGACAGGAAGGTGCCGAACACCACGACCGCACGCTCGCGCGAGACCAGCTCCTCGGCGACCCGGACCGCATCGCCCGGGTTGGCGTTGTCGTCGCGCGAGATCACCTCGACCTTCTGGCCGAGCAGGCCGCCCGAGGCGTTGATCTCCTCGAGCGCGAGCTCCCAGCCCTTGCGGTACGGCTCGAGGAAGGCGGGCTGCGACTTGTAGCTGTTGAGCTCGCCGATGCGGATCTGGGCGGCGGCCGGCGTCGCGGCGACGGCCGCGGCGACGGCGAGGCCGACCAGGGTCGCGCGCAGGGCGCGGACGTGAAGCGGTGCGTTCGGGTTCATGCGCGGGGTCCCTCTGTGGAAGCGGTGGGGTCGGTCGGTGCTGCGTTCGGGTGGGCTGCGCTGTGCTCGCGGCACGCCCGGGGGCGGGCCGCGCGGCTCATCGCAGCCCGTCCTTGCCTTCGATCTCGTGGGCCTGCAGGCCGCCGATCCGCGGATGCGGGCGGCCACCGGCGGTGACCGCGACGGCGACCACGATCTCGTCGCGGCGCGGGGCGTCCGGCACGCGCGCCTCGATCGCGTCGAAATGGCTTCTCACGAAAGCCGCGTCCTTGTGGCCGAGCGGCACGTCGATCGCGGTGCCCGGCCCGCCGGACTTCTTGGCGGACGGCACCAGCGCGGCGCCCTTCTCGACCGCGCGGCGCAGCGGTGCGCCGAGCTTGGGGTGCAGGATCGCCGCCGCATGCTCGAGCTCGCCGCGCTCGCCGACGATCGCCGCCTTGCCGAAGCCCTGCGCGTCGCCCGGGGCGATGCCGAGCGCCTTCACGCAGGCCTCGCCGAGCGTGGCGCCGAGCTCCTCGCCGATCGCGACCAGCTCGTCGAGCGAGTCGGACCAGCGCCCGGCGTAGGGGTTGGCGATCACCGCGATCGCGACCGCGCGGCGCACCGGCGGCTCGACCGGTCGGCCCATCTCGATGCGGGTCTCGTCGACGCACACCATCATCTTGCGGATCTCTGCGGGCATGGCGGGGGTCCTGTCGTTCAGCGCAGGCCGTCGAGGCCCGCGACGTCGGCGGCGGCGAGGCCGGCCACGCGCGCGTGGATCCGCGCGCCGGTGGTCATCGCCAGGAAGAACACGAGCTCGTCGCCGTGCGGATGGCCGGGCACGCCGACCTCGATCGCATCGAAATGGCTGCGCACGTAGCTCGCGTTGACATGGGTGATGGGCACGTCGAGGCGGGTGCCGGGGCCCCCCACCTTCTTGGTCGACGGCACGATCGCCTTGGTCGGAACGCCGTGGCGCTTCTCGAGCAGGTCGCGCATCGCGTAGCCGCCCGGCACGTGCCAGAGCGCGCCGTGCTCGATCTCGCCGTCGGCGCCGACGATCGAGCCCTTGCCGTAGCCCTCGATGCGCGCGGCGGGCACGCCCATCGCGTCGAGCAGGCGCTGCGCCATGTCGATGCCGACGGGGGTCAGCGCCTCCATCATCGGCAGGATGTCCGGCTCGTGGCGGCCGGCGTACGGATTGCGCAGCACGACCCCGATCGCGCCGCGCAGCAGCGGCTGCGCGGGGGGCGGCCCGAATTCGTGACGGATCGTCTCGACCTGGGTCCAGACGCGGCGGATCTCGATGAGGCTCAAGCGGGGCTCCCGGAGGGGGTCATGGCGCGGTGCACGGACGGCGCGTGACGAGCGCGGGGCGGGCGGTGCTCGCCGGGCACGAGGGGTACGCGGGGCACGAGGGGCGCACCGCGTGTCAGGCTCGGCGCGAGCTCCCCGACCGCGCGCCAGCGTCCCTGCAGCGCGAGCAGCACGGCGCCGACGAGGCCGGCGTCGACACAGCGGCGTGCCTCGGCGCAGCCGGCCCCGAGTGCGTGGCGCACGGCGTCGTCCGGGAGCGCGGGCACGTCGACCGTGGCGAGCCGCTCGCCGAGGTCGCTGCCGTCGCGCAGGCTCGAGGCCGGCGCGCGGCGGATCGCCGGATGCAAGACGTCGACCGCGTTGGCGATCAGGGTCGCGGCGGCATCGGCCCGGGCGCCATCGGCGGCGAGCACGGTGACGCTGTCGGCGATGCCGAGCGACAGGCTGCGGCCGCGCCAGCCGCTGGTCGCGACGCCGCGCCACGGGTCGCCGGCCGCGACGCTCAGCGCGGCGGGCATCTCGACGGCGGGCGACGCCGGTCGGTCGCGACCCGCGTCGCCGCCGGGGGCCGGCTGCGGCGCGCCGCGGCGATCGATCGCGACGCCGATCGAGTAGGCGGGCGCATCGGGCGCCAGCCACAGCGCGATGTCGCCGCCGTTGTTGACGCTCGCCCGTCGCACGCCCGGCGCGGCGAGGCAGGCCACGATGGCGTCGGCGACCGCGCCGGCCACCGCGGCCATCGGCGTCACGAAGCGCGGCCGGTACGGCAGCACGGCCGCGTGCATGCGGCGCGCGACCTCGCCGCGGGGCAGGTCCCGCGGCTCGGCGCAGCGGCGCAGGCAGGCGAGCTCGGCGACGAGCTCGTCGAGCAGCGGCTCGAAGCGCCGCCATGCGCGCTCGAGCGCCGCCTCGACCGCCTGCGGCTCGCCGTCGATCCCGATGACCAGGTCGATCGGCCCGTGCTGGAAATGCACGCGGCCACCGGGGAGCCGGGCCCGGTGCGCGCTCATCGCGCGCCCGCCGGCTCGATCGGCCAGGGGTTCGACGCATCCCAGCCCACCAGCTTCGACTGCGCCCGCGCGAGGGCTTCGGCGACCGGCACGACCCGCTCGACGTGGCCGCCCAGCCGCGCGTAGTCGGCGAGCCGCATCGTGAACTCGATGGGCGCGACGATCGCCGGCGTCGGCACCCAGCCGAAGCTGCGTTCGGGCATGCGCGCGACGTCGACCATCACCGTGATGCCACCCCCCGGCCAGACGTAGGCGGGCGCGCCGCCGACGGTCACGCGGGTCAGCAGGTCCTTGATCGAGCGGGTGAGCAGCACCGGATTCTCGGTGACGCCCGCACGCAGGCTGCCCCCCGCGCCGGCGACGAAGAGCACCGTCGCCACCGAGGGCTCGCAGTTCTCGCCGATGCGCTCGACCACGCGCATCACCTCGGGCGGCATCTCGGTCGGCACGGGCACGAGCGCCTCGTCGAGCACGTACCAGGCGAAGTGGTCGCCGGTGGTCGAGACCATCAGCATCCGCAGGCCCGGCCGGGCCACCTTGGGATCGAAGGACTCGACGATGGTCAGCGGATCGGTGATGTCGGTGCCGCCCCAGCCGGTGCCGGGGCTGGCGACCTGGAAATAGCGGCCCGGCGTGGACTTGCGGCCGCGGATCCGCAGGCCCGAGGGCGGCATGTCCAGGCACTTGCCCGCCTGGTGCTCGGTCAGCACGCCGGTGATGTGGTCGTCGACCACCACCACCTCGTCGACGTGCCCGAGCCACTGCTGCGCGAAGATGCCGATGGTGGCCGAGCCGCAGCCCACGCGCATGCGGCGCTCCTCGACGCCGTCGACGATCGGCGGGCGCCCGGCCTGCACCACCAGCGTCGCGCCGCCGTCGACCGACAGCTCGACGGCCTGCTTGTTGCCGAGCGCCATCATCAGGTCGCAGGTGACGCGGCCTTCCTTCTTGCTGCCGCCGGTGAGGTGGTGCACGCCGCCGAGCGACAGGAACTGCGAGCCGTACTCGATGGTGGTGACATGGCCGACCGCCTCGCCGCGATGGCGCACGGTCGCGCATTCCGGGCCGAGATAGCGGTCGGTGTCGACCTTGATGCGGAAGCTGCAGTAGCTGAAGATGCCCTCGGTCACGACGGTGACCATGTCGACGCCGTCCTGCACGCTCGACACGATGAAGGGCGCGGGCTTGTAGTCCGGGTAGGTGGTGCCGGCCCCCACGCCGGTGACGAACACCGGCGCGCCGACCAGGTCACCGTCCCAGTCTGCGTCGGGCCCGGCGAAGGCGACGCGCTGCGGGTCGCGCGACATCAGCACCACCGGATCGACGCGCACCAGTTCGCCGGCCACGTTCGCGTACCGGTCGCAGGCGCCGCTGCGGCCCTCGGTGATCTGGCAGAGCACCGGACACGCGTTGCACTCGATCTTGCCCGCGGCGGACGTGCTCACCGGGCCGCCTCGATCAGCGCGGCACGCAGCCGGTCGGGCGTGACCGGCAGGTGGGTCGCCCCCACGCCGGTCGCATGGTGGATCGCGTTGAGGATCGCCGGGGCGGTCGCGACCAGCGCCGGCTCGCCGACGCCCTTCGCGCCCCAGGGGCCGAGCGGCTCCGGATCCTCGACCAGGTGGACCACGATCGGCGGCACGTCGCCCACCGTCGGGATCAGGTAGTCGTGCAGGTTGTCGGTGCGGCCGCTGCGGTACTCCTCCATCAGCGCCATGCCCAGGCCCTGCGCGATGCCGCCGTGGATCTGTCCCTCGACCTGCGTGGGGTTCACCGCGCGACCGACGTCATGAGCGGCATGCACCGAGAGCACCTTCACCGTGCCCAGCTCGAGGTCCACCTCGACCTCGGCGAACTGCGCGGCGAAGCCGTAGGTCGCATACGGCACGCCCTGCCCGTCCGCATCGAGCGGCACGGTGGGCGGGTCGAAGCGGCCGCGGCCCAGCGCCACGTCGCCACGGGCGTCGGCCTTCAGGCCGCCGAGCGCCACGCGATGCGTGCGCCCGCCCGCCTCGACCACCAGCACGCCCGGCTCGCAGCGCAGCACCGCGGCATCGGCCAGCGCAGCGTCGACGCCGGCGATGGCCAGCAGGCGCGCGCGCAGATCGAGGCCGGCGGCGCGCGCCGCGTTGCCGGACACGAAGGTCTGGCGCGATGCCGAGCTCTTGCCAGCGTCCTCGGTCAGCGCGGTGTCGGCACGTACCTGGTCGAGCGCGGACACCGGCACGCCCAACGCGTCGGCGGCGATCTGGGGCATCACGGTGTAGGTGCCCTGGCCGATGTCCACCGCGCCGTTGTAGAGCACGAAGCGGCCGTTCCGGCGCAGGCCGATGGTCATCGTCGACGGGTTGGCGATCACGGTGTTGCCGATCCCGTACCACATGCAGGCGACGCCGGCACCGCGGCGGACCGGCCCGGTGGCGGTGGCGTTGTAGGCCGCGGCCTGCGCGCGCGCGGCGCGCCAGGCCGGCCGCAGCGCATCGAGACAGGCCTGCAGGCCGACGCTCGCCTCGAGCCGCTGTCCGGTCGGCGTCGTGTCGCCGGCCCGCAGCGCGTGCGCATGGCGCAGCTCCAGCGGATCCTGGCCGATCTGCCCGGCGAGCTGGTCGAGCAGCGCCTCGACCACCACCGTCGACTGCGGCACGCCGAAGCCGCGGAAGGCGCCGGACACCGGACCGTGGGTATGGACCGCGCGAGTGAGCGCACGGACCGCGCCGATGCGGTACGGCCCGCTCGCATGGATGGGTACCCGATTGGCGACCGTCGGCCCCCACGAGGCGTAGGCGCCGGTATCGAAGTCGCCCGCGAAGTCGTAGGCGAGCAGACGCCCGTCGGCGTCGGCGGCGAGGGTCGCCTGCATCTCGGCCGGATGGCGCTTGGTCGACGAGGCCATCGACTCGGGACGCCCGTAGACGATCCGTGCCGGCCGGCCGAACTTGCGCGCCGCGGCGACCAGCAGCGGCTGCACCGACATGTCGAGCTTGCCGCCGAAGCCGCCGCCGACCGCCGAGGGCACGATGCGCACCTGCTCGGGCGGCACGCCGAACATCCAGGCGAGCTCGTCGCGATCCATGTAGGGCGTCTGCGTGCAGGCGAAGACCTCCACGCGCCCCGCCTCCCCCGCGGCACCCGGCGTCCAGCGCGCCCAGCCCGCCTCGGGCTCGATGTACGCATGCTCGACGTGCGAGGTGCCCACCCGCAGCGACGCGCGCCGGGGCGCGTCGGCGAGCGCCGCGTCGACATCGCCGCGGACCACGCGCCCGCGGCACAGCACGTTGTCGGGGAAGCGCGCGTGCAGCGGCGCCGCGCCCTCGGCCAGCGCGTCGCCGGGCGACTCGAGCGCCGGCAGCACCGTCCAGTCGATCGGGATCGCGCCCGGATCGACGGCCTCGATCGCGTCGCGCTCGCCGGCCAGCACCAGCACCGCCTCGCCGCGGAACCGGGCCACGCCTTCGGCCACGGCCGGCTGGTCGCGCAGGTCGGCGAAGATGGCGAAGCGGTTGTTCGGCACGTCCGAGGCCAGCACGACGCCCGCCACGCCGGGGTGCGCGCGCACGAAGGCACCGAGGTCACCGAACGCGAAGCGCGCATGCGGATGCGGCGAGCGGACGACCCGCAGCCACAGGGCGTCGGCGGGCGCCTCGTCGGCACCGAAGCGCTCGGTGCCCAGCACCTTCGCGGGCGCGTCCAGCCGCGGCAGGCGGGCACCCACGGCGGCCCCGGCGCGCGGCGCGGCCTCGGCGACCGGCGCGGCGTCGCCGTGCGCGACCGACAGCACCGCCTCGACGATCTTGCGGTAGCCGGTGCAGCGGCACAGCACGCCGGCGAGCCCGTCGAGCACCTGCGCCTCGGTGGGCGCGGGCACGCGGCGCAGCAGGTCGGTCGCGGCCATCAGCATGCCGGGCGTGCAGATGCCGCACTGCGCCGCGCCGTGCGCCACGAAGGCCTGCTGCAGCGGCGAGAGCGTGCCGTCCGGGCCGGCGAGGCCCTCGACGGTGAGCACCTCGGCGCCCGCGCACTGCCCGAGCGGCACGATGCAGGCGCAGGCCTGCTCGCCATCGACCAGCACCGTGCAGGCGCCGCAGTCGCCGGCACTGCATCCGAGCTTGGTGCCGGGCAGGCCCAGGTCGTCGCGCAGCCAGTCGGCGAGCCGCCTGGCGGGTGCCGCACCGAGCGCGTGCTCGACGCCGTTGACACGGACCGGGGCGAGCGTCTCAGGGGGCTCGGAGGGCTCGAAGGCCTCGGCGGACTCGACCGGCTCGCGCAGGCCGGGCAGCGGATCGGACGGATGGTTCATGCGGCCAGGTCTCCGAACGCGCGGCGCAGCAGCGTGGCGACCGCGTCCAGCCGGTACGCGGCCGTGCCGCGCACGTCGTCGATCGGGGCGAGCGGCGCGAGCACCGACGGGTCGCGCAGCGCACGGGCGGCGGTCTCGGCGATCGCCTCGCGGGGCGTGCCCTCGAGGGCCGCCTCGAGCGCGGGCAGCCGGCGCGCGGCGGCCGAGCACGCGCCGACCGCGGCGCCGACACGCACCGCGCGACCGCCTGCATCGACGTCGAGCGAGACCGCGACCATCGCGATCGAGATCACCAAGTACCGGCGGTGGCCGAGCTTGAGGAAGCGCGAGCGTGCGGCGGGCGTGCCGCGCGGCAGCCGCACCGCGACCAGCAGCTCGTCGGGCGCGAGCGCGGTGCGACGCGCACCGAGCACGAAGTCGGCCAGCGCCAGCGTGCGCGCGCCGCGCAGGCTGGCGAGCTCGACCCGCGCATCCAGCGCCAGCAGGGCCGGCACGCCATCGGCCGCGGGCGACGCGTTGCACAGGTTGCCGCCGAGCGTGCCGCGGTTCTGCACTTGCGGCCCGCCGACCTCGATCGCGGCCTGAGCGAGCGCGGCCAGCGCGGGCGGCAGCGGCGCGCGCACGAGATCGGTCCAGGTGGTGAGCGCGCCGATCCGCCAGTGATCGGGCGCGGTCTCGATGCCGCGCAGCGCGGCGATGCGCGAGAGGTCGAGCACGTCGGGCTCGAGCGCCCGACCGACCCGCGCCGGGTAGAAGTCGGTGCCACCCGCGACCACCGCGGGGCGCCCCGCAGCGAGTCGTTCCAAGGCCTTGCCGAGATCATCCGGACGACCGTACACCCGCTGCCCCCTGAATGAAGCGAACACTTCATTGCGCTTGGAAGGGAACGGTAACCGGGCTAGAATCCCCCGTCAATCGGAACGCTCTCCGCGCTCCGCCCAGCGCCCTTTCCGGCACGGACGGCCATGCCCCACATCGTCACCGAGTCCTGCATCCGCTGCAAATTCACCGACTGCGTCGACGTCTGCCCCGTCGACTGTTTCCGGGAGGGGCCGAACATGCTGGTCATCGACCCGGACGAATGCATCGACTGCGCGGTCTGCATCCCCGAGTGCCCGGTCGAGGCGATCAAGGCCGAGGAGGATGTGCCGGCCGACCAGCAGAAGTTCGTCGCGATCAACGCCGAACTCGCCAAGCTCTGGCCGAGCATCACCCGCACCAAGCCCCAGCTCGCGGACGCCGACGCCTGGAAGGACGTCAAGGACAAGCTGCAGTACCTGGACAAGTGACCGATGGCTGACGCGACCCCGGGTACCGGCGATCCCCTGACCGCGGCCCCGGGAGGCGCGTCCGGCGCCACGCTGGCCCTGGCCTTCGGGCTCGCCTTCGACGACCTCCACCACCGCCCGGGCCTGCTGCGCCTGGACGCCCGGTGGCTCGAGTTCCTGACCGACGCGGCGCCGGCGCTGGCCGAGCGCTACGCGAGCGCGCGCGCCGCGCCGGACGCGCTCGATGCCAAGGCCGAGGCTGCACTGCTCATCGAGGCGGGCCCCGTCCTCGACGCCTTCGTCGCCCGCCTGTTCGGCATCGAGGCCGAGTTCGCCGAACTGCGCGCCTCGCATGCGGGCCTCGACCCGCTGTGGCGCGTGAAGTGGAAGTTCGTCAAGCGCCAGGCCCTGCTGTCCGTCACGCCCGAGCAGCTCGCGGCCTTCGACGCCGATGCGGCGCGCGCACGGCTCGCCGAGGCGGTCACCGCGCACGACGGCGACGGCGCGACCTGGACGGCGCCCGACTCCGGCCGCGACGAGCTCGGGTTCGCGCAGGCCGTACTCGCCTGGCAGGCCGCCGCGCCCGCGAACGACGCGCTGCTCGAGCTCGCCAAGCTGTATGCGGCCTGGGCGGTCACCACGCCCGACGGCCAGCACCGGCACGCCCGCGGCGTGCTGTTCCGCCAGCCCGGCAAGGTCGATCCCTACGAGCTGCTGGTGCATGCGCGCACCGATGCGCGCGACGGCATGCAGGTCACGACGATCCGCCCCGAGCACATCCGGCGCCGGCTCGACCATGCGCGCGCGCCGTTCGCGCTGACCGACCCGGGCACCGACCTCGCCGGCGCGCTCGACCAGACGAACTACTGCATCCTCTGCCACAAGCAGGGCAAGGACTCGTGCTCGAAGGGCCTGCGCGACAAGCCGGGCCCGGACGGCGAGGTGGTGTTCAAGCGCTCCGCCTTCGGCACCGAGCTCGCCGGCTGCCCGCTCGAGGAGCGGATCTCCGAGTTCCACACCCTCAAGAACGACGGTCACGCGATCGCGGCGCTGGCGATGATCGTCATCGACAACCCGATGCTCGCGGCCACCGGCCACCGCATCTGCAACGACTGCATGAAGGGCTGCATCTACCAGAAGCAGACCCCGGTCGACATTCCGCAGGCCGAGACCCGTACCCTGAAGGACATCCTCGAGCTGCCCTGGGGCGTCGAGGTCTATTCGCTGCTGTCGCGCTGGAACCCCCTGAACCTGAGGCGCCCGCTGCCCGCCGCCGACAGCGGCCGCCGCGTGCTGGTGGTCGGCACCGGCCCTGCGGGCTTCACGCTCGCGCACCACCTGATGAACGACGGCCACCAGGTGGTCGCGGTCGACGGGCTCAAGATCGAGCCGCTGCCGCCCGCGCTGTCGGGCGTGGCCGAGGACGGCTCGCGCGTGCCCTTCGAACCGGTGCGCGATGTCGCCTCGCTGCGCGAGCCGCTCGACGACCGCAGGCTCGCGGGCTTCGGCGGCGTGGCCGAGTACGGCATCACGGTGCGCTGGGACAAGAACTTCCTCAAGCTGATCCGGCTGCTGCTCGAGCGGCGCGACCGGTTCTCGCTGATCGGCGGCGTGCGCTTCGGCGGCACGCTCGGCGTGGAGGACGCCTGGCGCCTGGGCTTCGACCACATCGCGCTCGCCATCGGCGCGGGGCGCCCGACCACCCTCGACATCCCGAACGGCCTGGCGCGCGGCGTGCGCACCGCGAGCGACTTCCTGATGGCGCTGCAGCTGACCGGCGCGGCCAAGGCCGAGTCGATCGCGAACATGCAGCTGCGCCTGCCGGTCGTGGTGATCGGCGGCGGCCTCACCGCGATCGACACCGCCACCGAGTCGCTCGCCTACTACGTCGTGCAGGTCGACAAGTTCCTGCTGCGCCACGAGGCGCTCGCCGCGCGCCTGGGCGAGGCGGCGGTGCGCGCCGGCTGGAGCGAGGAAGAGCGCGAGCTCGCCGACGAGTTCATCGCGCACGGGCGGGCGATCCGCGCCGAGCGCGATGCGGCCCGCGCGGAGGGCCGGCCGGCGCGGATCGTCGAGCTGCTCGACGGCTGGGGCGGCGTGACCCTCGCGTACCGCAAGCGGCTGATCGATGCGCCCTCGTACACGCTGAACCATGAAGAGGTGGAGAAGGCGCTCGAGGAAGGCATCCGCTTCGCCGAGTGCCTCGACCCGCGGCGCATCGACGTCGACGCGCGCGGCGCCGTGCGCTCGATCACGCTCGCACGCCAGCACCGCGACGCCGACGGCGGCTGGCGCGCCGAGGGCGAGACCGTGCTGCCCGCGCGCAGCGTCTTCGTCGCCGCCGGCACGCAGCCGAACACCGTGCTCGCGCGCGAGGACCCGGAGCACTTCACCCTCGACGGTCGCTATTTCCGCGCGCTCGACGAGCAAGGCCGCCCGGTCAGGCCCGAGCACCAGAGCGCCAAGCCCGCGCAGGCGCGGGTGCTGATGTCGGGGGCGCCCGGGGAGCGCTGGATCTCGTACTTCGGCGACGTGCATCCGAGCTGGTTCGGCAACGTGGTCAAGGCGATGGGCTCGGCCAAGCAGGGCTGGCCGGTGATCGCCCGGGTGCTCGCGCAGCGCGCACCCGCGTCAGACGAGCCGCCGCAGGCGTTCGCCGCGCGCCTGAACGGCCTGCTGCGCGCGCGCGTGGTGAGTGTCGAACGACTCGCGCCGAACATCGTCGAGGTGGTGGTGCACGCGCCGCTGGCCGCCGTGCAGTTCCAGCCCGGCCAGTTCTACCGGCTGCAGAACTTCGAGTCGCACGCGCCGCGTGTCGTCGCCCCCGGCCTCGCGCCCACACGCCTCGCGATGGAGGGCCTGGCGCTCACCGGCGCCTGGGTCGACCGGGCGCGCGGGCTGGTCTCCACCATCGTGCTGGAGATGGGCGGCTCGTCCGACCTGTGCCGGCGGCTGGAACCGGGCGAGCCGGTGGTGCTGATGGGCCCGACGGGCGCGCCGACGCACATCGCGGCCGGCGAGACCGTCGTGCTCGCCGGCGGCGGCCTGGGCAACGCGGTGCTGTTCTCGATCGGCGCGGCCTTTCGCGCGGCAGGCTCGAAGGTGCTGTACTTCGCCGGCTACAAGAAGCGCGTCGACCGCTACAAGGTCGCCGAGATCGAGGCCGCCGCCGACGTGGTCGTCTGGTGCTGCGACGAGTCGCCGGGCTTCGAGCCGACGCGGGCACAGGACCGCGCCTTCGACGGCAACATCGTGCAGGCGATGCTGGCCTGGGCCAGCGGCGCGCCGCTGCGCGCGCCCGCCGGCCGCGTCGACGACGGCGTCAGGCCGCTGCGGCTCGCCGATGGGGACCGAATCGTCGCGATCGGCTCCGACCGGATGATGGCCGCGGTGGCGCTCGCCCGACACGGCGTGCTCGCGCCGCACGTCAAGCCCGGGCACCGGGCAATCGGCTCGATCAACTCGCCGATGCAATGCATGATGAAGGAGATCTGCGCCCAGTGCCTGCAGCCCCAGGTCGACCCCGCGACCGGACGGACGCGCTACGTGTTTTCCTGCTTCGACCAGGACCAGCCGCTCGACGTGGTGGACTTCGGCGCGCTCGACGCCCGTCTGCGCCAGAACTCCGTCCAGGAGAAGCTGACCGCACGCTGGATCGCCGAGTGCCTGGCAGCCCTGGCGACAGGCTGAGCCGTCGGACCAGGCCCGGCGCTTGCCCGGGCCGTCCCCATCCGCGGGGAAACACTTGGTGCATTGCGCAACGTCGACCCACCGCCCGGCGTGCGCCATGGCCCGATCGGAACAGAATGCGGACAATGTGTTGAATGTTGCATTGCAACAAGACGGTGCGCGGACGATAATCGCGCCGTTTCGTCAATCGGAGCCGTCCCCGTGCTCTATCAGGTTCGTGAAGCGCAGCGCGCTGTCCTCAATCCCCTGTCCAGCTGGGCCGAGGCCATGAGCCAGCTGTACAGCAATCCGTACAGTCCGTACGCCTACACGGCCTTCGCGCCCCGGATGGCGGCCGGCTTCGAGCTGCTGCATCGGCTCGGCAAGGAATACGAGAAACCCGGCTGGGACCTGAAGACCACCACGATGGACGGCCACGAGGTCACCATCGTCGAGCGGATCGATCTGAGCAAGCCGTTCTGCAACCTCATCCGCTTCGACCGCCTGCTGCCCAAGGCGCTCGAGGCCCGCAAGGCCGATCCGGTGGTGCTGGTGGTCGCGCCGCTGTCCGGCCACCACGCGACGCTGCTGCGCGACACCGTGCGGGCGCTGCTGCCGGATCACAACGTCTACGTCACCGACTGGCTCGATGCACGGATGGTGTCGGTCTCGCAGGGTCCGTTCCACCTGCACGACTACGTCGCCTACGTCGCCCAGTTCATCCGCCACCTCGGACCGGACGTGCACCTGATCTCGGTGTGCCAGCCGACGGTGCCGGTGATGGCCGCGGTGTCGCTGATGTCGACGCTCGACGACCCGAAGCTGCCGAAGACGATGACGATGATGGGCGGGCCGATCGACACCCGCAAGAGCCCGACGCAGGTGAACAACCTCGCCACCGAGAAGTCGTTCACCTGGTTCGAGCGGACCGTGATCTACCGTGTGCCGGGCAAGTACCCCGGCGCCGGACGCTCGGTCTACCCGGGCTTCCTGCAGCACGCGGGCTTCGTCGCGATGAACCCCGACCGCCATGCCGAGTCGCACTGGGACTTCTACATGAACCTGGTGCGCGGCGGCGACGAGGATGCCGAGAGCCACCGCAAGTTCTACGACGAGTACAACGCGGTGCTGGACCTGCCGGCCGAGTACTACCTGGACACCATCAAGACGGTGTTCCAGGAGCACCGGCTGCCGCTCGGAACCTGGGAGATGCCCTTCGAGGGTCGCACCCTGCGCGTGGCACCCGAGGACATCCGCCGCGTCGCGCTGTTCTCGATCGAGGGCGAGCTCGACGACATCTCGGGCGTGGGCCAGACGAGCGCCGCGCTCGACCTGTGCAGGAACCTGCCGAAGAAGATGAAGCGGCAGATGGTCGCGCAGGGGGCCGGTCACTACGGCATCTTCGCCGGCCGCCGCTGGCGTGAGATCATCTGCCCGCAGATCCGCGACTTCATCCGCGAGCACGCCTGAAGCCCCACGCCCCGATCCAGAGCGCCTCCCCGAGCGCCGCGCCCGACGCCGTCGACGCGGCGCTCGTCGCTCGCATCGACGCGATCGATGCGCTGCTGCCCCAGACCCAGTGCACGAAGTGCGGCCACGGCGGCTGTCTGCCCTATGCGCGCGCCATCGTCGCCGACGGCGCACCGATCGACCGCTGCCCGCCGGGCGGCGCCGGCGGCATCGTGCTGCTCGCGGCCGCCACCGGGCGGCCGGTCGTGCCCGCGGTCGACCCGGCCTGCGGCACCGAGCAGCCGCGGCGCATCGCGCGCATCGTCGCCGAGCTGTGCATCGGCTGCACCAAGTGCATCCAGGCCTGCCCGGTCGACGCCATCGCGGGCGCGCCCCGGCGCCTGCACGCGGTGATCCCCGAGCTGTGCAGCGGCTGCGACCTGTGCGTCGCGCCCTGCCCGGTCGACTGCATCGAGATGATCGAGCCGCCGCCGGCGCTCGCCGCCTGGACGAGCCACGACGCCGACGCCGCACGCGCCCGCCACCGCCAGCGTGCGCGGCGCCTCGAGCGGGTCGCTGCCGAGGACCTCGAGCGCCATGCCGACGAGGCGCACGCCAAGCTCGATGCGCTGGCGGCCGAGCCGCAGGACGCCGCCGTGCTGCGCAAGCGCGCGACCGTCGAGGCCGCGATCGCGCGGGCGCGCGCCCGGCTGGAGGCGCCCCGATGAAGGTGGCCGACCGCATCGAGCTGTTCACCCGGCTGCAGGCGGGCAACCCGACCCCCACCACCGAGCTCGAGTACACGACGCCCTTCGAGCTGCTCGCGGCGGTGCTGCTGTCGGCGCAGGCGACCGACCGCGGCGTGAACGCCGCCACGCGCAAGCTCTTCCCGGTCGCGAACACGCCGGCCTCGATCCTCGCGCTCGGCGTGGAGGGCCTCGAGTCCTACATCAAGACGATCGGGCTGTACCACTCGAAGGCTAAGCACCTGATCGAGGCCTGCCGCCTCCTCGTCGAGCTCCACGGCGGCGAGGTGCCCCGCGACCGCGAGGCGCTCGAGCACCTGCCAGGCGTGGGCCGCAAGACCGCCAACGTCGTGCTGAACACCGCGTTCGGCGAGCCGACGATCGCCGTGGACACGCACATCTTCCGCGTCTCGAACCGCCTGAAGCTCGCGGTCGGCAAGACACCGCTCGCGGTCGAGACCGGTCTGATGAAGGCGGTGCCGCCCGCATTCAGGCAGGATGCGCACCACTGGCTGATCCTGCACGGGCGCTATGTCTGCAAGGCGCTCAAGCCGGAGTGCTGGCGCTGCCCGGTGGCCGACCTCTGCCCGAACCGACCCAAGACGCCCGCCCCCGGCACAGCGCCGGCCCGCAAGCGCCCGGCGAGCAAGGCCGTGGCACGCAACGCACCGAAACGCGATGTTCAACCCGAGTCGTGACGATGTCCGCAGGTTCTTCTGCGACGCCTGGCGCAAGCACGGCGAGTCGGCCCCGCTGACCCCGCTCGAGACGATCGCCGCCGACTGGATCGGGCGTCATCCCGAATACCACGCGCTGCTGGCCGATCCGCAGGCCGCGCTCGGCGCGGAGTTTCCGCCCGAGGCGGGCCGCTCCAACCCGTTCCTGCATCTCGGCCTGCACCTTTCGCTGGTCGAGCAGTTGCAGATCGACCAGCCCCCGGGCATCCGCGACGCGTTCCAGGTGCTGCTGCGCGCGACCGGCGACGAGCACGAAGCCGCGCACCGGGCGATCGACGCATTGGCCGAGACGATCTGGGAAGCTCAGCGCGACCGCAGCCCGCCGTCGAACGAGCGCTACCTCGAGCGGCTGCGCCGCGCCGCCGGCATGTCCGCGCCGTGAGACCCGGCAGGGGCTCCGCAGGCCGGCCGGTCGCATGTTTCTGATACGCTGCGCCCGCCCTTTCCTCAGACCGGATCCCGTCATGCTCGGCCGCCTGATGCCCCGCGAGGGCCGCTTCTTCGACCTGTTCAACGCCCACGCGGAGCGCATCGTCGAGGGCGCGGCCCATCTGGTGCACATGATGCAGCACTACGACGAGGAAGCCGTGCGTCAGTCCGAGCTGCAGGAGATCGACCGGATCGAGACCTCGGCGGACAAGATCGCGCACGAGACGTTCGCGCTGCTGCACAAGACCTTCATCACGCCGTTCGACCGCGAGGACATCCACCAGCTGATCTCGCGGATGGACGACATCCTCGACCTGACGCAGGACGTCGCCGAGTCGGTGATGCTCTATGACATCCAGACGGTCACGCCCGAGGCGATCCAGCTCGCCTCGCTGTCGCAGATGTGCTGCGAGCGGGTGCGCAGCGCGGTCGCGATGCTGACCAACATGGACAACGCCGAGGCGATCCTGAAGCTGTGCAGCGAGATCGATCAGCTCGAGTCGGATGCGGACCGGGTGATGCGCTCGGCGATGTCGAAGCTGTTCCGCGACGAGTCGGACGTGCGCCAGGTCATCAAGCTCAAGGCGATCTACGAGCTGCTCGAGTCGCTGACCGACAAGTGCGAGGACGTGGCCAACATCCTCGAAGGCGTGGTCCTCGAGAATGCCTGACCGGCGGGCCCTCGCCCCATCGGAGCCCCGCCGATGAACGACCTGACCATGAGCTTCGGCGTCCTGGTCTTCCTGGTCGTGCTCGCCCTCGCGTTCGACTTCATGAACGGCTTCCAGGACGCCGCGAACTCGATCGCGACCGTCGTCTCCACCGGTGTGCTCAGGCCCCATCACGCGGTGCTGTGGGCGGCGTTCTTCAACGTGCTGGCCTATGCGCTGTTCGAACTCAAGGTCGCAGCGACCGTGGGCAAGGGCATCGTCGACGTGTCGGTCGTCGACCACTACGTGATCTTCGGCGCGCTGGTGGGCGCGCTCGCCTGGAACATCGTCACCTGGTGGTTCGGCATCCCCTCGAGCTCCTCGCATGCGCTGATCGGCGGGCTGATGGGCGCGACGATCGCCAAGGCCGGCGTCGACGCGCTCATTGCCTCGGGCATCCTGAAGGTCGCCGTCTTCATCCTGGTGTCGCCCCTGCTCGGCTTCGTGCTCGGCGCGCTGCTGGTGCTCGCCGTCTCGTGGGTCAGCCGCAGCTCGCCGCCGCGGCGCATCGATCGCTGGTTCCGCCGGCTGCAGCTGGCCTCGTCGGCGATGTACAGCATCGGCCACGGCAGCAACGACGCGCAGAAGACGATGGGCATCATCTGGCTGCTGCTGATCGCCGCGGGCGCGACCACGCCCGATCACCTGCCGGGCTGGGTGGTCGCGGCCTGCTACCTCGCGCTCGGCTTCGGCACGCTGTTCGGCGGCTGGCGGATCGTGAAGACGATGGGCCAGAAGATCACGAAGCTGCGCCCGGTGGGCGGCTTCTGCGCGGAAACGGGCGGTGCGCTGACGCTGTTCATCGCGACCGCCGGTGGCATCCCGGTCTCGACCACGCACACCATCACCGGCGCCATCGTCGGCGTCGGCTCGGCGCGCAAGTTCTCTGCGGTCCGCTGGGGCCTGGCCGGCAGCATCGTCTGGGCCTGGGTGCTGACCATCCCGGCGAGCGCCGTGATGGCAGCGTTCGGCTGGGCGATCGGCCGGATGGTGATGTAGGCGCAGCGATGGCAGACGAACCCCGCCCCGAGCAGGTCTGGCTGGAGCTGCCGCCCATCTCGGCGACAGCGCCGCGCCGGCTGCTGGTCTTCCTGCACGGTGCCGGCTCCTCGCCCGAGACCTTCGCGCCGGTGGCGATCGCCTGGCAGCTCAAGTTCCCGGGCGCCACGGCGGTGCTGCTGCAGGGGCTGCGCCGCGTCGGCGCGATCGCCGACTGGTTCGACCCAGCCGGACGGGATGCACGCGGCGCGCTCGTGCTGGACGAGGCCGCGGGGACGGTCGGCGCGCGCATCGCAAGCCTGCAGGCGACGCTGGGCCTCGAGCCTCGCGAGACGGTCGTGATCGGCTTCGGCCAGGGCGCGACGCTGGCGCTCGAACTCGCCCGCATGCGCGGCTCTGTGGCGTCGATCGTGGTCGCCTACGCCGGGCGCCTCGCCCGCCCGCTGCAGGACGGCGAGCGCGTCGGCTCGACCGTGCACCTGATCCACGGCGAGTTCGACAGCGTCGTGCCCGCGCTGCACGCGACCCGCGCCTTGCGCGGGCTGCGCGCACTCGGGGTCGACGTGACGCTGGACATCGTCGAGGACGAGGGCCACACGATCGGCCAGGAAATGGTGAACCTCGGCACGACGCGCGTGATGCAGACGGTGTTCCGAGGGCGCGGTCCGGCGAAGCGGCCCACGCTGCACTGAGCGCCGTGAAGCGGCTTGCGCGACGTGCTGGAACGGCGCCCATGCATCCGAACAGCCGCATCGACGAGCCGCTGCCGCATCGCTGGACGGTAGCCGCGGCGGCCTGCTGAACACGACCGCCCGTGCCGCCGCACGGTGTGATCGCCACGCGCTTACGGTTCTTCCTAAAGGTGGCAATGGCCGTCCGCAGGTCGGAGCGCGCAGGGCCCGGGCGTCCCGATCTAGGGTTCCCCCCAGCTAGCCAGCCGCGCCGTTGCACGTGAACATCCGACGCGTTCAATGCAGCGTGCCCGTGCCGCGATGCGGCAAGCCATGACCTCGGCGCTCGTAGTCCTTGGAGCCCTGGAATGCCTTCGATGCCTCGAATCGCTCCGACGCTGAGTGCGCAAATCCGGACGAGTGCCCCGTCTGCCAGTTCGCCAGGCGCGGCGAGCGGTGTGCGGTCCGCCGCGAACAAGATCGTGAGTGCACCGGCTCGCACGCCGGCACTGGCTCGCCCGCCGGCCGCGAACAACATCGTGCGTGCACCGGCTCGCCTGTCGGCACCGCCGGCCCGCCTGCCTGCGACGGTGTCCGGCCCCAATGCCGTTCGCGCGCTGCTCGGTGGTTTGCTCGGGTCCGCACCCGTCATCCTCGGGGTCGGGCTGGCGGCGGCCGTCGAGCTTCTGGCTCCCCGCTCGGCGAATCAGGGTGAGACCCGTTGGTTGGCAACGCGCCGCGCGGATCAGTTCGTCGCCAACCTGAATCGCGGGCAGAGGGTCGTGCAGGCGCTGGCGCGGCTGCCGGCGGGACTGTTCATCAAAGACATCTCTGTGGCGACGCTGCAGACCGAGCGGACCCAGTTGGCGGCGGCGATCGCCCGGCGGGACCTCCCCGCGGCCCGGCAGCACTTCGGAACGATCGCCAAGGCCATGGCCTTCGATGCCCGTGCGACGAATGCGGGCGTCGCTGCCGTCGGCAGCGAGATCGGGCGGTTCAATAGCGCCATGCCGCCGCGCCAGCCGTCGCTTTCCCGCCCGAAGCCGTCTGGAGCGCGCGACAGCGGGCACTGGTCGCAGGTCACACAGAGAGACCTCAAGGCTGGGCGTCCCCTGCATGCCGCGGTGACGTCGCCGCCAGCCCGCCTGCCGGCGCTGGGACAACCCTCCGCACCCGCCCGCAGGCGTTCGAGCCTGCCAGACCGGCAAGCGTTAGTGACGCACACCGGCCCTGTCGGCACGCCTGAAGAGATTGCAACACGACAGCTAGAAGCGACCGCGCGGGATCTGCGGGAGGCGGCAGCGATCTACCACCGGCGCAAGAAGACACTGCTTGCCGGCGGCGACGCAGCAGCGCTGGCCAAGGAGGTCTACGACGGCACGCGCCTACAGATGTTTGGCGTGAGCCTGGCGCAGTTCGAGGCGCACTTGCAGGCGGGACAGGAACAGGAGGGGGCGAGCGGGGCGAGGGTCAAGGCGGGGGCGGGGGCGGGGGGCCTCCGGCTTAAGACTCTGAGTGTGGGCCTACTGCATGCTTGGAACGGAGGCGCGCTGGTGGACAGCCGGGACCCGGCTTTGCAACTGAGCTCCGTTGAAGAGGCCGAGGCCTTGCAGACTGCAGTCTTGGCCGGGCTACAGGCAGGTGATTCGCGTGCCACTGCCTGGAAGGCTGGCGCCACGTCGAAAGAGGCGAGGGTATCAGTGGCGCCTCTGCCGACGCGCGGGGTGCTGCAAGGTCAGCAGGCGCAGCTGCTCACGGGCCCAGGAGAGGCGCTGGCGGTGGAAGCCGAGATTGCCTACCTGCTCGAAAGGCCGGTGACGACACTCCCGAATCGGTCAGACACGATGAGCTACTTCAGTGGCATGTTCCCCGCGATGGAAGTGATCGGCTCACGCTTGTTCGAGGGTTTGGACGCGCCTGAGCTACTGCGGCTGGCAGACCTGCAGTCGCACCGGGCGCTGGTGTTGGGGCCATGGCTGCCGCTACGGCAGATCGACGGCAACTCGCTGCAATGCAAGGTAATGATTGATGGAAGAATTGTGCGCGACAGCGCCGGCGGCCATGCCTGCGGCGACCCGGCTTGGGTGCTGCACGGCTGGATGCGTATTCCGGCGAAGATGACCGGCGAATCCGGGGATCGTGACCGGCTTGTCCGGTCCGGCCCTGCGTAGGGCTGGATTGTAGGGTGGGCGGTCACGATCGGTGCCGTTTCGGGTCAGTCGGAGGCGGGTTTGGGGCG
>JAPLQE010000059.1 GCA_026399835.1 Burkholderiales bacterium | reverse complement strand
CGGTTCTCGACGATCGCCGTGCGGCCGAGGCCGGTGCCGATCTGCTCGGCGAGCAGGCGGCCGACGCCGTCGACGCTGCCGCCGGCGGCGAAGCCGAGCACGATGCGGATCGGCGGTGTCTGGGCCCGGGCGGCGGGCGCCAGCGCGGCGAGCAGCGCGGCGCCGGAGCCCGCGCCGAGAAGGCGGCGTCGAAACATGGGGAGTCTCCTCGCGGGACCATGTCCCGTCAGCGCAGACTGTAGTGAATGCGCGCCCGATAGGCGAATCGCGCGCTCACGCCGTGCCGGCGGATCGCGGGTCCCCGCGTCCCCGGCGTCACTCCGGCACGATGCCCCGCTCCCGGATCAGCGCCGCCATCTTGGTCGACTGCTCCTGGACGAAGCGCTCGGCCTCGGGCTGGCCGCCGGTGAACACCTCGCCGCCGAGCGCCGCGACCCGTGCCTGGACCTCGGGCGTGGCCATCGCCTTCTGCAGCGCCGCGGCCAGCTTCTGCACGGTCGCATCCGGCGTGCCGACGGGCGCGAAGAGACCGTTCCACTCGTGGATCTCGTAGCCGGGCAGGCCGCTCTCGGCCACGGTGGGCAGGTCGGCGACGATCTTCACGCGGCGCGAGCCGGTGACGGCGAGCGCGCGCAGCCGGCCCGACTGAAGGTGCTGCAGCGTCGAGGCGAGGTTGCCGAAGAACACCGGCACCTGGCCGCCGATCACGTCGTTGAGCGCCGGGCCGCCGCCCTTGTAGGGCACGTGCAGCATCTGCACCTTCGCCTGCCACTCGAAGAGGGCGCCGGCCAGGTGCTGGGCCGAGCCGTTGCCCGACGAGGCGTAGGCCACGCCGTCGGCCTTGGCACGGGCGAGCGCGACGAGCTCGGCGACCGACTTCGCGGGGAAGGCCGGATTGACCAGCACAACGTTCGGGAAGAGGCTGGTCACGCCGATGGTGCGGAAGGCGGCGCCGCCCTGGTACGGCGACTTCGGGAACAGCGCCGGCGTGGTCGAGTAGGAGGAGGCGTCGAACAGCAGGGTGTAGCCGTCGGTGCCGGCCTTGGTGACCGAGCCGGCGGCGATCTGGCCGCTCGCGCCGGGCCGGTTCTCCACGATCACCGGCTGGCCGATCGATTCGGCGATGCGCGGGGCGACCAGCCGCGCCATCAGGTCGGCACCGCCGCCCGGCGGGTACGACACGATCAGGCTGACCGGCTTCGCCGGCCAGGCGGCCTGCGCGGAGGCGGCGCGCGGCGCGAGGGCCGCGGCGGCGAGGGCGGCGAGCGGGCGCAGTGCGCGCCGGCGGGTGGGGTCCATCGGGGCTCCTCGGGTGTCGGTTGAGGTCATCGGATCTCGGCGCGGTAGCGGAACTCGCGGGCGTCGCCGAGCGTGGTGCGCAGCTCCACGCAGCGCCCGGCGAGATCGAACGCCTCGCGCTCGACGCGTACGGCCGGCGCGTCGGCGGCCAGCCCGAGCGCCTCGGCCTGCGCGGGCTCGAGCGCGCCGAACGACAGCTCGTCGGCGGCCCGCACGATCGTCACGCGGCAGCGCCGCGAATACATCGGATAGAGCAGGTCGTCCCAGTCGGCGGGAGCGAGCGTGGCGAGCGCGTCGAACGCGGGCAGGGCCAGCCACAGCGTCTCGAGCAGCACCGGCCGGCCGTCGAGCTGACGCACCCGGCGCACGCGCAGCACGCGGCCGTGCGCCGCGAGGCCCAGTCGCCGGGCCTGTTCGGCGCTCGCGCGCACCGCGCGGCGCTCGAGGATGCGCGAGCGCGGCACCGGCGTGTCGCCCGCCTCGCCGGCGCGTCCGAAACGGAAGAACCGGAGCATCGAGGCCTGGGCGAGGCCGCGCGTGACGAAGGTGCCGCGGCCGTGGATCCGTTCGAGCAGCCCCTCCGAGACCAGGGTCGCGAGCGCCTGTCGCGCGGTGCCGAGCGCGACCCCCGCCTCGTGCGCCAGCTCGGATTCCGGCGGGATCGCCTCGCCGGCCGGCCAGTCGCCACCGACGATGCGCTCGCGCCAGCGCTGCGCGAGCAGCGCCCAGCGGGCGACGCCTTCGGCGGGAACGAGGAGTCCGGGGGAAGCGCCCATCGGGGGTTTCCTATACACCTATAGAGGACTAGACTATGACGATGGTGCACCCCGAGGTTGGCGAAGTCAAGGCGCAGGGCGGCGCGATCGACGCGCACTTCCATGTGTTCAGGGCGGACGCGGCGCGCGCGATCGGGGCGGGCACGCGCTACGTCCCCGCGTACGACGCGACGCTCGGCGACTGGTCGCGCGCCGCCTCGGCGTGCGGCGTCACGCGCGGCGTGGTGGTGCAGCCGAGCTTCCTCGGCACCGACAACACGGCGATGCTGGCCGCCCTCGCGGCGATGCCCGGGCGCCTGCGCGGCATCGCCGTGCTCGCGCCCTCGACCGGGGAGGCGGCGCTGCGCGCGCTCGATGCGCGCGGCGTGCGCGGCATCCGGCTCAACCTCGTCGGCCGCGACCACGTGCTCGATGCCGCCGAGCGTGGTCTGGTCGAGCGGGTCGACGCGATCGGCTGGCAGGTGGAGGTGCATGTCGAGCGCGGGCGCCTGGCCGGCGTGCTCGCGCAGCTCGGCGCCGCGCGCACCGTCGTCGTCGATCACTTCGGCAAGCCCGATGGCGTCGTCGACGCCGCGACCTGGGCTGCCGTGGCCCGCCACGCCGACAGGCTGCACGTGAAGCTGAGCGCACCCTACCGCGTGGAGGGCGCCGATCCGGCCGTGCTCGCCGCGCGCTGGCTGGAGCGGGTCGGGCCGGAGCGGCTGCTGTGGGGCAGCGACTGGCCGTGCACCAACCACGAGGCCGCCGCGCCGGCAGCGCATGCAGGCGATGCACTGCGCGGCTGGCTGCGCGACGCGGCGCTCGTGGAGCGGGTCCGGGGTGCGAACCCGGCCGCGCTCTACCGGTTCGACCCGCCGCAGGCGGGCTGAGGCGCTAGCGCGGCGCGCCCGGACCCGCCGCGTACGCGGCCGTCGCCGCCACCACCTCGTCGACCGCGATGTCGGTCTCGCGCAGGCCCTCGGGCAGCAGGATCACGCCGTCCTCGTCGGCGACCAGCCGACGGCCCGGCACGAAGCGCACGCCGCCGAACTCGAGCGTCACGTCGCGCTCGCCGGTGCCGGTGCGCGTGCCGCGCCGCGGCACGGTGCCCAGTGCCTTGACGCCGATGTCCATCGCGTCGATCTCGACCGCGTCGCGGATCGCACCGTGGATCACCAGCCCCGCCCAGCCGTTGCGCATCGCGACGCCTGCCATCACGTCGCCGAAGAGCGCACGGGCGATCGAGCCGCCGCCGTCGATGACCAGCACCCGGCCCTCGCCCGGACGCGAGACGGTCTCGCGCATCAGGCCGATGTCCTCGTGGGCGCGCATCGTGACGATGTCGCCGGCGAACGCGCGGCGCAGGCCGAAGCCCCGCCACGGCAGCGCGCAGGCCAGCGCCGCCTCGCAGGCGTCGCAGAGGTCGGTGGTCTTGGGCGGCACGGGGTGCGCGCTCACAGGCCGCGCCTCGCCGTCCGCATCGCCTCGCGCAGCACCTCGCGGTCGCCGACATGGTTCGCCAGCACCAGCAGCAGCTTGGCCTGGAAGCGTTCGGCCCGGTCATCGTCCAGGTCGCGCACGCAGGCGATCAGCTCTTCGTAGAACCCGTCGGGGTCGGGGATGTTCGGATCGTGCTTCAGCGTCATGACGACTCTCCTCGTGGCCGCTCAGCGGCCGCAGGCGCGGGCGATCGCGGCTTCGATCGCCTGCGCGTCGAAGGCCCGCCAGCGGGCGGCGACATGCTGGTCGGGACGCAGCAGGTACACGGTGCCGGGCTGCGCATCGTAGCGCGCGGCGGCCAGGCCCTCGACGTCGACGAGATCGTCGCCGACCGACAGCACCGCTGCGCTCACCCCGCCCGAGGCGACCGCGGGCACCGGCGGCTTCGCGCCGAACACCAGCAGCGAGAAGCCCTCGGGCAGCTCGCCCAGCAGCCAGGCAGGGCGCCCGTCGCGGCTGACCGGCGCGTCGGCGCAGGGCGTGCCGGGCCGCATCGCGCCGGCGAAGTCCGATGCGTCGGGCGTGTTCAGCGGCGAGTCGAGGTAGGGCGTCGGCATCGACAGCCGGCCGCTGTTGACCAGCTTGCGGGCGAACGGCTCGTGCTCGGCGAGCTCGAGCACCGCATCGCGCAGCACCCGGCTCGCGCGGCTCTTGGGCGTGATGAAGTCGGTCGATCGCGTCGAGTTCAGCAGGTTGTCGTCGGCGGCGCGCGCGCGCTCGTCGTGGTACGAGTCGAGCAGCGACGCGGGCGCGGTGCCGTCGAGCACGAGCGCGAGCTTCCAGGCGAGGTTGTCGACGTCCTGCACGCCCGAGTTCGCGCCGCGCGCGCCGAACGGCGAGACCTGGTGCGCCGCGTCGCCCGCGAAGATCACGCGCCCGTGCCTGAACCGGTCGATGCGCCGGCAGGCGAACTGGTAGACCGACACCCATTCGAGGTCGAACTCGACCTCGGGCCCGAGCATCGCCTGGATGCGCGGGATCACCCGTTCGGGCTTTCTCTCCTCGTCCGGGTCCGCGTCCCAGCCGAGCTGGAAGTCGATGCGCCAGACGTTGTCGGCCTCGCGGTGCAGCAGCACGCTCTGGCCGCGATGGAAGGGCGGGTCGAACCAGAACCAGCGCTCGGTCGGGAACTCCGCCTTCATCAGCACATCGGCGATCAGGAAGCGGTCCTGGAAGAGCCGGCCGGTGAAGTCGGCGCCGACCATCCGGCGCACGTCGCTGTTGGCGCCGTCGCAGGCGACGACCCAGTCGGCCTCGAGGCGATGGGTGCCGTCGGGCGTCTCCACCGTCAGCGCGACCTGCTCGCCGTCCTGTTCGAGGCCCGCCACGCGGTGCTTCCAGCGCAGGTCCACCCGGCCGGTGCGCAGGCATGCCTCGACCAGGTACTCCTCGAGGTAGTACTGCTGCAGGTTGATCATCGCTGGCATGCGGTGACCGGCCTCGGGCAGCAGGTCGAAGCCGTAGACCAGGCCGCGGTCCCGGAAGACCTTGCCGAGCTGCCACTGCACGCCCTTGTCGACCATGCGCTCGGCCACGCCAAGGCGGTCCCAGACCTCGAGGGTGCGCTTGGCGTAGCACAGCGCGCGCGAGCCGACGCTCACCGTGTCGTTGTCGTCGAGCACCACCACCGGCACGCCGCGGCGCGCGAGATCGAGGGCTGCGCTCAGGCCCACGGGGCCTGCGCCGATCACCACCACGGGCTGCCGCTCGACGCCGCCGTCGGGCCGCGCGGGCGCAGGCCGGTACTCGAACTTCGGGAACGTGTAGGTCTTGAGCATGGCGTCTCGTATCAGGCCGCGGTGCCGCCCGCGAGCTCGGTCTCGTGGAGCCAGGCCGCGTGCCTGGGCGCGCGCTTGGTCCGCGACCACTCCTCGAGCATCGCCCACTTCACCTCGTCGAGCTGCTTCATCTGCGCGGGCGTCGCAGTGTCCGCCGCGAGCTCGAGCCGGTGGCCGTTCGGGTCGAAGAAATAGATCGACTTGAAGATCGCATGGTCGGTCGGCCCGATCACCTCGATGCCGGCCGCCTCGAGCCGCGCCTTGGCGGCGATCAGGTCGTCGACGCTGCCGACCTTGAAGGCGATGTGCTGCACCCAGTCGGGCGTATTCGCGTCGCGGCCCATGGGCAGGGCTGTCGGCAGCTCGAAGAAGGCGAGCACGTTGCCGCTGCCCGCGTCCAGGAACAGGTGCATGTACGGGTCCGGCGCCTTGGTCGAGGGCACCTGGTCCTCGGCGATCGCGAGCACGAAGTCCATGCCGAGGTGCTCCCGGTAGAACGTCACCGTCTCCTTCGCATCGCGGCAGCGGTAGGCGACATGGTGGATGCGCTGGATCTGCATGAGGGACTCCGTACGGTGTCGGGGCAGGGCGGGGCAGGGCAGGGCAGGGCGGGTCGGGGGAGGTCAGGGCAGCGGCGGCGCCGGGACGATCGTGCCGGCGCAACGGCCGAAGCCGATGCGGCGCGCGCCGGCGCGCTCGCAGTGCGCGCGCAGGGTCAGCGTGTCGCCGTCGGCGAGGAAGGTGCGCGTCTCGCCGTCGGGCAGCGTGATCGGCCGCTTGCCGCCGTCGGAGAGCTCGAGCAGCGAGCCGGCCTGCGAGGGCTCGCGGCCCGACAGCGTGCCCGAGCCTAGCAGGTCGCCGGGCTGCAGGTTGCAGCCGCCCGAGGCGTGGTGCGCGACGAGCTGCGCCGCGGTCCAGTAGGCCGCGTCGCGTGCGTTGCCCGAGGACAGGCGCACGCCGGACGAGCCCGCCGCGCGCATCGCCGCGGTCTGCAGCCAGGCCTCGAGCCGGATGTCCAGCGCACCCGCGGCGCGGTTCGCCGGCGAATCGAGGTAGGGCAGCGGCGCGGGGTCGCCCTCCGGCCGCACGAAGGGTGCACGGAAGGGCGCGAGCGCCTCCATCGTCACCACCCAGGGCGAGATCGTGCTGGCGAAGTTCTTCGCGAGGAAGGGCCCGAGCGGCTGGTATTCCCAGGGCTGGATGTCGCGCGCCGACCAGTCGTTGAAGAGGGTCACGCCGAACAGGTGGTCCTCGGCCTCGGCCATCGGGATCGGTTCGCCGAGCGTGTTGCCGGTGCCGATCAGGAAGCCGAGCTCCAGCTCGTAGTCGAGGCGTCGGCTCGGGCCGAAGGCGGGCGTCTCGGCGTCGGGGGCCTTGGTCTGGCCGTTCGGGCGGCGCACCGGATGGCCGCTGGCCACGATCGACGAGGCGCGTCCGTGGTAGCCGATCGGCACCCAGCGGTAGTTGGGCAGCAGCGGATTGTCGGGCCGGAACAGCTTGCCGACCGCGGTCGCATGGTGGATGCCGGTGTAGAAGTCGGTGTAGTCGCCGATCGCGCAGGGCACCGTCAGCACGATGTCGGACTGCGCGACGAGGGCGCCCGCGAGCGCCTCGCGCCGGGCGCTCGAGACCTCGAGCGCCTCGGAGAGCGCTGCCCGGAGCCGGCGCCGGGCCGGCGCGCCGAGGGCCATGAAGCCGTTCAGGTCGCCCGCGGCCAGCGGGCCGAGGAGCGCGGCGACCTCGGCGTCCCAGCCGCCTGCGGTGCGTGCCGCGGCGAGGTCGAGCACGCGATCGCCGATCGCCACGCCGATCCGCCACGGCTCGTCCGAACCCGCGCGCCGGAAGCGCCCGAAGGGCAGGTTCTGGATCGGGAAGTCGGTCTCGGGGTCGTTCGCCGAGTCGACCCAGCTGCGCCGGGCGGGGTCGTGGGTGGTGTCGAGGGGGGGCATGGTCGAGGTCGTCTCCGTGTCTCCGAGCGGCATTGTCGCGTCAGTCGAGGAGGCTGTCGTGGGAACGCCCCGGCGGCCTGAGCGCGCCGGGCGCCCGCCGTCCTGCGGCGGGGGCGCCCCGCTCGACTACCGGGCTTTCGCCAGCGACTCCAGGCGCGCCAGGTCCAGGCCCTCGACCGCGCTCTTGAGGGCCGCCATGTCGACACCGCGCCCCTGGGCTTCGACGACCAGTCCGCTGTCGAGCGTCAGCGTGTACTCGGTGTGGCCGCTGCGGCGGTCGGTCACTTCCTGCACCATGTGCCGCCCCTGCCGATAGCGCTTCTCGATGCGCCCCGCGCTCTCGCGCTCGCCGGTGGCGAGCTGCCCGACCATGGCCGCGACGCCGGCGAGCGTGCCAGGGTCGGTGATCTCGAGCTCGATGCGCCGATCGCCGTCCCCGTACCGGGCCTTGGCCGAGCTGAGCGACACCCCGACCGCCGTGCCGCCGCTCGACTCCGACTCCCCCCGGTCCAGGCCGGCGAGCGTGGCCGGCAGCAAGGCCTTGAGGTCGCCCGGCGTCACCGGCGCCCGCCCGCCGGTGGCGCCGCCGAGCGCCCCGGCCACCATCGCCATCGCCTCGTTGGCGGCGCGGCCGGTGGCCGCTGCGTCCCCCGATTTCGAGGCCTCCTCGACCTTGCGGGCGCTCTCCTCCATCTTCTTCGCCATCGCCTCGAGGCGGGCGGTGTCGACGGCCACGCTGCCCTTCGGCGTCTCGATCCGCAGGTCGCCGCCCGCGGTGGGCCCGAAGGAGGGCGCGAGCGTTGCGATGAGGAAGGCGCCGACCAGGTTGGCCACGAAGCCGCAGACCATGATCACCGCGGTGTAGGGCAGGGCGCGGCCTGGCGGACACTTCATCAGGACCGGCAGGCCGATGTAGAAGAGGTAGAGGCTGTAGAGCGCGCCGAGCAGCATCAGGACGGGCAGCGCGGTCAGCAGGTAGGACAGCCCGGACACCATGGCGGCCGTGCTCGCGTAGGCGACGAGCTTGAAGGCGCTGACGAAGCCCTTGCGGCCGCCGAACTTCGGCGCCAGCGCATCGATGATCCAGGCCATGACCCAGACGGTCGCCAGCGTCAGCGCCATCCCGATCGCCGCGTTCCACAGTCCCTGCAGCACCGGCACGCGGACGGTGACGCCGAAGCCGCCGACACCGATCAGCGAGAGCCCGATGAAGCCCGCGAGGGCTGGGATCGCGGCGAGCCAGACGACGTAGTCGCGGTAGATCGAGCGGACCGTCGAGGTCTCGGCGTCGATGACCGGCCACTCGGTGCGCGGCGACAGCAGGATGGACTTGACGCGTGGGAATGGGAACATGGCGGGCCTTCGTCGGGTCGGTTCGGCGGACGGCCGCCTTCGGCCGCCCCTGTCGGAGGTGGCTGCAGGGCGGTTTCAGGGCACAGTCAGGGTATCGGGAACCGCCCGGCCCCGTCATCACCCGAATCGATGTCCACGGCGGACGGGGCGCGATGCCCCTATCCGCCCGGATCGAATCCCCCCGCGGGCGCCCGGCCGGCGGTATCGTCTGGCTCCGGCGAGGGCCATGGCGCCCGGCCTGCACGTGGAGCCCCCATGAACCGAGTCCTCCGATACGCCGCCCCCGCGCGCGGGCTGCACTGGCTGACCTCGCTGCTCGTGCTCGGCATCGTGATTCCGGCCGGGGTCTGGATCAAGTACTTCGAGCCGGCCGACGAGGCCTTCAAGCTGCGCCTCTACAACGTCCACGAGAGCGTCGGCGTGATCGTGTTCGTGCTGGTGCTGCTGCGCCTGGTCTACCGGTGGCGCAATCCGCCGCCGCCGCTGCCGGCCGACACCCCGGCCTTCGTGCGGCTCGCCGCGCACGCGGTGCACATCGCCCTGTACGCACTGCTGCTGCTGATGCCGATCGGCGGCTTCCTGGCCACCAACGCCTGGGGCTTCCCGCTGTCGGTGTTCGGCGTGCTGCCGCTGCCGTCGCCGGTAGGCAAGGACGAGGCGCTCGCGAAGGTCTTCTCGTTCCTGCACTGGAGCGGCGCGATCGCGATCGGGGCACTGATCCTGGGGCACATCGTCGGTGCGCTGTATCACCAGTTCGTCAGGCGGGACGGGCTGATCAGACGCATGCTCTGATCGGCCCGGCGACGTTTCGCGCCGAAGGCATGAGATCCTTCGGCGTCCCGGCCGGCCGACCCGCCGACCGGACGCAGTACGGCAGACCCACGTGATACCCGAAGCGACTCCTCCCGACGCGGCCCCCTCCCGGTCGCGCCTCCCCGCCCTGCGCACGCGGCGCATCGGCTTCGCCGTGCTCGTGCTCGCCACGTCGGCGGCGCTGCTCGCGCTGATGGCCGCCGCGACCTTCCCGTCCGGCCCCGACCCGCTCGGCCTCGCGATGCTGGCGCTCTTCGCGCTCACCTTGCCGTGGACCACGATCGGCTTCTGGAACGCCGTCATCGGTCTGGCGCTGATGAGCGCAGCGCGCGACCCCGAGGGGCTGGTCGCGCCACACCTTCGCGCGATCACGGGCGACGAACCGATCGCGACGTCCACGGCGGTGGCGATCTGCATCCGCAACGAGGACACCACCCGGGTCTCGCGCAACCTGCACTGGATGCTCGAGGGCCTGGTGGCGACCGGCGAGGCGCGCTGGTTCCGGCTGTACGTGCTGAGCGACACCGACGACCCGGCGATCGCCGCCGACGAGGCTGCGCTCGTCGCGCGCCTCGAGGTGCGCTTCGGCAAGCGGATCGGGATCACCTACCGGCGACGCGAGCGCGGCACCGGATTCAAGGCCGGCAACCTGCGCGACTTCTGCGAGCGCTGGGGCACGGCGCACGAGACGCTGATCGTGCTCGACGCCGACAGCGTGATGACGCCGGCCGCGATGCTGCGCCTGGTCCGCGTCATGCAGGTCCGTCCGGAGATCGGCATCCTGCAGACGCTGGCCACCGGGCTGCCCAGCGCCAGCGCCTTCGCGCGGATCTTCCAGTTCGGCATGCGGCTCGGCATGCGCTCCTACACGCTGGGTGCCGCCAGCTGGCAGGGCGACTGCGGCCCGTACTGGGGCCACAACGCGATCATCCGGCTCGCCCCGTTCATCGAGCATTGCCACCTGCCGGTGCTGCCCGGCGGCCCGCCGCTGGGTGGCGACGTGCTGAGCCACGACCAGCTCGAGGCGGTGCTGATGCGCCGCGCCGGCTTCGAGGTGCGCGTCCTGCCGGAGGAGGATGGCAGCTGGGAGGAGAACCCGCCGACGCTGCTCGAGTTCATCCGGCGCGACCTGCGCTGGTGCCAGGGCAACCTGCAGTACCTGAAGCTGGGCCGGATGGAGGGGCTGCTGCCGGTGAGCCGCTGCCAGCTGTGGCTGGCCATCGCGATGTACGTCGGCACCCCCGCCTGGCTGGGTTTCATGCTGCTCGGCCTGATCCGCCAGGGGCCGTTCCGGCCGGACATCGGCGCGATCGTGCTGGCGCTCACGCTGCTGATGAGCTTCGCGCCCAAGCTCGCCACGCTGGTCGACGTGCTGGCGCGGCCGCGGCTGCGCACGGCCTTCGGCGGCGGTCCGCGCATCGTGGCCGGTGCCCTGCTCGAGACGCTGTTCACGCTGCTGATCGTGCCGGTCTGCGCGGTGTCGGTCACGCTGTTCGTGATCGGGCTGCCCTTCGGGCGGCAGGTCGGCTGGGCCGCGCAGCTGCGCGATGCCGACGGCATCCCGTTCGGCGTGGCGCTGCGCCGCCTGTGGCCGCACACGCTGGTCGGCCTCGCGTTCTCGGTGTGGCTCGCCCGGGTGGCGCCCGGCGCGCTGTGGCTGGGCATCGGCACGCCGTTCGCCCTCGGGCTGGTCGGCGCCATCCCGATCGCGATGTTCACCGCGCATCCGGCGGTCGGCCGCGCGCTCGGCCGGATCGGCCTGTGCCGAATCCCCGAGGAGGTGCGGCCGCCGGCCGCGGCCGGCTCGGCGGTGCTGTTCAGGCCGTTCGCGGTCGCGGCGGGCTCCGAGTGACCCGCCGCGCCGTCGCGGTCATGCTGCTCGGCATGTCGGGCTGGCTCGCCGCGGCCGCCGACGGTCTCGCCGCGCCGCTCGAGGTCGAGTTCGTCGACGCGAGCCGCCCGACGCGCTGCGCCGAGGAGGACAACGTCTACGTGAAGCTCGTCGGCGCGCCGGTCGCCTCGTTCCGGATCACCGCCGAGCATCCGCCCTACATCGCCGACGTGCGCACCGACAGCACCGCGCCCGACTTCACCGACTGCGACATGTCGTCCGACCCGAGCTTCGCCTTCACCCCCCGCAGCACCGTACTCCACGAGGATGCGTCGATCCGGCTGGTCGGCCATGTCTTCGCGACGAACTGGCGGCCGGAGTCGGTCGAGTTCCGCGTCGGCGAGCGGGTCGAGCGCGGTCTGCACCTGGTGCAGCTGATCCGCCGGCTGCCGGCGCGCGACGTCGAGATGCTGGTGGTCTATCCGGCCGACGGCTACTGGCGGCCCAAGCCGCTGCCGCCCGGCTCGCTGCCCGACACCGCCTACGGCAGCTCGTTCCTGATCGGTCCGGTCGAGGAGGACGGCCGCCCGTTCGTCGCGATCCGCAGCCTGACGTTCGAGCCGGCGACGCTCACCTTCAGGCTGGTGTTCCGCGACGGCTCGCGCGGCGTGCTGTCGGTCGACGAGGCGAGCGCCGAGCGCCTCGCGCTGTCGATCGCGCTCGATCCGCCGGTCGCGCCGGACCGGCCCTTCGCCGCGCTGCGCTCGATGTTCGTCGCGACCGCGCAGGCGGACGTCGCGCTGGCGCGCTGGGAGGGCGGCGCGCGCGGCCCGGGGCAGGCGCCGGTGATCGGCTTCGGGAGCGCCGGCGCGCGCAGCGCGCGCTTCGGCCGCGTCGAGCCCTCGCGCCACAACCTGAGCGCCCCCGACCTGGTGTTCGACGCGTTCTCGTCGGCCGGCGAGGCGGGCGTCCGGCCATGAACGCCCCCGACGTCGGCCTGCCCCACGGACTCGCATCGACCGGCGAACCGCCGCCCGACGACTGCGCCGACTGGCGGGCGGTGCTGGCCGCGCGCCACGGCCGCGGCCCGGTGCCCGAGGGCACGGCGCTCGCGACGCTCTACGGTCCGCTGTGCGCACCGCGCCGCACGAGCTGCGCGTTCGCGCACCTCGCCCAGAGCCTGGACGGGCGCATCGCGACCGCCGGCGGCATGTCGCGCTGGCTGAGCGGTGCCGAGGACCTGCTGCACACGCACCGGATGCGAGCGCTGTGCGACGCGGTGCTGGTCGGCTCGCAGACCGTGCTGCACGACGATCCGCAGCTCACCGTGCGCCGCTGCACCGGCACGAGCCCGGTGCGGGTCGTCGTCGATCCGGAGCGCCGGCTCGACGCCACCCAGCGCGTGTTCCGCGACGGCGCCGCGCCGACGCTGCTGCTGGTCGCCGAGGACCGCGCGGGCGAGGGGCCGGACCCGGGCCTCGCCGAGCTGGTGCCGATCGTGCGCATCGCCGGCCAGCTCGATCCGCTCGAGATCCGGCGCGTGCTCGCGCGGCGCGGGCTCACCCGGCTCTTCGTCGAGGGCGGCGGCAGCACCGTGTCGCGGTTCCTCGCGGCGAGTGCGCTCGATCGCCTGCAGATCACGGTCGCGCCGGTGATCCTCGGCTCCGGGCGACCCGGGCTCGTGCTGCCGGAGATCAGCGACCTCGCCAAGAGCCTGCGGCCGCGCACGCGCCGCTTCGACTTCGGTGACGACACCCTGATCGAGTGCATCTTCGATGACTGAGCGATGACCGAGCCGATGCACGCCCGTGCGTTCTGGACGGTGGCGCCCGGGCGCGGCGAGCTGCGCGACGAGCCGCTCGCCGAGCCCGGCCCCGACCAGGTCCGCGTGCGCGCGCGCCGCAGCGGGATCAGCCGCGGCACCGAGTCGCTGGTCTTTCGCGGCGGCGTGCCGGCGAGCCAGCGCGTGGCGATGCGCTGCCCCTTCCAGCAGGGCGAGCTGCCCGGCCCGGTCAAGTACGGCTACGCATCGGTCGGCGTCGTCGAGGCCGGGCTCCCTGCGCTCGTCGGACGGCGCGTCTTCTGCCTGTTTCCGCACCAGGACCGCTACGTCGTGCCCGCCGACGCGGTGGTGCCGCTGCCGGATGCGGTGAGCGATGCGCGCGGCGTGCTCGCGGCGAACATGGAGACCGCGGTCAACGGCCTGTGGGACGCCGCCCCCCGCGCCGGTGACCGGATCGCGGTGGTCGGCGCGGGCGTCGTCGGCAGCCTGGTCGCCGCGCTCGCCGCCCGGATCCCCGGCACGCGTGTCGAGCTGGTCGATCCGGACGAGCGCCGCGCCCCGCTCGCCGCGCGCCTGGGCTGCACGTATGCGACCCCGGCACGGGCCTCGCTCGACGCCGATCTCGTCGTGCATGCGAGCGGCCATCCGGCGGGCCTCGCCACCGCCCTCGGCCTGGCCGGCTTCGAGGCCACCGTGCTCGAGCTCAGCTGGTACGGCGACCGCGCGGTGTCGGTGCCGCTGGGCGAGGCCTTCCATTCGAAGCGGCTGCAGCTGCGGTCCTCGCAGGTCGGCGCGGTCGCGACCGCACAACGCGCGCGCTGGAGCCACCGTCGCCGGATGACGCTCGCGCTCGAGCTGCTCGCCGACCCGACCTTCGATGCGCTGCTGAGCGGCGAGAGCCCGTTCGACGCGCTGCCCGCCACGCTCGCCCGCCTCGCCGACGCGCCCGACGGCGCGCTCTGCGAGCTCGTCGCCTATCCCTGAACCCGAACGGACCCGACCGGGACCCGCTCGCGCCCCTCGCCCCTCGCCCCTCGCCCCTCGCCCCCCTCGCCCCTGCTGCCGGAGAAGACTCGTGTACTCGCTCGCCGTATCGGACCACTTCATGATCGCCCACGGCTTCCGAGGCGAGGTCTTCGGGCCGGCGCAGAAGCTGCACGGCGCCACCTACGCCGTCGAGGTCGAGTTCCGCCGCGCCGCGCTCGACGCCCACGGGCTGGTCTGCGACATCGGCCTCGCGCTGCAGGTGCTGCACGAGGTGCTCGGCGCGCTCAACTACCAGAACCTCGACGAGCTGCCCGAGTTCCGCGGCATCAACACCACCACCGAGTTCCTCGCCGGCGAGATCTTCCGGCGGATGGCCGCGCGCGTCGCGCAGGGCGGGGTCGGCCCCGGGACCGCCGGCGCGCTCGCGTCGATGCGGGTGGTGCTGCGCGAGTCGCCGGTCGCCTGGGCGGCCTTCGAGGGCGCGCTGGCTTGAGGCCGCTGGGGTTCGTCGTCCCCGGACGGCTGGACCAGCTGACCGGCGGCTACCTGTTCGACCGGCATCTGGTCGAGGGGCTGCGGGCCCGCGGGCGCGCGGTGTCGGTGCTCGAGCTCGACGGCGCGTTTCCCGATGCGGACGACATGGCGCGCGAGGCGGCGCGAACCGCGCTCGCCGCGCTCCCCGACGACGCGCTCGTGGTGATCGACGGCCTCGCGCTGCCGGGTTTCGAGACCTGCCTCGCGGCGCATGCGCACAGGCTGCGGCTGATCGGCTTCGTGCATCACCCGCTGTCGTCCGAGGCCGGTGCGGCGCCGGCGAGCCTGGCGCGCCACGCGGCGCTCGAGGCCCGGCTCTGGCCGATGCTGCGCGGCATCGTCTGCCCGAGCGCGCACACGGCCCGCGAGGTGATCGCGGCCGGCATCGCCCCCGATCGGGTCGCCGTCGCGCCGCCCGGCACCGAGCGCCCGGCTGCGGCACAAGGGCAGGCTGCGGCCGCGCAGCCGGCGATCGTCGACGAGCGCGGCCGCGCAGTCCACCTGCTCGCGGTCGGCACCGTCACGCCGCGCAAGGGGCATCTCGCGCTGGTCGAGGCGCTCGCGGACCTGCACGACCTCGAGTGGCGGCTCGATTGCGTGGGCAGCCTCGAGCGCGATCCGCATTGCGCCGCAGCGGTGCGCCGCGCGATCGAGACGCACCGGCTCGGCGGGCGCATCGCCCTGCTCGGCGAGCTGCCGGCGGCCGGCCTCGACGCCGCATGGCGCCGGGCCGATGCCTTCGTGCTGGCGTCGCTGCACGAGGGCTACGGCATGGCCTTCGCCGAGGCGCTGGTCCGCGGCCTGCCGATCGTCGCGACCCGCGCCGGCGCGCTGCCCGAGACCGTGCCCGCGGACGCGTCGCTGCAGGTGCCGCCGGGCGACGTCGGCGCGCTGCGCGGCGCGCTGCGCAGCCTGATCGGCGACGCCGCGCTGCGCGCGACGCTCGCGGCGGGCGCGCGCCGCGCCGGGGCCGCGCTGCCCGACTGGCCGATGGCGGTGGATCGCTGGGCCGGCGCCGTGGACCGGCTCGCGGCATGAGCGGCTTCGACGCCGACTGGCTGCGGCTGCGCGAGCCGCTGGACGCGGCGGCGCGTGACGAGGCGCTCGCCGAGCGCTTCACGGCGGTGCTGCAGGCGCGCCGCGCCCGGCCCGCGGACCGGCTGCGCATCGTCGACCTCGCGGCCGGCGCCGGCGCCAACCTGCGCGCGCTCGCGCCGCGGCTGGGCGGCGAGCAGCACTGGACCCTGGTCGACCTCGACCCCGCGCTGCTCGCCGCGCAGCCGGTGGCGATCGCGCGCTGGGCGGGTGAGCGGCGCTGGGCCTGCCTGCCCGAGGACGATGGCGTGACGGTCCGCAGCGGCACGGCGACGTGGCAGGTGCGGGGGCGCGCGCTCGACCTCGCGGCCTCGCTCGAGACGCTTGACGCCGGTGCGTTCGACGCGGTCGTCACCACCGCCTTCCTCGACCTGGTCTCCGCGCGCTGGCTGGAGCGCTTCGCCGCCTGGCTGGCGGCGGCGCGGCGGCCCCTGCTCGCGACCCTCAGCGTCGACGGCCGGCGCGACTGGCATCCGCCGCTGCCCGGCGACGCGTCGGTCGATCGTGCGTTCCGCCTGCATCAGGGCGGTGACAAGGGATTCGGCGCGTCGCTCGGCATCGGCGCGGTCGCCCACCTGACGGCGTGCCTGTCGGCGCTCGGCTTCGAGGTGTCCACCGCGCGCAGCGACTGGTGCATCGACGCATCGCGCCGGCCGCTGCTCGAGCGACTCGCCGCCGAGGCGGCGCAGGCGGCCTGCGAGGCCGAACCGGCGCAGCGCGCGGTCTTCGAGGCCTGGGCCGCGGCCCGCGCGGCCCAGGCGCGCAACGGTCGACTCGCGCTCGAGGTCGGGCACCTCGACCTGCTCGCGCTGCCGCCGGCGTGACGCGTGGCGGGGGGGCCTTGCGGCCACCGCACAGCGCGCGTCCGCCCGGATCCCTGCCGCGTCCGCCTGCCCGCCCGCGGTCCTGCCGCGCCTCGCCTGCGTTCAGCCTGCCGCCGCGAACGCCTCGATCAGTGCCGCCAGTCGCTCCGGCTGGTCGTGATGCACGTTGTGGCCGGCCTCGTCGACATGCTCGATCTGCAGGTCCGAGTACGCCCCCATGCGCGCCTCGAAGTCCATCGGATCGCCCGCCATCCGGGCCCACAGGCCCGACTGCGCGCCGTCGATCCAGAGCACGCGGGCCTGCGTCGCGCGCCAGCAGTCGAACACGTCGGACTGCGGCAGCGGCAGCGGGTTGATCCGCTTGAGTGCCGGGTCCGCGCGCCGCACGACCGTGCCGTCGGCCTCCTCGCGGCCCCAGTGCCGTACGAGGAAGGCCGCGCGCGCCTCGGTCAGGCGCGGGTTCTCCGAGCGCATGCGCAGCGCGAACTCCTCGAAGTGCTCGTAGGGCCGCTGCGCGGTGTCGTCCCGCAGCTGCGCGAGCCACTTCGCGAGGCGGCGAGGCGCCGGGTCCTGACGCCCGCCGGGCGGGCCCCAGCCGTCGACGTTCACGAAGGCCGCGACCCGCTCGGGGCGCAGCCCCGAGTACAGCGCGCCGATCTGTGCCCCCATGCTGTGGCCCACGACGATCGCCGGGTGCTGCGGCGACCAGTGCTCGAGCAGCGCGTCGAGGTCGCCGACGTAGTCCGGGAACCAGTAGGCATCGGCGCCGCTCCAGCCCGACAGGCCGTTGCCGCGCCAGTCGGGGGCGATCACCTCCCACTCGCGCGCGAACGCATCGACGGTGAACTGCCACGATGCCGACACGTCCTGCGAGCCGTGCAGCAGGAACAGCCGCGGTGCGCCGCGCGGGCCCCAGACGCGGCAGTGGGACTCGATGCCCCGGATGGGCAGGAACTCGGATCGGCTCGGCTTCATCGGGACACCTCGATGTGGCGACACTCGCGGGGCGGTCAGCTTACGGCGTCGCGGGACGCGGCCCGAGCGCGCGTTCCGCGAACCGCGTCGACGGTCGCGCCGGCTTGACGGACGAGGAGGGCGGACCGAGCATCGCGACCACCATGCGACCGACCGACCCGACGTTTCCCGCGCCCGCCACGCTGGCGGCGCTCCCCACGCCCTCGCTGCTGCTCGACGTGCCGCGGATGGACCGCAACGTCGCACGCATGCGCGCGCGGCTCGCGCGCCTCGGCGTGCCGCTGCGCCCGCACGTCAAGACCTGCAAGTCCGACCGCGTCGCGCGCCGCATCCTCGGCGGCGCCCCCGGCCCGATCACCGTGTCGACGCTCAGGGAGGCGGCCGAATTCGCCGCCCTCGGCTACACCGACATCCTCTACGCGGTCGGCATCGTGCCCTCGAAGCTGCCGCAGGTCATCGCGATGCGTCGCCAGGGCACGGACCTCGCGCTCGTGCTCGACGATGCCGAGGTCGCGCGCGCCGTCGCCGCGGCCGCCGACGCGGCGGGCGTGACGCTGCGGGTGCTGCTGGAGATCGACTGCGACGGGCACCGCTCGGGCCTCGCGCCCGACTCGGACGCCCTGCTCGAGGTCGCCGATGCGCTGCGCTCGCCGCAGGTGGTCGTCGACGGCGTGATGACGCATGCCGGCGAGTCCTACTCGTGCCGCAGCGACGACGCGCTGCGCGCGATGGCCGAGCAGGAGCGCGCCGCCGCCGTGCGCGCCGCGACGCGCCTGCGCGCGGCCGGCCACCCGGCGCACACGGTCAGCGTCGGCTCGACCCCGACCGCGCTGTTCGCCGAGGACCTCTCGGGCGTCACCGAGGTGCGCGCCGGCGTGTTCGTGTTCTTCGACCTGGTGATGGCGGGCATCGGCGTGTGCCGCACCGACGATCTCGCGCTGTCGGTGCTGACGACGGTGATCGGCCACCAGCGCGACAAGGGCTGGGCGATCGTCGACGCCGGCTGGATGGCGATGTCGCGCGACCGCGGGACGGCGAGCCAGCCGCTCGATCAGGGCTACGGGCTGGTCTGCGACGCCGAGGGCCGCGAGCTGCCCGGGCTGCTGCTGCGCTCGGCCAACCAGGAGCACGGCATCGTGGGACGGCGCGACGGCGCCCCGGGGCCGATGCCCGAGCTGCCGGTCGGCACGCTGCTGCGGATCCTGCCCAACCATGCCTGCGCGACCGCGGCGCAGTTCGATGGCTATCACGCGCTCGGGGCGCAGGGCGAGGGCAGCGAATGGTGGGCGCGGTTCCGGGGCTGGTAGCGGGCGGGGCGCGGCTGCTGCACCCGGTGTCGACGGCTACCGCGTGTGGACGATGAACCCCGCCGACAGCGTGTTGATCTGCGCGCCGGTGATCTCCATCAGCACGCTGCCGTGCTCGGGCGGCATCAGCGCGGTCAGGTGCTGGACCGGGCGGCCCCGCGGATCGTGGATCATCCGCACCAGGCGCAGCAGCGGGGCGCCGACCTCGGTGCCCAGCAGCCCGGCCTGGCGCGGATCGGCCGCCTGCGCGCCGATCTCCTGCACCACGCGGCCGAATTCCACGCCCTGCGACATCAGCAGCTCGTAGAGCGGGCGCTGGGCGAGCGAAGCGGCCGTGATGCGCTTGCCGAGCCGCTCCGGCACCCACGCGTCGGTCAGCATCACGACGGTGTCCTCGATGCAGCGCAGGCGCACCGCGTGCACCGCGGCCTCGCCGTCGGCGAGCTCGAGCGCGGCGGCGATGTCTGGCGGCGCCGGCGAGCGCTCGACGCTGATGACCCGCACCTGGGTCTCGTCGGCGTGCTTGCGCAGCGTGTCGACGAAGGACAGCGTGGCCCGCGGCACCGCCGCTTGCACGTCGGCCGACACGAAGGTGCCGAGCCCGTGCCGGCGCTCGACCAGGCGCTGCGCCTGCAGGTCGGAGAGCGCGCGGCGCACGGTGATCCGCGAGACGCCGAACTGCTCGCAGAGCACCTCCTCGGTGGGCAGCGCGGCGCCCGCACTCCAGACACCGCGCACGATGCGGTCGCGCAGCACGAGGTAGAGCTGGCGGTGCAGCGCGATGCCGCTCGCCCGCACAGGGGGCGGGGCCGCCGTGGAGGCCTTCGGAGGCGAGCGAGAGGGCATCGGGACCGTCGTCTGGGCGGGCCGTTCCGCCGCGCGTCCGCGCCACCCGGCGACGCTCCGGGACAGCGGGCGCGCGGTTGACAGGCGCCAAGTGATACTGTGAGTATAACAAGCACACAGGCCGCTGCGTCCAGCACGCGAGGCCGAGACGTCGGGCGCACACGCCCGCGATCCGGGGGAGACCGAACGATGAGCCTGATCCGAACCTTGCTGCGCACCGCGAGCGCGTGCGCCGTACTCGCCGCGACCGCGCTCGCCACCGCCCCCGGCGCCGCCGCCCAGGGCGGCTGGAGGCCCGAGCGCCCGGTGACGGTCGTCGTGCCTTACAGCCCGGGCGGCGGGACCGATGCATTGGCCCGCCATGTGAGCAAGGAGCTGGCGCGCATCTGGGGCCAGAACGTGGTCGTCGAGAACACGCCGGGCGCGGACGGCCTGATCGGCTCGCGCCGCGTCATCGACGCGAAGCCCGACGGCTACACGCTGCTCGTGCAGCTGCCTTCGCTCACGCTCAACCGGCACCTGCCGGGCTTCAAGGGCGCCGACCCCTCGGCGCAGCTGATCCCCATCTCGATGTTCGCCACGCTCGCGGGCGTGGTGGTGGTCAACAGCGCGATCCCGGGCAACACGCTGCCGGAGGTGGTCAGGCACTGCCGCACCGCCGCCCAGCCCTGCTCGTACGGCACCACCGAGAACATCGCGCGGCTGCAGGGCCAGATGCTCGCGGTCGACCTGCCCTCGATGGTCGTCGTCAACTACAAGGGCGGCGGCCAGCTGATCACCGACCTGGTGGGCAACAGCGTGAACATGGCGCTGATGGGCTACACCGCGGTCATCCCCTACCAGCAGTCGGGCAAGCTCAGGATCGTCATGAGTGCCGGCCGCAAGCGCTCGCCGGTGCTGCCCGACGTGCCCACGGCCGCCGAGTCCGGCTATCCGCAGCTCGAGGCCGAGACCTGGTACGGCCTCTTCGCGCCGCTCGGCACGCCGCAGGCGGTGATCGACGGCGTGGCCGCCGCGGTCCGCGATGCGGTGAAGGAAGAGACCTACCTGAAGTCGATCGCGCTGCTCGGCGCCTCGCCGGTGGGCAACACCCCCGCCGAGTTCGCCGCGCGCGTGCGCGAGGACGGCGAGCGTTTCGGCGAGCTGGTGCGCCGCTTCCCGATCCAGTGAGCCGAGGAGGTCCGATGAGTCTCGCTGCTTCCGGATCAGCGTCCACGCCCGCCGCCACGACCTGCCGCGACGGCCGGGACGCCGCGGCCTGGACCGTCGCCGACCTCGAGCGCGACACCGGCTGGATCCGCCGGCTCGACGACGCCGACCGAGCCGACCTGCTCGCCGGCCTGAGGGCCGGCCGCGTGCCCGGCAAGCCGTTTCTCGAGTACCGGCGCGAGGACTTCCCGTTCGGCGAGCGCGTGGTCGGCCGGCTGCGCGACGCGGTCGACGACGCGCAGCACGGCCGCGGCGTCGCGCTGGTCAAGGGGCTGCCGCGCGAGGGCCTCGCGCCCGAGGACTTCGAGTGCCTCACCTGGGCGATCGGGCTGCACCTGGGCGTGGCCCGGCCGCAGGACCGGATGTCGAACTACATCAATCCGGTCAAGGACGTCGGCGCCGTCTACCGCAGCCCGACCGGTCGCGGCTACTCGTCGAAGTCCGAGCTCGACTTCCACGTCGACGGCGGCGACGTCGTGCTGCTGTCCTGCTACAACCAGGCGCCGGTGGGCGGCGACAGCCTGTGCAGCAGCGGCGTGGCCGCATGGCGCGTGCTGGTCGACGAGCGCCCGGATCTGGCCCGCGTGCTCGAGCAGCCGGTGCCGCACAGCCGCCAGGGCGAGCAGCCCGAGGGCGTGGCGCCCTGGTTCCTCATGCCGATCTTCGCGCGCACCCGCGACGAGGTCTGCTGCACCTGGAACCGGAACCGGATCACCAACGGGTTCCGGTTCGACGACGCGCCGGCCTGCAGCGCGGCGCAGACCGAGGCGATGGCCGTGCTCGACGAGATCCTTCGCCGCCCGGAGATCATGGTCCGCATGCGGCTGGAACCGGGCGACGTGCAGATCCTGTCGGACTTCACGACGCTGCATTCGCGCACCGCGTTCGAGGACCACGAGGACGCCTCGCGCAAGCGCACGCTCTACCGGCTGTGGCTGTCCACGCCCAATGGCATCACGCTCCCGGAGTCGCTGTCGCCCTTCTGGGGCGCGACCGGACCCGGCGTGGTGCGCGGCGGCACGCCCGGCCAGCATCACGACGACACGCGCCGCGCGTTCGTCGCGCGACAGGCCGAGACGCTCGGCATGCGCGTGACGCCCGGCTCGCACTGACACCCCCCGACACAGAGGTCACCCCCATGTCCAACGCCGCCTCCCTCCGTTCACAGCTGCGCAGCGGCAAGCTCGTCGTCGCGCCCGGTGCCGTCGACGGCATCACTGCTCGCGCGATCGAGCGCGCCGGCTTCTGCGCCGCCTACATGACCGGCGCCGGCACGTCGATGACGCTCGGCTATCCCGACTACGGCCTGATCACGATGACCGAGATGGTCGCCAATGCGACGCGCATCGTGAACTCGATCTCGATCCCGCTGATCAGCGACGCCGACACCGGCTACGGCAACGAGCTCAACGTGTTCCGCACCGTGCAGGAGTTCGAGCGTGCCGGCGTGGCCGCCATCCACATCGAGGACCAGGTGTTCCCGAAGCGCTGCGGCCACCTCGACAACAAGGAGGTCATCAGCCGCGAGGACTACGTCGCGAAGATCCGCGCCGCCGCCGCCGCGCGCCGCACGAAGGACTTTACGATCATCGCGCGCACCGACTCGCGCGCGGTGCTCGGCTTCGAGGAGGCGATCGCGCGCGCCAACCTGGCGCTCGCCGCCGGCGCCGACGTGGTCTTCGTCGAGGCGCCGCAGACGCTCGAGGAGGTGGCCGCGGTACCCTCGCGCGTCAAGGGCCCGTGCCTGCTGAACATCGTCTATGGCGGCCGCACGCCCGACCTGCCCTTGGCCGAGGCCGAGCGCCTGGGCTACGCGATCGCGATCCTGCCGGGGCTGCTGCTCGGGGCGGTGATCGACGCCTGCGACGAGGCCCTCGAGGGCGTCAAGGCGCAGGGCCGCTATCCGAAGCCGCGCACCGAGACCTCGCCGGCCCTCACCTTCGCGCGCTTCGGCGCGGCCGAGTGGGATGCCCGCCGCACCGCGTTCCGCGATCCGCCCGCCGCCGCGGTCGCCGCGCCCACGGCCGCGACCGCGACCGCGCCGGCCGCCTCGGCCGCCGTCGTCGCCAAGTGAGCCGCCGGATCGACTCGATGGCCGCAGCCCGCACCCTCTTCGACCGGATCTGGCAGTCCCACGTCGTCGTCGACCGCGGCGACGGCTACCACCTGCTGTACATCGACCGCCACCTGATGCACGACGGCTCGGGCCCGGGCTTCGCGCTGCTGCGCGAGCGCGGGCTGAAGGTGCGCCGCCCCGAGCTCGCGCTCGCCACGCCCGACCACTACACCTCGACCGCGGCCCGCACGCTCGAGGCCATCCCCGACCCGCAGCACCGCGCCCACGTGCAGGGCATGCGCGAGAACACCCGCGAGGCGGGCATCGCGCGCTTCTTCTTCATCGACGACGAGCGCCAGGGCATCGCGCACGTCGTGAGCCCGGAGCAGGGGCTGACCCAGCCGGGCATCACGCTCGTCTGCGGCGATTCGCACACCGCCACGCACGGCGCGCTCGGCGCGCTCGCCTTCGGCATCGGCTCGTCCGAGGTCACCCACGTGATGGCCACGCAGTGCCTGTGGCAGCGCAAGCCGCGCGCGATGCGGATCACCGTGGATGGCGCGCTCGGCGAGGGCGTCGGCGCCAAGGACGTGGTGCTCGCGATCATCGCGCGGATCGGCGCCGCGGGCGGCGTCGGCCATGTCATCGAATACGCCGGCAGCACGATCCGCGGGCTGTCGATCGAAGGGCGGCTGACGGTGTGCAACATGTCGATCGAGGCGGGCGCGCGCGCCGGCATGGTCGCGCCGGACGACACCACCTATGCCTACCTGCACGGCCGCCCGCTCGCGCCCGCCGGGGCCGACTGGGACCGCGCGCTGCAACGGTGGCGCATGCTGCCGAGCGACGCCGACGCGGTGTTCGACCGCGAGGTGTCGCTGGATGCGACCCGGATCGCGCCGATGCTCACCTGGGGCACCAGCCCCGAGGATGCGGTCGCGATCACCGACCGCGTGCCCGATCCGTCGGACGCGCCCGACGCGGCCAAGCGCGAGGCGACGCGCCTGTCGCTCGAGTACATGGGCCTCGTCCCCGGCACGCCGATGGCCGAGGTCGCGGTCGACCGGGTGTTCATCGGCTCGTGCACGAACAGCCGCATCGAGGACCTGCGCGTCGCGGCCGCGGTGGTGCGCGGCCGCAAGGCGGTGGTGCCCTCGTGGGTGGTGCCGGGCTCGGGCCTCGTCAAGCGTCAGGCCGAGGCCGAGGGCCTGCATGCGGTGTTCCGGGAGGCCGGCCTCGAGTGGCGCGAGCCGGGCTGCTCGATGTGCGTCGGCATGAACGGCGACACCGGCCTGCCGGGGCAGCGGATCGCCTCGACCTCGAACCGCAACTTCATGGGCCGGCAGGGGCGCGGCGTGCGCACCCACCTGCTGAGCCCGGCGATGGCCGCCGCCGCGGCGGTCAGCGGCCGCTTCACCGACGTGCGCCGCCTCGTCGCGCAGGGAGCCTGAGATGGCGCCGTTCACCCCGCCGTTCACCCGTCTCGCCGCGGTCGCCGTGCCGCTGGACCTGGCCAACGTCGACACCGACCAGATCATCCCCGCGCGCTATCTCGGCCGCACCCGCGCCGAGCAGGTCGAGGGCATGTTCCACGACCTGGCGCTCGACGCGCAGGGCCGCCCGCGCGCCGACTTCCCGCTCAACCAGTCGGCCTTCGCCGGGGCGCGCATCCTCGTCGCCGACCGCAACTTCGGCTGCGGCTCCTCGCGCGAGAACGCGGTGACGGTGATGGTCGACCGGGGCTTCCAGGTGTTCATCGCGCCGAGCTTCGGCGACATCTTCTTCAACAACTGCTTCCAGAACGGCGTGCTGCCCATCCGTCTGCCCGCCGAGCGGGTCGAGGCGCTGCGGGCTGCGCTGCGGGCCGCCCCCGGGGCGACGATCGACGTCGACCTGCCGAGCCAGACGGTGCGCGGCCCGGACGGCGGCGTCGACGGCTTCGACATCGACCCGTTCCGCAAGGACTGCCTGCTGCAGGGCGTCGACGAGATCACCATGACGCTCGGCCACGAGGCCGAGATCGCCGCCTTCGAGGCGAGGCGCGAGCGGGACGGCTGGACGGTGTAGCCTGCGGGCCGAGCGGAGGCGTGTGATGAAGCGATGGACCGTGGGCGACGTGCGGATCACGCAGGTCGTGGAGATGCAGAACTCCAGTCCGGCGAGCTTCCTGTTCGGCGACGCGCTCACGCCCGAGCGGCTCGGGCGCTACGGCTGGCTGCGGCCGCGGCACGTCGACGAACGCGGCCGGCTGATCGGCTCGATCCACTGCTTCGTCGTCGAGTCGCGCGGACGGCGGATCGCGGTCGACACCTGCATCGGCAACGACAAGCCGCGCCTGATCGAGCGCTGGCACCAGCGCCAGGGCGGCTTCCTGCAGGACCTGGCCGCCGCCGGCTTCGATCCGGCGAGCATCGACACCGTGCTGTGCACGCACCTGCACGTCGACCACGTCGGCTGGAACACCTGGCTCGTCGACGGCCGCTGGGTGCCGACCTTCCCGAATGCGCGCTACCTGTTCGGCCGCACGGAGTGGGCGCACTGGACGGCACATGCCGAGAACGACGGCACCATCGACCAGGGCCAGGTGCTGGCCGACTCGGTGACGCCGATCTTCGAGGCCGGCCTCGCGCAGCTCGTCGAGGTCGACCATGCGGTGACCGACGAGGTGAGCCTGGAGTCCACGCCGGGGCACACGCCCGGCCATGTGTCGGTGCGCATCGTCTCGGGCGGCGAGGTGGCGGTGATCACCGGCGACCTGATGCACCACCCGGTCCAGTGCTGCGAGCCCGATCTGGGGTCGCGCTTCGACTGGCAGCCGGAGATGGCGCGCGCGACGCGGCGGGCGTTCCTCGAGCGCTACGGGGCGAAGCCGGCGCTGGTGCTCGGCACGCACTTCGCCACGCCCACGGGGGGCTGGTTGAGGCGCGACGGCGACGGGTGGGAACTGATGGAGTCGCCGCCCGCGGCGGACGGCGCCGCGCCGCCACTGGCTGCGCCGTGAGCGCGACCGGCGTGCACGGCCGCCTGCGCGGCAAGGTCGCCATCGTCACCGGTGCCGCCTCCGGCATCGGTGCGGCGACGGCACGGCTCTTCGCCGCCGAGGGCGCGACCGTGATCGCGGTCGACCGCCCGGCGTCGCCCATCCTGTCGGCGCACGCGGGCGTCGAACGGATCGTGCCGCTCGCACGCGACGTCACCGAAGACGGGGCGCCGGCCGACATCGTCGCCGCCGCGCTGCGCGAGGGCGGCGGCCTCGACATCCTGTTCAACAACGCCGGCGTCTCCGAGCGCGCGCTCGTCGAGGCGCAGACCGACGCGATGTGGGACCGCCAGTTCGAGGTCAACGTGCGCGCCGCGTTCAGGCTGTGCCGCGAGGCGGTCCCCGCGCTGCGCGAGCGTGCCGCCGCGACCGGCCGGGCGCGCATCGTCAACACCGCCTCGGTGATGGCCGAGCGCACCGACCTCGGGCTGGCCGGCTACGTGGCCTCCAAGCACGCGGTGGCCGGCCTGTCGAAGACGCTCGCGCTCGAGCTCGGCAAGTGGGGCATCACCGTCAACTACCTGCTGCCCGGCGCGATCGAGACCGGCATGACGCGCGCGGCCTTCGAGGACCCGGCGATCCGCGCGGTCTGGGCGAAGAAGGCCGCGCTGCGCCGGCTCGGCACGCCGATGGACATGGCGCGGGCGGTGCTGCTGCTCGCGAGCGACGAGGCCGACTTCATCACCGGCCACGGCCTGGTGGCCGACGGCGGGCTGACGCTGCGCACCTGAGGCGGTCGGCGCGCGCCGCGTCGGTCCGTGCCACGCCCGAGCGCGGTCCTCGGCGACCGCTCAGGCAGCCGGCCCGCGATCCCCGAGCCTGCGTGCGATGCTCCAGCGGTGGACCTCCGAGGGGCCGTCGTAGATCCGGAACGCCCGCACGTCGCGGAAGATGCGCTGCACCTCGGTGTCCTCGGTCAGGCCCAGGCCGCCGAGCACCTGCATCGAGCGGTCGACCACGCGGAAGATGGCCTCGGAACAGTGCACCTTGACCATGCTGCTCTCGCGGCTCGCGCGCTCGCCCCGGTCGAGCAGCCAGGCGGTGTGCCAGATCGACAGCCGCGCGGTGTGCAGGTCGATCTCGTTGTCGGCGAGCATGAAGCCCACGCCCTCGTGCCGGATCAGCGGCTGCCCGAAGGCCTGGCGCGCGCGGGCGTACTGCGTGGCGATGTCGTGCGCGCGGCGGGCCGCGCCCAGCCAGCGCATGCAGTGGGTGAGGCGCGCCGGCACGAGCCGCACCTGCGCGTAGCGAAAGCCCGCGCCGATCTCGCCCAGCACGTTGGCCGCGGGAACCCGGAGCTTCGTGAGGCGCACCTGCGCGTGGCCGCCGCAGAAGCTCGAGTCCATCGAGTGGATCAGCCGCTCGATCTCGAAGCCGGGCGCGGGCAGGTCGGTCAGGAACATCGTGGCGCCGACATCCTGGCCGTCGACGATGGTGCGCGCCATCACGATGGCGAAGGCGGCGCCGTCGGCGCCGGTGATCAGCCACTTCTCGCCGTCGATGACGAAGTCGTCGCCGTCGCGCACCGCGGTGGTCTGCAGCAGCGCCGGGTCCGAGCCCGCGCCGGGGGCGGGTTCGGTCATGCAGAAGCACGAGCGCGTGGTGCCCGCGGCCAGCGGTGCCAGCCAGCGTGCCTGCTGCGCGGGCGTGGCCACCGAGGCCATCAGGTGCATGTTGCCCTCGTCGGGCGCCGCGCAGTGCAGCGCGATCGGACCGAGCATCGAGTAGCCGGCCTCCTCGAAGACGATCGCACGCCCGAAGTGCCCGAGGCCCAGCCCGCCCCATTTCTCCTCGACGTGCGGCGCGAGCAGCCCGTGCTCGGCGGCGAGGCCGTTGAGCTGGCGGCGCATCGCATCGGTCGGGCCGTGGTCGGTGCGGCGCGGGTCGCGCTCGAAGGGGATGACCACCTCGCGCACGAAGGCGCGGGTGCGGGCCTGCAGCTCGGCGAGCGGCGGCGGGATCGAGAAGTCCATCGGGCGTGTCCGGAAGCGGTGTGCGGCCGATTCTGGTGGCCGGCTCCGCGAGCGTCAAACCGGAGCGGCTAGCGCGCGACCACGATCCCCTCGCGCTCGCGGTCCCACAGCGACGCGCGGCGCGCCAGCGCGTCCTGCTTGAGCTTGTACTTCTCGATCTTCTCGGTCGCCGTCTTGGGCAGCGCGTCGATGAACGCGACGAAGCGCGGCACCATGAAGTAGCTCATCCGCCCGGCGGCGAAGCGCACGAGCTCGGCCTCGGTCACCGCGTGGCCGGGGCGCACGACGACGTAGACCATCACCTCGTCCTCGCTCATCTCGGACGGCACCGGCACCGCCGCCACCTCGAGGACCGCCGGATGGCGCGACAGGATCAGCTCGACCTCGTAGGCCGAGATGTTCTCGCCGCGCCGGCGGATCGCCTCCTTCTTGCGGTCGACGAACCACAGGTAGCCGTCGGCATCGACGCAGCCGCGGTCGCCGGTGCAGAACCAGCCGTCGACGAAGGCGTTCGCGGTCGCCTCGGGCATCGCGTAGTAGCCCTTCATCATCGTGCCCGGCAACAGCGGCTTCATCAGGATCTCGCCGACCTCGCCCGCGGGCAGCTCGGTGCCGTCATCGTCGACGATGCGCAGCAGGCTCGCGTCGCGCGGATGCCCGGCCGAGCCCGCCTTGTCGGGGCGGTCGTCGGGCACGTAGGTCGTCACCGCGTAGTTCTCCGACATCGCGAAGAGCGAGGTCGACCTGATGCCGTACCGCTCCAGGAAGCGCGCCGGCAGGTCCTTCGTCATCGGCACGAGCATCGCCTGGCGCACGCGGTGCTCGCGGTCCTGCGGCCCCGGCGGCAGCTGGAGGATGATGTTCGTCATCGCGCCCAGCGAGTTGAACTGCGTGGCGCGCGACGCGCGGATCTCGTCCCAGAAGCGCGTGGCCGAGAAGCGCGGCGACAGCGCGACCGTCGCGTCGGCCCACAGCGCCGCGTAGCACGAGTACCAGAGCGCGTTGACGTGGAAGAGCGGCAGGCAGGCGTAGAGCACGTCGTCGGGCAGGTAGCCGTAGTCGAGCGTCAGCGCCCGGCCGATGCCGTGCCCCTGCGACTGCGGGCACATCACGCCCTTGGAGGGGCCGGTCGTGCCCGAGGTGTAGACGATGGTCTGCGTGTCGTCATGGCGCACGGCCTCGAGCGGCGGGCGGGTCTCGTCGTCCGAGTCGAGCGTCTCGAAGCGCACCGTGCGCGCCCCGGGCACCTCGAGCGACGCGTCGCCGCGCACCACGTAGCGGGTGACATCGGGCAGCTGCGCGCAGACCTCGCGCACCCGGTCGACCCACTCGTCGTCGACCACGAGGCAGCTCGCGTCGGACTGCGCGACGAAGTAGCGCAGCATGTCGCCCTTCGCCGCGGTGTTCAGCGCCACCGCCACCGCGCCGAGCTTGCCCAGCCCCCACAGCGCCCACAGCAGCTCGGGGCAGTTGGGCATCATCAGCGCGACCCGGTCGCCATGGCGCACGCCGAGCGCGGCGAAGCCGTTCGCGTAGCGGTTGGTGATCCGCTCGAGCTCGGCATAGCGCCAGTCGCGGCCCTGCCAGCGCAGGAAGCTGCGTTCGGGGATGCGGGCGGCCTTCTCGGCGATCACGCGCCCGATCGTGCGCTCGTGCAGGGGGAAGTCGCGCATCGTCGTGCTCATCATGGTCCCGTGTCGCCGTCGGCCCGTGTCGAGGGACCGCGGGATCGTGCTCCCGTCGTCCGGGGCGATGATGTTCGATCGACCGGGAACTGACAACCGCGCGCGATTCCGGGCGGCGCCCGGGCTAGACTCCCCGGGGAGGCGGATCCGTCCGCCCGGGGAGGAGGCATGCAGACGAAGGAGGCGGCCGCGGACACCGCGGACCGGGCCGGGCTGGACGGGCCGACGGTCGAGCGCTGGAAGGCGCGGGTCGCCGCGGAGCGGCAGCGTCGCTCGCCGCCCGAGGGCTTCCCGCGGCTGCCGGAGCTGGCGCCGGGCCGCTACTCGGACCCGGCCTTCTTCGAGCTCGAGCGCGATGCGCTCCTGCGGCGCGGCTGGACCTGGGCCGGCCACGTCGACCAGCTGCCCGAGCCCGGGAGCTGGTACGAATCCGACCGCAGCGGCTCGCCGATCCTCGTCGTGCGCGGGCTCGACGGGACCGTCCGGGCGTTCTACAACACCTGCCGGCACCGTGGCGCTCCGGTCGCGCGCGGCGGCTCGGGCACGGCCGCCGGCAGCTTCACCTGCGGCTACCACGGCTGGACCTACGGCCTCGACGGCGCGCTGCAGGCGGTCACCGACCCGCGCGACTTCAGCGGGCTGGACACCGCGCGCCTGGGGCTCGTCCCGGTACGCTGCGAGACCTTCGGGCCCTTCGTCTTCGTCTGCGAGGACCCCGCGGCCGAGCCGCTCGCGCGCTTCGTCGAACCGATGGCGCGCTACCTGCGCCACCTGCCGCTCGAGTCGCTGCGGCTGGTGCACCGGCGCACGGTCGAGGTGACCGGCAACTACAAGGTCGTGCTCGAGAACTTCCTCGAGGCCTACCACTTCCGCCTGCTGCACCAGAAGACCACCCACCGCATCTTCGACCACACCGGCACCAACGTGCACCTGTGGCGCAACGGCCATTCGATGATGCTCTCGCCGCACCGGCGCGCCGGCTGGATCGACCCGGGCGCGGCGGGCATGCCCGAGATGAGCGGCATCACCGACATCGAGCGCGACTTCAACGCGAGCTACAGCCTGTTCCCGAACCTGATCCTGCCGTTCTCGTCGACCGGGGTGCCCGGCATCGCGATCTGGCCGCTCGCGATCGACCGCACGCGGATGGAGGTGCTGTGGTTCGCGCCGATGCGCGACGGCGAGCGCGATCCGCTCTGGGAGACGCGCATCGCCAACTTCGACCGGATCGTCGAGGAGGATGTCGAGTTCGTCGCACCGATCCAGGCCTCGATCGCGTCGCCCGGCTTTCGCGGCGTGCCGCTCAGCTACCAGGAGCGCCGCATCTACCACTGGCACGAGGCGCTCGACCGGCGCATCGGTACCGAACGGATTCCGGCGGCGCTGCGCGTGACGCCGCTGCTGGACGACTGGACCGAGGACTGAGCATGCGACCCGACCCCCTCGCGCAGCGCGCCGCCCGCTCGACTGTCGGCGAACTGCTGGCCGACCCTGCACGCCGCGTTCCGGGGCGGATCGCCCTCGACGACGGCGTGCGCACGCTGAGCTACCGCGCGCTCGATCGCCGCGCCGACCGCCTCGCCAACGCGCTCGCCGCGCTCGGCGTGACGCGCGGCGAACGGATCGCGATCCTCTCCGAGAACCGCTTCGAGTACATCGAGGCGAGCTTCGCCGCGGCGCGGCTGGGTGCAGTGCTGTGCGCGCAGAACTGGCGGCTCGCCCGCGACGAACTCGCCTACTGCATCGGGCTGGTCGCGCCCCGGGTGGTGCTCGTCTCGCCGCGCTTCGAGGCGGCGCTGGCGGCGGCCGGCGCGGCGGGCGCCACGGTGATCGCGTTCGGCGACGCCTACGAGCGCTGCCTCGCCGAGGCCGCCGACACCTCGCCCGACGAGGTCGCCGAACCCGAGGACGCGCTCCTCGTGCTCTACACCAGCGGCACGACCGGGCTGCCCAAGGGCGCGGCGATCAGCCACCGGGCCGAGCTCGCGCGGATGGCGTCGAGCCGCATCGACCTGGGGCTCGTCGAGGGCGACGGCTTCGTCGCCTGGGCGCCGATGTTCCACATGGTGTGCCTCGAGCACGCGCTGCACACGCTCGGGATGGGCGGGACCGTCCATGTCGTCGACGGGGCGGACATCCCGCGCATCGTCGCGCTGGTGGCGACGGTGCCGCAGTGGTGGCTGGTGCTGATCCCCGGGATGATCGAGCCGCTGGTCGAGGCGCTGCGCGACGCGGGCGTGCGGCCCGCGGGCATCAGGCTGGCCGGCGCGCTGGCGGACCTCGTGCCGCCGCAGACGATCGCCGAGGCCTCGCTGCTGCTGCAGGCGCCGTGGTTCAACACCTTCGGCTCGACCGAGACGGGGATGCTGCCCGCTGCGGGCGGGCGCTTCGCGATCGGCGAGGTGCCGACGCGGATGGCCAAGCTGCACAACTCGCTGTACCGCTGGCGGCTCGTCGACGCGGACGACCGCGACGTCGCGCCCGGCGAGCCCGGCGAGATCGCGCTGCGCGGCCCGACGCTGTTCAGCGGCTACCTGAACGCCGACGCGGTCAATGCCGAGGCGTTCCGAGGCGGCTGGTTCCACATGGGCGACCTGTTCGTCGAGGAGCCCGACGGGCGGCTGAGCTTCGTCGACCGCTCGAAGTACCTGATCAAGTCGGGCGGCGAGAACATCTATCCGATGGAGATCGAGCGCGCGCTGATGGCCGACCCGCGGGTCGCCGAGGCCGTCGTCGTGCGCCGGCGCGATGCGCGCTGGGGGGAAGTGCCCGTGGCCTTCGTCGCCGTGCACGACCCGGGCGCGGATGCGGCCTCGCTGATGCAGGCGTGCCGCGAACGGCTGTCCTCGTACAAGCTGCCGCGCGAGATCCGCGTCGTGGCCTCGCCCGAGGTCTTTCCGCGCAGCACCAGCGGCAAGGTCCAGCGCACCCTGGTCGAGGCCTGGCTCGAGCCCGGGCCGCCGGCCGGCTGAGCGTGCGTTCTGCTTTGGCGCCGGTGCCGCGGGCTCGCGCGCGGCGCCGTGCGACACTTTCCCGGCCGCGCCCGCCCGCGGCGCGCCTCCCCTGCAGGTCCGCGATGTCCGTTGCGCCTTGTGTCCCGTCGTCATCGGCGTCCGGCTCCGCCCGGCGCGACCTGCCGTCGCACGCGCCCCTCGCCCCGCGCCGATGAGCCGCCGCGCCGCCATCCTCGGCTGGGGCGCCGTGCCCGTCGGCACTTGGCAGAAGTCGGCCACCGGCGATGCGGTGCTCGAACACGAACTCGCCGTCGACGTCGTGCTCGACGCGATGGCGATGGCCGGCCTCGGCAAGGAATCCATCGACGGCGTGGCCGTCGCCCATCCCGGCGACCACACGAAGCAGGGCTATTTCCACACCTTCCTCGTCTCGCACCTGGGCATCCGCGCCAGCGCGACCGTCGTGCAGGTGCTGGGCAACGGCATGACCGGCGGTCATGCGTTCGACACCGCGGTGCACCAGGTCACGTCCGGGCAGGCCGATTGCATGCTCGCGCTCGGCGTGCACTTCGAGACCGCCGTGCCCACCGCGCGCCACCTCGACTACAGCATCCGCCTCACCGGCGACGTCGACTTCCAGTCGGTGTTCGGCGCGGTGCCGATCGCCTGGTACGCGATGGACGCGCAGCGCTACCTGCACGAGCACCGCGTGCCGCGCGCCGTGCTGGCCTCGGTCGCGGTGAAGAACCGCGCCCACGCGCTGCACAACCCGCTCGCCCAGTACCGCACGCCGATCACCGTCGAGGACGTGCTGGCCGCGCGTCCCATCGTCGAGCCGCTCGGCCTGCTCGAGGTGCCGGGCCGCGCCGACGGCGCGGTGGCGCTCGTCGTCGTGTCCGAGGCGCTCGCGCGCGCGAGCGGCCGCCCCTACGTGGTGGTGCGCGGCCGCGGCTTCGAGCACGAGGGCCTGCACCAGCTGTCGGACCGCGCGGGTACCGATGCGCTCGACTACGGCACGCTGCGGCTCGCGTCGCGCCGCGCGCTGGACGCGGCGGGCATCGCCCTCTCCGATGTCTCGGCCTTCCAGCTCTACGCACCGTGCACGATCGTCGAGGTGCTGGCGACCGAGGCGCTCGGTCTCTTCCCGCGCGGGCAGGGCGCCGCAGCGGCCGCCGACGGGCGCACGCGCGCCGACGGCGAGTTCCCGGTCAACACCTGCGGCGGCTGTCTGTCGCGCGGCCATCCGCCCGAGGCGACGCCGCTCTACGACGTCGTCGAGGCGGTGCTGCAGGCGAGCGGGCAGGCCGGGCCCCGACAGGCCGCGCGCGGCCCGATCACCATGACCGTCTGCGAGCTCGGCAAGTACAACGCGGCGCTGGTCCATGTGCTGGAGGCCGTGCGATGAGCGCACCGCTGCCCGAGCTCCGGATGCCCGGCCCGCGGCCGTTCCCGCCCCGTGTCTCGGCCTTCACGCGGCCGTTCTGGGACGCGCTCGAGGCCGGCACGATGCGTTCGACCCGCTGCGACGACTGCGCACTGCTCGGCTTTCCGCCGCGCAACCTGTGCCGGGCCTGCTGGAGCCGGTCTGTCTCGTGGACCGACCTCGCACCCGCGGGCGTGCTGTACAGCTTCACCCGAGTGCACGTGGCCCCGGCCGCGTTCCGCGCCGACGCGCCCTACGCCATCGGCCTGGTGGACCTCGACGACGGCGTGCGCCTGATGTGCCGGATGGTCGGTGCGGTCGAGGCCGCCGACATCGGCGGGCGCATCGGGCTGCTGGTGCTGCGCTACGAGGACGGCGCGCTGTTCGGCGCGCGCATGACACACTCGCCGTCGACGACCCGATCCGATCCGCATTCCGAACCCTGGAGCCCCTCATGAGCGACACGAACGAGTACATCCCGCCCAAGGTCTGGACCTGGAACAAGGCCAGCGGCGGGCGCTTCGCGAACATCAACCGCCCGATCGCCGGACCCACCCATGACAAGGACCTGCCCGTCGGCCGGCATCCGATGCAGCTCTACTCGCTCGGCACGCCCAACGGCCAGAAGGTCACGATCATGCTCGAGGAGCTGCTCGCGCTCGGCCACGCCGGCGCCGAGTACGACGCCTGGCTGATCCGGATCAACGAGGGCGAGCAGTTCTCCAGCGGCTTCGTCGCCGCCAACCCGAACTCCAAGATTCCCGCGCTCGTCGACCGCAGCGGTCCGGAGCCGGTGCGGGTGTTCGAGTCCGGCGCGATCCTGATGCACCTGGCCGAGACGTTCGGCGCCTTCCTGCCGAAGTCCGGGCCGGCCCGCGCGGAATGCCTGTCGTGGCTGTTCTGGCAGATGGGCAGCGCGCCCTACCTGGGCGGCGGCCTGGGGCACTTCTACGCCTACGCGCCGACGAAGATCGGATACGCGATCGACCGGTTCGCGATGGAGACCAAGCGCCAGCTCGACGTGCTCGACCGGCGCCTCGCCGAGAGCGCGTTCCTCGGCGGCGCCGACTACACCATCGCCGACATCGCCGTCTGGCCGTGGTACGGCGGGCTGGTCAAGGGTCTGCTCTACGGGGCGGGCGAGTTCCTGTCGGTCCACGAGTACACGAACGTGGTGCGCTGGGCCGACCAGATCGGCGCGCGGCCGGCGGTGCGGCGCGGGCGCATCGTCAACCGGGTGATGGGCGACCCGGCCGCGCAGCTGCGCGAGCGGCACGAGGCGAGCGACTTCGACACGAAGACGCAGGACAAGCTCGACGCGCAGGCCGCCGCCAAGGCCGGGGGCGCCGGCTGAACGCCGGGACGCGACGCGCATGAAGGTCGTCGTCCTCGGGGCCGGGGCCGTCGGCTGCTACGTCGGCGGCCTGCTGTCGCTCGCCGGCTTCGAGGTCGCGTTCGCGGTGCGGCCCGCCGCGCGAGACGCCATCGCGGCGCACGGCGTGCGGCTGTGCGGGCCGCGCGGCGACTTCCATGCGGCGGGTGTCGGCGCGATCGTCCGGCCCGAGGACGCGGCCGGCGTCGACCTGGTGCTGTCCTGCGTGAAGCTGTACGACGCGCGGGCGTCCGCCGAGGCCTGGCGTCCGATGCTCGAGTCGGCCGCCGCCGTCGTCTGCCTGCAGAACGGCGTCGACGGCGTCGCGCGCGTGCAGGCCGGCGCACCGGATGCGCGCTGCTGGGGCGGACTCGCGCTGGTGGCGGGGAGGCTGCGCGAGCCCGGCATCGTCGATTACCTGTCTGACATGTCCTCGATCGTCTTCGGCGGACCCGGTGCGTCGTCCGATCCGGTGCTCGCGGCCTTCGTCGCGCAGGTCCGCGGCGCGGCCCTGCCCACGCCCTTCGTGGCGACCCGGGTCGAGGACATCGCCCGGCCGCAGTGGACCAAGTTTCTGGCGCTGGCGACCAACGCCGCGCTCACCTGCCTGACCCGTTCGCCGGCCGGCGTCGTCTATCGCGACGAGGCGCTGCTGGCGCTCGCCCGCCGCTCGATCGCCGAGGTGCTCGCGGTCGCGCGCGCCGAGGGTGTGCCGCTCGAGGACGCCGACGCCGAGGCCGCGCTCGCGATGCTGCGCGGACTGCCCGCCGACATGGTCGCCTCGATGTTTCACGACCTCGTCGCCGGCCGCCGGCTCGAGCTCGACGGGCTGAGCGGCACCGTCGCGCGGCTCGGCCGCGTCCATGGCATCCCGACGCCCTTCCACGACTTCGCCTGGGCGTGCCTCAAGCCGCACGCCGACGGGCACCGGAGCTGACATGCGACTCGAGGACCTCTGCGACTCCGCCGAGGAGATGCAGGCCCGGCGCGACCTGGCCTGCGCGTACCGGCTGTTCGATCATCTCGGCTGGCACGAGATGATCTACAACCACATCACCGTGCGCGTGCCGGGCACCGACGACCAGTTCCTCATCAATCCGTTCGGGCTGATGTACCGCGAGGTCAAGGCCTCCAACCTGGTGCGGATCGACATCGACGGCAGCATCGTCCGCCCCTCCGAGCATCCGGTGAATCCGGCTGGCTTCGTCGTGCACTCGGCCATCCATCGCGCGCGCCCCGACGCGCACGCGGTCGCGCACACCCACACCACCGCGGGCCAGGCGGTCGCCTGCCAGGAGCAGGGCCTGCTGCCGCTCAGCTTCACCGCGATGTTCTTCACCGAGCGCATCGCGTACCACGACTTCGAGGGCATCACGCTCGACCTCGACGAGCGCGAGCGGCTCGCGCGCGACCTGGGCGACTGCCGCGTGATGATCCTGCGCAACCACGGCCTGCTCGCCTGCGGACCGAGCATCGCCGACGCCTTCGTCTACCTGTACCAGCTGCAGCGCGCCTGCGAGGTGCAGGTCGCCGCGCAGGCCGGGGGCGCGGCGCTGCGCCTGCCGCCGCTCGACGTCGCCCGGCGCAGCGCGCGCCAGCACGATGCCGCCTACGCGAAGGGCGTCGAGGCGACGCTGCTGTTCGGCGCGATGACGCGCTGGATGATCGACAAGGACCCTTCGTTCCTCGAGTAGTCGACCGGGGACCCAGGTGCTCGACGCTCCGCGCGGCCCGTCGCCGAGCGGCGACGTGCGAGAAGACGGTCGCATGCCAACTTCTCACACCAAACCAGCGGTGGGGTACCGAACCCACCGACGCACGAACGCCTTCGCATGCATCCACGTTTCTCGAACGCCTTCGAATGCATCCTCGTCTCTCGAACGCCTTCGAATGCAACCACGTTTCTTGAACGCGCTCGCATGCATCCACGTCTCTCGGCGCCGCTGTCCTTCAGGCCGTCGCGCACCGACTGGGCCGCACCGTCTCGCGCGGGCGTCCGACGGGTGCCGGGCGGCGCAGCCGCACGGCAGGCAAAAACTGTCTGAGCCTGCGCAGCAGGCGAGTTTTTTTGCCGGCCCGTCGGGCGTCCGCGCGAGACGGGGACCCCGGGCGAAGCCCGGGGTGCGGGCCTCGGAGGAAGCGACGGCCTGAAGGGCAGCGGCGCCGCGCGCCACCCGTAGCGTGCAGCCCCCGACCTATCCGAAGACCTATCCGAAGACCTATCCGAAGACTAAGCCTCCGACACCTGCACCAGCCGCTTGCCGATCGCCTCGCCCTTCATCATGCCGACCAGCGCTGCGGGCGCCCGCTCGATCCCGTGCACGATGTCCTCGTGGAAGACCAGGCTGCCGTCGCGCAGCCAGGGCGCCACGCGGGCCTGGTAGGCCGGCAGCTGGTGGACGTGGTCGTAGATGATGAAGCCGGTCATCGCGATGCGCTTGCTCACCATCAGCTGCATGCCGCGGATGCCCGGATCCACCGTCGCGTTGTACGCCGAGATCATCCCGCACAGCGGGAAGCGTGCGCCGACGTTCGCATGGCGCAGCGCCGCCTCGAGCGTGGCGCCGCCGACGTTGTCGAAGTAGACGTCGATGCCGCGCGGGCAGTGCTCGCGCAGCGCCTCGTCGAGGTCGTGCGTCTTGTAGTCGAAGGCCGCGTCGAAGCGGCAGTGCTCGCGCACGAACGCCACCTTGTCGGCGCTGCCTGCCGAGCCGACCACCCGCGCGCCGGCGCGTTTCGCGAACTGTCCGGCGAGCTGCCCCACCGCGCCCGCCGCCGACGACACGAAGACGGTGTCGCCCGGGCGCGGCCGGCCGATCTCCATCGCGCCGACCCAGGCCGTCAGGCCCGGCATGCCGAGCGCCGAGATCGCGAGGCTGGGCCGTCCGAGCGCCGGGTCGATGCGGGTGAGGCCCTCGCCGCGCGGCACCACGGTGCGCAGCGCCCAGTCGAGGAAGCCCCAGACGTACTCGCCTTCGGCGAAGCGTGCGTTGCGCGACGCCAGCACCCTGCCCACCACCCGCGAGACGATCGGCCGATCGATCGCGAAGCCCGGTGCGTACGACGGGCCCGCGTTCATGCGGCCGCGCAGGTAGGGGTCGAGCGACAGCCAGATCGCCTCGACCAGAACGTCCTCGGGACCGCAGTCGGGCTCGGGGCAGGGCTCGATGCGGAAGCAGTCGGCGTCGACCCAGCCGACGGGGCGGCGGGCGAGGAGGATGCGGGTGTTGGTCATGGGTGCGCTCCGAGGGTCCGGGTCGGCATCAGGCCGCCATCCAGCCGCCGTCGACCATCAGCGTGGCGCCGGTGACGAAGCTCGCCTCCGCGCTCGCCAGGAACAGCACCGCGCGCGCCACGTCCATCGGGTGGCCGAGCCGCGGCCAGGGCGTGCGGCGGTGCGCGCGGTCCAGCACCGTCGGGTCGACCGCGCGGCCGCCCGCGCCCGTCTGGATCTTGCCGGGCGCCACCGCGTTGCAGACGATGCCCTGCGCCGCGTAGTCGGTCGCGACCTGCCGGGTGAGGTAGTCGACGCCGGCCTTGGAGGTGCCGTAGGCCAGGTCGCCGGGCGCGCAGATCATCCCGTGCTGCGACGACAGGTTCACGATGCGCCCGCGCACCTCGTCCACCGGCGGCTGCCGCAGCATCTGCCGGACCGCCGCGCGGCAGCACCGGTAGACGCCCCCCAGGTTCACGTCGAGCACACGCTGCCAGTCGGCCTCGTCGAGCTCGAGCAGGGGGCGGGCGTGGCGGATGCAGGCGTTGTTGACGATGACGTCGAGCCGGCCGAAGCGCGCCACCGTGGCATCGATCAGCGCCTCGACCTGCGCGGTGTCCGCGACGTCGGTCCGCACGAACTGCGCGACGTGGCCGTCGGCCGCGATGAGCGCTTCGGTCGGTGGCCCGCCTTCGATCACCTCGGTGGTCACGTCGGCGATCACCACCAGCGCGCCGTGCGCGGCCAGCAGCCGAGCGGTGGCGCGGCCGATGCCCGAGGCGGCGCCGGTGACGATGCAGACCCGACCGACCATGCGGCGGGCGGCGGGGGCGGGCGGGACAAAATCGCTTGTGGAGGGGGCTGCGGCGTCGGTCATCGGTCGGCGTGGGGGGGCGGGCGCGAGCCTGGGAGAGGGTGCGGGAGCGTGTGTCGGGGGCGTAGGTGCTGCGGCGGGGGCCGGCGTCGGGGTCGCGTCGCCGTATTGCCGATGCCAGTCCACGAAGTCCCGCATCGCCGCGGGCAGGTCGAAGCGCTGCGTGAAGCCGGTGTCCGAGCGCAGCCGCGAGGCGTCCATCGACGCGCGGTCGTAGCGCGCGTACAGCGCGACGTTCGCGCCATCCTCGGGCTCGGTCTCGTCCAGCAGCCGCCAGTCGAACCCGGGGCGCAGCGCGGCGAGCGTGCGGCACAGCTCGACCAGCGAGCACTCGCGGCCGGTGGCCACGTTGTAGGTCGCATGCGGCAGCCGTCGCCGTTCCAGCAGCGCCGCGATGCCGCCCGCGCAGTCGCGCACGTACAGCCAGTCGCGCCGGCTCGGGCGCGGCAGCACCACCGGCTCGCCGCGTTCCGCCAGCCGCAGGATCTGCAGCGGCGCGCTCGGCGTGTCGCGCACGCCGGTGTCGCGCTCCCACGGACCGAAGCAGGTGCCGAGCCGCGCCACCGTCAGGTCCAGCCCGTGCAGTGCCGCCATCCGTCGCGCGACCGCCTCGCCCGCCTGCTTGGTGATGCCGTACAGCCCCTCGGGCCGCAGCGGCGTCGTGTCCTCGCGCAGCAGGTCCGCGCCGTCGCCGCTCGCGCCGTAGGCGGCGCCCGAGCTCGCATGCACCACGCGCTCGATGCCGCAGGCGATGCCCGCCGACAGTGCCGCCACCAGGCCGCCGAGGTTGACCTCGAGGATCGCGCCCGGGCTCGCGCGTTCCCGCGCGGCGTCGGCCGTGACCGCGGCGAGCGTGACCAGCGCACGGGGGGCGTGCCGCTGCATCGCGGCCCGCAGCGCGGCCTCGTCGCGCACGTCGCCGGCCTCGAAGACGAAGGTGCCCGGGAGCGAGGCGAACGCTCGCAGCGCCGATTCGGGTGGCGGCGCGAGGTCGAAGCCGATGACCGCCTCGCCGCGTTCGAGCAGGTGCTCGACGAGAGCGAGACCGACGAAGCCGCTGGCGCCGGTGAGGAAGGTGGGGGCGGTCATGCGGGGGCGGGCGGGCTGAAGCGCGGGTCGGGCCGGTGCGATCGGGTCATGCCCGATCGTGAGGGCAGGGGCCTGAAAGCGCAAAGGGCCACCTGCCGGAGCGGGTGACCCTTTGTTCTTGACTGGTGGCGAATCAGGGACTCGAACCCCGGACCTGCGGATTATGATTCCGTCGCTCTAACCAACTGAGCTAATTCGCCGAAGGGGCCGGAGTTTAACCCAGGCCTCGGGGCCGCGTCAAAGCGGGGCAGGCAGGCCCGTCCCGGGTCACGCCGACACGGCCGTGAACGCCACCCTGATCAGCGTCCCGGGCGGGTGCCCGCCGGGCACGGCGTCGTCGATCTCGATGCTCGCGCCGTGCTGGTCGGCGATCTCGCGCACGATCGGCAGGCCCAGGCCGCTGCCGTCGACGCCCGTGCCCAGCACCCGGTAGAAGCGCTCGAACACCAGCTCGCGCTCGCCCTCGGGGATGCCGGGGCCGCTGTCCTCGACCTCGAGGTACACCCGACTCTCGCCGCCGGCCACGCGCACCGTCACGCGGCCGCCGTGCGGGGTGTAGCGCAGCGCGTTGTCGACGAGGTTGTTCAGCAGCTCGCGCAGCAGGATGGGATGGCCGAGGATGCGAGTCGGCGGGGTGTCCTCGATCTCGTCCGGGTCGGCCTCGTCGAGCTCGGCCTGCGCCTGCGCATCGGTGTCCCCCGACCCCTCCGACCCCTCTGCACCCTCCGCCCCCCCCACCTCCAGCCCCAGGTCGATCCCGCGCTCGATCGCCGCCGGCACCCAGTCGGACACCGCCTCGCGGGCGAAGGCGGCGAGCTCGAGCGGGGCCAGCGTGGCGGCCTCGCGCAGGTTCTCGGTGCGCGCCAGCGACAGCAGCTGGCTGACCAGGTGCGCGGCGCGCTGCGAGCCGCGCGCGATCTGCTCGAGGGTGCGGCGCAGCTCGGCGGGGTCGGGCTCGCGCAGCGCGAGCTCGCTCTGGGTGCTGAGGCCCGCGAGCGTCGATCGGCGACAGGTCGTCGGGGGCGCGGTCGCGGATGCGCCGCTGCAGCGACTTGAGCGGTGCCAGCCCACGCGACAGGCCGAACCAGACGAGCAGCACCGCGACCGGCAGGATCATGAACTGCGGGAAGATCACGCCCTTGATGATCTCGTTGGCCAGCCGGGTCCGCTTGTCCAGGGTCTCGGCGACCTGCACCAGCACCTGCTCGATCTCCTGGCCGTCGGTCACTTCGATGTACAGGTAGCCGATCCGCACCTGGTTGCCGCGGTAGCCGACCGTCCGCAGCTTGACATTGCCGGGCACCGGATAGTCGTACAGACCGGGCCGCGGCAGGTCGGCCTCGCCGGCAAGCAGCTGGCCGCGCGCCCCGATCACCTGGAAGTAGGTGACGTCCTCCTCGTCGGCGGCGAGGAAGTCGCGGGCGGCCCGCGGCAGGATCACGACGACGCGGTCAGAGGCGATGCGCACCTGCTGGGCGAGGGCCTCGGTCCGGTCGTCGAGCGCCCGGTCGAAGGGCGCGTCGGCGAGCGAGCGGGCGATCAGGAAGGTGACCGCGACAGACAGCGGCCAGAGCAGCAGCAGCGGCGCGAACATCCAGTCGAGGATCTCGCCGAACAGCGAGCGCTGCTCGAGCGCGTCGGCGTCGGGGCGCTTGGCGCGGCGCCGGCGCCATCCGCCGGCCCAGATGCGCGCGCCGCCACCCGTGGCGGCCTGCGGGGTGTCGGCCTCGGGCGCCGGGCCGTCGGCGGGGCCCCGGGCGGGCGCGGACGGCGGTGTCTCGCGCACCCGGCGGCGGGCAGGCTCGGCGGCATCGGGCTCGTCGTCGTCGTTGCCGAAGATCGGCGCGCGCGGGCGCTCGTTGGTGTCGATCAGGTCGCGCAGGCTGCCGCGGCCCGGGTGCAGCAGCGCCCACAGGCCGCGTGGGGCCGGGCGACGGGGGCTCCGGCGCCGGTCGACCGTGTGCTCGGTCGCGCGCCGCGTCGGCAACGGCGGCTGGCTCAGGGCTTCCCGACGCCTTCCGGCGGCCGCTCCAGGCAGTAGCCGAGCCCGCGCACCGTGGCGATCCGCAGGCCGGCGCCCTCGAGCTTCTTGCGCAGCCGGTGCATGTAGACCTCGATCGCGTTGTGGCTCACCTCGTCGCCCCATTCGCAGAGGTGGTCGACGATCTGCTCCTTGCTGACCAGCCGCCCGACCCGCGACAGCAGCACCTCGAGCAGGCCGGTCTCGCGCGCGGACAGCTCGAGCGCGGTGCCGTGGAGCGTGGCGGTGCGACCGCTCTGATCGAAGCTCAGGTCGCCGAGCCGCACGACATTGGACCCCGCACCGTTGGCGCGCCGCACCAGCGCCCGCACGCGCGCCTCGAGCTCGGACAGCGCGAAGGGCTTGGCCATGAAGTCGTCGGCGCCGAAGTCCAGGCCGCTCACGCGCTGCTCGACCGAGTCGGCGGCGGTGAGGATGAGCACCGGCACGCTGGCCTCGCGCGCCCGCAGCCGCTTGAGCACCTCCATGCCGCCGAGCTTGGGCAGGCCGAGGTCGAGGATCACCAGGTCGTAAGGCTGGGCGGTGAGGGCGGCGTCGGCCTCGCTGCCGGAGCCCACCCAGTCGATGGCATAGCCGGCCTTGCGCAGCGAGCGGCACAGGCCGTCTGCGAGCACGGAGTCGTCTTCGGCGAGCAGCACCCTCATCGGCGTCTCGACGTTGGCCCGGGGGGGTTCAGTGTAAGCCTGGTGTCAGGAACGGCGGTACTGGTTGATCGCGTCGCGGGTATCGGCGGCCGCCTGTCGGGCGGCCTCGGCGAAGTCCTCGCCGCGGCCGGCGTACAGGATCGCCCGCGACGAGTTGATCATCATCCCGACGCCGGCGGCATCGCGCCCGGCGGCGACGGTGGCCGCGACGTCGCCGCCCTGGGCGCCGATGCCGGGCACAAGCAGCGGCAGGTCCGGGGCCAGGGCGCGCACGCGTGCGAGCTCGGCGGGCACGGTCGCGCCGACCACCAGGCCGAGCTCGCCGCCGGTGTTCCAGGTGCCGGCGGCCAGGCGCGCCACGCGTTCGTAGAGCCGCTCGCCGCCGACGTCCAGCGACTGCAGGTCGGCGCCGCCGGGGTTCGAGGTGCGGCAGAGCAGGATCACGCCGCGCCCGGCGTGGGCGAGCCAGGGCTCGACCGAATCGAAGCCCATGTACGGATTCACCGTGACGGCGTCGGCCCGGTAGCGCTCGAAGGCCTCGCGGGCGTACTGCTCGGCGGTGGAGCCGATGTCGCCGCGCTTGGCGTCGAGCACGACCGGCACGCCGGGGTGGCGCGCGTGGATGTGCGCGATCAGCGCCTCGAGCTGGTCCTCGGCGCGCTGCGCCGCGAAATACGCGATCTGCGGCTTGAACGCGCAGACGAGGTCGGCGGTCGCGTCGACGATCGCGGTGCAGAACCGCAGGATCGCGTCGGGCCGGTGGGCGAGGTGGGGCGGGATGCGCGCGGGGTCGGGGTCGAGGCCGACGCACAGCAGCGAATCGGAACGGGCCCAGGCCTCCCTGAGCGACACTGTGAACGAGGCAGCCATCGCGGCGGGATTCTACCCGCCCGGCCCCCCCACCGGCCCATGCCCGTCGCCCTGTCCCGCAAGGATCTGCTGCTGCTCGTCGTCCTCACCGTGCTCTGGGGCGTGAACTGGCCGGTGATGAAGGCGGGCGTGCGCGACTTCGCGCCGATCAGCTTTCGCACGCTGTGCATGGTGGGCGGCGTCGTGCTGCTGGCGGTGGTGGCGCGGGCGCAGGGGCATTCGCTGCGGGTCCGGCGCGAGCACTGGCGCGAGCTCGTCGTGCTGGCGCTGACCAACGTGGTGATCTGGTACGTGCTGGCGATCTGGGGCGTGAAGCTGCTGTCCTCGGGCCGGGCCGCGATCCTCGGCTACACCATGCCGGTGTGGACGGCGCTGTTCGGCTGGTGGCTGTACCGCGACCGGCTCGATGCCCGCACCGGCTTCGGCGTGCTGGCCGCGTTCGCCGCGGTCGCGCTGCTGCTGGGCAGCGAGCTGGCGACGCTGACCGGCCGCCCGCTGGGCACGCTCTTCATGCTGGGCGCGGCCGCGGCCTGGGGCCTGGGCACGCAGCTGATGCGCCGCCGCCGGCTGCCGGGCTCGGTCACGGTGCTGACCTTCTGGATGCTGCTGATGGCGCTGGTCGTCAGCGGCGCGATCGCCTGGGCGACCGAGCGCGCGATGTGGGTGCGCTGGCCGGACACGATCGAGTGGTGGGCCATCGCCTACAACGTGTTCCTGGTGTTCGGCGTGTCGCAGCTGCTGTGGTTCCGGCTGGCGTCGATTCTGCCGCCGGTGGCCAGCAGCCTGTCGGTGATGCTGATCCCGGTGGTCGGACTGTTCTCGGGTATGGCGCTGCTCGGCGAGCGGCCGACCTGGCACGACTGGGTGGCGCTGGGCTGCGTGCTGGCGGCGATCGCGAGCGTGCTGCTGCCGGCGCGGCGCGCCGCGGCCTGAGCCCGAAAAAAAGGCCGTCGCACACGAGATCGTCGTGTGAGACGGCCGAGACGGCCGCCGACCCCGGGCGGCCGAGCGCAGCACCGGACGGCTGCACCCGTCCGGCGCGGCCGACACTCAGAGACCGACCACCCCCCCGCCGTTCTTCGTGATCGCAATCGTCGCCGACCGCGGCCGCGACAGGCCGCCGTCCGGCCAGTGGCTGGTGAACGCGGCCGGGTTGCCGATCGAAGCGGCCGGCGTGTCCTCGCCCGGATGCTGGATGTTGATGAACAGCGTCTGCCCGTCCGGCGTCTCGGCGACTCCCGTGATCTCGCACTCCTTCGGCCCGACCAGGAAGCGGCGCAGCTTCGCCGTGCCCGGGGCCGCGCCGACGCGGGTGGTGACCTGCTTCGTGGCGCCGGTCGCGTCGGTGTTGGTGATCGTCTTCGTCCCGCCGTCGCCGACCGTGCCGGGCAGCGCCGCGAGCAGCATGCAGTTCGTCACGTCGGTGAAGGCACCGTCGTCGGTCTGGATCCAGCACAACCCCTTGTTGCTGAACCACAGGCCGTCGGGGCTCGAGAGGTCGTTCTCGGCCGTCAGGCCCGACAGGTTCACGTTCGCCGCGTTCGCCGTCGCACGGGCGCCGAACAGGTAGATGTCCCAGGAGAAGCTCGTGGCCGAGGTGTCGCCGTTCGGCTCGAGCCAGCGGATGATGTGGCCGTTCGGGTTGCCGAACTGGTTCGTCGACGTGCCCTTGACGTCGTTGTAGTGGCGCGGGTTCGCGGCGTCGGTCGAGGCCAGCGTGCGGTTGGACGCGTTGCTGTTGGTCAGCGTCATGTAGACAGCGCCGGTGACCGGGTCGACGGCGCCCCACTCGGGACGGTCCATCTTCGTCGCACCGACAGCGTCGGCCGCGAGCCGCGCGTTGATCAGCACGTCGGCCTGGTCGGCGAACGCGTAGGCGGCGTTGGCTGCCGTGACCGCGCCGGTGCCGAACTTCAGCTCGAGCCAGCTGCCGGTGCCGTCGGCGTTGAAGCGCGCGACGTACAGCTTGCCGTCGTCCAGGTACTTGTCGCCGGCGGCGATGCCGCCGCCCGCGTCGGCCGCGTTCCAGACCTGGGTCGAGACGAACTTGTAGATGTACTCGTTGCGCGAGTCGCAGCCCATGTAGAAGACGACGGGCTTGCCGACGACGGCCTTGGCGGGCCAGGCGCCCTCGTGCGCGAAGCGGCCGAGCGCGGTGCGCTTCTTCACGACCGAGGTCGCCGAGTACGGATCGATCTCGACGATCCAGCCGTAGGTGTTCGGCGCGTTGCGGTAGTCGGCGCTGGGCACGGCGCCGGTGGCCTCGGCGTTCCAGCGGCCGTACAGGTTGTCGCCGGTGTCGGGCGTCACCGTGGCCCACAGCTCGCGGCCGGTGCCGGCCACGCCGTAGCGGGCGAGCGCGGTCTTCTCCTTGGCGCTGCGCTTCGGGTCGTCGACGGCGGTGATGCGACGGAAGTAGCCGGCGAAGTTCTCCTCGCAGGTGAGGTAGGTGCCCCAGGGCGTGTAGCCGTTGCCGCAGTTGTTGATCGTGCCGCGGGTGCGCGAGCCGTCGGGCGAGTACTTCGTCGCCATGGCCGGCGACTTCGCGGCCGGGCCGGACAGCACGGTGTCGGTCAGCGTGTGGATGCGGCGGTTGAAGGGCGAGTCCTGGACGGTCGACCAGGCGCCGTTGGCCGCACGCCGGACCTCGACGACGGACACGCCATGGACGTAGAACTCGCGCAGCACCTCGTCGGCCGAGGTGCGCACCTGCGAGTTGCCGGTGCCGGTGACCGAGACGCCGTTCGCGTGAAGGAACGCGGGCGTGATCGCCTCGTGGTTGATCGCCAGCAGGCCGCGGTCGGAGGCGGTGGTGCTCGGCTTGCCATCGGCGCCGAGCGGGAAGAACTGCATGCCGTCGTGATGGTCGCCGGCACGGGTCGCGAAGCTCGCCGCCGGATCGTTGCCGTCATTGCGATAGGCGGTGGTCGATGCGGTCATCGGATCGCCGAGGCGAAAGATCGTGGTCGCGGTGTAGCCGGAGGCGAGGACGACGCTGTCGGTCAGGGACTTGGCGATCGGCGTGAAGCCGAGGGCGGCCGGACGGGACGGGGCGACCAGGGTGATGCCGGCGACCGCCGTGTCCGGGGTCGAATCGTTGCTGCCGCAGCCGGCGAGCAGGCCGGTCGCGCCGCCCATGAAGCCCAGCGCCGAAGCGCCCAGGCTGCCGCGCAGCAGGCCGCGGCGGCCGGCGTCCTGGAGCCGCGCATCGACGAGATCGTTGAGGTGGGGGGTGTTCGGGGTGGAGAGGCTGGGGTCTGCGTCGTGGTGCGCCATGGGAAGGTCTCCGTGGTTGGAACGGCGCAGTCTGGTGATGCTCCGTGACAGCGCGGTGAAGCCGGGATGACAGGACGATGACGGGGGGCCGCCGGCGGGCGGCCCGGGCCTGCCGTCCGCGCCGCTCGCGGCCGTACCGGCGCCCGCCGAGCAGCCCGTACCGGTGCACCCGGGTGCGCGCCGACAGGCCTGGCGTACCATCGGGGCTCGAGCCGTCACGAGCGGCGACGAAGCCCCCGAAGCGGTCCGACCGGCCGCCTCGGGCCACCGGGACACGATCTACGGACACAAGGAGACGCGCGTTGAACGCTCCGCTCGACCCCGTGCTGCACGCCCACCTCGACCGCGCGCTGCGCGAAGTCACCCTCGACGACAAGTACGCGCTCGAGCGCGGCCGGGCCTTCATGTCCGGCACCCAGGCGCTGGTGCGCCTGCCGATGCTGCAACGCGCGCGCGACCGTCGCGACGGGCTGAACACCGCCGGCTTCATCTCGGGCTACCGGGGCTCGCCGCTCGGCGGCGTCGACCAGGCGCTGTGGAAGGCACGCGATCACCTCAAGCAGCACCGGATCGTGTTCCAGCCGGGCCTGAACGAAGAGTTGGCCGCGACCGCGGTCTGGGGCACGCAGCAGGTCACGATGACGCCCGGCGCGAACGTCGACGGTGTCTTCTCCATGTGGTACGGCAAGGGCCCGGGCGTGGACCGCTCGGGCGACGTGTTCAAGCATGCGAACGCGGCCGGCAGCTCGCGCCACGGCGGCGTGCTGGTGCTGGCGGGCGACGACCACGGCGCGAAGAGCTCGACGCTGCCGCACCAGTCCGACCATGTGTTCAAGGCCTGCGGCCTGCCGGTGTTCTACCCGGCGACGGTGCAGGAGTACCTCGACCTCGGGCTGCACGGCTGGGCGATGTCGCGCTGGTCGGGCCTGTGGGTCGCGATGAAGACGGTGACCGAGGTGGTCGAGGCTTCGGCCTCGGTCGAGGTGGACCCGGACCGCGTGCGCATCGTGATCCCCGACGAGTTCGCGTATCCGCACGAGGATCCGTTCGGGCTGAACATCCGCTGGCCCGACACGCCGCTCGCCCAGGAGGCGCGGCTCTTCAACTACAAGTGGTACGCGGCGCTCGCCTACGTGCGCGCCAATCGCCTGAACCACACGGTGTTCGACTCGCCGCACGCCTGGTTCGGCATCGTCACCGCGGGCAAGGCCTACCTCGACACCATGCAGGCGCTCGACGAGCTCGGGCTCGACCGCGAGGCCTGCGCGCGGCTCGGCATCCGCGTCTTCAAGTGCGGCGTGGTCTGGCCACTGGAGGCGGCGACGGTACGCGAGTTCGCCACCGGCCTCGACGAGATCCTGGTCGTCGAGGAGAAGCGGCAGGTGCTGGAGTACGCCCTCAAGGAGGAGCTCTACAACTGGCGCGACGACGTGCGCCCGCGCGTCTACGGCAAGTTCGACGAGAAGGACGGGCGCGGCGGCGAATGGGCGATGCCCCAGGGCCAGTGGCTGCTGCCCGGGCTGGGCGAGCTCTCGCCCGCGATCATCGCCAAGGCGATCGCCGCGCGGCTGCTGAACCCGGGCCAGTACGCGCCCAAGCTCGGCGGCGCGCTCCCCGAGGACATCCGCGCCCGCATCGAGTCCCGGATCGCGATCATCGAGGCCAAGGAGCGCGCGCTCGCCGAGCCGCACGTCACCGCGGTGCGCACGCCGACCTTCTGCTCGGGCTGCCCGCACAACACCTCGACGCGGGTGCCCGAGGGCTCGCGCGCGGTGGCCGGCATCGGCTGCCACTACATGGCGATCTGGATGCCCGAGCGGCGCACCGAGACCTTCACGCAGATGGGCGGGGAGGGCGTGCCCTGGATCGGGCAGGCGCCGTTCACCGATGAGACGCACATCTTCGCGAACCTCGGCGACGGCACCTACTTCCACTCGGGGCTGCTGGCGGTGCGCGCCTCGATCGCCGCGAAGGTCAACATCACCTACAAGATCCTCTTCAACGACGCGGTCGCGATGACCGGTGGCCAGCCGCACGACGGTGTGCTCACCGTGCCGAAGATCGTCGCGCAGGTGCGGGCCGAGGGCGCGCGCGAGGTCGTCGTCGTCACCGATGAGCCCGAGAAGTACGACGCGCTCAAGGGCCGGGCGCCGTTCGACGGCGTCGAGATCCACCACCGCGACCACCTCGACCTCGTGCAGCGCCGGCTGCGCGAGCTGCCCGGCTGCACCGTGCTCGTCTACGACCAGACCTGCGCGAGCGAGAAGCGCCGGCGCCGCAAGAAGATCGTCGACGGCAAGCCAGGCTTCCCCGATCCGGCCAAGCGGGTGGTCATCAACGAGGCGGTCTGCGAGGGCTGCGGCGACTGCAGCGTGCAGTCGGCCTGCGTGTCGGTCGAGCCGGTCGAGACCGAGCTCGGGCGCAAGCGCCGGGTCAACCAGTCCTCGTGCAACAAGGACTACTCGTGCGTGAAGGGCTTCTGCCCGAGCTTCGTGACCGTCGAGGGCGGCGCGCTGCGCGCGGGCCGCAAGCCGGCCTCGGTCGCGGGCGTGGCGCCCGAGCTGCCCGAGTCCCTGCGCGAGCTGCCGGAGCCCGCGCGCACGGTCACGATCGGCGAGTCCGGCAACCGGACCTACGGTGTGCTGGTGACCGGGGTCGGCGGCACCGGTGTGGTCACGGTGGGGCAGCTGATCGGCATGGCCGCCCACCTCGAGGGCAAGGGCATCTCGGTGCTCGACATGGCAGGCCTCGCGCAGAAGGGCGGCGCGGTGTTCTCGCACGTGCAGATCGCAGCCCGGCCCGAGGACCTGCACTCCACGCGCATCGCCACCGGCGAGGCCGACCTGGTGATCGGCTGCGACCTGGTGGTCGCGGCCGGCAACGAGGCGCTCGCCAAGATGCGGCCGCGCGTCACGCGCGCGGTCATCAACGGCAACGTCGCGCCGACCTCCGACTTCCTGCGCGACCCCGACTGGTCGCTGCCGGCCGACGCGCTGCGGCGCAACGTGCTGGAGGCCGCGGGCGACGAGGACGTCGACTTCGTCGAGGCGAACGACGTGGCCACCGCGCTGCTGGGCGACGCGATCTACACCAACCCGCTGCTGCTGGGCTACGCATGGCAGAAGGGCTGGCTGCCGCTCACGCGCGTGGCGATGGAGCGGGCGATCGAGCTCAACGGGGTGTCGGTGCCGCGCAACCTCGAGGCCTTCCTCTGGGGCCGCCGGCTCGCGCACGACCCGGAGGCGGTGCGGCGCGCCGTGCGCCCGCAGAACGCCCGCGTGATCGAGCTGCGCCGTCCGGTCGGTCGGGTGCGCTCGGAGTCCGACCTCGACGAGCTGATCGCGCGTCGCGTGGCGCTGCTCACCGCCTGGGGCGACGCAGCCTGGGCCGAGCGCTACCGGGCGCGCATCGAGCGGGTGCGACGGGTCGAGGGCGACCGGATCGGGACGGTGGGCGCGTGGCGGCTCACCGAGGCGGTCGCGCGCGGGCTCGCCAAGCTGATGGCCTACAAGGACGAGTACGAGGTCGCGCGCCTGCACGCCGACCCCGCCTTCGTCGCCTCGATCCGCGAGCAGTTCGAGGGCGACTGGCAGCTGCGCTTCCACATGGCGCCGCCGATCCTCGCGAAGGTCGATCCGCAGACCGGCGCGCCGGTCAAGCGCGAGTTCGGCCCCTGGATGCTGCCGGCGCTGCGCACGCTCGCCAAGCTCAAGGTCCTGCGCGGCACCGCGTTCGACCCGTTCGGCCGCACCGCGGAGCGGCGCACCGAGCGTGCGCTGATCACCGAGTACGAGGCGCTGCTCGACGAGCTGCTCGCCGGGCTCGATGCGTCGAATCACGCGCAGGCCGTGGCGCTCGCGAGGCTGCCCGAGCAGATCCGCGGCTACGGCCACGTGAAGGACCGTCACCTGGAGAAGGTCCGTGCCGAGTGGTCCGAGCGGCTCGCGGCCTGGCGCGGGCACGGCGATCCGGTGAAGCGGGCGCCGATCCCGATCCGCGCGGTGTAGGCGCGACGGCGCGGCGCTTTTTCGGGACAATCGCGCTTCCGGCCCGGGACGGCCGGGGGCGCGACCGGCTCGGGACGACGGGTGCGGCGCCGTCCGATCCCCCGCATCCGGAGACCTCGCCTTGAACCTGCTGTCCGCCACCGAAGCCGCCGCCCTCGTGCGCAGCGGCGCGACCGTCGCCAGCGCCGGCTTCGTCGGCTGCGGGCACGCCGAGGCGGTGACCGCGGCGCTCGAGCGCCGCTTCCTCGCCGAGGGCGCCCCGGCCGACCTCACGCTGGTCTACTCGGCCGGGCAGGGCGACCGCGGCCACCGCGGCGTCAACCACTTCGGGCACGCCGGCATGACCGCGTGCATCGTCGGCGGGCACTGGCGCTCGGCCCCGAAGCTCTCCACGCTCGCGCTCGAGGAGCGCTGCGCCGCCTACAACCTGCCCCAGGGCGTGATCACGCAGCTCTACCGCGCGATCGCCGGCGGCAAGCCGGGCGTGATCACGAAGATCGGTCTGCACACCTTCGTCGACCCGCGGCTCGACGGCGGCGCGATCAACGACATCGGCCGCGAGGCCGCGCGCCTCGGCGCGCGCCGCTACGTCGAGTCGCTCGAGCTGCGCGGCGAGCGCTGGCTGCTCTATCCGTCGTTCCCGATCGACGTGGCGCTGATCCGCGGCACCTCGGTCGACGCGCGCGGCAACCTCGCCACCGAGAACGAGGCCTTCCACCACGAGCTGCTCGCGATCGCGCAGGCCGCGCGCAACAGCGGCGGCATCGTGATCGCGCAGGCGCGGCGCATCGTCGAGCGCCACGAGAACCTGCATGCGGTGAAGGTGCCCGGGATCCTGATCGACCATGTGGTGATCGCCGAGCACGAGGACGAGCACATGATGACCTTCGCCGAGGCCGACAACCCGGCGTACTACACGTCGTGGCGCGGGCCCGGCCACGAGGCGCCGCGGCGCGCGCCCGGGCCGCTCGACGTGCGCCGGATCGTGCAGCGGCGCGCGCTGCTCGAGCTGGTCGCACGTCGCCCGCGTGTGGTGAACCTCGGCGTGGGCATGCCGGCCGGCATCGGCGCGGTGGCCGACGAGGAGGGCGTCTCCGGCTTCACGCTCACCGTCGAGGCCGGCCCGATCGGCGGCACGCCCGCCGACGGCCTGTCGTTCGGCGCGTCGGCCTACCCCGAGGCGGTCGTCGACCATCCCGCGCAGTTCGACTTCTACGACGGCGGCGGCATCGACCTCGCCTTCCTCGGCCTGGCCGAGCTCGACGTGCGCGGCAACGTCAACGTCAGCCTGTTCGGAGAGGGCGACAAGCGCATCGTCTCGGGCGTGGGCGGCTTCATCAACATCACGCAGAGCGCCCGCGAGGTGGTGTTCATGGGGACGCTCACCGCCGGCGGCCTGCAGGTCGAGGCGAGCGGCGGGCGGCTGCGGATCGTGCAGGAGGGGCGGGTCGCCAAGGTGGTGCCGAAGGTCTCGCACCTGACCTTCGACGCGGCCTACGTCGCGTCGCTGGGGCGGCGGATCCTCTACATCACCGAGCGCGCGGTGTTCGAGATGCGCGACGGCATGCTGACGCTGACCGAGGTCGCACCCGGCATCGATGTGCGCGAGCAGGTGCTGGCCTTCTGCCCGCCGGGCGTGCGCGTCGCCGAGCCGCTGCGCACGATGGACCCGCGAATCTTCGATCCGGCACCGATGCTGACGCGCGAACGGGCCTAGCGGTCGCGGCTGGCCGCGGCGCTTCGCGCGGCCGCCCGCGCCCTCACGGCGTCATGAAGCCCAGGTCTCGCGACGCGAAGTTGGTGATGTTCGGGAAGATCGTCGCGATCTGGGGATCGGTGAGCCCGAACCACTTCGCCAGGGTGCCGGCGTACTGGTCGACCGAGACCTTCGGCAGCAGCCGGCCCTGTCCGACGTCGTCGACGGTGTTCACCCCGATGGTCGGGAACGCGCCGTACAGGTCCTTGCCGATCACCGCGCCGCCGGCCACCAGATGGTGGGCGCCCCAGCCGTGGTCGGTGCCGTCGCCGTTGCTGGTCAGCATGCGGCCGAACTCGGAGGCGGTGAACAGCGTCGCCTGGTTGACCGCGTTCACGTCCGGATCGGCCATCAGGGCGTTGAAGTAGACGATCGCCTCGGACAGGCGCTGCATCAGCGTCGCATGGTTGCCGGTCTGGTTGTCATGGGTGTCGAAGCCGCCCATGCTCACGTAGAACACCTGCCGCTGGATGCCGAGCGCGCTGCGGGCGCCGATGATGCGCGCCACCGTCAGCAGCTGGTTGGCCAGGCCGTTGTTCGCCGGCGGTGCCGGCAGGTTGGCGGCCGGGACCATGTTGGTGGTCAGCGCGACCTGCGCGTCGATGGCGCGCTTGACCACCTTCGCATGCTCGCTCTCGAACAGGTTGCCACGATCGCCGGTGACGATCGCGCGCATCGGGTTGGTCGCCGAGGTCGAGCCGAAGAGGCCGCCGGTCAGCCCGCCGATCGTGACCGCGCCGGCGCTGCTCGCCTGGTACTGCAGCACCGTCTCGCCCGACAGGAACACCGCGTTGCCCGACGCCGAGATCGCGGTGAAGTTGGTGTAGGTGTTCATCGAGGCGAGCAGGTCGCCCATGCGTCCGCCCCAGCCGATGCGTGCGCCCTCGGGCCGCAGCGACTGCCAGACCGAGGTCTGGTCGTTGTGCGAGAAGAGCTGCGGCGGCGTGCGCTTGCTGCGCGCGTTCCATTCGGCCTTGGTGATCGGCTCGACGAGCGTGCCGACGTTCGGCACCACCGCGACGCGGCCGGCGTTGAACTCGGTGACCAGTCCGCCCATCGACGGATGGACCGCGAAGGCCCGTCCCGCCTGCGCGGTGTTCGGCACGATCGGCAGCACGCCGCCGGCGGTGCCGACCTCGGGCAGCGCGATCGGCGCCGGCGCCGTCACGCGAGCCTTGCGGTACTCGGCCCAGGAGCCCGGGTCGGTCGCGAGCACCATGTTGGCGTGATCGTTGCCGCCGTTGAGGAACACGCAGATCAGCGCGCGGTAGCCGGGGGCGGGCTGCGCCTGCGCGGCCGCCATCGTCGCGAGGTTCAGCGCGAAGCCCGCGCCGGGCCCCACCATCGAGGTGGCGGCGGCGGCCCACAGGAAGTGGCGTCGTGAAGCGTCGATTCGGCTCATGTCGTCGGTCCTTCGGCGGCTCATTTCTGCACGATGAAATCGGGGGAGGCGACCGCGAGGAACACCGCGAGGTGCACACGGTTGCGGCGTGCGGCCTCCAGGTTCGTCGGGTTGCTGATCGCCACGTTGACGGAGGCCACCGCGGTCGCGATCTGCTGGCGTACCGATGCGGACATGCGGTCCGCGGTCAGCAGCAGGGCCACCCGGTCGACCAGCGCGACGGCGTTGTCGGCGATCGCCAGCTCGTCGGCGTAGTCCGGCTGCACGTCGCGCTTCGGGTCGTTCGGCGGGTTGTTGCCGAAGCCGTTGGGCACGACGTTGCGCATCGTGTTGAGCCAGCCGGCGACGCTCGTCTCCTGGGTGCTCTGCATCTCCGGGGACACCAGCTTCGCCTGCGCGATCGTGGTGTTCGGCGGCACGTAGCCCGGCCGGAAGAAGTTGAACACCGAGGGCGCGCGCAGCGGCGTCTGGCCGATGTTGCCGACCGGGTCGTCGGTCACGCCCACCAGGAAGCGGCCGGTGGTGGACTTCGCATCGAACGCACGCAGCCAGGCCGCCACCCGCAGCACCGGTTCGCGCACCTTGCCGGAGCCCGCGGCGCCGGCCGCGGTGTCGTCGCGCGCCTCGGGGTCGAGCAGGATCGCGCGGACCACCGCCTTCATGTCGCCGCGAACGCCCTGGCCGTTGTCGTTGAACGCCGTCGCGACACGGGCCACGTACGCCGGGCTCGGGTTGCTGGTCACCAGCCGCTGGATCAGCTGGCGGCCGATGAAGGGCCCGACGTTCGGATGGACGAACAGGCGGTCGAGCGCAGCCTTCAGGCTCGCTTCGGGCGTGCTCTCGGTGATCGTGGCGCCGAGGAAGGTCTTGGGGCCGGTCTCGTGGAAGTTCGGATAGCCCCGCATCGGCAGGATGTCGCGGTCCGAGATCGATATCGTGCCGAAGAAGCGCGCGTTCGAGCTGTCCGGACCCGCCCACGAGAAGCCGGTGAAGACCCGCGCCAGGCCGACCACGTCGTCGATCCGGTAGGTGTCGATCGGCTCGTTGCGCGCGTCGAGCTTGACCGTGCCGTCGAGGTTCAGCTCGTACAGCCCGATCGTGAACAGCTGCATCACCTCGCGCGCATAGTTCTCGTCGGGCACGCGTCCCACCGACAGGTCGCCCTTCTGGTTGCGCAGGTGGGTCAGGTACAGGCCCATCATCGGATGCAGCGACACGTCCTCGATCAGCGTGCGGAAGTTGCCGAACGCATTGCGCCCCAGCATGTCGAGGTAGCCGGCGACACCGCGCGGATGGTCGTTGACCGTGTCGTCGGCCATCGAGATCACGAAGATCTGCGACAGCGCGAAGGCGACCCGGTGGCGCAGCTGGTCGTCGGCCGTGACCGCGGTCCGCCAGAAGCTCTCGTAGACCCAGTTCTCGGACGGGGTCTCGCCTTCGTCGAGCTCGGCGGTGCGCGCGGCGAAGTAGTCGAGGTGCGGCGTGCCGGCCGGCTTGGCGAGCTGCTGCGCGACCCAGCGCGTGTAGCTGCCGGTCATCAGGCCATCGATGGCGGACGCGCTCGGCCCGAAGCTGCCCTGCGTCAGGAAGCGGGCCGCCGCCGCCTTGGTCGCGGGCGGCTCGCCGGGCGGCCCGAGCGCCACCTCGGCCGCCGCCGCGGCCGCTGCCGCTGCCGCTGCTGACGCGGCCGTGCTGTCCGCGGCCCCTGCGGGCGATCCCGAACCGCCGCCCCCGCCGCAGCCGGCCAGCCAGCCGCTCACCAGGAGGGTCGCGAGGACCCTCATCGACGTTGCCTGCATCGCGGCACACTCCGTTGCGAAAATGTCACGTTGGACGGACCCTAAGGTCAGGCTCGAGGTCGGACAGCGGGCTGGCGACGGCCGGCGCTCGCCGACGGACGGATGGCCGGCGCAGGGCGTTCCGTGGATGACGGGTGGCGGCGATCGGGGGACGGGCGGTCGAGCGGCCGATGTGCCCGGGGCGCGGATGTGCGATCCGTCACGGATCCCGGGAGTTCGCCCAGCGCCGCACGCGATCGGGGCAGGTGGACCGCCCGTCCGGACGATCCGAGCGCGGATCTGGCTGCACCTACGGACGCGGTGAGCCTGGGGGCCTTGGCGGCCGGGATCGGCCTGCGGGTGAGGCCGGCGCCCTGAGGCGCGCGCAAAAAAAAGGGGCCCGACTCGCGTCGGGCCCTTTCGTGTGTGCGCAGCGGGCCGGCGGATCGCCGGCCCCGCGACACGGACGTCTTACATGTCCATGCCGCCCATGCCGCCCATCCCGCCCATGCCACCCATGCCGCCGCCCATGCCGCCGGCCGGCTTGTCTTCCGGCGCCTCGGCGATCATCGCGTCGGTGGTCAGCATCAGCGACGCGACGGACGCGGCGTTCTGCAGCGCCATCCGGGTCACCTTGGTCGGGTCGACCACGCCCATCTGGACCAGGTCGCCGTACGAGCCGTCGGCACCGTTCCAGCCGAAGTTGCCCTTGCCCTCGAGGACCTTGGCCACGACCACGCTCGGCTCGTCGCCGCAGTTGGCGACGATCTGGCGCAGCGGCTCCTCGATCGCGCGCAGCACGATCTTGATGCCGGCGTCCTGGTCGGCGTTGTCGCCCTTGACCGCGATGGTCGAGCGGGCGCGCAGCAGGGCCACGCCGCCACCGGCGACGATGCCCTCTTCGACGGCGGCACGGGTCGCGTGCAGCGCGTCTTCGACACGGGCCTTCTTCTCTTTCATCTCGACTTCGGTCGCCGCACCGACGCGGATCACCGCGACGCCGCCGGCCAGCTTCGCGACACGCTCCTGGAGCTTCTCGCGGTCGTAGTCGCTGGTGGCTTCCTCGATTTGGGCACGGATGGCCTTGACGCGGGCCTCGATCGCCTTCGCATCGCCGGCGCCGTCGATCAGGGTGGTGTTCTCCTTGCCGATCTCGGCACGCTTGCAGCGGCCCAGGTCGTTCAGGGTGGCCTTCTCGAGCGTCAGGCCCACTTCCTCGGCGATCACGGTGCCGCCGGTCAGGATGGCCATGTCCTCGAGCATCGCCTTGCGACGGTCGCCGAAGCCCGGGGCCTTGACGGCGACGGTCTTCAGGATGCCGCGGATGTTGTTGACGACCAGGGTCGCCAGCGCCTCGCCCTCGACTTCCTCGGCGACGATCAGCAGCGGACGGCCGGCTTTCGCGACCTGCTCCAGGATCGGCAGCAGCTCACGGATGTTGGAGATCTTCTTGTCGTGCAGCAGCACGAACGGATCTTCCAGCACCGCGACCTGCTTGTCGGGGTTGTTGATGAAGTAGGGCGACAGGTAGCCGCGGTCGAACTGCATGCCCTCGACGACGTCGAGCTCGTTGTTCAGCGACTTGCCGTCCTCGACGGTGATGACGCCTTCCTTGCCGACCTTCTCCATCGCGTCGGCGATGATCGTGCCGATCTCGACGTCCGAGTTCGCCGAGATCGAGCCGACCTGCGCGATTTCCTTGGTCGTCGTGCAGGGCTTGGTGATCTTCTTGAGCTCTTCCGTCAGCGCGATGACGGCACGGTCGATGCCGCGCTTCAGGTCCATCGGGTTCATGCCCGCGGCGACGAACTTCATGCCTTCGCGAACGATCGCCTGGGCGAGCACGGTGGCGGTGGTGGTGCCGTCACCCGCGTTGTCCGAGGTCTTGGAAGCGACTTCCTTGACCATCTGGGCGCCCATGTTCTGGAACTTGTCCTTCAGCTCGATCTCTTTCGCGACCGAGACACCGTCCTTGGTGACGGTGGGCGCGCCGAACGAGCGCTCGAGCACGACGTTGCGGCCCTTCGGGCCCAGCGTGACCTTGACCGCGTTGGCCAGGATGTTCACGCCCTCGACCATCTTCGAGCGCGCGTCGTCGTGAAAGTAAACTTGCTTTGCTGCCATGTCTGATGACTCCTGGATCTAGATCTGGATGTTCGGTTGCCGGGCGCAGGTCGTGACCGAGGTCACTCGACCACGGCCATGATGTCTTCCTCGCGCATCACCAGCAGCTCGTCGCCCTCGACCTTCACGGACTGGCCCGAGTACTTGCCGAAGAGGACCTTGTCGCCGACCTTGACGCCCAGCGGACGAACCTTGCCGTCGTCGCCGACCTTGCCCAGGCCCACGGCCAGGACTTCGCCCTGATCCGGCTTCTCGGCGGCGTTGTCGGGAATCACGATGCCCGACGAGGTCTTACGCTCGTTGTCCAGGCGTTTGATGATCACGCGATCGTGCAAAGGACGCAGCTTCATCGATCTTGGCTCCTGAGATGTCTTGGTCTGTTCGGGATTGAGCGATGGCCCGGGAGGGCCGCCGGATCGAAGCGGGAGGCGCACGCGAGGCCGGGATCCGGACTCATGTTGCTAGCACTCACCGCTTGCGAGTGCTAATTATGCGGGCGCGGCCCGAGCTTTTCAAGTCGGCCGGCGTGACGCAGTGCGCATGGAGCCTGCCTGCCGCCTCCGCAAGCGCTGCCGCCGGCGTGCCGCCGCCGTGCGGCGGTGCCCGAACGCCGCACGGGGCGCGCACCGCACCGGCCGCAGATCGAAAGTATGTACACTGACGATCCGTTCACGGACTTTTCCAGCCCATGACCACGCCGTCCCCGCGCGCGTCGGCATCGCGTGCGGCGGCCGGCAGCGTGACGACACGCGATCCGGCGGCCTCGCGGCCCATGCCGCTGCACGACATGCCCGGCCACCTGATCCGTCGGCTGCACCAGCATGGCGTCGCGCTGTATGCCGCGCACGCCATCGGTGTCGACCTGACGCCGGTCCAGTACGCGGCCCTGCACGCGATCGGCGCCTGGCCCGACTGCGACCAGTCCACCATCGGCCGGGCCATCGCCTGCGACAAGGCGACCGTGGGCACCGTGCTCGACCGGCTGCAGGGCAAGGGGCTGGTGGCGCGCAGCGCCGATGCGAACGACCGGCGCACCTGGCGGCTGCGCGCGACACCGGCCGGCCTCGAGGTGCTCGCGCAGCTCGAGCCCCGGGTCGCTGCGGTGCAGCGCGAACTGCTGTCGCCGCTGTCGGGCGCGGAGGCCCGCGAGCTGACGGCGCTGCTCGCCAAGCTCGTGCGGGCCCTGCCCGGCCCGGGTGAGGCGCGATGAGCGCCGCCGCGCCGATCGCCTCGGCCGCCGCCGACCGGGCGGCGAAGCTGCAGCGCTACGCGTTCTGGGCGGCGCTCGGGACCATCGTGGTCTGGGGCGCGAACTTCTCGATCCAGAAGGCGGTGTTCGCCGCGGCGACGCCGGGCGGATTCCTGTTCGTGCGCTACCTGATCATGCCCGCCTGCGCGATCGCGCTGATCGCCTGGCGCTTCCGGGGCCGCTTGCCGCGCGTGCCGCGCGCCGACCTGATCCAGCTCGCCAAGCTCGGCTTCTGGGGCCATTTCGTGCACGTCGGCATGGTCACCGTCGGCATCCACTGGTCGACCGCGTTCTCGAGCTCGCTGATCCTCGCCTGCGGTCCGATCTACACGCTGCTGATCCTGCGCTGGCTGGGGATCGAGCGGCTGGGAGGCGCCCAGCTCGGCGGGGTCGCGATCGCGCTGGGCGGCGTGCTCGTCTTCCTGTCGGACAAGCTGCTGGCCGGGAGCTGGGCGGCGTCCGGCGGCGACCTGTTCCTGCTGGTGGCCGCCAGCCTGTTCTCCTACTACACGGTCGCCGCCAAGCCGCTGATCGAGCGGCACGGCGGCATCGTGGTCATGACCTATGCGCTGCTGGCGGCGACCCCGCTGGTGCTGATCGTGTCGCTGCCGTTCGCGCTGCGGGTCGACTGGTCCGGGATGTCGCCGCTGCTCTGGACGGGGCTCGCGTGGTCGACGATCGTGTCGGCCTTCGTCGGCTGGCTGGTCTGGGGCTGGGTGAACGCGATCCGGGGCGTCGGCCGGACCGCGCCGCTGATGTACCTGATGCCGCCGGTCGCGGGCGCCGTCGCCTGGGTGATCACCGACGAGCGCTTCACCGCGGTGAAGGTGGCGGGAGCGGTGGTCACGCTGGCGGGCGTGGCGCTCGCGCAGTTCGCGGGACGTCCGCCGGCGATCGTGCGCGAGGCGCAGACGCCGGGCGACTGACGCAGGCCGGCGGCCGGCCTGCGTTCACCGCAGGATACGGATCGTCGAGGCCTCGATGACGGTGGACCGAACGCTCTCCACGCGGATGATCCGACCGCGGTCCAGGTCGCCCTTGTTCCCGTTGAGGACGCGCGCCTTGCGCGCATCGACGGTGAACGGCCCGCCGGCGGTGTCGAGCATCTTGATGGCCGCCATCCTCGAGCCGGCGGTGATCAGGCAGGTCACCTGCACCGTGTCCTCGACGTAGGGGCTTGCGCGCGGGGGCGCCGACGCCACGGGCGGCGGCGTCCCGGGGCTCGAACCCCCATTGGCGGTGCCAGGCCGAGTGGCCGCGACCGCGCCGGAGGGCGGGCTGCCGGCGGTCGGGGCGGCGGCGGGCAGGGAGCGGATCTCGATGCTACGGGCCGTCACCGCGTTGCCGCGCACCGAGCCGGTCACCCGGACGCGGATGCCTTCGGCCAGTGTCATGGCGCGCAGCGGGGCGCCTGGAGCCGACAGTTGCGTGCCGGTCGCCTGCACGATCGAGCCCGCCTCGATGGTGCTCGGCAAGGGGCCGGGCACGGCCTGGGGGTCGACGAACTGCCGGTCGATCCGCAGCCGGGCGGCCTGCCGGTCGTACTCGCCGACCGGTCCGCGCAGCTTCGCGGAGACCGCGGTGCGCACCACGTCGACCCGCGGAGTCGTCGAACTTCACGCCGTTGACGATGACCGAGCCGAAGTCGGAGATCGGGCCGCTGGAGAAGGCCACCTGACCGGTGCCGCCGCGGCCGACCCCCGCGAGCTCGGTGCCGCCGCCGCAGCCCGCCGCGAGCCGGGCGCGGGTGCGACTGGCTCGCCATAACCGTAGAGGCCGATGCGGACCCGGTGGTCGGCGGCACGCCCGGCAGCACGGTCCGCCTCCTCGAGCTGCTGCAGCTCGGGTGCGATGGACTTCAGCACCTTGGACCAGAGTACCCGGGCACGGGGGCCGGTCACCTCGACCGATTCCGCGGACAGCTCGTCCGCGAAGACCGACTGCTCGACGAAGGGGGGGGCGCGTCGGGGTCGCCCGCCGCGATCCGCTGGCCTGCGACCAGGTTCTCCCTGACCGCGGCCAGGTGATCACCGACGCTCGCGCCGGCGAACGCGAGCAGCGCCTCGATCCGGCCATCCGGTACCAGGCTGTCGCCGCGCAGCCTGACCATGTCGGTCGACGCGTCGATCTCGACGCGCCCGAGCCGCAACAGCTCGTCGAGCAACGTGCGCGGATGCACGTCGGTGGTCACCGACCGGGCGAGTGTCTCGAAGCTCGGAATGCCCGCTTCCTGGGGGCGGCGCGGCAGCGCGCGCGGCGAACCGTCCGCATCCAGCCATTCCGGCATGGTCGCCCAGCGGGTGTGCAGCTCGGAAGCCGCCGTCTGCTCGGAGCGCACGGCCGAGAGGTCGGGCGTCTCGATCAGCCGCTTGACCTCCTTGCGGTGGATGCCGGAGATCACGCTCAGCCGGCTGATCGGCGTGGCCCCAGTGCCGACCTCGTTGCGCACCGCCTGCAGGGCGGCCTCGACCATCGCCTGCTTGATCAGCTCCTCGAGCTGATTGAACTGGACGCCGTGGTCGATCGCCATCCGCGCCAGAGGCCTGAGCACGGCCAGCAGCGCATCGATCGCGGCAGATGCCGCGCCTCCAGATGCAACCGGCGCGGGCGAAGACGGGGATTCCATGCGCCATCATCCTAACGATTGAGTGACCGAGTCGAGGAAACATTTCCGGTTTCTTCGGCTGACGGTCAACCGGTGGGAGCGTTGCACTTCCCGGTCCGTACCGGCTACATCCACGACACGGACCGGGGCGGCTCAGCCTAGGCTAAGCCTCGGCTAAGCGGTCGGCATCAGATAGTTGAGCGCCAGCCGGCCGCCGTCCGGGTAGACGGTCTGACCGGTCAGGTACGACGCATCGTCGCTGGCCAGGAAGAGCGCGACCTTCGCCACCTCCTCGGGTTCGCCCAGGCGACCGAGCGGGGTGCGCGACAGCAGCGTGCGCTCGGCCGCGGGTGAGCCGAGCACCGCCGTCCGCGCGAGCTCGGTGGCGATCGTCCCCGGTCCGATGGCGTTGACCCGGATGCCGCGCGGCGCGAGCGAGATCGCCATGACCTTGGTCAGTTGCGAGACCCCGCCCTTGGAGATGCAGTAGGGCACCTGGTTCGGGATGGCCAGGACGGCGTTGACGCTCGACATGTTGACGATCGAGCCGGGACGCCCGGCCTGCACCATCCACCGGGCGACGGCTTGCCCGAACAGGAAATACGACTTGAGGTTGATGCCGAGCACGCGGTCGAAGTCGGCCTCGGCCAGGTCCAGGAAGTCTGACGCGTGGGTGATGCCGGCGTTGTTGAGCAGCACGTCGACCGCGCCGAAGCGGGCGAGCGTGGCCTGCAGGGCGGCCGTCGCGGTCCGCGCATCCGCGACGTCGCCGGCGACGAACAGCGCGCGATCGGCGCCGATCGCCTCCACGGCACGGGCGCCGCCGGCCGCGTCGACGTCGACGATCACGACCTTCGCGCCTTCTTCGGCGAAGCGCGTCGCGCACGCCAGCCCGATGCCCTGCGCCCCGCCCGTCACCAGTGCCACCTTGCCGTCCAGCTTCATCTGCGTCTCCTGTCGTCCTGTTGTCGGACCGTCCGGCGGAGGCCGGACGGCGTGAGATCATCGAGATTATGGAGCTTCGACACCGTCGATCCGGCGCAGGCCCGCGACGCCCGCGGGCATGGCTCGCCGCGCTCGTCTGGTGTGCCGCGCTGCCGGCGGGCGCCCAGATGCTGCCGGCGCCGGTCGCCGAGGCGATCCGGGTCGCCGCGATCGCGCCGGGCGAGTTCGGCATCGCGGTGGTGGCGCTGGACGGCCGCGCCCCGCTGCTCGCGCACAACGCCGAGCAGTCGTTCAATCCGGCATCCACGATGAAGCTTGTCACCACCTACGCGGCGCTGTCGCTGCTGGGGGCCGACTACCGGTGGAACACCGCGCTCGCGATGCGCGGGCGCCTCGAGGGCGACGTGCTGAACGGCGACCTGGTGCTGCGCGGCGGGGGCGATCCGAAGCTCGTGATCGAGGACATGACCGAGCTCGTCGGCCGGCTGCGGGGCACCGGGCTGCGCGAGATCCGCGGCAACCTGGTGATCGACGACTCGCTCTACGAGATCGGCGACGAGTCGTACGAGAAGTTCGACGGCGACCCCTCCCAGCCGTACAACGTCCGGCCGAACGCGGCGCTGATGAACTTCAAGGCGACCAAGGTGGTGGTGCGCCCCGAGGGGGCGGCCGTGTCGCTCACCCTGGACCCGCCGCTGGCGGGCGTGCCGCTGGTGAACGAGGTCAAGCTGGTCCGGGGGGCGTGCCGGTTCGGCGCACCCGGCCTCGCGATCCGCGACGCCGGCCCCGAGGACCGGCCCTCGATCCGCATCGGCGGCGCGTACTCGGCCGGCTGCGGGGAGCAGGCGACGATGGCCGCGGTGCTGAACCACCGTCAGTTCATCCAGGGGTTCTTCCTCGCAGCGTGGCAGGCGGCGGGCGGCACCTGGACCGGTCGCGCGACGCTCGAGCGGCGCACCGATCCGCTGCTGCCCGTGATGGCGCAGTGGACATCGCCGCGCACGCTCGGCGACGTCGTGCGCGACATCAACAAGTTCAGCAACAACGTCATGGCACGGCAGGTGATGCTGCAGACCTCCTCCGAGCTGACCGCTCGCCAGCCGGCCACGCTCGAGCGGGCTCGCCGCGCGGTCTTCGGTTGGCTGGAGCGCCGCGGCCTGCGCTCGCCCGAACTCGTGATCGACAACGGCTCCGGCCTGTCGCGCCAGGAGCGGATCTCGCCCGCCTCGTTGGCGAAGGTGCTGGCGGACGCCGACCGCAGCGACCAGGCGGCGGTCTTCCTCGAGTCGCTGCCGGTCGTGGGCGTCGACGGCACGATGAAGGCGCGGATGCGCGGCGAGCCGATCGAGGGCCGGGCCCGGATCAAGACCGGCAGCCTCAACGATGTGCGCAGCATCGCGGGCTACGTCGATGCGGCCTCGGGCCGGCGCTACGCGGTGGTGATGCTGGTCAACGGTCCGCGCGCCGCCGGCAGCTCGGCGGCGCAGGACGCGCTGCTGCGCTGGGTGTTCGCGAACGGTTAGCCCGGGGTTTCGCGGCCCATGGGCCGCGCCGGGCTAACGACCGGCCCTCCGGGCCGGGCTGGTGCGTGGAGAACGTGAATCCGGCGAGAGCCGGCCGATCTACAGCCCCAGCTCCCCCCACATCTTGTCCACCCGCGACTTCACCTGCGGCGACATCGCGATCGTGCGACCCCATTCTCGGTCGGTCTCGCCCGGCCACTTGTTGGTCGCGTCGATGCCCATCTTCGAGCCGAGCCCCGACACCGGCGACGCGAAGTCGAGGTAGTCGATCGGCGTGCGGTCGACCAGCGTGGTGTCGCGGATCGGATCGACCCGCGTGGTGATCGCCCAGATGACGTCCTTCCAGTCGCGCGGGTCAACGTCGTCATCGACCACGACGATGAACTTCGTGTACATGAACTGGCGCAGGAAGCTCCAGATCCCGAACATCACGCGCTTGGCGTGGCCGGGGTACTGCTTCTTCATGGACACCACCGCCATCCGGTACGAGCAGCCCTCCGGCGGCAGGTAGAAGTCGACGATCTCCGGGAACTGCTTGCGCAGGATGGGAACGAAGACCTCGTTGAGCGCGACCCCCAGGATCGCCGGTTCGTCGGGCGGCTTGCCGGTGTAGGTGGAGTGGTAGATCGCCTTCTCGCGCAGGGTGATCCGGTCGATGGCGAACACCGGGAACCAGTCCTGCTCGTTGTAGTAGCCGGTGTGGTCGCCGTACGGTCCCTCCAGCGCCATCTCCCAGCCGTTGAGCGCGGCCGGCGGCGGCTCGCCCTTCCAGCCCAGACGCCGGCCGTGCGCGCGCGTCGCGCTGCCGTCCGGGTCAGGCCGGATCGACCCCTCCAGCACGATCTCCGCGGTCGCGGGCACGCGCAGCTCGCTGCCGAGGCACTTCACGAGCTCGGTCTTGGCGCCCCGCAGCAGGCCCGCGAACTGGTACTCCGACAAGGTGTCCGGCACGGGCGTCACCGCGCCGAGGATCGTTGCCGGGTCGCAGCCCAGCACCACCGCGATGGGGAAGGGCACGCCGGGATTCGCGGCCGCGTGCTCGCGGAAGTCGAGTGCGCCGCCGCGATGTGCGAGCCAGCGCATGATCGTCCGGTCGCGGCCGATCACCTGCTGCCGGTAGATGCCGAGGTTCTGCCGCGTCTTCGCGGGGCCGCGGGTGACGACCAGTCCCCAGGTGATGAGCGGCGCGACGTCGCCCGGCCAGCAGGTCTGCACCGGCAGCCGTCCGAGGTCGACGTCCGAGCCCTCCCAGACCTGCTGCTGGCAGGGCGCGCGCGAGACCTCGCGCGGCGCCATGTTCAGCACCTGCCTGAGCACGGGCAGCTTGTCCCAGGCGTCCCTCAGCCCCTTGGGGGGCTCGGGTTCCTTCAGGTACGCGAGCAGCTGGCCGATCTCGCGCAGCGCCGCGACCGAGTCCTGCCCCATCCCGAACGCGACCCGTGTGGGGGTGCCAAAGAGGTTGGCGAGCACCGGGAACGCGCTGCTGCGGCCGTTCTCGACCGGCCGCTCGAACAGCAGCGCCGGCCCCTGCGCCCGCAGCACGCGATCGGCGATCTCGGTCATCTCGAACCGGGGCGACACAGGGGTCGCGATGCGCCGCAACTCGCCCTTCGACTCGAGCTGGGAGATGAAATCGCGGAGGTCTGCGTAGCGCATGGGGCAGCGGGCGGGGCCGATCGACTGACAAGCGGGGGATCTTCGCACAGCCCTTCGGTTGACCCGATCCCGTCCGCTGGTACAATCCGGCATCTCACCGGCCCCTGGACTCATGGGCCACCCCGGGCGGACAGGATCCGCCTAGTGTCAACGGATCGCTCCTTCAGAGGGCGACCACCCGCGCAGTGAAAGGACTGTGCATCGGCGCACAACGCGCCACGCCGAGCGGCGAGCTCCACGGGAATGACCCGAGGGCCCGCTCGAAAAAAGACGGCCGCAGGCCGTCGCGGGACCAGGCAGCGGAAGTCTGCCGATGTGATGGATCCAACCCGTCGGGTTCGGCGGGTCATGCAGCGTCATGCTGCACGGGAGTACTGATGTCGGAACAACGCAGGATCGACCTGCTGTTCGCCGCGACCGTCAGGGTGCTTTCGCTTGCGCGTCTCGCGTGGCGATCGGCCCCGGCGCTGGCGATGGCCCTGGTCATCGTCGTTGCGGTGCACGGCACGCTGGGAGGCATCGACGTGGCGTCGGTGCCCAGGCTCGCGATGGACGTGCCCGAGGGCTATCTGTCGGCGGCCCAGCGCACCGCGAGCGCCGCCTCGCCCGCCCTTGAGGCGCGGATGGGGATACGTGCGGACGAGTCCGTCGAGGACGAGCCGGTACGCGCGCTGCCCCCGCTCGACCGCGAGCAGCAGAACATCGCGCGCTTCATCGCGACCCGTTACCGCGTCGGCGTCGACGCGACCAGCGAGTTCGTCTATCACGCGTATCGCGCGGCCCGCGACATCAAGGTCGATCCGATGCTCGTGCTGGCGATCATGTCGGTCGAGTCGAGCTTCAACCCGAAGGCGCAGAGCACCGCCGGCGCGCAGGGCCTGATGCAGGTGCTGACCCGCGTCCACGCCGAGAAGTTCCGCCCGTTCGGCGGGATCCCGGCCGCCTTCGACCCGGTGGCGAACATCCGAGTCGGCAGCGCGATCCTCAAGGAATACATCAACCGCGAGGGTTCGGTCGAAGGCGCGCTGAAGTCGTACGTCGGTGCGGCGCTGGCCGAGCACGACGGCGGCTACGGCGCGAAGGTGCTGAACGCGCGCGAGCGGATCGCGGCGGCGGCGGCCGGTCGTCCGATCCCGGCCGAGGTGATCGCCGTGCCGGTGCGCATCGAGCCGGAGCCGATGATGCAGCCGGTGTCCCGGATCATCGAGACGCGCACGCCGCTGCCGCTCGAGGAGTCCAGGCCCGCTGCGGGCGAGCCGGCGGGCGGCGGTGCTGAAGCGCGCGACCAGCACGTGCGCAACGCGGTGACGCCGAGCGCCGGCAAGCCGGCTGGCGAGATCTGAGCCGGTCCGGCGGCAACGCCGGTCCGGTGAATGCAGAAGCCGCCCTAGGGCGGCTTCTTCGTTTGCGGCCGCCCTCGGGCGCCTTCTTCGTCTTCAGCCCGCCAGGCAGCGCCCGATGCGGTGCACGGCTTCCTCGAGCTTGGCGCGCTCGGTCGCGTAGGACAGCCGCATCCAGCGTCCGGGCTCGTTCGCGCCGAAATCGTGGCCGGGCACCAGCGAGACCGACGCCTCCTCGAGCAGCCGCGAGGCGAGCACGCCGCTGTCGCCGAAGCGCGTGCAGTCGAGCCAGGCATAGAACGCGCCGTCGGGCATCACCGGCACGTCGAAGCCGAGTGCGCGCATCGCAGGCACGATGAAGTCGCGTCGATCGCGGAACGCGAGGCGCCTGCGCTCGAACTCGGCGAGCGCGTCGGGTTCGAAGCAGCCGAGTGCGGCGTGCTGCGCGAGCGTCGACGCGCAGATGTACAGGTTCTGCGAGAGCTTCTCGAAGGTCGCGGCCGTCGACGGCGGCACCACGAGCCAGCCCAGGCGCCAGCCGGTCATGTGGAAGTACTTGGAGAAGCTGTTGACGACCACCACGTCGTCGCCCAGCTCGAGCGCGGTGCGCGCGCGACCCTCGTAGGACAGCCCGAGGTAGATCTCGTCGACGATGGTGAAGCCGCCGCGCGCGCGCGCCGCGGCGACGATGCGGCCGAGCTCGTCGAACGGGATCGAGGTGCCGGTCGGATTGGCCGGCGAGGCGAGGAGCGCGCCGCGCACCTTCGGGCCCCAGTTCGCGGCGAGCAGTGCTTCGGTCATCTGGAAGCGCGTGTCGGCGAACACCGGCACCGTGCGGGCGACGCCGTCGAAGGCGGCGACGAAATGCCGGTTGCACGGGTAGCTCGGATCGGTGACCAGCACCTCGTCGCCGACGTCGACCAGCGCGCAGCAGGCGAGCGACAGGGCGGCCGACGCGCCCGCGGTGACGACGATGCGGCCCGGGTCGACGTCGACGCCGTACCGGTACCGGTAGTCGCGCGAGATCGCCTCGCGCAGCGCGGGGAGCCCGGTGGCCGAGGTGTACTGGGTGCGGCCGGCGCGCGCGGCGCGCTCGAGCGCTGCGACCACCGGCTCGGGCGCGGTGAAGTCGGGCTCGCCGATCGACAGGTGGATGATCGGGCGGCCCTGCTGCTCGAGCAGGACGGCGCGCTTGACCAGCTCCATGACCTGGAAGGGCGCGATCCTCGCGGTGCGGGCCGCGAGACGGAGGTCTGACATGGGGCATGGGCCGCGGCGCGGTGGGCGGCCGGGCAGGGCGGTGGACAGGGCGCGATTCTAGCGCCCAGGGGGCCGCCGGGCTGTGCTCAGGACTGGATCCAGGGCAGGCCTGCCTTGCGCCAGCCGCCCCGCGAGCCCCGATGCCCGCTGTCGTCGAGATCGCCCTCGAAGCCCTCCAGCACGTTCATGGCGACCGTCCAGCCCGAGCGCGCCGCGAGTTCGGCGGCGGCGTGCGAGCGCACCGCGCTGCGGCACAGCAGCATCACCGGCACGTCGCGCGGCGCCTCGGCAGCGAGGGCCTCGATGAACCGCGGGTTGGGGTGCTCGGCGCCGAAGGCCCGCCACTCCACGAGCGGGGCGCCGTCGACGCGGCCGACGTAGGTCCACTCGGCGCGGGTGCGCACGTCGATCAGCCGGGCGGCTCCCGAGGCATGCAGTGCCCAGGCTTCCGCCGGCGTGACCTCGCCGTGATACGCGAGACCCTTGTCGCGTCCGCGCACGCCGGCGCGTGCCAGCAGCTCAGCGGGAGACGCGCCCGAGGGGACGGACTGCGCGTCCGGGCCGTCGTGCGGAGCGATCTGCGGCATGGGTACGTCTCCACCGGAATTCCGAGGCCCGCAGTGTGCCCGACCGGCCTCGTCCGGGACAGCGGCAACCGGTTCGATGCTCAGAACCCGCGCGCTCAGTCTCGCAGCGGATAAGCGAATCACTTTCCGATCTTTCCGATCGCGGCGCAAGGCAGCGATGCTGTCGGGTCCGATACCTGTACAGGCTGCGGCACGCCCGCGGACCGACCCATGCCCGCCCCCTCCGACATCGCGCCCGACCGAGTGCAGGCCGCTGCGGCGCTGCTGCGCGACGCGATCGCCGCGCATGCGCCCGCCGTGTTCACCACCAGCCTCGGCCTCGAGGACATGGTGGTCCTCGACCTGATCGTCCGCGAAGGGCTCGACGTCGAGATCGTCACGCTCGATACCGGTCGTCTGCCCGAAGCGACCCACGTGCTGCTCGACGCCGCCCGCGAACGCTACGGCCGCCCGATCCGTGCGCTGCATCCCGACGCGGCTGCGCTCGAGGCCTTCGTCCTGGCCGAAGGCAGCAACGCCTTCTATCGATCGGTCGAGCTGCGCAAGCAGTGCTGCGCGATCCGCAAGGTCGAGCCGCTGCGTCGCGCGCTCGCCGGCAAGCGCCTGTGGATCACGGGGCTGCGTCGCGCGCAGGCGGTGACGCGCGGTGCGCTCGAGCCCCTCGCGTACGACACCGACCACGGCCTGACGAAGGCGAGTCCGCTCGCCGACTGGTCGACACAGGACGTCGCCGACTACATCGCGGCGCACGACGTTCCGGTGAACACCCTGCACGCGCAGGGCTATCCGAGCATCGGCTGCGCACCGTGCACGCGCGCGATCACGCCGGGCGAAGACGAGCGCGCCGGCCGCTGGTGGTGGGAGTCGCCGCAGACGAAGGAATGCGGGCTGCACGTCGCGCCCGACGGACGGATCGTGCGCACCCGCACCCTCGCGCAGACGGCATGACGCACAAGGATCACGACCGATGAACCTCACGCTCGACCCCCCCGCACGCCAGCAGTTCGAGCCGGCCGCCCTCGATGAAGGATGGAGCGAACTCGACGCCCTCGAAGCCGAGTCGGTGCACATCCTGCGCGAAGTCGCCGCCGAGCACGACACCGTCGCGCTGCTCTTCTCGGGCGGCAAGGACTCGGCCGTCGTGCTGCGTCTCGCCGAGAAGGCGTTCTGGCCGCAGCGCGTGCCGTTCACGCTGCTGCACGTCGATACCGAGCACAATTTCCCAGAGGTGATCGCGTTCCGCGACCACATCGTCGCCGAGCGCGGCCACCGGCTGGTCGTCCGGTCGGTCGGCGACTCGATCCGCAGCGGCCGCGTGCGACTGCGCCACCCCGACGAGGCGCGCAACCCGCACCAGTCGGTCACGCTGCTCGACGCGATCCGCGAGCACGGCTTCGGCGCCTGCATCGGCGGGGCCCGCCGCGACGAGGAGAAGGCCCGCGCCAAGGAGCGGATCTTCTCGTTCCGCGACGAGTTCGGTCAGTGGGACCCGAAGAACCAGCGGCCCGAGCTCTGGTCGCTGTACAACGCCACGATCGCGCCCGGCGAGAACATCCGCGTCTTTCCGCTGTCCAACTGGACCGAGCTCGACGTCTGGCACTACATCCGCCGCGAGCGCATCGCGCTGCCCTCGATCTACTTCGCGCACGAGCGCGAGGTGGTCCGCCGCGGCACGGCGCTGGTGCCGGTCACGTCGCTGACGCCGCCGCGTGCCGGCGAGACGGTCGAGCGCGCCACGGTCCGGTTCCGGACGGTCGGGGACATCACCTGCACGGCACCGGTGGAGTCGGACGCCGCCGACCTCGATGCGATCGTCCGAGAGACCGAGGTGACGCGACTCTCCGAGCGGGGCGCGACGCGCCTCGACGATCAGGCGAGCGAGGCGGCGATGGAGCTGCGCAAGCGGCAGGGGTACTTCTGATGGACCGCAACGACCTTCCCCTGCGCAGCGGTCTGCTGCGCTTCGCCACCGCCGGCAGCGTCGACGACGGCAAGAGCACGCTGATCGGTCGCCTCCTGTACGACAGCAAGAGCCTGCTCGCCGATCACGTCACCGCGATCGAGGCCGCTTCGCGAAAGCGGGGCCTCGCCGAAGTCGATCTGTCCCTCCTGACCGACGGGCTCATCGCCGAGCGCGAGCAGGGCATCACCATCGACGTCGCCTACCGCTACTTCGCGACGCCGGCCCGCAAGTTCGTCATCGCCGACTCGCCGGGCCACGCGCAGTACACGCGCAACATGGTCACCGCCGCCAGCACCGCCGATGTCGCGGTGCTGCTCGTCGATGCCGAGCGCGGGCTCCAGACCCAGACCCGTCGTCACGCGCTGCTGTCGAGCTGGGTCGGCATCCGGCGCATCGTCCTCGCGGTCAACAAGATGGATCGGGTGGACTGGTCGCTGGCGCGCTTCGAGGCGCTGTCCGCCTCGTTCACCGCCTTCGCGCGGACGCTCGGGTTCGAGGAGGTGGTCGCGATCCCGATGTCGGCGCTGCTCGGCGACATGGTGGTCGAGCGCGGGACGCATCTCGACGGCTACACCGGCCCGACCCTGCTGGAGGCGCTCGAGACCGCGCCGTCGCGGCACGACGCACTCGCCGCGCGCGAGACTGCGGCGTTCCGCTTCCCGGTGCAGCGCGTGGTGCGGGTGCCGCGCGGCCAGGGCCAGCCCGATGCGCCGGCCGAAGACTTCCGGGGTGTGCAGGGCACGGTGGCGTCGGGCGCGGTCCGGGTCGGCGATGCAGTGGTCGTGACCGGTACCGGCACGCCGGCCCGTGTCGCCCGCATCCTGAGGCTGGACCGCGAGGTCCGCCTCGCGCAGGCCGACCAGGCGGTGACGCTGGTGCTCGACGTCGAGGTCGACGTGTCGCGAGGCGATCTGATCGCCGCCGAGGCCGACCGGCCGGAGGGCATGCGGACCGTCGATGCCGAGCTGTGCTGGTTCGATGCCGAGCCCCAGGTACCCGGACAGGCCTACCTGCTCAAGCACGCGACCCGGACCGTGCGGGCGACGCTGGCCCTCCCGAGCGAACGGATCGATGTCGAGTCGCTCGATCGCGTGCCCGCTGGCGGGCCGCTCGCGATGAACGACATCGGGCGGGTCAGGGTGTCGGTGCAGCAGCCCCTGCCGTTCGAGCCGTATGCGGACAACCGCGTCACCGGCGCCTTCATCCTCGTAGACGAGGTGACCCACCGGACGGTGGGCGCGGGCGTCGTCCGCTGAGTCAGGCGGCCCGCGCCGGGGCGGCCGCGTCGGGGGCGAGGAAGACCCTCGCGCGGCGCGGCCTCACCACCAGCGCCTCGCCTTCGCGCAGCGCCAGGGCCCGGAAGCGATCCGCCGACAGGTGCGCCTCGATCGGGGCATTCGCGGTCACGCCGTCGGCCTCGTCGCGATCGAGCTCGAGGCGGGCGATCGAACCGGTCAGCGTCGCACGCGCCAGGCGCACGACGATCCCGCTGTCGCCGGGCGACCAGCGCTCGACATCGAGCTCGTACGGACGCACGTAGGCGAGGGCTGCGGCGTCGCGCGCCGAGCCGTGCTCGGGTGACGCGAGTTCGACGCCTTCGACACTGACCGTGCCGCCGTCGACGCGGCCGTGGAACAGGTTCACATCGCCGAGGAAGCCGTAGACGAAGGGGTTCGCCGGGTTCGCCCACACCTCCTCGGGCGTGCCCACCTGCTCGATGCGGCCTGCGTTCATCAGGACGACCCGGTCGGCCACCTCCAGCGCTTCCTCCTGGTCGTGGGTGACGAACACGCTCGCCACGTTCAGGTCGTCGTGCAGGCGCCGCAGCCAGCGCCGCAGCTCCTTGCGGACCTTCGCGTCGAGCGCACCGAAGGGCTCGTCGAGCAGCAGCACGCGGGGCTCGACCGCCAGCGCACGCGCCAGCGCGATCCGCTGGCGCTGGCCGCCCGAGAGCTGGGGAGGGTACCGGTCGGCGAGCCAGTCGAGCTGCACCAGCTCGAGCAGCTCGCGCACCTTGGCGCGGATCGTGTCCTCGGACGGCCGCTGGTTGCGCGGCTTCACGCGAAGCCCGAACGCGATGTTCTCGAACACCGTCATGTGGCGGAACAGCGCGTAGTGCTGGAAGACGAAGCCGACCTGGCGCGAGCGCACGTCGACGTCGGTCGCGTCCTCGCCCGAAAACAGCACCTGGCCGCTGTCGGTCGACTCCAGGCCCGCGATCACGCGCAGCAGCGTGGTCTTGCCGCAGCCCGAGGGCCCGAGCAGCGCGACCAGCTCGCCGGACTCGATGCTCAGCGACACGTCGTCGAGAGCGGTGAAGCTGCCGAAGCGCTTCCTCACGTTGCGGACTTCGATGGTCATGATGGCTTCCTCGGGTTCAGGCCGCGCGGGGGCGCAGCGCGGCGGGCGGCGCTTCGGGGGGCAGGTCGGCGTCGCCGACGACGAGCCGGGACGTGCGCCACTCGACGATGCGCTTGACGATGAGCGTCGCCACCGCGAGCAGCGTGAGCAGTGAGGCGACGGCGAACGATGCGGCGAACTGGTACTCGTTGTAGAGGATCTCGACGTGCAGCGGGATGGTGTTGGTCAGGCCCCGGATGTGGCCCGACACCACCGACACCGCGCCGAACTCTCCCATCGCGCGGGCGTTGCACAGGATCACGCCGTACAGCAGCGCCCAGCGGATGTTCGGCAGCGTGACCCGGGCGAACATCTGCCAGCCGCTCGCGCCGAGCGTGAGGGCGGCCTGTTCCTCGTCCGAGCCCTGCGCCTGCATCAGCGGAATCAGTTCGCGCGCGACGAACGGAAAGGTGACGAACACCGTCGCCAGGACGATGCCGGGCACCGCGAAGACGATCTTCCAGTCGTTGGCCTGCAGCCAGGGCCCGAACCACCCCTGCGCCCCGAACATGAGCACATAGATCAGGCCGGCGACCACGGGCGACACCGAGAACGGCAGGTCGATCAGGGTGATGAGGAACTGCTTGCCGCGGAACGAGAACTTCGCGATCGCCCAGGCGGCGGCGATGCCGAACACCAGGTTCAGCGGCACCGCGATGAACGCGACGAGCAGTGTCAGCCGGATCGCGGCGAGCGCGTCGGGGTCGACCAGCGACGCCAGATAGACGCCGGCGCCCTTGCGGAACGCCTCGAAGAACACCGTGACCAGCGGCAGCGCGAGAAACAGCCCCAGGAAGACCAGCGCGACCGTGGTCAGGGTCCAGCGGACCCAGCGCGGCTCCGACAGCGTGCTGTTGCGGGTCATCGCGGGCCTCCCGGACGCGTGCCGTCGGCACCGAGCCGCTTCGCCTGCCACCACTGCAGGCCGTTGATCACCGCGAGCATCACGAACGAGATGAGCAGCATCACCAGCGCGATCGCGGTCGCGCCGGCGTAGTCGTACTGCTCGAGCTTGGTGATGATCAGCAGCGGCGTGATCTCGGAGACCATCGGCAGGTTGCCGGCGATGAAGATCACCGAGCCGTACTCGCCGATCGCGCGCGCGAGCGCCAGCGCGATCCCGGTCAGCAGCGCCGGCAGCACCGTCGGCAGGATGACCCTCAGGAAGGTCTGCAGCCGGCTCGCCCCGAGCGAGGCCGCGGCCTCCTCGAGCTCGCGCTCGGCTTCCTCGAGGACCGGCTGCACGGTGCGCACGACGAACGGCAGCCCGATGAACACCAGCGCGATCACCACGCCGATCGGGGTGAAGGCGATCTTGATGCCCCACTGCGCGAAGATCGAGCCGATCCAGCCGTTCGGTGCGTACAGCGCCGACAGCGCGATGCCCGCCACCGCGGTCGGCAGCGCGAACGGCAGGTCGACCAGCGCGTCGACGATCCGCTTGCCGGGGAACGGATAGCGGACCAGCACCCAGGCGACGATCAGACCGAACACGCCGTTGATCGCGGCCGCGAGCAGCGACGCGCCGAAGGTCAGCCGGTACGACGCGAGCACGCGCGGCGCGGTCACCGCCGACCAGAACTGGTCCCAGGTGAGCCCCAGCGTCTTGAACAGCAGCGACGACAGCGGGATCAGCACGACCAGGCCCAGATACATCAGGGTGTAGCCCATCGACAGGCCGAAGCCGGGCAGCACGCCGAAGCGGCGTGCGCGCCGTCTGCGTGCACCGGCCGGGGCACCGGCGGACAGGATGGAGACGTCGGCGCTCATCGATGCGTCACTTCGCGCCCGGCACGTAGATGCGATCGAACACGCCGCCGTCGTCGAAGTGCACCTTCTGCACCTCGCTCCAGCCGCCGAGCGCCTCGTCCACCGTGAACAGGCTGATCTTCGGGAACTGCTTCGCGTATCGGGCGAGCACCTGCGGATCACGCGGGCGCAGGAAGTTCTGCGCGGCGATCTCCTGGCCTTCCGGCGAATACAGGAACTGCAGGTACGCCTCGGCGACCTTGCGGGTACCGCGCTTGTCGACCACCTTGTCGACCACCGCGACCGGCGGCTCCACCAGCACCGACAGGCTCGGGTAGACGACCTCGAAGCCGCCGCGGCCGAACTCCCGGGCGATCATCTCGGCCTCGTTCTCGAAGGTCACCAGCACGTCGCCGATGCCGCGCTGCATGAAGGTGGTGGTGGCGCCTCGACCGCCACCGTCGAGCACCGGCACGTTGCGGAACAGCGCGGTGACGAACTCGCGCGCCCGGGCGTCGTCGCCACCGGGCTGTCGCTTCGCGAAGGTCCAGGCGTTGACGTAGGTGTAGCGGCCGTTTCCCGAGGTCTTCGGGTTCGGGATCACCACCTGGACGCCCTGCCTGACGAGGTCGCTCCAGTCCTTGATCCCCTTGGGATTGCCCTGTCGGACGATGAACACGGTGGCCGACGTGAAGGGCACCGACTGGTTCGGCAGCCGTGCCGACCAGTCCTTCGGGACCAGCGCGCCGCGCGATGCGAGCAGGTCGATGTCCGTCGACTGGTTCATCGTGATCACGTCGGCCTCCAGGCCGTCGACGACCGCGCGCGCCTGCCGGGTCGATCCGCCGTGGGACATGTTGATCGTGAGCGGACCGCCGCCGCGCTGCTGCCACGACTTCAGGAAGGCCGGATTCAGGTCCTTGTAGAAGTCGCGCATGACGTCGTACGAGGCGTTCAGCACGGTCTGCGGCGCAGCGCCCTGCGCGCAGGCGGGCGCCGGCGCGAGCAGGGCGGACAGGGCGACGGGCAGGGCTGCGGCGAGTGCCGTCAGGGCACGGCGCGTGCCACGCGCGGTGGGCACGGTCATCGGGGGAACTCCGGAGTGGGGCCGACGAGTCTGCCGCGTGGGCGACGTCGGCGTAACGATGGATCGGTGCTGAGCAAATGCCCGCGCTGTCGGCAGGGCGGTCAGGCGAGGGCGGCTTCTCGCTCCGGGTTCAGTGCCCGTCGGACCGTCAGCTCGTCGAGCTCGGGCGCACACTGCTCGATGAACCGGTATCCGTAGCCACGCAGGTAGTGACCGCGACGGACCGCGATCCGCGTCGTGTTGAGCGGGAAGAGCAGGCCGGTATCGAGCAGCTTCAGGTTGCTCTCCCGGCCCGGCACGTACGCGATCGAAGCGATGACGCCGATGCCCAGTCCGAGCTCGACGTAGGTCTTGATCACATCCGCATCGAGCGCCGACATCACGATGTCGGGAGACAGGCCCGCGGCAGCGAAGGTCGCATCGACTCGGGCGCGCCCCGTGTAGCCGGTCGAGTAGGTGACGATCGGGTACTCCGCGACGTCGGCGAGGGTCGGCGTCTCGAGCTTCGCCAGGGGGTGGTCGGTCCGGACCACGACCGCATGTCGCCAGGCGTGATACGGGAAGGACACCAGTGACGGCTCCTCCTCCACGGCCTCGGTCGCGATGCCGATGTCGACCTCGCCCGACAGCAGCTGCGCGACGACCTCGCGCGGGCTCGCCTGGTGGAGCGCGAGATGAACCTTGGGGAAGGCAGCCGTGAACGCGGCGACGACGCGCGGCAGCGCATAGCGCGCCTGGGTGTGGGTGGTCGCCACCAACAGCTTGCCCGCGTCCCGGTTGGCGAACTGGTCGGCGAGCTTTCGGATGTTCGCCGCGTCGAGCAGCATCCTCTCGACGACCACGAGCAGTTCCTTGCCGGGCTCGGTCATGCCGAGCAGACGCTTGCCGCGTCGCACGAACAGGTCGATGCCCAGTTCGTCCTCGAGGTCCTTGATGTGCTTGCTCACGCCCGACTGGGCCATGAACAGCGCGTTGCCGACCTCGGTCAGGTTGTAGTTCCGTCGAGCGGTCTCGCGGATGATCCTGAGCTGCTGGAAGTTCATGGGGATGTGGCACGCCCCGCCCGTCGCAGACGCAGCGAAGATGACCCGGTAGCAGAGTGTAGGGACGGCGACGCGGCGGCCCAAATAGCCGCCGCGCCTAAGGACATATGACGCCGGCACATCGGCGTCGGACGGGCCTCAGCGGCGAACGCTGATCTGGTCGAACACACCGCCGTCGGAGAAGTGGGCCTTCTGCGCCTTCGCCCAGCCGCCGAACGCCTCGTCGATGGTGACCAGCTTGACGGCGGGGAAGGTCTTCGCTTGGCGGGCCGACACGGCGGCGTCCCGCGGCCTGTAGTAGTGCTTGGCCGCGATCTCCTGCCCCTCGGGCGAGTAGAGGAACTGCAGGTAGGCCTCGGCGACCTTGCGGGTGCCGCGCTTGTCCACCACCTTGTCGACCACCGCGACGGGCGGTTCGGCCAGGATGGACAGCGTGGGGACCACGATCTCGAACTTCTCCGGGCCGAGCTCCTTGACCGCCAGGAACGCCTCGTTCTCCCAGGCGAGCAGCACGTCGCCGATGCCGCGCTCGGCGAAGCTCGTCAGCGAGCCGCGGGCTCCCGAGTCCAGCACCTTCACGTTGGCGTACAGCTTCTGCACGTAGTCGCGGGCCTTCGTGTCGTCGCCACCGGGCTGCCGGACCGCCCAGGCCCACGCGGCCAGGTAGTTCCAGCGGGCGCCTCCCGAGGTCTTCGGATTCGGCGTGACCACCTCGACACCCGGCTTGACCAGGTCGCCCCAGTCCTTGAGGCCCTTCGGGTTGCCCTTGCGGACCAGGAACACGATCGTCGACGTGTACGGCGACGCGTTGTTGGGCAGCCGCTTCTGCCAGTCGGCGGGCAGCAGGCTGCGCTGTGCGATCTCGTCGATGTCGTACGCGAGGGCGAGGGTGACCACGTCCGCGTCGAGGCCGTCGATCACCGACCGGGCCTGCTTGCCCGAGCCGCCGTGCGACTGGCGGACGGTCAGCGCGTCGCCGCCCTGCCCCCTCCAGTGCTTGGCGAAGGCGGCATTGAAGTCCTGGTAGAGCTCGCGGGTCGGGTCGTACGACACGTTGGTGATCACGGTCTGCGCCGCGGCCGGGGCGGCGGCCGCGATCGACACGGCAGCGGTGGCCGCCAGCAGGATGCGCCGGGTGGCGGAGCGCGGGGAGGTCGTCATGGTGGGCTCACGGTGGGCGGGTTCGCAGGACGGCGGAGGTTAGGGGAACGGTCACGCAGCGCTAAGCGAATAAAACTGCGGTCCTTATCTCCGCTCGTGATCGTCGCCGAGCGCGTTCGCGCTGCGAAGGTTCGCAGAAATCGTCGCTTCGATACGGCGGCAGCGGGCGGCATGCTCCTGACGATGGACGGCCGTCACTTCCCATTTCTGCGCCGACAGGTCTCGGTCGCCGCTTTCTGGAGCGCCCTGCTCGAGCGGCTCGGTGCCTTCGTCGACCGATGCATCGGCGACGCACCGGATTCGACCGGAGGGTCCGATTTCCATTCGTTCGACGCCCTGCCGGATCGACGTCTCGACGGCGACGAATGGGTGGCGAGGATCGTGTTGCCCCCTCATTGAGGGGCGCTGGCCGGGCGTGACCACCCCCGGTTCGTGTACGCCCCTGATCGTCCCGCTTCGCCCCCTCGTCCTGGAGATTCGAACGATGAAGTCCCTCCGTCGCCGCCTGCTCGCCGCCGCGCTCTGCACGCCGCTCGGTGCGCTGGGCACGGCCCGCGCGCAGTCCGCCGCCTTGCCGGCGCGCCCGCTCCGGATCGTCGTGCCCGTGCCGCCCGGCGGCAGCCTCGACCTGCTGGCGCGAACCGTCGCGCGTGAGCTGTCGCCCCGGATCGGCCAGCCGGTGGTGGTCGAGAACCACGGGGGCGCCGGCGGCAACATCGCGTTCGGACTGGTCGCCTCGGCCCCGCCCGATGCCCACACGATCCTGCTCGGCTGGGACAGCCTGTCGATCAATCCCGCGCTCTACGGCACCGTGCCGTTCAGGCTCGATCAGTTCGCGCCGGTGACGCTCGCGATCACCTCGCCCCAGGTGCTGGTGATCAACGAGCAGAAGCTGCCTGCGAAGACGCTGGCCGACTTCGTGCGGATCGCACGGGAGCGCGGCGGCAAGATCGCCGTCGCCTCGGCCGGCAGCGGCAGTCCGGGGCATCTCGCCGGGACCTTGCTGAAGAACCTGGCGTCGATCGACTTCACGCACGTGCCGTACAAGGGCGGCGGTCCGGCGCTCGCCGACCTGATCGCGGGCCACGTCGATGCGGCCTTCGTCACGCTGCCGGCGGCGACCCCGCATCTCGCCGCCAACCGGCTCGCCGCGCTCGGCGTCACGTCGACGCGGCGCTCGAGCGGTCTGCCCCAGCTGCCGACCTTCGTCGAGGCGGGCGTGGCCGGCTACGAGATCGACTCGTGGCAGGGCTTCTTCGTGCCGGCCGGATCGCCGCAGGCCGCCATCGACCGCCTCCACGCCGAGATCGCCACGGTACTGCGCGACGACAGGATCCGGGCGCAGCTCGTCGCACAGGGCTTCGAGGTGGTCGCCGGTCCGCCCCAGGCGCTGGCGCGCGAGCTCGAACGCACGACGCCGAAGTGGGTCCAGCTGGTCCAGGCGTCGGGGGCGCGCGTCGACTGAGCCCCGGCGCACAGTTCACAAGCGGCGCCCCACCGACGGCGCTCCCGGATAGAACGATGTCCGATCAGGTCGTCGATGCCGAGCCCGCCGTGTCTGCACTGGCCCGCGAGGCGGCGGCGCGTGCCCTGCGATGCTCAGCAGATCTTTTCGCTTAGGACGGCCGGAGTGCCTCCGTACAGTGCGGGCTCTTCAAGAGTCCCTGCCCGACATGCCGACATCCCGTCGTTCGATCCGACTCGCTCGCGCGGCCTTCGCCACCACGCCGCGCCTCGCACCGGGAGCCGCCCGATGACCACCCTCTTCGTGTCGGGCAGCCCTTCGGCCCGTTCGCGGTCCTCCGGACTGGTCGCCCACCTGAGGGCCCGGCTCGTCCATGCGGGTCTGCCCACGGAGCACCTCGCGCTCCGCGAGCTGCCCGCTCAGCCGCTGCTGCATGGCGACGCCACGGCGCCCGGCATCGCCGAAGCCCTGGATCGGGTCGCGCGGGCCGATGCGGTCGTCATCGCGACACCGGTCTACAAGGCCTCGTACAGCGGCCTGCTGAAGGTCTTTCTCGACCTGCTTCCGCAGTACGGACTCGAGGGGAAGATCCTGCTGCCGGTCGCCACCGGCGGCAGTCTCGCCCATGCGCTGGTCCTCGACTACGCGTTGCGTCCGGTGCTGGCCGCCGCCGGTGCGACACATGTACTGCCCGGCGTGTTCGTCACCGACGGGCAGCTGCAGATGGATCCTGTCCAGGGCCTTTGCATCGATGCCGATCTGCAGCGCCGGCTCGACGACGCCGTCGGGTCGCTCGTGCGAACCGTGGCGCGCCTCCGGATCGCGGCGACCCTGGCCGACGTCGAGCCCGGCAGCCTGGGGGAGTTCTCCCGGCGATGTTGCAGCGGCTGATCACCGTTCCCGCGTCGCCTGAGCGTTCTCGCCGCGCCCCGCGCTCCCCGATCCCGTCGATACCCCATGACCCACGTGTTCCGCCGCGACAGCCGCGCGCGGACACCTACGGAGCATTTTGATGACCCTGATCCGATCCTCCCGTCGCCGCCTGCTCGGCCAGGCCGCCGGCCTCGCCGCCGCCGTCGCCGCCGCGCCCGCGCGGGCCGCCTACGATGCCAAGCAGTTCCGCATCGGCTTCCAGAAGTCCGCCAGCCTTCTCACCCTGCTCAAGGCGCAGGGCAGCATCGAGAAGCGTCTCGCCTCGCAGGGCATCGACGTACGCTGGATCGAGTTCCCGGCCGGCCCGCAGCTGCTCGAGGGGCTCAACGTCGGTTCGATCGACTTCGGGTACGTCGGCGAGGCGCCGCCGATCTTCGCGCAAGCGGCGGGGGCGAGCTTCGTGTACGTCGGCTACGAGCGCGCGGCGCCGGGTGCGGAGGCCGTCCTCGTGCCGAAGGAGTCGCCGATCCGCTCCGTGGCCGACCTGCGCGGCAAGAAGATCGCGCTGAACAAGGGTTCGAACGTCCACTACCTGCTGGTGAAGCTGCTCGAGAAGGAAGGGCTGAAGTACGCCGATGTGCAGCCGGTGTTCCTACCGCCGGCCGACGCCCGCGCGGCGTTCGAGCGCGGCAGCGTCGATGCCTGGGTGATCTGGGATCCGTTCCAGGCCGCCGCCGAGAAGCAGATCGGGGCACGCCTGCTCGCCGACGGCAAGGGCGTGGTGTCGAACCATGCGTTCTTCCTGGCGGAGAAGGAGTACGCGACCCGCAGGCCCGACGTGATCGGCTGGGTGCTCGAGGCCGCGCAGGCGCAGGGCCGCTGGATCGCGCAGAACCATGTCGAGGCGGCCCGCCAGGTCGCGCCGATCCAGGGTCTTCCGGTCGAGGTGGTCGAGCTGAGCCTGCGTCGGTACAGCCACGACGTCCGGCCGATCGACGACGCCGTGCTCGTCGAACAGCAGAAGATCGCGGACACGTTCTTCGACCTCAAGCTGATCCCGAAGCCGATCCGCGTGATCGAGGCTCGGCTGGTCGCGTCACGCTGAGCGCCGGGGTCCGCGTCGATGAAGCTCCTCTGGTTCCTGCCCACCCACGGCGACAGCCGCTACCTCGGCACGTCCGAGGGGGCGCGTCTCGTCACCCACGATTACCTCGCCCAGGTCGCTCGGGCGGCCGATGCGCTGGGCTACTACGGGGTCCTCACGCCGACCGGGCGGTCGTGCGAGGACCCGTGGGTGACCACGGCGAGCCTCATCGGCGAGACCCGCCGGCTGCGGTTCCTGGTCGCGCTGCGCCCCGGCCTGATGCAGCCTTCGCTCGGTGCGCGGATGGCCGCGACCTTCGATCGGCTGTCCGGCGGGCGCCTGCTGGTCAACCTGGTGACCGGTGGCGATCCGACCGAGCTCGCCGGTGACGGGGTGTTCCTGTCGCACGAGGCGCGGTACGCCCAGGCCGCCGAGTTCCTGCGGATCTGGCGCGAAGTGCTGAGCCGCAGCCACGATTCGGGTTCGTTCGACCTCGAGGGCGAGCACCTCGCGGTCCGCGGCGCCAAGCTGCTGTACCCGCCGGTGCAGCGCCCGTATCCGCCGATCTGGTTCGGCGGGTCGTCCGCCGATGCCCATGCGCTCGCGGCCTCGCAGTCCGAGGTCTACCTGACTTGGGGCGAGCCGCCCGCCGAGGTTGGCCGCAAGTTCGCCGACGTGCGCGCGCGGGCCGCGCGCGAGGGGCGCACGGTCCGGTTCGGCGTGCGGCTGCACGTGATCGTCCGGGCGACCGAAGACGAGGCGTGGCGCGACGCCGAGGCCCTGATCTCGCGGCTCGACGACGAGACGGTGGCGCGGGCGCAGGGTGCGTTCGCACGGATGGACTCCGAGGGGCAGCGTCGCATGGCCGCGCTGCACGCCGCAGGACGGGGACGGCGGCGCGAGGACCTCGAGATCCATCCCCACCTGTGGGCCGGCGTCGGCCTGGTCCGCGGCGGGGCGGGCACGGCCGCAGTCGGTGACCCGAAGCAGGTCGCAGCCCTGCTCGACGAGTACCGGGCGGTCGGCGCGGATGCATTCATCCTGTCCGGCTATCCGCATCTCGAGGAGGCGTATCGCGTGGCCGAACTCCTCTTCCCGCTTCTCGAGCTCGATCACGAGGACGAGGCCCCGCCGAAGCTGGCGACTTCGGCCGCCGTCCTGTCGGGACCGTTCGGCGAGGTCGTCGGTGGCCACTATTCGCCCAAGGTGGCCCGTGGCTGACGGCGCTGCGCTCGGGCTTGCGGACGAGTCCGGGAGCGCGGGCGCACGGGTCGACTGGCGCCGGCACCGGCAGCGGGTGCTGCCATGGCTGGTGCCGATCGGCCTGCTGGTCGTCTGGCAGGTGTCCGCGCGGTTGGGCTGGCTGTCCAGTCGGGTGCTTCCCGCGCCGTTCGACGTGGCCGCCGCCGCCTGGCGGCTCGCTGCGAGCGGAGAGCTGTTCGTCCACGTCGCGGTGAGCGCGAGGCGTGCGCTGATCGGCTTCGCGATCGGCGGCGGGATCGGCCTGCTGCTCGGGCTGCTCAACGGGCTGTCGCGGCGTGCAGAGACACTGTTCGACACCACGCTGCAGATGCTGCGCAACGTGCCGCCGCTCGCGCTAATCCCGCTGGTGATCCTGTGGTTCGGCATCGACGAGGCGGCCAAGCTGTTCCTGGTGGCGCTCGGCACCTTCTTCCCCGTCTACCTGAACACCTACCACGGCATCCGGTCGGTCGATCCCGGCCTGGTCGAGATGGCACGCAGCTACGGGTTGCGCGGCCATCGGCTGTACCGCGAGGTGATCCTGCCCGGTGCGCTCGCCTCGATCCTCGTCGGCGTGCGCTTCTCGCTCGGCCTGATGTGGGTGCTTCTGATCGTGGCCGAGACGATCTCGGCGGATGCCGGAATCGGCTACATGACGATGAATGCGCGCGAGTTCCTGCAGACCGACGTGGTTCTGGTCGGCATCCTGCTGTATGCGATCCTCGGCAAGCTCGCGGACTCGATCGCCCGAGCGCTGGAACGATGGTGGCTGCGCTGGCATCCCGCCCATCGCGCGTCGCCATGATGCCTGCGAACGCACCGTCGCCTGCAGGCGGCGGCGCGGCGCTGAGCCTGCGCGGCGTCTCGATCGCCTATGGTGCGCGACGGGTGCTCGAGGACGTGTCGGTCGACGTCGAGGCCGGTTCGTTCGTGGCGATCGTCGGGCGCAGCGGTTGCGGCAAGAGCACGCTGCTCCGACTGGCCGCCGGGCTGGAGCAGGCGAGCACCGGAACGCTTTCGATCGACGGCGGGTCGCTCGCGGCGCACTCCGACGCGCTGCGCATCATGTTCCAGGAGCCGCGACTGCTGCCCTGGAAGCGCGTGCTCGACAACGTCGCGCTCGGGCTGCGGGGCGAGGGCGTCCACGAGCGGGCGCTCGAGGCGCTCGACAGCGTGGGGCTCTCGGCACGGGCCGACGACTGGCCGGGGGTGCTGTCCGGGGGGCAGCGTCAGCGGGTCGCGCTCGCCCGTGCGCTCGTCCACGCGCCCCGCCTGCTGCTGCTCGACGAGCCGCTCGGCGCGCTGGATGCGCTGACCCGGATCGAGATGCACCGTCTGATCGAGCGGCTGTGGCGTCGGCACGGGTTCACCGCACTGCTGGTGACCCACGACGTCTCGGAGGCGATCGCGCTGGCCGACCGGGTGCTGCTGCTCGAGGACCGGCGCGTCGCGCTCGACACCGATGTCCGCCTGGAGCGTCCGCGGTCGGCCGGCGACCCGCGGGTCGCCGCCGAAGTGCAGCGCCTGCTCGACCGCGTGCTCGGGGCCGCCTGACCGGGTGCCCGGTCCGAGCGCGCGGCGCCGACGGCGTCGATCCCGGCGCTGTGCGGCCGCGGTACGAACGATCGCAGTTTTTGTTGCTTGGGTTCTCGTCGCATTCCCGCCATCCTCGAAGCATGGACACCGCCACTCTCGATCCGCTCGGCCGCCGCGTCGCGCTGGCCGCTCGAACCGGGCTCGGACCCAGCCTGTCGGTCGGGCCGGACGGGCGGGTCGTCGGTCGTTTCCTGCAGACCCGGCTGGCGAGCGTGTTCGAACCCGTGTTCTCGCTGGCCGACGGGTCCGTCCGCGGCGCTCAGGCCGGCGTGCGCACGGTCGGCTCGAACGGGCCGGGACTGGCGCCCTGGGAGGTGTTCGCCGGTGTGGCACGGCCCCAGGATCTGGTCGAACTCGATCGGCTGGCCCGGACCGTTCACGCGATCAGCTTCGAGGCGCTCGCGCAGTCCGGCCAGGTGCTGCACCTGTCGGTGCATCCCAGGCTGCTCGATGCGGTGACCGAGCATCACGGGCAGGTCTACCGGGGCCTGCTCGAGACGCTCGGTCTGGATGGGCTGGCGGTCGTGATCGAGCTTCCGGCGATCGCCCCGGGCGACGAGGCGCGGGTCGCCACGGTCGCGGCCAGCTACCGCCGGCACGGATTCGGCGTGGCGTTCCGCCCGGTCAGCCGACGTCAGCTCGACCTGCTGCTCGGATCGAGCTCGATCGATGCGCTACGCATCGATGCCGACCGGCTGGTGCGCTTCGGCGCGGTCGACGGGGCGCTGAGGGCGGCGCGCAAGCGTCGGATCGACGTCATCGTCGAGCGGGTGCGCAGTGCGTTCGACATCGAACTCGCCCGCGAGCTCGGTGCCACCCATGTCCAGGGTCCGCTGTTCGGCGCGCCGGCGGCGGTGCCGGACATACAGACGCCGCTGTCGGGCCGCGCCGGTGCGGTGGCGTCGCAGGTCGACCGTCTCGACGTTCGCCAGTACCTGCTCCAGGGCGCCTGAAGCGCGCCTCGGCGGCCCGTCGGACTGACCGACCGGGCGGGTGACCGCCCGGCCGTCCGCGTGCCTGCGGACCGACGCGCGCCGCTGGTGCGTGTCGCCCCGACCCGAAGCGTCCCCTTCGATCCCCGCAGCGCGCCCGCGGCGCAGCCCGTGGCTTCGGGCCCCCGTCGACACGCCGCACCGCACCGTACCGGCGCACGGTCGCGCTGGCACGCTCGTTGCATCATCTTGCACGCTCACTTGTATACATGATGGCGTCCAAGGCGAACCCTCCTTACTCCGTGCCCGGCACCGGCGGCCCGTCCTCGGTCCCGGCTGCGCCCGACCGCATCGGTGCCTGGCTCGACGCCGCCCGCGCGGCCCGCGACCCGCTCGCGCACGTCGCGGGGCTGCTGCGCGACGAGCTGCGGCGTGACCGCGGGCCGAACCCGGTCTGGATCTCGAAGGCGGACGACGCCGTCCTCGATGCACAGCTCGCCCGGCTCGGGCAGCGGCTCGCCGAGCTCGGTGGCGACGCCGCGGCGCTGCCGCTGTTCGGCGTGCCGTTCGCGGTCAAGGACAACATCGACGTCGCCGGCTTCGAGACCACCGCCGGCTGCCCCGCGTTCGCCTACCGGCCCGAGGTCGACGCCGCGGCGGTCGAGCGGCTGCGCGAGGCCGGCGCCATCGTCCTGGGCAAGACCAACCTCGACCAGTTCGCCACCGGCCTGAACGGCACGCGCTCGCCCTTCGGTCCGGTCGCCAATGCGCTCGATGCACGCTACGTGTCCGGCGGCTCGAGCTCGGGGTCCGCGGTCGCGGTCGCGCGCGGCGACGTGCTGTTCTCGCTCGGCACCGACACCGCCGGCTCGGGCCGCGTGCCGGCGACCCTCAACGGCCTGGTGGGCGTCAAGCCCACGCGCGGCCTGCTGTCGGCCCGTGGCGTCGTGCCCGCCTGCCGCTCGCTCGACTGCGTGTCGATCTTCGCGCACGACCTGCCCGGCGCGCAGCGCGTGCTCGATGCGGCGCGCGGCTTCGACGCCGCCGACCCGTACTCGCGCGACCCGCTGCGCGAGGCGCTGGGCGACGCCGGCTGGCGCGCGCCGCAGGACCGGCTCTCGGTGCCCGCGAACCCTGAGTTCTTCGGCGACGCCGTGCAGCGTGCCGCCTGGGAAGCCACGCTCGCGCGGCTGCGCGAGGCGGGCGTCGCGCTGGTCGAGGTCGACATCGCGCCGCTCGGCGAGATCGCGCAGATGCTCTACGGCGGCCCGTGGGTGGCCGAGCGCGACGCCGCGGTCGGCGACTTCGCGCGCGCGCACCCCGAGGCCGTGCATCCCGTCGTGCGGGCCATCGTCACCGGGCACTCGGGCTCTGCGCGCGACGCCTTCGAGTCGGCCTACCGGATGGCGGCGCTCAGGCGGCAGGTCGAGGGGTTCTGGCGCGAGCATGCGGCGCTGCTGCTGCCGGGCGTGCCGACGCTCTACACCCTCGCGCAGATGCTCGCCGACCCGGTCGAGCTCAACAGCCGGCTGGGCGTCTACACCAACTTCGCGAACCTGCTGGACCTCGCCGCGCTCAACGTGCCGGCGGGCCTGCGCACCGACGGCCTGCCGTTCGGCGTGTCGCTGATCGGCGCGGGCTTCTCGGACGATCGCCTGCTCGGCCTCGCTGCGCGCCTGGCGCCGGCACTCGTACCGGGCGCGCCGCGCGTCGCCCCCGCGGCGCCCGCCGCCGATGCGCACAGCGTGCCGATCGCGGTGGTCGGCGCGCACCTCTCCGGCCTGCCGCTCAACGGCCAGCTCACCTCGCGCGGCGCACGCCTCGTGTCGCGCACGCGCACCGCCGCCACCTACCGCCTGTACGCGCTGCCCGGCACCACGCCGCCGCGCCCCGGGATGGTCCGCGACCCGCAGGGCAGCGCCCTCGAGATCGAGGTCTGGGCGCTGCCGCGCGCCGGCTGGGCCTCGTTCATCGAGGGCATTCCGGCGCCGCTCGCGATCGGCTCGGTCCAGACCGAGGCCGGCGACTGGGTCAAGGGTTTCCTCTGCGAGCCGCATGCGCTCGAAGGGGCGCGGGAGGTCACCGGGTTCGGTGGCTGGCGCGCCTACATCGCCTCGTTGTCACGACACTGAAGGAGTTCTGCCGTGGATCGTCGTCGTTTCGTCAAGGGTTCGGCCGCGCTGGCCGGCCTCGCCGCCTCGGTCCCGAACGCGATCGCGCAGTCCGATCGCCGCAAGGAGCTGCTGGTCGTCGCCAACGAGTTCGGGCCGAACTCGCTCGACATCCACACCGTCGGCGCCAACCGGCCGAGCTACGGCGTGTCCTGGATCTGCTACGACCGCCTGATGACCTTTGGCAAGAAGACGCTGCCGAACGGCCAGGTGACCTACGACTTCGCCAAGCTCGAGCCCGAGCTCGCCGAGTCGTGGACGATCGCGCCCGACAACTCGCACGTGACCTTCAGGCTGCGCAAGAGCGCCAAGTTCCACGACGGCACGCCGGTGACTGCGCGCGACGTGAAGTGGTCGTTCGACCGTGCGGTCGCGGTGGGCGGCTTCCCGACCTTCCAGATGGCGGCCGGCTCGCTCGAGAAGCCCGAGCAGTTCGTGGTCGTCGACGACCACACCTTCCGCGTGAACTTCCTGCGGCCGGACAAGATGACGATGATGGACATGGCGGTGCCCGTGCCCAGCGTCTTCAATGCCGAGCTGGTGAAGAAGAACGCGACCAAGGAGGACCCCTGGGGCCTGCTCTGGACGAAGAACAACATCGCCGGCGGCGGGGCCTACAAGGTCGAGTCCTGGCGCCCGGGCCAGGAGATCGTCTACGTCCGCAACGACGACTGGAAGAGCGGCCCGCTGCCCAAGATCCGCCGCGTGATCCAGCGCGACGTGCCGAACGCCGGCACGCGGCGCGCGCTGCTGGTCAAGGGCGACATCGACATGACCTACGAGATGCCGCCGAAGGACTTCTCGGAGATGGCCAAGGAGCCGACGCTCAAGGTCGTCTCGACGCCGATCGAGAACGCGATGTGGTACGTCGGCATGAACGTCAAGAGCAAGCCGTTCTCGGACGTGCGCGTGCGCCAGGCCGTCGCGCTCGCGATCCCGTACGACAAGATGAACGAGGTCGCCGTCTACGGCCGCGCGATCAAGCTCTACGGCGGCAGCAACGATCCGAAGACCACCGCGTGGCCGCAGCCGCACGGCTGGACCACCGACCTTGCGAAGGCGCGCGCGCTGCTCAAGGACGCCGGCTACCCGGACGGCTTCGAGACCACGCTGTCCTTCGACCTGGGCTCGGCGACCACCAACGAGCCGATGGCGGTGCTGCTGCAGGAGTCGCTCGCGCAGATCGGCGTCAAGGTGCAGATCGCCAAGGTGCCCGGCGCCAGCTGGCGCGCGGCGCTCCTCAAGAAGGACATGCCGATCATCGTCAACCGCTTCGGCGGCTGGCTGAACTATCCCGAGTACTTCTTCTTCTGGTGCTACCACGGGCAGAACGCGGTGTTCAACACCATGTCCTACCAGAACCCGAAGCTCGACAAGATGATCGAGAACGCGCGCTTCCCGGAGAACAAGTTCGTCTACGACTCCGAGGTGCGCGCGATGATCAAGCTCGCCAACGAGGAGGTGCCGCGGGTGCCGCTGTTCCAGCCGCTGATGGACGTCGCGATGCGCAAGGACATCAACGGCTACATGTACTGGTTCCACCTGCAGCCCGACTACCGGAACCTCTCCAAGGCCTGAGCGGAGGCGCCGACCATGGAACGCGAAGCGATCGTGGCCTGGGTGCGGGCGGGCGCGACGATGCTCGGCCTGCCCGCGGCGACCGAGCACGAGGCGGAGGTCGTCGCCAACCTCGAGCGCCTCGCCGCCATCGCCGAGATGCTCGAGGCGCAGGACGTCGAGCCCTCGGTCGAGCCGCTGACGGTGTTCGTGCGATGAGCGGGTCGACGGGCGCGCCGATGAGCGCGGTGCAGTCGATCCGGGCCTGTCTCGAGCGCATCGAGCTGCTCGATCCGCAGGTCAACGCGTTCACCGCGGTGCTCGCCGAGCGGGCGCTGAATCGGGCGGCGGCGCTCGATGCGGCGCGCGCCGCCGGCGAGGCCTCGCTCGGGCCGCTGGCCGGCGTGCCGTTCGCGGTGAAGAACCTGTTCGACGTGGCCGGCCTGGTCACGCTCGCCGGCTCGCGCGTCGAGCGCGAGCGACCGGGGGCGGCGCCGGCCGCGGCCGACGCGACCGCGATCACGCGGCTCGAGGCGGCCGGGGCGATCCTGGTCGGCGCGCTCAACATGGACGAGTACGCGTACGGCTTCACCACCGAGAACACGCACTACGGTGCGACGCACAACCCGCACGACCTGTCGCGCATCGCCGGCGGCTCCTCGGGTGGCTCGGGCGCGGCGGTCGCCGCGGGCCTGGTGCCGCTCACGCTGGGCACCGACACCAACGGCTCGATCCGCGTGCCGGCGTCGCTGTGCGGCATCTTCGGGCTGCGGCCGACCTTCGGGCGGCTGTCGCGCGGCGGCAGCTTCCCGTTCGTCTCGTCGCTCGACACCATCGGGCCCTTCGCCCGCAGCGTGCGCGAGCTCGCGCTCGCCTACGACGCGATGCAGGGGCCCGATCCGCGCGATCCCGGCTGCGCCGTGCGCGCCCGCGAGCCGGTCGCCAGCGGGCTGGGCCGCGATCCAGCGGCCAACCTCGACGGCCTGCGCATCGCGCGGCTCGGCGGCTGGTTCGAGGAGATGGCCACGCCCGAGGCGGTCGGAGTCGTCGACACCGCCGTGGCCGCGCTCGGGCAGGTCATGGCGGTCGGCCGCGCGGAATGGCCCGACGCCGGGATCGGCCGCGCCACCGCCTTCGTGATCAGCGCCATCGAGGGCGGCGCGCTGCACCTCGACGACCTGCGCCATCGGTACGACGCGATGGAGCCGCACTCGCGGGCGCGTTTCATGGCCGGGGCGCTCGCGCCCGCGGCCTGGGTGCACCGTGCGCAGCGGGTGCGCCGCCTGTATGTCGAGCGGGTCGACGCGCTGTTCGCGGACCACGACGTGCTGCTCGCGCCCGCTGTGCCGGTGGTCGCGCCGACCATCGGCGACGACTGGATCGAGATCCGCGGTACGCGCCATCCGTCGCGCCCGAGCATGGGGCTGCTGACCCAGCCGGTATCCTGCGCGGGGCTGCCGGTGGTCGCCGCGCCGATCGTGCGCGACGGCCTGCCGATCGCCATCCAGGTGATCGCCGCGCCCTGGCGGGAGGACCACGCGCTGCGCGTGGCCGCCGCCCTCGAGCAGCTCGGCGTGGCCGCCGCGCCGGTCGCCGTGGCCTTCGCCTGACCGCCCCACACACACCAGGATTCCCGATGATCGACGACAGCCAGATCAACCTGCCCGACGTGCTCGCCGAGGTCGAGGCGGTGTTCGATCGCTACGAGCGCGCGCTGGTCGGCAACGACGTGGCGGTGCTCGACGAGCTGTTCTGGAACCATCCGCTGACGCTGCGCTTCGGTGCGACCGAGAACCTCTGGAGCTACGCCGAGATCGCCGAGTTCCGTGCCTCGCGCCCGTCGCAGGGGCTGCAGCGGCGCATCGTGCAGAAGGTGATCCAGACCTTCGGGCGCGATTTCGCGACCGCGAGCGTGCGCTTCGAGCGCGAGGGCCGCCCCGGCTGGGTCGGCCGCCAGCAGCAGACCTGGGTGCGGACCGCCGCCGGCTGGCGCGTGGTCGCCGCCCATGTGAGCTTCATGGGACTGCCCGCGTCATGATGCGGCTCGCGCTGCTGCGCGTCGCCGGCGCGCTGCCCAACCTGTTCGGCGTGATCGTCATCACGTTCCTGCTGACGCGGGCGCTGCCGGGCGACCCGGCGGCCTACTTCGCGGGGCAGGCCGCCACGCCCGAGGCCATCGAGCAGATCCGTGCGCAGCTCGGTCTGGACCGCTCGCTGCCCGAGCAGTTCCTGGGCTACCTGCGCGACCTGCTGCGCGGCGACCTCGGGCAGTCGCTCACCACCGGCCAGTCGGTGGCCACCGAGATCGCCTCGAGGCTGCCGGCCTCGATCGAGCTGACGCTGGTGGCGCTGGTGCTGGCCGTCGTGATCGCGCTGCCGCTCGGCGTGGCCGCCGCGGTGCGCCAGGGCTCGTGGGTCGACCAGCTCGCGCGGATCGTCACCACCGCGGGCGTGTCGCTGCCGGTGTTCTTCACCGGGCTGCTGCTGACCTGGCTGTTCTACTTCGTGCTGGGCTGGGCCCCGTCGCCGATCGGCCGGCTCGATCCCTCGTTCTCGCCGCCCACGGACCGCAACGGGCTGTACCTCGTCGATGCGTTGCTCGACCGCGACCTGGAGCTCTGGTGGGCCTGCGCCAGCCAGCTGGTGATGCCGGCGATCACCATGGCGCTCTTCGTGCTCGCGCCGATCACGCGGATGACGCGGGCCTCGATGCTGGGCGTGCTCGGCTCGGACTTCGTGCGGACCGCGCGCGCCCTCGGGCTGCGCTCGCCGACCGTGCTGGTGCGCTATGCGCTGCGCAACGCGCTGCTGCCGGTGGTCACCACGCTCGGCATGGTGTTCTCCTTCCTGCTCGGCTCGAACGTGCTGGTCGAGAAGGTCTTCGCCTGGCCGGGCATCGGCTCGTTCGCGATCGAGTCGCTCACCGCTTCGGACTATGCGCCGGTGCAGGGCTTCGTGCTGACGATGGGAGTGCTCTACGTGCTGCTCAACCTGCTGATCGATCTCGCCTACCTGCTGATCGACCCGCGGGTCGCCATGCAGGCCTGAGCCGGCGATGAGCGCGCTGCCCCCCTCCGCCGCCCGCGCCGCGCCTGACGCGGCCCGGCCCGCTGCGCCGCGCGGCGGCCACCTGCGGCACGTGCTGACCGAGAACCCGGTCACGCTGCTCGCTGCGGGCCTGTTCGCCGCGCTGGTGCTGGTCGCGCTGTTCGGCCCCTGGCTGGCGCCGCACGACCCGCTGGCCACCGCGCCCTCGATCGCGCTGCAGCCGCCGTCGGCCTCCCACTGGTTCGGCACCGACGCACTCGGTCGCGACATCCTGTCGCGCTGCATCGTCGCGACCCGGCTCGACCTGGGCCTGGCGGTGGCGGCGGTCGCCCTGTCGTTCGTGGTGGGCGCCACGCTCGGTGCGGCCGCGGGCTTCTTCGGCGGCTGGCTCGACCGCATCGTGTCCCGCTCGGCCGACACGATCATGGCGTTCCCGCTCTTCGTGCTCGCGATGGGCATCGTCGCGGCGCTCGGCAACACCCTGGCCAACATCGTGATCGCCACCGCGATCATCAACCTGCCGTTCTACATCCGCGTCGCGCGGGCCGAGGCGAACGTGCGCCGCAGCGCGGGCTTCGTCGAGTCGGCGCGCCTGGCGGGCAACTCGGAATGGGGCGTGCTGATGCGCCACGTCTTCCCGAACCTGCTGCCGCCGATCGCGGTGCAGGTGTCGCTCAACATGGGCTGGGCGATCCTCAACGCGGCCGGGCTGTCCTTCATCGGCCTGGGCGTGCGGCCGCCGACCCCGGAGTGGGGGATCATGGTCGCGGAGGGCGCGCAGTACATCATGTCCGGCGAATGGTGGGTCGCGCTCTTCCCGGGCGCGGTGCTGATGCTCGCGGTGTTCTCGTTCAACCTGCTCGGCGACGCGCTGCGCGACCTGCTCGACCCGAGGCGGCGCACATGAGCCAGGACGCGCCGCCGCTGCTGTCCATCGACGACATGTCGCTGGAGTTCCGCACGCGCTCGGGCACGGTGCGCGCGCTCGACCACGTGAGCCTGTCGATCGGCCGTGGCGAGATCGTCGGGCTGGTGGGCGAGTCGGGCTCGGGCAAGTCGGTGCTGTGCCATGCGCTGCTCGGCCTGTCGGACCGCGCGGCGCGGATCACTTCCGGCCGGATCCGCTTCGACGGCATCGACCTGCGTGCGGCGACCGAGCGCGAGCTGCAGGACCTGCGGGGCCGCGAGATCGGCATGGTCTTCCAGAACCCGCGCGCGGCGCTCAATCCGATCCGCAAGATCGGCGAGCAGCTCGAGGACGTGCTCGCGCGCCATCACGCGATCCGCTCGGTCGACCTGCGCGCGCGCGCCGTCGCCTGCCTGCGCGAGGTCGCGATCGCCGATCCGGAGCGTCGCTTCCACGCCTATCCGTTCGAACTCTCGGGCGGCATGTGCCAGCGGGTGATGATCGCGCTGGCGATGTCGAGCCGGCCGCGCCTGCTGATCGCCGACGAGCCGACCACCGGCCTGGACGTGACGACCCAGGCGGCGGTGCTCGAGCTGATCCGCGAGCGGGCGCGCGCCGACCGCGTGGCGACGCTGCTGATCACCCACGACCTCGCGCTCGCCGCCGACTTCTGCGACCGGATCGTCGTGATGCACGCCGGCCACGTCGTCGAGGCCGGCGCCACCGCGCGGCTCTTCGCCTCGCCCCGCCATCCGTACACCCGGGCGCTGATCGGCTCGACGCCGGCCGGGCGTGCGTCGCTGGACGAGCTGCAGCCGATCGCCGGCGGCCTGCCCGACCTGCGTCGCGCCGACCTGCCGCCGTGCCGCTACATCGAGCGCTGCCCGAATGCGCTCGAGGCCTGCTCGAGCGCGATCCGCCACGTCCGCGTGGATGCCACCGAGGACTTCGCATGCGCGAATCCGCTGCCGCCGGGCTGACGGCGTCCGAGGGCGTCGCCGGCGTCGCGGGCGATGACGCACCGCTGGTCGCCGCCACCGGCCTGTCCAAGCGCTTCCCGCTCGGCAGCGGCAAGCGCGCGCCGGTGCTGCACGCCGTCGACGCGATCGACCTCGCGCTGCGGCGCGGCGAGTCGGTCGGGCTGGTCGGCGAGTCCGGCTGCGGGAAGTCGACGCTGGCGCGCCTGCTGGCCCGCCTGCTCGATCCGAGCGAGGGCACGATCACCTTCGAGGGCCGCGACATCGGCGCAGTGCCGGCGCGCGCCTTCGCGACCTCGGGCACGCGCGCGAAGATCCAGCTGGTGTTCCAGGATGCGACCGACAGCCTCGACCCGCGGCAGACGGCCCGCGAGGCGATCGCCGAGCCGCTGCTGCGGCTCGGGATTCCCGGCGACGTCGACGAGCGTGTGCGCCGCATCGCCGACGAGGTCGGGCTGCCCGCCGAGCTCCTCGGCCGCTGGCCGCACCAGCTGTCGGGCGGCCAGCGGGCGAGGGTCGGCATCGCGCGGGCGCTGGCGCCCGAGCCTTCGCTGCTGATCCTGGACGAGCCGACCGCGGCGCTCGACGTGTCGGTGCAGGCGGTGGTGCTGCAGCTGCTGGCGCGCCTGCGCCGCGAGCGCGGGCTGACCTATCTCTTCGTGTCGCACGACCTGAACGTCGTGCGGCTGCTGTGCGACCGCGTGGTGGTGATGTACCTCGGCCGCGTGGTCGAGGAGGGCCCGGCCGCGCAGGTGTTCGACTCGCCCGGTCATCCGTACACGCGCGCGCTGCTGTCGGCGATCCCGGGCAGCGGCCGCGCGCCGGTGCCGCTCGCCGGCGAGGTCCGCAGCCCGGTCGATCCGGACCCGGCGGCCTGCCGCTTCCACGGCCGCTGCCCCGACGGCGACGCCGGCTGCGCGAAGGCCATGCCGCGGCTGCGCCAGGTGCCCGGCTCGGTGGCGCTGCACCGCGTCGCCTGCCTGAAGATGCCCGGCTGACCGCATGGCATCCTCCGCGCCGAGAAGGAGCGAGCGCCCGATGGCCGTGAACCTCGCGACCCTGGTCTACGAGCGGGTCAAGCAGGACATCTTCGACTTCCGGCTGCTGCCGGGCGACCGGTTCACCGAGACCGAGATCTCCGAGCGCACTCAGGCCTCGCGCACGCCCGTCCGCGAGGCGCTCTACCGGCTCGAGCACGAGGGCTACCTCGAGGTCATGTTCCGCGCCGGCTGGCGGGTCAAGCCCTTCGACTTCGTGCAGTTCGAGGCGCTCTACGACCTGCGCATCGTGCTCGAGAGCACCGCGGTGCGCCGGCTGTGCGAGACCGAGACGAGGCCGGAGCTCGAGCCGCTTCGCCGCACCTGGACCGGCCCCGCCGACGAGCGCGAGACCGAGATGCGGGTGGTGGCGACGCTCGACGAGGCCTTCCACGCGACGCTGGTGGCGAGCGCCGGCAACCGCGAGATGTCGCGCGTGCATGCCGAGGTCACCGAGCGCATCCGCATCATCCGCCGGCTCGACTTCACCAAGGCGCCGCGCGTCGATGCGACCTACCAGGAACACGGCAAGATCCTGCGCGCCATCGTGCAGCGCCGCGCCGATCAGGCGGTGATGCTGCTGCGCACGCACATCGAGGCCAGCAAGGCCGAGGTCCGCAAGATCACGCTGCACATGCTGCACGAAGCCCGCGAACGCGCCGGCGACTGAGCCGGGCGCCGCGCCGGTGCCGCCCGCAAACGGTGCAGCGCGCCGGACCGGGAGCGGGATCCGTTCCGGTGACCCGCACCGCGTTGGCGCCGAGCCCGCCCGCCGGGCGTGCGAAGACCCCCCCGCAGCCCCGGCACGCATCTTGCGAAGCTTCGCCGGCAATCTTGTATTCATGTTGGTGTACCCAGCGCCACCGCCCGGGCACGCCTCGCCACCCACCCGCAGACCGCGCCCGCTGTCGCCCCCATCGCCCCGCCTCCAAGGAGTCCCCATGATCACCTCGCGTCGCTCCCTGCTCCAAGCCGCCGGCGCCGCCGGCCTGGTGTCCGCCGCCGGCCTGCCGCTGCGCGCCTCGGCCCAGTCGCCGATCACCGTCGGCGTCATCTACGTCGGTCCGCGCGACGACTTCGGCTACAACCAGGCGCAGGCGCAGGCCGCCGCGGCGCTGAAGAAGCTGCCCGGCGTGAAGGTGGTCGAGGAGGAGAAGGTGCCCGAGACCATCGCCGTCCAGAAGACGATGGAAGCGATGATCACGCAGGACAAGGCGTCGCTGATCTTCGCCACCTCGTTCGGCTACTTCGACCCGCACATGCTGCGCATGGCCGAGAAGTACCCGAAAGTGCGCTTCGCGCACGGCGGCGGCATGTGGACCGACGGCAAGCATCCGAAGAACGCCGGTTCCTACTTCGGCTACATCGACGGTGCGCAGTACGTCGCGGGGGTCGTCGCCGGCCACATGAGCAAGTCGAAGAAGCTCGGCTTCGTCGCCGCCAAGCCGATCCCGCAGGTGCTGCGCAACATCAACGCGTTCACGATGGGCGCGCGCTCGGTCGACCCGTCGATCACCACCCGCGTGATCTTCACCGGCGACTGGTCGATGGCGGTCAAGGAAGCCGAGGCGACCAACAGCCTGGTGGACCAGGGCGTGGACGTGGTCACCTGCCACGTCGACGGCCCGAAGGTCATGATCGAGACCGCCGAGAAGCGCGGCATCATGACCTGCGGCTACCACGCCAGCCAGGCCGCGCTCGCGCCCAAGGGCTACCTGACCGGCGCCGAGTGGGACTGGTCGACGCCGTACGGCATGCTGGTCGACGCGGCCCGCACCGGCAAGCCGCACCTGAACTTCCTGCGCGGCGGCCTGAAGGAAGGCTTCGTGAAGATGTCGGCCTACGGTCCGTCGGTGACGCCCGCGGCCAAGGCCGCCGGCGACGCTGCCCGCACCGCGCTGACCAGCGGCAGCTTCGCGATCTTCAAGGGCCCGCTCAAGGACAACAAGGGCGGCACGGTGATCCCGGCGGGCACCTCGCTCGAGATGACCAACCTCGAGCTCGAGAAGATGAACTACCTGGTCGAGGGCGTGCTCGGCTCGATCCCGGCCTGATCGGAGCGCCCGGCCCGCAGCCCCGACGATGTCCACCGTCCAGTCGGTCCTCGCCGCCGCGCTCCGCCCGGTGAACGTCTCGCCGGCGGTGCGCGCGTGGCTCGTGCCGATCGGCTCGATCGTCGTCGGGCTGCTGGCCTTCGGGGTGTTCGTGTCGCTCCTCGGGCGCAACCCGCTGGAGGTGTACGCGACCATCATCGAGGGCGGCTTCGCCAGCGGGTTCTCGTGGAACAACACGCTGCTGCGGGCCGCGCCGCTGATCCTCACGGGGCTCGCGGTCGCGATCCCCGCGCAGGCCGGGCTGGTGGTGATCGGCGGGGAGGGCGCACTGGCGCTCGGTGCGCTGGCCGCGGCGGCGGTGGCGGTGCCTCTGGCGCCTTCGCTCGGGCCCGCGGCACTGGTCGCCGGCGCGATCGCGGGGGCCGCGGCGGGCGGCACGTGGTTCGCGCTCGCGGGCTTCTTCCGCGCCTATCGCGGGCTCAACGAGACGATCAGCAGCCTGCTGCTCTCCTACATCGCGATCGCGGTGTTCAACCACATGGTCGAGGGTCCGCTGCGTGACCCGGCCAGCCTGAACAAGCCGTCGACGCTGCCGCTGGCCGACAGCGCGATGATCGGCCAGATCCCCTGGCTCGACGTCCACTGGGGGCTGGCGATCGGCGTCGTCGCCTGCGCGATCGCGCAGCTCGCCCTGTCCCGCAGCACCCAGGGGTTCGCGCTGCGGGTGGCGGGCGGCAACCCGCGCGCCGCGATGCTGGTGGGCCTGCCGGTGGGCGCGCTGATCGTCGCGGCCTGCGCGCTCGGCGGCGCGGCCGCGGGCCTGGCCGGCGCGATCGAGGTGATGGCGGTGCACAGCGCGGCCAACGCCTCGGTGCTCGCCGGCTACGGCACCACCGGCATCCTGGTCGCCTTCATGGCCCGCCAGCAGCCGCTGGCGATCGTGCCGGTGGCGATCCTGATGGGCGGCATCGCCGCGGCCGGCAGCCTGCTGCAGCGCCGCCTCGACCTGCCCGACGCGACCACGCTGGTGCTGCAGGGCCTGCTGTTCGTCGCCATCCTCGCCGGCGAGGCGTTCATGCCGAAGGAACGGCGATGACCCTCGACGCGCTGCTGACCGTGCTCATCGCCGTCATGGGCGGCGCGATCCGGGTGTCCACGCCCTTCCTCTTCGTGTCGCTCGGCGAGTGCATCACCGAGAAGTCGGGGCGCATCAACCTCGGGCTCGAGGGCACGATGGTGTTCGGCGCGATGTTCGGCTATGCGGTCTCGTACCACAGCGGTTCGCCGTGGCTCGGCGTGCTCGCGGCCGGCTGCTCGGGCGTGGTGTTCGGCGCGGTCCACGGCCTGCTGTGCAGCCTGCCGCGGGTCAACGACACCGCGATCGGGATCTCGCTGATCGTGCTGGGGCTGGGTCTGGCGTACTTCTTCGGCAAGGGCTACATCCAGCCGACCGCGCCGCGCCTGCCCTCGCTCGACCTCGGCGCCTGGAGCGACCGGCCCGCGCTGCGCGCGGCGCTGCAGGTCAACGTGCTGTTCATCGTCGGCGCGGTGCTCGCGTTCGTGCTGCACTGGGCGTTCGCCAACACCCGCTGGGGGCTGCAGCTGCGCACCGTCGGCGACTCGGCCGACGCGGCGCGCGCGCTCGGCCTGTCGGTGGCACGCACCCGCGTGATGGCGACCGCGATGGGAGGCTTCTTTGGCGGCGTGGCCGGTGCCTACCTGTCGCTCTACTACCCGGGCAGCTGGAACGAGGCGCTGTCGAGCGGGCAGGGCGTGATGGCGGTCGCACTGGTCATCTTCGCGCGCTGGCGGCCGCTCGGCTGCTTCCGCGCGGCCCTGATCTTCGGCGGCGCGGGCTCGATCGGCCCGGCGCTGCAGGCGGTCGGCATCCAGGCCGGCTATCACCTGTGGAACGCCGCGCCGTACGTGCTGACGCTGGTGATCATGCTGGCCAGCACCTCCAAGGCCCGCGCGTCGATCGGCGCGCCGGGCGAACTCTCCATGACGCGCTGACGACGCGCGCATCACATGAACGAGGCGTCTCGATGAGCGGACTGGGCGGATTGAACAAGTCGCCGAACGGCGTGGTCGTGGGGCTGGTGCAGCTGCAGCTGCCGGTGGTCGAGACGCCGGCGCAGCTCGCCGCGCAGACCGCACGCATCGTCGCGATGGTCGGCAAGGCGCGGCGCAACAGCCCGGGCATGGACCTGGTGGTGTTTCCCGAGTACGCGCTGCACGGGCTGTCGATGAGCACCGCGCCGGAGCTGATGGTGTCGATGGACGGGCCCGAGGTCGCCGCCTTCCGGCAGGCCTGCATCGAGCACCGCATCTGGGGGTGCTTCTCGATCATGGAGGTCAACCCCGGCGGCAATCCGTACAACACCGGGATCATCTTCGACGACACCGGCAGGCTCGCGCTCTACTACCGCAAGCTGCACCCGTGGGTGCCGGTCGAGGCCTGGGAGCCGGGCAACCTCGGCATTCCGGTCATCGACGGCCCGAAGGGCTGCCGGCTCGCGCTGATCATCTGCCACGACGGCATGTTCCCGGAGATGGCGCGCGAGTGCGCCTACAAGGGCGCGGAGATCATGCTGCGCACCGCCGGCTACACCGCGCCGATCCGCCACGCCTGGAAGATCACCAATCAAGCGAACGCCTTCCAGAACCTGATGATCACCGCCAGTGTCTGCCTGTGCGGCAGCGATGGCACCTTCGACTCGATGGGCGAGGGCATGGTCTGCGACTTCGACGGCACGGTGCGGGTCGAGGGCGGCAACCGGCCCGACGAGATCGTCACCTGCGAGCTGCGGCCCGACCTGGTCCGCGAGGCCCGCCAGCACTGGGGCGTGGAGAACAACCCCTACCAGCTCTGGCACCGCGGCTACGTGGCGGTCAAGGGCGGCGCGCAGGACTGCCCGTACACCTTCATGCACGACATGGTGGGCGGGCGCTACCGGCTGCCCTGGGAGGCGCAGGTCGTCCACGTCGACGGCGCCTCCTGCGGCTTCGCCGCGCCGACGCGCGCGTACGACGGTCCGCAGCCGGCGGGCCCCGACGGCGTGCCGATCTCCGCGCCGGTTGCTGCGCCCGTCGTGCGCGCCGCCTGAGCCGCCCATCGAGCCCGACCTGGAGACCGCGATGATCGACCTCCCCCAGATCGCCGCCGACCCGTACCCCTGGCCGTACGACGGCCGCTGGCGAGCGAACGAGACGGCGCTGGTGATCATCGACATGCAGACCGACTTCTGCGGCATCGGCGGCTACGTCGACCGCATGGGCTACGACCTGTCGATGACCCGCGCGCCGATCGAGCCGATCTCGCGCCTGCTGGCGGCAGCCCGTGCCCGCGGCCTCACCGTGATCCACACCCGCGAGGGGCATCGGCCCGACCTCGCCGACCTGCCCGCGAACAAGCGCTGGCGCTCGCGGCGCATCGGTGCCGGCATCGGCGACCCGGGGCCCTGCGGCCGCATCCTCGTGCGCGGCGAGCCCGGCTGGGAGATCATCCCCGAGCTCGCGCCCATCGCCGGCGAGCCGATCGTCGACAAGCCCGGCAAGGGCTCGTTCTGCGCGACCGACCTCGAGCTGATGCTGCACGTGCGCGGCATCCGCAACCTGCTGCTGACCGGCATCACCACCGACGTGTGCGTGCACACGACGATGCGCGAGGCCAACGACCGCGGCTTCGAGTGCCTGATCCTCGAGGACTGCTGCGGTGCGACCGACCTCGGCAACCATCGGGCCGCGATCAAGATGGTGACCATGCAGGGCGGCGTGTTCGGCGCGGTCGGCCGATCCGCGCAGGTGATCGACGCGCTCGGAGGCGGTGCCTCGTGAAGGCGCCGTCGCTGCAGACCATCGGACTGACCAAGCGCTTCGGCGACTTCGTCGCGCTCGATACGGTCGACCTCGACGTGCGTCCCGGCACCGTCCACGCGCTGCTCGGCGAGAACGGCGCCGGCAAGTCGACGCTGGTCAAGTGCCTGGTCGGCTTCCAGCGGGCCGACGCGGGCTCGGTGCTGCTCGACGGCCGCGAGCGCGACATCGGCTCGCCGCAGGCCGCGCGCGCGCTCGGCGTCGGCATGGTCTACCAGCACTTCACGCTGGTGCCCTCGATGACGGTGGCCGAGAACTTCGCGCTCGCGCGCGGCGGGCTCGGCGCGGTGATCGACTGGCCGGCCAGGATCGCCGAGATGCGCGCGTTCATGGACGGCACGCCGTTCACGCTGCCGCTCGAGGTGCCGGTCTCGAACCTGGCGGCCGGCCAGAAGCAGAAGGCCGAGATCCTCAAGCAGCTCTACGCCGACAACCGGCTGCTGATCCTCGACGAGCCGACCTCGGTGCTCGCGCCCGACGAGGCCGACGAGGTGCTCGGCGCGATCCGCGGCCTCGCGCACGCGGGCCGGCTGACGGTGGTGATGATCACCCACAAGTTCCGCGAGGTCTCGGCGTTCGCCGACGACGTCACCGTGCTGCGGCGTGGCAAGCGGGTCGCGGCCGGCCCGGTCGGCGACTTCGACGCGGTGCGGCTGGCCGACGCGATGATCGGGGCGGCGCGGCGCCGGGAACTGCCCGAGCGCGGCCCGGTCGGGCAGGGCGCAGCGCCCGTGCTCGCGGTCGAGGGGCTGTCCGTGACCGACGACGCCGGCCGGCGGGTGGTACGCGATGCGACGCTCGCGGTGCGCGCCGGCGAGATCCTGGGCATCGCCGGCGTCTCGGGCAACGGGCAGCGCGAGCTGGTCGAGACGCTGCTCGGGCAGCGCGAGGCCGCGTCGGGCGCCATCCGGATCGGCGGCGAGCGCTATCGCGGGCGGCGTGCCGAGATCGCGCGGCACGGCGTGGGCAGCCTGCCCGAGGAGCCGCTGCGCAACGCCTGCGTGGCGGCGATGTCGGTGGCCGAGAACCTGGCGCTGCGCGAGTTCGACGTGGCGCCGCTGGCGCGCGCCGGCTGGCTGAGCCCGGTCCGTCTGGTGGCGGCCGCGCAGCCGCGCATCGAGGCCTTCGGCGTCAAGACCCGCGGGCCGGACTCGCCGATCGGCACGCTGTCGGGCGGCAACGTGCAGCGTGCCGTGCTCGCGCGCGAACTCTCGCGCGGCTGTCGCGTGCTGGTCGTGATGAACCCGGTGTTCGGCCTGGACTTCGCGGCGGTCGACGAGATCCACCGCCGCCTGCTCGAGGCGCGCAATGGCGGCGCGGCGGTGCTGCTGGTGAGCGAGGACCTCGACGAGCTGATCGAGCTGTCCGACCGCGTCGTCGTGATGTCCGAAGGTGCGCTCGTCTACCAGACCTCGAGCGCCGCCGCCGATCGGGCCGAGATCGGCCGGCGCATGGGCGGCGCGCACGAGACCCCCGACACGAACGCGGGCCGTGCCGAGCCCGCCCTGGCCGAAGGTGCCGCATGAACGCCCCGCCCCCTGCCGACGGCGCACCGCGCACGGTCCGTGCGCTGCCCGCCGACTTCTCGTTCGATCCGTGCACCACCGCACTGGTGATGATCGACATGCAGCGCGACTTCATCGAGCCCGGCGGCTTCGGCGAGTCGCTCGGCAACGACGTCGGGCATCTCGCGCAGGTGGTGGCGCCCGCGAAGGCCCTGATCGCCTGGGCGCGCAGGCGCGGCCTGCTGCTCGTGCACACGCGCGAATGCCACCGGCCCGACCTCTCGGACTGTCCGCCGGCCAAGCGGCTGCGCGGCGCGCCGTCCACGCGGATCGGCGATCCCGGCCCGATGGGGCGCATCCTGATCGACGGCGAGGCCGGTGCTGACTTCGTGCCCGGGCTGGAGCCGCTGCCGGGCGAGGTCGAGATCGTCAAGCCGGGCAAGGGCGCGTTCTACAACACGGATCTGACGCACGTGCTCGTCTCGCGGGGCATCACGCACCTGATCTTCGGCGGGGTCACCACCGAGGTCTGCGTGCAGACCACGATGCGCGAGGCCAACGACCGCGGCTACGAGTGCCTGCTGGTCGAGGAGGCTACCGGCAGCTACTTCCCGGAGTTCCGGGATGCCACGCTCGCGATGATCCGCGCGCAGGGCGGGATCGTCGGCTGGACGGCGTCGCTCGCGGATCTCACGCGCGCCTGATCACGCGGGGGCCGGCTCCCGCGTCCGCCGCGGGACACCCTGCGGGGCGCTGGCCGCTGCGCCCTGGCGGATCATCGCCACGGTGGCGACGAGGCGCAGCATGCGGCGCGCGTTCGGGCCGATCGCACGCCCGGCGGACGCGTCGCCGAGCACCGGTCGACCCGCCGGCCCGAGCATCGCCCCGAGCAGCGACGAGGCCAGCGCATCGCCCGAGAGCGCGGGCAGTGCGGCGGCGACGAAGCCGAGTGCGGTCGACAGCGTGGTGTAGGTGGCGAAGCCGCCGAGGTGCAGTACCGACAGGTCGCCGCCGGGCGTGACCGAGTCGGACAGGTCGATACCGTGGCGAGTGGCGCCGAGGCGCTCTCCTGGCAGAGGCCAGGCCAGCTCGACGAAGGCCTCGTCGCGATCGGCGGCGCTGCAGACCCGCCCGATCCGGTCGAGGTCGGCCCAGGGCGCCTGCGTGTCGGCCGTCAGCTGCGCGCGGAGGATGCCGGCCAGCGAGGCCAGCGCGCGCAGCGTGTCGTGCAGCGCTTCGCCGAGCACCACGGTCTCGGCGAACGGCTTGAGCGAGGCTCGCGGCCCGAGCAGCACCCGTTCGACGCCCGGACCGATCCTAAGTCGGACGCGCCGCCTCGAAGGAGTCGTCCGGTGTGCCGCGTGACGGACCTCAGGACGCCTGGATCGCGGCACCCGAGGCGAGCAGCGCATCGATCTCGGCATCGGTCCAGCCGTGCTCGCGCAGCACCTCGCGCGTGTGCTCGCCGAGCGAGGGCGCATGCCGGGCGACATGGGTCGGCGTCGCCGACAGCTTGATCGGCGGCCCGAGCGCGCGCGTCGGGCCGGCGACCGGGTGCTCGAGATCGACCACCATGCCGCGGGCGAGGGTCTGCGGGTGCGAGAGCGCCTCGCCGATCGAATGGACGGGGCCGGCAGGCACGCCCGCCGACTCGAAGGCCGCCAGCCAGTCCGCCGAATCGCGGGCGCCGAGCGCAGTCTCCATCGCCTCGACCAGCACCGGCAGGTTCGCCATCCGTGCGCTGCCGTCGGCGAAGCGCGGGTCGTGCTTCCAGTCGGGGTGGCCGAGCACGTCGCAGATCCGCGCCCAGTTCGCCTGGTTCGCGCCGCCGATCACGATCCAGCCGTCCCGGGTGCGGAACGACTGGTACGGCGCGGTCAGCACGTGACCCGAGCCGAGCGGACCGGGCGAGGTGCCGGTGGCGAACCACACCGAGGCGTGCCAGCCGGTCTGGTGCAGCGCCGCCTCCATCAGCGAGGTGTCGACCCGCTGGCCTTCGCCGGTCCTGAGCCGGTGGATGTAGGCCGCGAGGATGCCGCTGGTGGCGAGCAGTCCGGCGTTGAGGTCGGCGACCGAGCTGCCCGCCTTCGCCGGCGGGCGGCCGGGCTCGCCGGTGATGCTCATCAGGCCGGCGAAGGCCTGTGCGACCAGGTCGAAGCCACCGCCGCCGCCCATGGGACCGGTCAGCCCGTAGCCGCTGATCGAGCAGTAGATCAGCGAAGGCCGGCGCGCGTGGAGCACCTCCCAGCCGAGCCCGAGCTTGTCCATGGTGCCTGGGCGGTAGTTCTCGACCAACACGTCGGCCGAGTCCGCCAGGCGCAGCAGCGCCTCGCGGCCTTCGGGCCGCTTGAAGTCGAGCGCGATGCCCCGTTTGTTGCGGTTCATCACCAGGAAGGGGGCCGAGACGCCGCCGATGCGCGGCTCGCGGTAGGCGCGTGCGTCGTCGCCCCCCGGGATCTTCTCGACCTTGATCACGTCGGCGCCCAGGTCGGCGAGCAGCGCGCCGCAGGTCGGTCCGGCCATGATCTGCGCGCATTCGAGCACGCGCACCCCTGCGAGCGGGCCGGCCATCAGCGCCCCTCGAAGCGCGGCGTGCGCTTGGCGAGGAAGGCCGCGTAGCCGATCCGGAAGTCCTCGGTGTCGAAGCAGTCGAAGCACTCGTCGAGTTCGGCCGCCGACAGCGGGCTCGCCTCGCCCAGCCGGCGCGCGAACCGCTTGTGCCATCGCGCCACGAGCGGTGCGCCGTCGGCGATGCGGCGCGCGGTCTCGTCGACCTCGGCGCCGACGCGCTCGTCGGGCACCACGCGGGTGACCAGGCCCTTGTCCTTCGCCTCGGCGGCATCGAAGATCCGCCCCTCGAGCAGGATCTCGAGCGTCGTCGCCTCGCCGACCAGCCGGATGAGCGGCGCCATCTCGGCATAGGCCATCACCAGGCCGAGGTTCTTGATCGGCGCGCCGAATCGGCTGGAGGCGCCGCAGATCCTCAGGTCCGCCAGCGCCGCGATCTCCAGCCCGCCGCCCACGCAGATGCCGTGGATGCGGGCCACCACCGGATGCCGGCAGCCGGCGATCGCCGCCGCGGCTCGGTGCATGTCGCGGCCGTAGTCGGTGGCCTGGGCCTTGGTCGCGCGCTCGGTCTCGAACTCCGCGATGTCGTTGCCCGGCGAGAACGCCCGCTCGCCCGCGCCGCGCACGACGACGCAGCGCACCGCGTCGTCGGCCGACAGCGACTCGAACGCGTCGCCGAGCATCCGCCACATCGGCCGGGTCATCGCGTTGAGCTTCGCGGGACGGTTCAGCACGACGGTGGCGATGTCACCGTCGCGCTCGACGAGGAGCTCGCTCATTCGGCGCGGACGTTGAGGTCCTTGACCAGCTTCGTGTACTTCGTGTTCTCGGCTCGGATGAACGCGGCGAAGGCCTCGGGCGTCTGCGGCCCGCCGAACTGCACGCCCTGCGGATCGAGCTTGGCCCGGATCTCCGGGTCGGCCATCGCCTTCTTCATCGCCTCGTCGAGCTTCGTGACGATCTCGCGCGGCAGCCCCTTCGGGCCCATCACCGAATACCAGTTGGTGACGTCGAAGCCCTTGATGCCCTTCTCCTCGAAGGTCGGCACGTCGCCGAGCTGCGAGAGCCGCTGCGGCGTCGAGATCGCGAGCGCGCGCAGCTTGCCCGAGCGGATGTGCTCGAGCACCGGCGGCATGGTGTCGAAGTTCGTGTCGACCTGCCCGGCGAGCAGGTCGACGATCGCCGCGCCGCTGCCCTTGTAGGGCACGTGGTTCATCTGGGTGCCGGCGATCCGGTTGAACAGCGCCCCGGCCAGGTGCTGGGTGCTGCCGACGCCGGACGATGCGTACGTGAGCACGCCCGGCTTCGCGCGGGCGAGCGCGACGAGCTCCTCGACCGTCTTCGCCTGCACCGCGGGATTCACCACCAGCACGTTCGGTACGTAGCCGATGTAGGTGATCGGCGTGAAGTCGGTGATCGCGTCGTACGGAACCTTCGCGAGCACGTAAGGCGCGATCGCATTGCTGTTCGCATGGCCGGCGAGCAGCGTGTAGCCGTCGGGCGCGGCCTTCGCGACCGCATCCGCCGCGATCGTGCCGGCGGCGCCCGCGCGGTTCTCGACGATCACCTGCTGCCCGAGGAGCTCGGAGAGCTTCGGGGCGAGCGTGCGCGCCACGATGTCGGTGCCGCCGCCGGGCGCGAAGCCCACCAGCAGCCGGATCGGTCGCGCAGGCCAGGCCTGCTGCTGCGCGAGTGCCGCAGCCGGCACGCCGAGCGTCGTTGCGGCGAGGGCCGCGGCGAGCAGGGAACGTCGGGTCATCGTCATCGGGTCGTCTCCTCGTGATCGGTCGCAGCGGCTCGTCGGCCGCCGTCGTGAAGCGTTGCGCGGACGGGCGTGCGCCCGGCCGCGCGGCTCGGGTGGCTCAGGCGGCCTTCAGCGCGGCGCGTGCCGTGCCGGCCTCGGCCAGATAGTCGATCGCGGCCTGCACGCCGCCCTTGCGGTGCGGCACGCCGGCGGCCTGCAGGCCCATCTCGACGCCGCCCAGGGTGCCGAGCAGCGTCAGGTCGTTGAAGTCGCCGAGGTGGCCGATGCGGAACACCCGGCCGGCGAGCTTCGACAGCCCGGTGCCCAGCGACATGTTGAAGCGCTCGAGCACGATGCGCCGGAAGGCGTCGGCGTCGTGGCTCGCGCCGCTGGCGTCGACCGGCATCAGCACCGCGGTCAGCGCCGGGCTGTACTCGGCCGGGTTGCGGCACAGGATCTCGAGCCCCCAGCCGCGCACCGCGCGGCGGGTCGCCTCGGCATGGCGCTCGTGGCGGGCGAAGACGTTCGGCAGGCCTTCGGCATGCAGGCGATCGAGCGCGACGGCCAGACCGTAGAGGAGGTTGGTCGACGGCGTGGTCGGCCAGAAGCCCTTCTCGTTGGCGACGACGATCTCTTCCCAGTCCCAGTAGGCGCGCGGCAGGCGGGCGTGGCGCGAGGCCGCCATCGCCTTGGCCGATACCGCGTTGAACGACAGCCCCGGCGGCAGCATCATGCCTTTCTGCGAGCCCGCGACGGTCACGTCCACGCCCCATTCGTCGTGCCGGAAGTCGACCGAGCCCATCGAAGAGATGGTGTCGACCATCAGCAGCGCCGGATGCTTCGCCGCGTCGATCGCGCGCCGCACGGCCGCGATGTCGGAGGTGACGCCGGTCGAGGTCTCGTTGTGCACCACGCAGACCGCCTTGATCTGGTGCTGCGGGTCGGCCGCCAGGCGCTCGTGGATGCGGGCGGCGTCCACGCCGCTGCGCCAGTCGCCCGGGATGAACTCGGGGGCGAGTCCCAGGCGCTCGGCGAGCCGCTTCCAGAGCGCCGCGAAGTGGCCGGTCTCGGCCATCAGCACGGCGTCGCCGGGCGAGAGCGTGTTGACCAGGGCCGCCTCCCAGGCACCGGTGCCGGAGGCCGGATAGATGATCACCGGTCGGGTCGTCTGGAAGACCGGCCTGATGTCGGCGAGGATCTTCAGGCCGAGCTTCTGGAACTCGGGGCCGCGATGGTCGATGGTCGGGTGGTCGATCGCCCGCAGCACGTCGTCGGGGACGTTGGTGGGGCCGGGAATCTGCAGGAAGTGCCGCCCCGCGGGGTGCGAGTTCAGGTCGAGCATGTCGCCTCCGTTTTGCATACAATATGCGAAACGTCCCGGGCGTGCAATCTGGCCCGCGGCCGAGCCAGGCCAATTCATCGGTCACTCAAGGCAATTTCCCGGGCAGCAACCCGCGAGGCCTATGCCGGACCGTGCTCCGATATCGCATGCAACTCGACAGCCTGTCTTCCGAAGCCGCTGCGCCCGCCGGACCCTCGCCGACCGCGCCCGATCGCCGGGTCCTGCACGAGGCGGTCGCAGAGCGGCTGCGCGGGCTGATCGTCGAAGGCGTGCTCGCCCCGGGCGCGCACCTGAACGAGCGTGTGCTCTGCGAGCAGCTCGGCGTCTCGCGCACGCCGCTGCGGGAGGCCTTCCGCACGCTCGCGGGCGAAGGCATCGTCGAGCTGCAGCCGAATCGCGGTGCGGTGGTCGCGGCGCTGTCGCGCCAGGACGTCGAGCATGCATTCGAGCTGATGGCCGCGCTCGAGTCGCTCGCCGGCGGGCTCGCGGCCGAGCGTGCGACCGCCGCCGAGCGCGACGAGCTGCGCGCGCTGCACTTCGAGATGCTCGCCGCGCACGCCCGCCGCGACCTGCCGGCCTACTACCGGCTCAACAGCAGCATCCACCGCCGCCTGGTCGCCTGCGCGCGCAATCCGGTGCTGGCCGACACCTATGCGCGCCTGAACGCGCGGCTCCAGTCGCTGCGCTTTCGCTCGAACCTGAACCGCGACAAGTGGGACGCGGCGGTCGCCGAGCACGCGGCGATGATCGATGCGCTCGACGCGGGCGACGGCGAGCGGCTCGCTGCGGTGATGCGCGGGCACCTGGACCACAAGCGCGCGACCGTGCTCGCGCAGCTCGATGCCGGCGCGCCCCCGCCGCCGGCCGTGCGCGGCGCCGACGGCGACCCCGCGGAGGACTTCCGATGAACGCCCCCGAACGCATCGACGGCACGCGCCGCGTGTTCCTGTCTCCGCGGCTGGCCCGCGGCGACCTCGCCACCCGGCTGCGCCGCGAGATGCAGGGCGACGTGCTGTTCGATGCCGGCTCGCGTGGCCGCTATTCGACCGATGCCTCGGTCTACCAGGTCGAGCCGATCGGCGTCGCGGTGCCGCGCACCGAGGCCGACCTGGCGATCGCGCTGGATGTCGCGCGCGACCTGAAGGTGCCGGTGCTGCCGCGCGGCGGCGGCACCTCGCAATGCGGGCAGACGATCGGCGCGGCCCTGGTGATCGACCACTCGAAGTGGCTCAACGAGGTGGTCGGCTTCGACGAGCAGGCGGCGAAGGCCGACCCCGCGAACGCGACGGTCACCGTGCAGCCGGGCCTCGCGCTCGATGCGCTGAATGCGCGGCTCAAGCCGCACGGGCTGTGGTTCCCGGTCGACGTCTCGACCTCGGCGCAGGCGACGCTGGGCGGCATGGCCGGCAACAACTCCTGCGGTTCGCGCTCGATCGCCTACGGCAACATGGTGCACAACGTCGCGGGCATCGACGCGATCCTCGCCGACGGCACGCAGGGCTACTGGGGCACGTTCACCCGCGGCGACGGCTCGGCCGGCGACATGAGCCTGTCGAACCAGCGGATCCGCGAGATCGTCAGCGGGCTGCACGCGATCGCCGACCGCGAGCGCGACGAGATCCGGCGGGTCTGGCCGACGGTGATGCGCCGGGTCGGGGGCTACAACCTCGACGTCTTCGAGCCGCGCTCGGAGCGCCCGTACACCGCCGACGGCTCGCTGAACCTCGCCCACCTGCTGGTCGGCTCGGAGGGCACGCTCGCCTGGACGCGCCGGCTCACGCTCAAGCTCGCCCCGCTGCCGGGCGCGAAGGTGCTGGGGGTGGTGTCGTTCCCGAGCTTCCAGCAGTCGATGGTGTCCGCCCAGCACATCGTACGGCTCGGGCCGGTCGCGGTGGAGCTGGTCGACCGCACGATGATCGAGCTGTCGCGCGCGAACCCGTCGTTCCGCCCGACCATCGACTCGGCGCTGGTCGGCGAGCCGCAGGCGGTGCTGCTGGTGGAATTCGCCGGCGAGACGCGGGACGCGCAACTCGCGAAGCTGCCGCGCCTGCACGAGCTGATGGCGGACCTGGGGCTGCCGGGCAGCGTCGTCGACCTGGTCGACGAGCCCCGCCAGAAGGCGCTCTGGGAGGTCCGCAAGGCGGGTCTGAACATCATGATGTCGATGAAGGGCGACGGCAAGCCGGTGTCCTTCATCGAGGACTGCGCGGTGCCGCTCGAGCACCTGGCCGACTACACCGCGCGACTCACCGAGGTGTTCCGCCGGCACGGCACGCAGGGCACCTGGTATGCGCACGCCTCGGTCGGCACGCTGCACGTGCGCCCGATCCTCGACCTGCGCGAGCACGGCGGCGGCGCCGCGAAGATGCGCGCGATCGCCGAGGAGGCCGCCGGGATGGTGCGCGAGTACAAGGGCGCGTTCTCCGGCGAGCACGGCGACGGCCTGGTCCGCAGCGAGTGGGTCGCCTGGCAGTTCGGACCGCGGCTGGTGCGTGCCTTCGAGGAGGTCAAGGGCCTGTTCGATCCGGACGACCGCATGAACCCGGGCAAGATCGTGCGGCCCACGCGGATGGACGACGCGAGCCTCTTCCGGTTCGCGCCGGGCTATGCGATCCGCCCGCTGGCGACCGCGCTCGACTGGTCGGACTGGAACCGCGCCAACGATCCGTCCGACGCCGACGCCACCCGAGCGGGCTGGGTGCGCGAGGGCAACGGCGTCGCCATCTCGCCCCCGGGCGCCGGCGGCGATCCGGCCGGCGGCTTCGGCAAGGCCGTCGAGATGTGCAACAACAACGGGCACTGCCGCAAGTTCGACGCCGGCACGATGTGCCCCTCGTACCGCGCCACGCGCGACGAGGCGCACGTCACCCGCGGCCGCGCGAACACGCTGCGCCTGGCGGTCAGCGGTCAGCTCGGCCCCGACGGGCTCGCCTCGCCGGCGGTGCGCGACGCGATGGACCTCTGCGTGCAGTGCAAGGGCTGCCGGCGCGAGTGTCCGACGGGCGTCGACATGGCACGCATGAAGACCGAGTTCCTGCACCACTGGCAGGCGAAGCACGGGCTCTCGGCGCGGGCCAGGCTGATCGCCTACCTGCCGCGCTGGGCCTCGAAGGCCGCGCGCCTCGCGCCGCTCGCCAACCTGCGCGACACGGTACCCGGCCTGGCCGCGCTCACCGAGCGCTGGCTCGGACTGAGCGCCCGGCGCACGCTGCCCCGGTTCCGGCGCGATGGCTTCCTGCGCACGCTCGCGCGGCGCCATGCCGCCGGCGCGAGCGATGCGGGCGGGCGCGGCGCGGACGTGGCGCCGTCCGCGGACGCCCGCGAGGTGGTGCTCTGGGTCGACACCTTCGACGAGCACTTCGAGCCGGAGAACGCGCATGCCGCGCTGCGCGTGCTGCGCGCCGCGGGCTACCGCGTGCAGGTCGCCGGTGCGCGCGGCTCGGGCATCGCCGAAGGCGAGCGACCGCTGTGCTGCGGCCGCAGCTTCCTGTCGGCCGGCCTGGTCGACGAGGCCCGGCTCGAGGCCACGCGAACGCTGGCGGCGCTGCTGCCCTTCGCCGAGCGGGGCGTCGCGATCGTCGGGCTCGAGCCCTCGTGCCTGCTGACGCTGCGCGACGAGTTCCTCGCGCTGCGGCTCGACGAGGCCGTCGGCCGCCCGGGCGCCGCCCGCCTGCTGGCCTCGAAGGCGATGCTCTTCGAGGAGTTCCTCGTCGCCGAGCATGCGGCGGGCCGGCTCTCGCTCGCCCTCAAGGCGCTGCCGCAATCGCGCGCCAAGGTGCACGGGCATTGCCACCAGAAGGCGTTCGACGCCTTCGCGCCGACACTCGCCGTGCTGCGGCTGATCCCGGGCCTGACCGTCGAGCCGATCGAGTCGAGCTGCTGCGGCATGGCCGGCAGCTTCGGCTACGAGGCCGCGCACCTTGAGGTCTCGATGAAGATGGCCGAGGCCGCGCTGCTGCCCGCGGTGCGCGCCGCGGGCGCCGACACGCTGATCGTCGCCGACGGCACCAGCTGCCGCCATCAGATCGCCGACGGTGCCTCGCGCGAGGCGCTGCACGTCGCCCGCGTGCTGGAGCGCGCTCTGGCTTGAGGCGCGCCGCGCCGGTCCTCAGGCGGGCGACGAACCCAGTCGCTGCAGCGCGCGCTGCAGCGTGTCCTTCAGCGTCTCGGCGCGGAAGGGCTTGACGATGAAGTCGTCCATGCCGGACTCGATGCACCGACTCCGGTCGTCGACCTGCAGCGCCGCGGTGAGCGCGACGATCCACGGCTGGTTCGCGCCGGACGGCAGCGCGCGGATCGCCCGCGTCGCCTCGAGCCCGTCGAGGCCGGGCATCCTGACGTCCATCACGACGACGTCGAAGGCATGCTCGGCGACCTCGACGATCGCCTCCCGCGCGTCGTGCGCGACGCGGGCCGCGATGCCGAGCCGGCCGAGCACCCCGAGCGCCAGCGTGCGGGAGACCGCGTCGTCGTCGACCACCAGCACCCGCAGGCCGGCCAGCGTGGCCGGTGCGCCCGACGTCGGGCCGGTGGGGGCTTCGCACTCGAACACCGCTTCGAACCGCAGACGCGTGCCTTCGCCCGGCCGGCTGTCGAGGCCGAGCGTGCCGCCCATCAGCGCGAGCAGGCGTGCGCAGACCGCGAGCCCCAGCTCCGAGGACACCTCGCGGAACGCCGTCCCCGCGGCCTCGCCGGCGAACAGGCCCTCGGGGCGGTGGCGCTGCGCCGCGTCGGGCCCCGCGCCGGTGTCGGCGACAGTGCCCTGCAGCCGCCAGCGCCCGTCCGGCTGCGGCAGCGCCGACAGCTCCAGCCGCACCTCGCCGCGCGTCGTCGACTCGATCGCATGGGATAGCAGCTTCGTCACGACCTGCTGCAGGCGGATCGAGTCACCGAGCAGCCGCTCCGGCATCGCGCGGCACCAGAACAGCAGCGACAGCCCCTTGCGCTCGGCGCGCGGGCGCAGCAGCGCGATCACGTCCTGAGCGACCCGCTGCGGCGAGAACGCGCCGCGCGCCAGGCCCACGCGGCCGCCGTGGATGCTCGACAGGTCCAGCATTTCGTCGACCACGCCCACCAGCGCGTCGGCCGAGCGCTGCAGCGCGTCGACATAGCAGCGCTGCTCGCCGTCGAGGCGCGTGCCGCGCAGCATCTCGACCATGCCCACGAGGCCGTTCAGGGGCACGCGCAGGTCGTGGCCGATCGTCGACAGCAGTTCGTCGGGCGTGCGCCGGATCGCGCCGGCGGCCGGTGCGCCGACCTGCGCCCGGGCGTCCTCCTGCGCCGGATGGACGGGCGTCGCCCCGCGTCCGGCGCGCGCGCCGACTTCGCCCGGCGCGTCGTCGTGTCCACCACCCATCGATCGCATCCGCTCTGTCGTCCGTTGATCTTCGGTGTTCGCCCCGGTCCCGCGTGCCGGGACGAGGTGCCCGACCAAGGAAGCTTAGCCGCATCGGCGGGCGCGCTCGTGTGGCGCCGGGGCCGCCGGCCGGCCGCCCGCCGGCCGCCCGCCGGCCGACCGCGCGGGGCCGACCGGCGGGTCTCGCAGGCGCCGGGCGCTGGCCCTCCGGCGTCACCTGCACGCAACAGCCGGCGGGTCCCGTGACGGGCTCCGGTCGATGCCTCGGCCGCCTTGCACCGGACCGGTGCGTCCTGGGGCGACCGAAGGCGCGTGCGCGCCGGGTGATAATGCAGCCGCTCCCCCACAAGACGAAACGAGGCGCCTCGCGATGGCCCAGCCGATGAATCCAGACCTGCGCCGTGCGGCGCTCGAATACCACGAGCAGGGCCGCCCCGGAAAGATCTCGGTCACCCCCACCAAGAGCCTGGTCAACCAGCGCGACCTGGCGCTGGCGTATTCGCCGGGCGTGGCCGCCGCCTGCGAGATGATCGTCGAGGATCCGGCCAATGCCTTCCGGTACACCGCGCGGGGCAACCTGGTCGCGGTCATCACCAACGGCACCGCGGTGCTCGGGCTCGGCGCGATCGGGCCGCTGGCCGCCAAGCCGGTGATGGAAGGCAAGGGCGTGCTGTTCAAGAAGTTCGCCGGGATCGACGTCTTCGACATCGAGATCGACGAGACCGATCCGGACAAGCTGGTCGATATCATCGCAGCGCTCGAGCCGACCTTCGGCGGCATCAACCTCGAGGACATCAAGGCGCCCGAGTGCTTCCACGTCGAGCGCCGGCTGCGCGAGCGGATGAAGATCCCCGTGTTCCACGACGACCAGCACGGCACCGCGGTGGTCGTCGGTGCGGCGATCCTCAATGGCCTGGAGGTGGTCGGAAAGCGCGTCGCCGACTGCAAGCTGGTGGTCAGCGGCGCCGGCGCCGCCGCGCTCGCCTGCCTCGACCTGCTGCTCGACCTGGGTTTCGCTCGGGAGCAGATCTGGGTCACCGACATCGAAGGCGTCGTCTACACCGGCCGGACCGTGCTGATGGACGAAGAGAAGGCGCGCTTTGCCCAGCCGACCGAGGCCCGCACGCTCGCCGACGTGATCGCGGGCGCCGACGTCTTCCTCGGCCTGTCGGCCGGCGGCGTGCTCAAGCCCGAGATGGTCGCGAAGATGGCGGCGAAGCCGATCATCCTCGCGCTCGCGAACCCGACGCCCGAGATCCTGCCCGAGCTCGTGCGCGAGGTCCGCGACGACGCGATCATCGCGACCGGCCGCAGCGACTATCCGAACCAGGTCAACAACGTCCTCGTGTTCCCGTTCCTGTTCCGAGGCGCGCTCGACGTGGGCGCGACGACGATCAACCGCGAGATGGAGATCGCCGCGGTCCGCGCGGTCGCCGAGCTCGCCCGCGCCGAGCAGTCGGACGTCGTGACCGCCGCCTACGGCGGGCCCGGCCAGGCGTTCGGCCCCGAGTTCCTGATCCCGCGGCCCTTCGACCCGCGGCTGATCGTGAAGATCGCCCCCGCGGTCGCCCGCGCTGCGATGGACTCGGGCGTCGCCGCGCGCCCGATCGCCGACTTCGATGCGTACCGCTCGCAGCTCGAGCAGTTCGTCTATCACTCGGGCAACTTCATGAAGCCGATCTTCTCGGCGGCGCGGCGCGGCGAGACCCGGCGGATCGTCTATGCGGAGGGCGAGGACGAACGCGTGCTGCGCGCGGTCCAGCAGGTCGTCGACGACAAGCTCGCCAAGCCGATCCTCGTCGGGCGGCCTGCGGTGATCGAGCGCCGCATCGAGCGCTTCGGCCTGCGCATCCGGGCCGGGCGCGATTTCGGCATCATCAACCCCGAGTGGGACGAGCGTTTCCGCGACTACTGGCAGACCTACCACGCGCTGGTCGAGAGGAAGGGCGTCACGCCCGAGTACGCGCAGATCGAGGTCCGCCGGCGCAACACGCTGATCGGCGCGCTGATGGTCCACCGCGGCGAGGCCGACGGCATGCTGTGCGGCTCATTCGGCCCGTATTCCCTGCACCTGCAGTTCATCGACGAGGTCATCGGCCGCAAGCCTGGCGCGAGCGTCTATGCGGCGATGAACACGCTGATGCTGCCGGGTCGCCAGGTCACGCTGGTCGACACCCACGTCAATGCCGACCCCTCGGCGGCCGAGCTCGCCGAGATCACGCTGATGGCCGCCGAAGAGCTGCGCCGATTCGGGATCAAGCCCTCGGTGGCGCTGCTGTCGCACTCGAACTTCGGTTCCTCCAACCGGCCCTCGGCGGTCAAGATGCGCGATGCGCTGGCGATCCTGCGCGAGCGTGCGCCGGATCTCGAGATCGACGGCGAGATGCATGGCGACGCGGCGCTCGACAGCGACTACCGGCGCCGGCTGCTGCCGCGGACCACGCTGTCGGGAGAGGCGAACCTGCTCGTGCTGCCGAACATCGACGCGGCCAACATCTCGTACAACCTGCTGAAGACCGCGGCCGGCAACAACATCGCGATCGGCCCGGTGCTGCTCGGCGCGGCCCGTCCGGTGCATGTGCTGACGGCGTCCTCGACCGTCCGCCGGCTGGTCAACATGACCGCCTGGACCATCGTGGACATCAACGCGACGCGCTGAGCGTCACGGGCGGATGGCCGCGCGGGCCTTGCGGTCGGCGCGGGCCGACCGGCGGGCAGGCGACTGATTCGGGCGCGTGCCGTTCGTCGGCCGCCGATGCGCGTCGGGCCCTCGCCGCCTGCGGGGTGGCTGCGGCGTGGCTACCCTCCGCCGAGGCAGGTGATTCCACCCGCCGTCGGCCGCATCTCTCGCGGCCCCGAGGCCATGGCGATCAGCGAACATCCGATGGACAGCGTGGGCGCGCAACCGGGATCCGGGAGCGCCGCCGGCGTGCCCGGGCACTCACGCAAGCGCTTCGAGCTGCTCGAGGGGTGCCGCGAGCTCGTGCTGCAGCGGATGGGTCAGGTCGTCGCCGACGCCCTCAACAAGATGAGCGACGAGCTGACGGCCGAGGCCCTGCGCTCGTTCCGCTCCGACCAGCAGCAGGCGCTGCTCGATGCGGTGATGCTGGTGCGCGAGAACCGCACCGAGATCGAGACCCGCTTCCGGCGCAGCTTCGGCGACATCTTCGAGCGCCGGCTGTACGCGCTGGACAGGCCATCGGCTGCCGACGGCGCGACCGCGGCCACGGACGCCGACGCGCCGCTGCAGCTGGTCTCGGACGACGCGATCCGCGACCAGATGAGCGTCGATCGCCTGATCGGTCGCACCAAGAGTCGCCTCGATCCCGACGAGGTGCTGGGCATCCGGGCGCGGCTCGGCGCGCTGCTCGATCGGGACTGGTTCGACGAAGGCAAGCATCCGGTCTCGCCGGAGGCGGTGTTCGAAGCGCTCAAGAATGCGCTCGCCGAGCTCTCGCCCCGCACCGACGTCAAGGTCGCGCTGCTCGACGCATTCGAGCCCCACGTGTCGCAGAACCTCAACGGCCTGTACGCCGCCGTCAACGAGCGGCTGCGCTCGAACCACGTGCTGCCGAAGATCCGCCCGCAGGTGCAGACCTTCCCGTCGACCCGGCGCCCCGGCGAGTCCGCCGCGCACGGGCCCGATGCGGCCGGCGCAGGCCCGCAGCAGGGCGGTCCGGGGGGCGGCCAGCACGGTGGTCCGAATCAAGGCGGCGTGTCGCAGCACGGCGACGGCACGTACGGCACCCCCACGCGCGGTGGCGCGTCCCGTGCGGGCACGTCGCCCGGCCCGGGGGGCGCACAGTGGGAGGAGGATGGCGCTGCGGCGGTCGACGGCTACGGCGCGATCCTCGATCCGATGGAGGCGCTGCAGGCGGCGATGGTCGAGGCGACCGCCGGCCGGCCGGCCGGCCGGATGCAGGTCGCGCGGATGCTGTCGAACCCCGCGATGTTCGGCGTCGCCGACATCCCGGTCGCGCCGGTGCAGCGCCCCCTGGTCGCGTCGCTGACCGCGATCCAGCGCGATCCCGAGCGCATCGACATCGCGGGCATGCTGCCGGCGATCCTGGAGCGGGTGCGCGAACAGGGCTCGCCCCTCGATCAGATCACCGTCGAGATCGTCTCGATGGTGTTCGACTACATCTATTCCGACCGGCGCCTGCCGGACTCGATCAAGCAGCAGCTGCTGCGGCTGCAGGTGGTCGCGGTCAAGGCCGCGCTGCTCGACCGCAGCTTCTTCGCGCGCCGCCAGCATCCGATGCGCCGGCTGATCGATCGCATCTCCGACGTCGGCGCCGACCCGGACGCCGACCTCGGGCGCGGTTCGCCGATGACCGAAGGGCTGGCCCGCGTCGTCGACCGCATCGTCGCCGAGTTCGACGCCGACCTGTCGATCTTCCAGCGCTGTCTCGAGGAGATCGAGGCGCTCGCGCGCGACGAGTCCGAGCGCCGTGCTGCCGGCCTCGCGGCCGTGGCCCGCGAGGCCGCGATGCGCGAGACGCTCGCGATCGCCCAGGACGAGGCGCGCACCGAGCTCGGGCGGCGTCTGGACAAGGACACCCCGCCGTTCGTGCGCGAGTTCCTGTATCGCTGGTGGACCCAGGTGCTCGCCAGGCAGCGCGCCGACCACGAGGGCGAGTCCGCCGTCCAGGCCTGGGAGGCGGCGATGCATGTCGCCGACTACCTCGTCTGGAGCGTGGCGCCCAAGCAGTCGGACGAGATCGTCCGCCTGGCGACGGTGCTGCCCAACCTGATCCGCGGCATGAAGGACGGCCTGGCGCGGGTCGAGATCCCCGACGCCGAGCGGACCGCGTTCTTCGACGAGCTGCTGCGCGCCCACGCGCTCGAGATCGCCGCCGCCAAGAAGCGCTCGCAGTCCGCGTCCGCCCCGGCGCCCGCCGCCGCGTCGGCCTGCGGCACGCCGGTCTCGGTGCGGATGCAGCCCGATGGCACCGTGCGATTCGAGCCGCGTACGGAGGAGGCCGAGGGCGTCCCGACCGTGTCGGCGTCCGATCAGGTGCTGTCGGCGATGCGCCGCGGCCAACGCATCGAGATCGAGGACGAGGCCGGGGCGCGCGTCTTCAAGCTCGCCTGGATCAGCCCCGCCCGCAAGCTCTTCATCCTGACCCGGCAGCCCGAGGAGAGCCTGACGCTGCAGGGCGCCGAGTTCGCCTTCATGCTCCAGCGCGGGCAGGCGCGGATCGCGCCGGACGACTCGACCTTCGACCGAGCGATCGGATCGGTCACCGGCGGCGAACCGGCCGCGTCCGGGACCGGCGGTGGCCATCGCGCGGCGCCGCTCGCTGACACGCAACCCGAACTCGAGCGCCCGCCGCTGTCGCTCGCCTGAGCCGACTGTCGTAGCATTCGCGGCATGTCCATGCGTCGGGGGTGGGGTATCGTCCTGGTCGTGCTCGCGCTGCTCGCGGGCGCGCTGGCCGTCGCGCGCGACGAGCGGGTCCCGGCCGCCGGGAGCGAGATCGTGCTGCGCGAGCTGCCGCGCGAGGCCCGCGAGACGCTGGCGCTGATCCGTGCGGGCGGCCCGTTCCCGTACGCCAAGGACGGCACCGTGTTCGGCAACCGCGAGCGCCTGCTGCCGCGGCAGGCCCGCGGCTACTACACCGAGTACACCGTCAGGACGCCGGGCTCGCGCGATCGCGGCGCGCGTCGCATCGTCGCGGGGGGCGACCCGCGGGCATCGGGCGAGTACTGGTACACCGACGACCACTACGCGTCGTTCCGCCGGATCCGGGAGTGACCCGATGACCCCGCTCGAGAGCCTCCCGCCGAATGCGGTCGAACGGCTGGCCGATCGCCGCCCCGAGACGCTGCGCCGCCAGGCGCACGAAGCCGGCCAGCGCTTCCTGCACGCGGACTGCAGCGGGGCCCGCGACAAGGCCGGCGTGATGGCCGCGCTGGCGCGCGGCTTCGCGCTGCCCTCGCATTTCGGCGCGAACCTCGATGCGCTCTATGACAGCCTGACCGATCTAGAGCCCGAGCCCGGTGCCCGCGCCCCGGGGCTGGTGCTGGTGCTCGAGCGCCTGCCCGGCCCCCCGGGCTTCGACGCCGACGCGCGCGATGCGCTGCTGGACGTCTTTCGCGACGCCGCCGATGCCTTCGGCGAGCGGGGCGTCGCGTTCCGGACCTTCTGGTCGGTCAGCCGCGGCGCCCGCCCAGCTTCTCCATGATCGAGGCGATGTCGCCCAGTCCGTTCTGCGGCAGCTGACCCTGCGGCGTCAGCTGGTCGACGAGCTGGGGGAGCAGTCCGGCCAGTCCCTGGCTGGCGTCCTGGGGCGAGAGCCCGAGCTGCCTGGCCAGGCCGGCTACCGTGTCGCCGCCGAGGACCTGCTGGAGCTGCTCGGGGGAGATCGGCAGGTTCTGGCCCGTGCCGATCCACGACTGGACCACGTCGCCCAGCCCGCCCTGGGTGAAGGCCGAGACGAGATCCGCGAGTCCGCCCGCGCCGCCCTGCTGGCCGCCGGCCAGCAGCGCCATCGCCGCCTGCATCATCGGGTTGCCTTGCGGGGCCTGGCCGCCGAGCGCGCCGCCGAGGCCGCCGAGGAGGGAGTCAATCAGGCTCATGTCGAAGTCCTTGTGTCGGGTGGAGGGCGCGCAGCACGGCGCCTGCGCGCCGAGCTTAGCGCATGCCGGCGCCGCCTGCGCCGGTGCGCCGGCCCGTCACCATCCGCCACACTCCGCCCGGGCGGCCCGGCTTCAGAAGTCGCCGAAGCGTGCCTGCAGCGCGGCCAGCGCGGCCAGCCCCGCGGTCTCGGTACGCAGCGTGCGCGGCCCCAGCCGCAGCGGCCGCCAGTCCGAGGCGATCGCCAGCGCCGTCTCCTCGTCGTCCAGCCCGCTCTCGGGTCCGGCGAGCAGCCACGCCCCGGCCTGGGGCAGGGGGAGCGCCGCGAGCCCGCCGCCGTCGTGCGGCGAGAGCAGCAGCCGCTGCGGCGGGCGCCCGTCCGCACCGGCCTGCGGCGACGAAGCCGAAACGCCCGCGGGGCTCGGCCTGCCCGGACCACCGGGCCGGGCAAGCCAGCGGGCGAGCGGCATCGGCTCGGCGATCTCGGGCAGCACGTCCCGGCCGCACTGCATGCACGCGGCGACTGCGATACGGCGCCAGTGGGCGAGTCGCTTGGCGGCGCGCGCCTCGTCCAGCTTCAGCACCGAGCGCCGCGAGAACAGCGGCTGGATCGCGCCCACGCCCAGTTCGATCGCCTTCTCGACCACCCAGTCCATCTTGTCGCCGGCCGGCAGCGCCTGGGCCAGGCCGAGCGCGAGCGGACTCTCGGTGCGGGCATCGACCGGCTCGCCGGCGAGCACCGAGGCGCCGCGCGGATCGGCATCGAGCAGGGTGGCCGTGCAGCGCCGGCCTCGTCCGTCGAACAGCTCGAGCGTGTCGCCTGCGGCCAGCCGCAGCACGCGAAGCGCGTGATGGCTGGCGTCCGGATCGAGCCGCAGCGTGGCGTGCGCGGCGAGCGGGCCGGCGTGGAACAGGCGGAATACCGAGGGAGCGGCCATCGCGGCGCAGTGTAGCGCGCCGTCCGGCGGGGCGCGCCCGTTTGATAAAATGCACGCTTTCCCCTCAGGTCGGGCCAGACGGCCCTCAAGGCGCCCCCATGCAGACCCCCTCTTCCGCCGCCCCGAGCGGCGCGCCCGTCGACGCCGCCCGCGACCGCAGCGAGCCGGCGCGCATGGCCGCCGCCATCCGCGCGCTCGCGATGGATGCGGTCGAGCTGGCCGCCTCGGGGCACCCCGGCATGCCGATGGGCATGGCCGACATCGCGGTGGCCCTCTGGGGGCGGCACCTCAAGCACAACCCGGCGCGCCCGACCTGGTTCGACCGCGACCGGTTCGTGCTGTCGAACGGGCACGGCTCGATGCTGCTGTACGCGCTGCTGCACCTGACCGGCTACGACCTGTCGATCGACGAGTTGCGCCGCTTCCGCAAGCTGCACTCGAAGACGCCGGGCCATCCCGAGGTCGGCATCACTCCGGGCGTGGAGACCACCACCGGCCCGCTCGGCCAGGGCCTTGCCAACGCGGTCGGCATGGCGCTGTCCGAGCGGATGCTGGCCGCGGAGTTCAATCGGGAGGGCTTCCCGGTCGTCGACCACTTCACCTGGGTGTTCGCCGGCGACGGCTGCCTGATGGAGGGCATCTCGCACGAGGTCTGCTCGCTGGCGGGCACCTGGGGCCTGTCGAAGCTCGTCGTGCTGTACGACGACAACGGCATCTCGATCGACGGCGAGGTCGGCGCCTGGTTCCGCGACGACACCATTCGCCGCTTCGAGGCCTACGGCTGGAACGTGATCGCCGACGTCGACGGGCATGACGTCGACGCGGTCGACGCCGCGATCGAGATCGCCAAGGAATGGGGCGCCAACGGCCGCGAGATGCCCGACGGGCAGCGCTTCGCGCCGACCCTGATCCAGTGCCGCACCATCATCGGCAAGGGCGCGCCCACGCGTGCCGGCAAGTCGAAGTCGCACGGCGAGCCGCTGGGCGCCGAGGAGATCGCCGGCGTGCGCCGCTGGATGGGCTGGAACCACGGCCCCTTCGAGATCCCGGCCGATGTCTATTCGGCCTGGGACGCCACCGGCTCCGGCGCGCAGCGCCAGGCCGCCTGGGATGACCTGTTCGCCGCCTATGCCGAGCGCTTCCCGCGGGAGGCCGGCGAGTTCGAGCGCCGCATGCGCGGCGTGCTGCCCGCGACCTGGGAGTTCACCGCGCAGCGCGCGATCGACGAGGCTGTCTCCAAGGGCGAGACCATCGCCACGCGCAAGGCCTCGCAGAACGCGCTCAACCACTTCGGACCGGCGCTGCCCGAACTGCTCGGCGGCTCGGCCGACCTGACCGGCTCCAACCTCACCGACTGGAAGGGTGCCGGCGCGTTCCGCAGCTTCGGCGGGCCCGACGGGCAGTCGTTCGTCGCCGGGCGCCACATCAACTACGGGGTCCGCGAGTTCGGCATGGCCGCGCTGATGAACGGGGTCGCGCTGCACGGCGGCCACCTGCCGTTCGGTGGCACCTTCCTCACCTTCAGCGACTACTCGCGCAACGCCATCCGGATGGCGGCGCTGATGAAGCAGCGCGTCATCCACGTCTTCACCCATGACTCGATCGGCCTCGGCGAGGACGGCCCGACCCACCAGTCGGTCGAGCACGCCGCGAGCCTGCGGCTGATCCCCGGTCTCGACGTCTGGCGCCCTGCGGATCCGGTGGAGTCGGCAGTTGCCTGGGCGATGGCGATCGAGCGTGACGACGGCCCGAGCGCGCTGCTGCTGTCGCGCCAGGCGGTGCCCTTCGTGAGCCGCTCGGATGCGCAGGTCGAGGCTGTCCGCCACGGCGGCTACGTGGTCCGCGACGCCGCCGAGCCCCGCTGCGCGATCATCGCCACCGGCTCCGAGCTGGGCCTGGCGATGGCCACGCGCGAGCTGCTCCTCGCCGACGGGATCGAGGTCCGGATCGTGTCGATGCCCTCGACCTCCGTCTTCGATCGGCAGGACGTCACATACAAGGCACGCGTATTGCCCGAGACTCTGCCGCGGATCGCGATCGAGGCCGGGGTCACCGAGGGCTGGTGGAAGTACCGCTGCGACGCGGTGATCGGCCTGGACCGCTACGGCGAGTCCGCCCCGGCCGGCGCGCTGTTCAAGCATTTCGGATTCACGCCCGAGAACGTCGCGGACACCGTCCGGGCCGTGCTCGCCAAGCATTCAACCTGAGGAACTGTCATGACCCTGCGAGTCGCCATCAACGGCTACGGCCGAATCGGCCGGAACATCCTGCGCGCCCACTACGAGGGCGGCAAGACCCACGACCTGCAGATCGTGGCGATCAACGACCTCGGCGATCCGAACACCAACGCGCACCTGACCCTGCACGACACCACGCACGGCCCGTTCCGCGGCACCGTGACGGTCGACGGCGACTCGATGGTCGTCAACGGCGACCGGATCAAGGTCTTCGCGCAGCGCGACCCGGCCAAGCTGCCCTGGGGTGACGAGAAGATCGATGTGGTGCTCGAGTGCACGGGCTACTTCACGACGAAGGAGCAGGCCTCGGCCCACCTGAAGGGCGGCGCCAAGAAGGTCGTGATCTCGCAGCCCGGCGGCAAGGACGTCGATGCGACCGTCGTGTTCGGCGTCAACCAGGGCGTGCTGAAGGCCTCGCACACCGTGATCTCGAACGCTTCGTGCACGACCAACTGCCTGGCGCCGGTCGTCAAGCCGCTGAACGACACCATCGGCATCGTCAACGGGCTGATGACCACGGTCCACGCGTTCACCAACGACCAGCGTCTGTCCGACGTCTATCACGAGGACCTGCGCCGGGCGCGCGCCGCCGCGCACAACATGATCCCGACCAAGACCGGCGCGGCCGCCGCGGTCGGCCTCGTGCTGCCCGAGCTGGCCGGCAAGCTCGACGGCTATGCGATCCGTGTCCCGACCATCAACGTGTCGATCGTCGACCTGTCGTTCATCGCGGCGCGCGACACGACCGCCGACGAGGTCAACGCGATCATGAAGGCGGCCTCCGAGGGCGAACTGAAGGGCATCCTCGGCTACAACACCGCGCCGCTGGTCTCCAGCGACTTCAACCACGATCCGCGTTCGTCGATCTTCGATGCGACGCTGACCAAGGTGTCGGGCCGGCTCGTGAAGGTCTCGAGCTGGTACGACAACGAGTGGGGCTTCAGCAACCGCATGCTCGACACCACCGTCGCGCTGATGTCGGCGAAGTGATCCGACCCGCCCTGCCGCTCGCGGCGGGGCAGCGGTCGCGTCAGGCGTTCGGCGCGCCCAGGTGGGCGACCACGATCGCCGTCTCGGCGACGAGGCGGCGCACCAGCGCCGGCAGCCCCTCCGGGCGACCCTCGCGTCCGGCGCGCTCGATGCGCTCGGCCAGGTCGGCGCTCGCGGTCGCGCCCACCGTCAGCAGTGAGCCCTTGAGCGTGTGGGCCCAGTGCTGGATCTGCTCGCGGTCGCCGGCGGCGCTGGCCGCGACGAGGGCACAGGCCTGCTCGGTCGCGGCCGAGCAGAACAGCGGCACGATGCGCTCGTAGAAGAGCGTGTCGCCCTCGAAGCGCGCCATGGCGTCGGCCCGCGTGCGGCACGGCTCGGGCGGCCGGCCGTCGAAGGGGGCGGTCGTCTCGAGATCGGTGGCGGCGTGGGCGGTGAGCAGTATCATCGTTCGGGTGTCCTTCGAGCCGGGGCATGGCCTGGGGCGAGTGCCCGGCTGGACCCGATCATCGTATCGCAGCGGCTGGAACAGGTTTCCATTCGCACCGGGCGGGCGTGCCGGCCGGATCGGCGGTCGCCGCGTCGCCGGGTCCGGTCAGTCGACGTACTCGTCCCGGATCGAGAGGACGTCGTCCCAGACCGCGCTCAGGGCGGCGACGCATGTCGGGTCGAAGTGCCTGCCCGAGCCCTTCTCGATGAACGCCCGCGCGGCGTCGGGCTCCCATGCCTGCTTGTACGGGCGCACCGAGATCAGCGCGTCCAGCACGTCGGCGACCGCGACGATGCGGCCCTCGACCGGAATCGCCTCGCCGGACAGGCCGCGCGGATAGCCCGAGCCGTCCCATTTCTCGTGATGCGTCCAGGCGATGGTCGCGCCCATCTGCAGCACCGGCGAGCGGTGCTCGCGCAGGATCTGCCAGCCGATGGTCGTGTGCTGCTTCATCACGTCCATCTCCTCGCCGGTCAGGCGCGACGGCTTGAGCAGGATCAGGTCGGGCGTGCCGAGCTTGCCCACGTCGTGCAGCGGTGCCGCCTTGCGGATCAGCGTCTGGAACTCGAGGTCGCCGCCCATCGCGCCCGCGATGGTCTTCGAATACTCGGCCATCCGCATCACGTGGGCGCCGGTTTCGGGGTTGCGGAACTCGGCCGCCCGCGCCAGGCAGAGCAGCGTGTCGCGCTCGGTGGTCACGATCGCCCGCGTGGCCTTGGCCACCGCATGCTCGAGTTCGATCGCGCGGTCGGTCAGGCGCCGCGTCATGCCGCGCAGCCGCAGCATGTTGCGCACGCGCGCGGTGAACTCGGCGCGGTCAACCGGCTTGTGCAGGAAATCGGTCGCACCGGCCTCGAGCGCCTGCCGGCGCAGGTCGCGGTCGGTGTTCGAGGTGACCATCAGCAGCGGCAGCTCGCCGCGGCCGGGCAGCGCGCGCATCCGCTCGATGAAGGTCAGCCCGTCGACGTCGGGCATCTTGTAGTCGACGATCACCAGGTCCGGATCGTGCTCCCGGCACCACGACAGGCCTTCCTCGCTGCGACGGAAGATGCGCGGCTCGGCCCCGCCGACACGGCCCACCAAATGCTCCATCACCGTCAGGTTGACTGGGTTGTCGTCGACGATCACCACTTCCATCTCGGGCACTTCCTCGCTCCCGGCCATGAGGCCGCGCACTAGGTCTTCGGCATCGCGGTGCGACGCTTGAGCGGAGCATCGTGCGGGAGCGTGCGTTGCGTCACGATGCCGCGACGAATGACCGCCCTTGCCGACCGGCGGTCCATCTGCGAGCGGCTAGAATCGGCGCGAACGGCGTGCCGGCCCCTGCCGAGCGCGCGACCCCTCCTTCACATCCTTGCGACGCACCCCATGATCCATTTCAAGCGACTCAGCGACCTGGACCTGGCCGGCAAGCGCGTGTTCATCCGCGCCGATCTCAACGTGCCCCAGGACGATGCCGGCGCCATCACCGACGACACGCGGATCCGCGCTTCGGTGCCCGCCATCGAGCATTGCCTTCGGGCGGGCGCGGCGGTGATGGTCACCTCGCACCTCGGCCGTCCCACCGAGGGGGTGCTGCGCCCCGAGGATTCGCTCGCGCCGATCGCGCAACGCCTGACCGAGAAGCTCGGCCGACCCGTGCGCCTGCAGCGCGACTGGGTCGACGGCGGCTTCACCGTCGCACCGGGCGAGGTGGTGCTGCTGGAGAACTGCCGCACGAACAAGGGCGAGAAGAAGGACGACGAGGGCCTGGCGCGCCGCATGGCCGCGCTCTGCGACGTCTACGTCAACGACGCCTTCGGTACCGCCCACCGCGCCGAGGCGACCACGCACGGCATCGCCCGCTTCGCGCCGATCGCCTGCGCCGGCCCGCTGATGGCGGCCGAGCTCGACGCGCTGGGGCGTGCGCTCGGCTCTCCGAAGCGCCCGCTGGTGGCCATCGTCGCAGGCTCCAAGGTCTCGACCAAGCTCACGATCCTGAAGTCGCTCGCGGCCAAGGTCGACGGCCTCATCGTCGGCGGCGGCATCGCGAACACCTTCATGGCCGCGGTCGGCCTGCCGATCGGCAAGTCGCTGGCCGAGCCCGATCTGCTCGCGGAGGCACGCGCGATCATCGACATGATGAAGGCGCGCGGCGCGGAGGTGCCGATCCCCACCGACGTCGTCGTCGCGAAGACCTTTGCCGCCGACGCGACGGCCACCGTCAAGGCGGCTGCCGACGTCGCCGACGACGACATGATCCTCGACATCGGCCCGCAGACGGCCGGGCGGCTCGCCGCGCAGCTGCATGCTGCGGGGACCATCGTCTGGAACGGACCGGTCGGCGTGTTCGAGTTCCCCGCCTTCGCCGGCGGCACCGAGGCGCTGGCCCGCGCGATCGCGGCCTCGCCCGGCTTCTCGATCGCGGGTGGCGGCGACACGCTCGCGGCGATCTCCAAGTTCGGCATCACCGACGACGTCGACTACATCTCCACGGGGGGCGGCGCCTTCCTCGAGTTCCTCGAGGGCCGCACGCTGCCGGCGGTGGCCGCGCTCGAGGCGCGTGCCTGACGCGGCGAGCGGCGGCGCCCCGCGTCGCCGCGCCCGTCGGTCTCCCCGGCGTGCGGTGCCGGCCTTCGCCGGCTAGCTAGAGCACGCGCGAGTACGAGCCGCGCTGCATCGCCGAGCGCAGGTAGCGGTCGAAGACCATCGCGATCGCCCGAACGAAGTACCGCCCCTGTGCGGTCACCGCGATCCCGTCCTGGTCGACGCGCACCAGCCCGAGCTCCTGGAACTCGCGCAAGCGCCCGAGCTCCTCGCTGAACGCCAGCTTCGGATCGACGAGGAAGCCGGATTCGAGGGCTGCGAACGAGACCTCGCCGCTGCACATGATCGACATGATCGCGCTGCGCCGGAGCATGTCGTCGCGGGTGAGCTCGTAGCCGCGGTGGATCGGCAGGCGCCCGGACCGCACCGCGTCGCAGTATTCGTCGAGCGTGCGGAAGTTCTGCGCGTAGCTCGGCCCCATCCGGCCGATCGCCGAGACCCCCAGCCCGATCATGTCGCAGTCGGGCTCGGTGGTGTAGCCCATGAAGTTCCGGTGCAGCATGCCGCGCCGCTGCGCGACGGCGAGCGCGTCGTCGGGCAGCGCGAAGTGGTCCATCCCGATGTAGACGTAGCCGGCCTCGGTCAGCGTCTGGATCGCCATGCGCATCATCGCGAGCTTGTCGCGGGCCGGCGGCAGCTCGGCGGTGTGGATGCGCCGCTGCGGCTTGAAGCGCTCGGGCAGGTGGGCGTACCCGTAGACCGCGACGCGGTCGGGGCGCAGCTCGACGAGCGTCTCGAGCGTGCGGCGGAAGCTTGCCTCGGTCTGCCGCGGCAGGCCGTGGATCAAGTCGACGTTCACCGACTCGAAGCCGATCTCGCGCGCCGCGCGGGTCAGCTCGAACACCTGCTCGGTCGACTGCACGCGGTGCACCGCGGCCTGGACATCGGCATCGAAGTCCTGGACGCCGAAGCTCAACCGGTTGAAGCGCTGGTCCCGCAGCTCCCGGAGCCGCGCGACGTCGACCGTGCGCGGATCGACCTCGATCGAACGCTCGGCCTGCGGCGTGAACGCGAAGACGCGCTCGAGTCCGTCGATCACCGTCTGCAGGGTTCCGCCGTCCAGGAAGGTCGGCGTGCCGCCGCCGAAGTGCATCTGGCCGACCGGTTCGCGACGCCCGAGCCGCTCGCCGTAGAGCTCGACCTCGCGCATCAGGTCCTCGACGTAGGCGCGCCCGCGCTCGCGGTCCTTGGTGACGATCTTGTTGCATGCGCAGTAGTAGCAGACCGATGCGCAGAACGGCACGTGCACGTAGACCGACAGGGGCTGGTGCCAGCCGACCGCCGCCCGCTGGCTCAGCCATCGGTCCAGGTTCGAGGCGTCATAGGCCTCGACGAAGCGGTCGGCGGTGGGATACGACGTGTACCGGGGGCCGGCGACGTCGAAACGCTCGATCAACTCCGTGCGCGGCGCGATCGAGCCGCCGGGATCGTTGCCCGAGGGATGGGGCGAGCGTTCGAGCGTGTGCATGGGAGAGACTCTCGCACCCGGTCCTTTCGGGGCACTTGATCATCGTCAAACTCGACTAGAATCGATCGACAAACGGGGAGAAGAGATCGTGTCAGTCCATCCAATTCCGCCCCTCAAGACTGCGCCGAGTACGGTCACGCATGCCGTCAACTGCGGTGACTGCGGCCTGCATGACATCTGTCTGGTCGAAGGCCTGAGCCCGACCGAGCTCGACCGGCTCACCGGCATGGTCTCGACCCGCCGACGGGTCAAGCGCGGCGAACCGCTGTTCCGCGCCGGGGATCGCTTCGAAGCGGTCTATCCGATCCGGCTCGGCTTCTTCAAGACCCGGGTCGTCTCGGACGACGGCCGCGAGCAGGTCAACGGCTTCCCGATGCCGGGCGACATCCTCGGCTTCGATGCGATCAGTGCCGCGGCCTTCCAGTGCGACGCGATCGCGCTCGAGGACGCCGAGGTCTGCGTCGTGCCGTTCGAGAAGCTCGAGTCGCTGACCCGCGAGTTCAACGGGCTGCAGCGCCAGCTGCACCGCGTGCTCTCGCGCGAGATCGTCCGCGATCAGGGCGTGATGATGCTGCTGGGCACCATGCGCGCCGAGCAGCGCATCGCGACCTTCCTGCTGAACCTGTCGCAGCGCTTCGCGCAGCGCGGGTTCTCGCCGCGCGAGTTCATCCTGAGGATGACCCGCGAGGAGATCGGCAACTATCTCGGGCTCAAGCTCGAGACGGTCAGCCGGACCTTCTCGAAGCTGCAGGACGATGGCGTGATCACCGTCGAGCAGAAGCGCCTGCAGATCGAGGATGCAACGCGGCTGCGTGACATCGCCGGCGCGACCTGCGCGCTCGAGTGACCTGAGGCCACAGGTTCCGTCCGCCCGCGGGCGGTGGACGTATCAGGTCGCACAGAAGGGATGGGGCTGGCCGAGCGCCAGCGCGAGGAGTGCTGCGATCGCCATCCCCGCGAGCAGGGCGCCTCCGATGCGCATCCCGACGGCCTCCACGCGTGCAGCGCGTGCGGCGGAGCCTCGAACGAGCGCATCCAGCAGCCATTGCGCCCCCAGCAGATGAACCGCCGTGCCGGCCCCGAAGGCCAGCATCGCGAGCGCGCCGCGCAGCGGATCGCTCGCGAGCGCCGCCGTGGCCAGCGCCGAGTACAGCAGGCCGCAGGGCACCAGGGCCCAGGCAGCGCCGGCGACCCAGGGGCGGCCGCGGCCGACCGAGGCGCCGAGCCGCGCACCGCCGGCGCGCCAGGCGCGGGCGCCGAGCGCGTCGACCCAGGCCGGCTGCCGGCCGAGCAGCAGCAGCGCGAGACCGAGCGCGAGCAGCCCGAGGTTCAGGGCGCCCCACAGCGGGCGCATCAGCGGCATCGCGTCCGCCCCCCAGCGCAGCAGCCACGAGCCGCTGCCGACCGCGGCGCCGAGCGCCGCATAGCCGAGCAGTCGCGCCGCGTGGAAGGCGAGGTCGTCGCGCCGGGGCAGCGCGGACGCGAGCGCCCGCCCGGTGACCGCGTCGACCGGCTGCGGCGGGATGCTGCGGGCGAGCGACAGGGTGGCTGTGCCTGCCGCGGTGGCCGTGCGCCGCCCGCCCAGCCCGTGGACCGCGACCCGCTGCAGCGCCGAGCACATCGCCACGCAGTGCAGCCCGCCCAGCAGCCCGAGTGCGGCGGCGGTGGCGAGCAGCACCAGCAGGCTCATGACCGCGAGCCCATCCCCGGCGGGCGGAGGCGCGCGCCGGTCATGCCGCCCCCGGCGGGACGTTCGGCGGCGGGTTCGGGCCGCGATACTCCGGGTTCGGGGGGCTGCCGGGCAGGGGCTCGGTCAGCGGCACCCGACGCTGCCAGCGGTTGATCTCCTCGGACGAGCGCGACAGCGACCAGGTGACCACGCCGGTGGCGGTGGCGATCGCCCAGAACGCGAAGAAGGCCAGCGAATAGACGGCATCGGGCTCCTCGGCGTCGATCTGCCAGCCGAAGAGGCTGAAGTCGTGCGGGTCGAAGGCCGCGAAGACCACCATCTCGAGCAGGCAGGCCGAGACGAACGCGGGCCACAGGACCGCGATCCACTCGCGCGCGTTGCGGGGCACGTCGGCCTCTGGGCTCAGTCGACGCGGCCGTCGGCGGCGAGGCGCACGACGGCGCCCTCGCGCAGCGCCACGTGTCGGCCGGCGACGCGCCAGTCCTGGGCCTCGATCGAGACGTCCCAGTTGCCGGCGCCGACCTGCGGCGCGACGATCCGGTAGACGCCGTCCGCCTGCCGGTCGAGCGACAGCCTGCGGTCCTGCTCTGCGCGCACCGGATGCGTGAGGACGACGGTGACCGTGGGCGGCAGTGTCGCGCCGCCGGTCAGCCGCAGCCGCAGGTCGTTCTCGCCGGCGAGCGTGAGCTCGGCGCGCAGCCCGAGCGCCTTCGCTCGCGACTCGCGCTCGAGCGAGCGGTTGATCGAGAGACCGCGCTTGTAGTAGTCGTCGGCGACGTTGCTGTCCGCCCGTTGCGCGGCGATCCACCAGGTGAACGCGCCGGCGACGACGGTCGCGGCGGGGATGCCGACGACCAGCCACACCAGCGGCTCGCGCCAGGCGGGTCGGACGGGGACGATCGGGGTTGCGGACATGGGGTCTCCTGTGTCGGCCCGCGTGCTCAGCGCGGGACCATGAATGCCGCCTTCTCGCTGCGGGCGAGCGACGGATCGTCGATCGCCTCCACCACGAAGCGGATCGGGTTGGAGCCGGGCGCACCGACGCCGGGCGGGATCTGGACGTTGATCGGCACCGCGCGGTTGGAGGCGGGCTCGACCTCGTAGACCTGCGGGCTCGCGAGGCGGATGCCGTCGAGGCCCTCGACCGTCACGCGCAGCCGATGGGGGGCCTCGGACGCATTCATGAAGTGCAGCCGGTAGGTGTTCTCGATGTTGCCGGCGTCGACGATCCGCGCGAGCGCGTTGCGATCCCGGATCACATCGACCCGGAGCGGATTGCGTACCGCGAGCGAGCCGAACAGCACGACCACCAGCACGCCCAGCAGCGTGCCGTAGACCAGCACCCGCGGGCGCAGCACGTTGCGCAGCATGCCGAAGCGACCGAGGTGGCGCTCGAGGCCGTTCTGCGTCGCATAGCGCACCAGGCCGCGCTCGTAGCCCATCTTGTCCATCACGGTGTCGCACACGTCGATGCAGGCCGCGCAGCCGATGCACTCGTACTGCAGGCCGTTTCGGATGTCGATGCCGGTCGGGCAGACCTGGACGCACAGCGTGCAGTCGACGCAGCTGCCCAGCCCCGCCGCCTTCGGGTCGGCCTTCTTCGAGCGCGAGCCGCGCGGCTCGCCGCGCTCGGCGTCGTAGGTCACGATCATCGTGTCCTTGTCGAACATCGCGCCCTGGAAGCGCGCATACGGACACATGTACTTGCAGACCTGCTCGCGCATGAAGCCGGCGTTGCCCCAGGTCGCGAACGCGTAGAACAGCATCCAGAACCACTGCCACGGCCCCAGCGAGAAGGCCAGCACCTGGCCGCCGAGCTCGCGGATCGGCGCGAAGTAGCCGATGAAGGTGAAGCCGGTGACCAGCGCGAGCGCGAGCCACAGCGTGTGCTTGGTCGCCTTGCGGCCCAGCTTGGCGGCCGACATCGGCGAGGCGTCGAGCTTCATGCGCGCGGTCCGGTCGCCCTCGACCCGGCGCTCGATCCACATGAACAGCTCGGTGTAGACCGTCTGCGGGCAGGCGTAGCCGCACCACAGCCGGCCCGCCACCGCGGTGAAGAAGAACAGCGACAGCGCCGCAACGACCAGCAGGCCGGCGAGATAGATGAAGTCCTGCGGCCACAGCACGACGCCGAACAGGTAGAACTTGCGGGCGCCGAGGTCGAAGAGCACCGCCTGGCGCCCGTTCCAGCTCAGCCACGGCAGTCCGTAGAAGACGAGCTGGGTGAAGATCACCGCCGCCCAGCGCAGCCGGGCAAAGAGGCCGGTGACCGCCCGCGGATAGATCTTGCGATGCGCCTGGTAGATCGAGAACAGCCCGCCGTCATCGTCGGCGACGGCGGGCTGGATCGGGATCACCTTGCGGACTTCGGTCATCGACGGCCCGGAACGGGAACGGGAGGGCGAACGCATGCGCGCAGGGGAATGCGCCCGGACAGGACCCGCATCACTTGGCGGCCGCGCCGTCCGGCGTGCGCTGTGACAGGCCGAGCACGTACGAGGCGAGCACGTGGATCTGGCCCTCCGTCAGCTTGGTATCCCAGGCCGGCATCATGTTGTTCTTGCCGAGGTTGATCATCGCGACCACCTGCTGCAGCCCGCCGCCGTGCAGCCAGATGCGGTCGGTCAGGTTGGGCGCGCCCAGCGCCTGGTTGCCCTTGCCGTCCGGTCCGTGGCAGGCCGCGCAGACCGCGAACCTGGGCTTGCCGAGTTCGGCCTTGACCGGATCGGTGGCGCTGCCCGACAGCGACAGCACGTACTGCGCGAGCTGCTCGACCTCCGGTGCCGAGCCGACCGCGGCGCCTAGCGCCGGCATCATGCCGTTGCGGCCGCGTGCGAGCGTCTCGACGATCTGCTCGGGCGCGTTGCCGTACAGCCAGTCGCCGTCGGTCAGGTTCGGGAAGCCCTTGGCGCCACGCGCGTCCGAGCCGTGGCACTGCGCGCAGTTCGAGAGGAACAGCCGCTCGCCGATCGCCCGCGCCTGCGGGTCGCCGATCAGCGAGGGGATCGGCTGCTGCTGGAACTTCGCGTAGAGCGGCGCCATCTCGGCGTCGAGCGCCGCCCGCTCGGCATCGTACTGCCCGTGTGCGCTCCACTTTGCCGCGCCCGCGTTCGAGCCGAGCCCGGGATACATCCACAGGTAGACCGCCGCGAAGACGATGGTGATGACGAACAGCCCGCTCCACCAGCGCGGCAGGGGATTGTTCGCCTCGCGCAGGTCGCCGTCCCACACGTGACCGGTGGTGTTGTCCGCCGTCGGCGCCGGCTTCCTGCTGTTGAGCAGCAGCAGCAGCAGGCAGAGGACGATGGAGACGATGGTGGCGATCGTGATGTACGACGACCAGAACCCACTCGTGAAATCAGCCATGATCGGATTCCTTCCGTTCTTCTCAGTCGTCGAGCGGGATCTGCCCGTCCTGCTCGAAGCGCGATCTGTTGCGCGGCGAGTAGGCCCAGACGACGATGCCGACGAAGCAGGCGAGGGAGATCGCGGTAATGAGACCGCGCAGCATGTTGACGTCCATGTCGGTGCCCCTTACTTGATGACGGTGCCCAGACCCTGGAGGTAGGCGATCAGCGCCTCCATCTCGGTCTTGCCGCGCACGACCTCGGGCGCTTTCGCGATGTCCTCGTCGGTATACGGGACGCCCACCTTGCGCAGTGCCGACATGTGCGCCGCGATGGTCGTGTGATCGACCGCGTCCTTCGCCAGCCACGGGTAGCCGGGCATGTTCGACTCGGGCACCAGGTCGCGCGGATTCATCAGGTGCGCGCGGTGCCACTCGTCGTTGTAGCGGCCGCCGACGCGGGCCAGGTCCGGCCCCGTGCGCTTGCTGCCCCACTGGAACGGATGGTCCCAGACGAACTCGCCGGCGACCGAGTACGGGCCGTAGCGCAGGGTCTCGGCACGGAACGGGCGGATCATCTGCGAGTGGCAGTTGTAGCAGCCCTCGCGCTGGTAGATGTCGCGCCCGGCGAGGCGCAGCGCGTCGTACGGCTGCAGCCCCTGCACCGGCTCGGTGGTGGACTTCTGGAAGTAGAGCGGGACGATCTCCACCAGCCCGCCGATCGCGACCGTCAGCAGGGTCAGCACGATCAGCAGGAAGCTGTTGGTCTCGATCTTCTCGTGGGACAGGGCCATGTTCTTCTCTCCTCGGCGCGTCAGGCGTGGGCCGGCTCGACGGCGAGCACGGGGACGTCCACCGGCTGCGCGCCGGCGATGGTCTTGAAGACGTTCCAGGCCATGATCAGCATGCCGGTGAAGTACAGCAGGCCGCCGATGAGCCGGACGTAGTAGTACGGGTAGCTGGCCTTGACCGACTCGACGAACGAGTAGGTGAGCGTGCCGTCGGGCTCGACCGCGCGCCACATCAGGCCCTGGGTCACGCCGCTGATCCACATCGAGACCGCGTAGAGCACGATGCCGATGGTGGCCACCCAGAAGTGCACCTCGATCGCGCGGGTGCTGTACATCGTCTCCTTGCCGAAGAGGCGCGGGATCAGGTAGTAGAGCGAGCCCATCGAGATCAGGCCGACCCAGCCGAGCGCGCCCGAGTGCACGTGGCCGATGGTCCAGTCCGTGTAGTGCGACAGCGCGTTGACCGTCTTGATCGACATCATCGGACCCTCGAAGGTCGACATGCCGTAGAAGGACAGCGAGACGATCATGAAGCGCAGGATCGGGTCGTCGCGCAGCTTGTGCCAGGCACCCGACAGCGTCATGATCCCGTTGATCATCCCGCCCCAGGACGGCGCCAGCAGGATCAGCGAGAACACCATGCCGATCGACTGCGCCCAGTCGGGCAGCGCCGTGTAGTGCAGGTGGTGCGGACCCGCCCACATGTAGGTGAAGATCAGCGCCCAGAAGTGCACGATCGACAGCCGGTACGAATACACCGGGCGGCCGATCTGCTTCGGCACGTAGTAGTACATCATCCCCAGGAAGCCCGCGGTCAGGAAGAAGCCGACCGCGTTATGGCCGTACCACCACTGGACCATCGCGTCCTGCACGCCGGCGAACGCGGAGTAGGACTTCATCGGCCCGGCGGGGATCGCGGCGCTGTTCACCACGTGCAGCAGCGCGACGGTGAGGATGAACGCGCCGAAGAACCAGTTGGCCACGTAGATGTGCCGGACCTTTCTCGTGGCGAGCGTCCCGAAGAACACGATCGCGTACGAGACCCAGACCAGCGTGATCAGGATGTCGATCGGCCATTCGAGCTCGGCGTACTCCTTCGAGGTGGTGTAGCCGAGCGGCAGGGAGACCGCCGCCGCGAGGATGACCAGCTGCCAGCCCCAGAAGGTGAAGGCGGCCAGCGGTCCGCCGAACAGGCGGGTCTGGCAGGTGCGCTGAACCGCGTAGTAGCTGGTGGCGAACAGTGCGCAGCCGCCGAACGCGAAGATCACCGCGTTGGTGTGCAGCGGTCGCAGGCGGCCGTACGAGAGCCACGGCAGGTCGAAGTTCAGCGCCGGAAAGGCCAGCTGCGCGGCGATCACCACGCCGACCAGCATGCCGACGATGCCCCAGATCACCGTCATCACGGCGAACTGTCTGACGACCGTGTAGTTGTAGGTCGCCGATACCGAAGTGCTCACGTTCTTCTCTCCCCTTGGGTGCCCAGCGTCGATTGTGCTGCGCACCCCGCAGTCGGCCTTGATCCAGGTCAAGGGCTCAATGCGGTGGGCGATTTCCCGGGGAGTCGTCGTCTTCGAGGATGCGCTCGCCCTCCTGTTCGACGTCGTCGAACTGGCCGTTCCGGACGGACCATGCGAGCACGCCGACGATGGCGAGGACGAGCACCACCGACAGTGGCACCAGCATGTAGAGGATGTCCATGGCCGCGCTCGTAGGAGATGTCCGCAGCCGGCGGGATCAGGCGAGCGCCGACGGATCCGCGGGGATCGGGCTCGCGGTCTGCGACCCGTTCGCCGACGGCCGGTCCGCCAGGCGCAGCGCGTTGAGCACGACCACGAGCGAGCTCGCGGCCATGCCCAGACCCGCGAGCCAGGGCGGCAGCAGGCCAGCGAGCGCCAGCGGGATGCTGACCGCGTTGTAGAGCGCGGCGAACGCGAGGTTCTCGGTGACGATGCGCATCGTGCGGCGCGCCAGCCGCCGGGCGTCGACGAGGGTCTCGAGGCGCCCGCCGAGCAGCAGCAGCTCGGCCTGGTGCTGCGCGAGGGGTGCCGCGGTGGTGAACGACACCGACAGGTCGGCGCGTGCCAGGACCGGCGCGTCGTTGATGCCGTCACCGACCATCGCGACGCGCCGGCCCTCCGCCTGGCGTGCCGCGAGCGTCGCGAGCTTCTGCTGGGGCGAGGCCTCGGCGCGCCAGGCGTCGAGCTCTAGGCGCTCGGCGAGCCGCGCGACGCGCGCGGTCTCGTCGCCGGACAGGATCTCGACGCTCGCGCCGTCGGCGCGCAGCGCCGCGAGCGCGCTCGCCGCATCGGCGCGCACCGTCTCGGCGAGCTCGACGCGCGCGATCGGCTGGCCCTCGAGGGCGAGGCGGATGCCGCCCGGGGCCACGGCGTCCGCTCGGGACCGCGCCGCCGCCGTCGCCTCGTCGCGCACGCCGGCGAAGGCCGCGCTGCCGATCCGCGCGTCCAGCCAGCGGCCGTCGAGCAGCACCTGTCCGGACAGGCCCGCACCACCGTGCTCGACGAGGTCGCGCACCGCGGGGAGCGTGCACGAGGCGGCTGCGCGGCGCAGTGCCGTCGCCGCCGGATGCAGGGAGCCCGCCTCGAGTGCGGCCGTCACCGCGAGCACGCCGGCCTCATCGAGCGACAGTGCGGCCGCGCCCTCGAGCAGGTCGAGGCGCTCGAGCGACAGGCGATCGTGGGTGAGCGTGCCGGTCTTGTCGAAGATGAAGGCGTCGATCGAGGCCAGTGCCTCGATCGCCTGAGGCGATCGGGCCAGCAGGCCGCGGCGCGCCAGCGTGCCGGCGGCGGCGAGGAGGGCGGTGGGCGTGGCGAGCGACAGCGCGCACGGGCAGGTGACGACGAGCACCGACGCGGCGACCCAGATCGCGCGCGACGGATCGATCACGTGCCAGACCGCCCAGGCCAGCGCGGCGAGGACCAGCACCGCGACCAGGAACGGCCCGGCCCAGCGGTCGGCGATCTGCGCGATCCGCGGCTTGCGGGCCGAGGCCGCCTCGACCAGGTCGGCGATCTCCTGCAGTCTGGAGTCGCGCGCGGCCCGCGTCAGGCGCACGGTCAGCGGCCCGCTCAGGTTCAGGCTGCCGGCGGCGAGCGCATCGCCCGGGCGCTTCGGGATGGGCGTGCTCTCGCCGGTGAGCAGCGACTCGTCGGCATGCGAGCGCCCGGTCTCGACGACGCCGTCGGCCGGCACCGCCTGGCCGACCGCAACCCGGACCCGGTCGCCCGGGCGCAGGCGGCGCAGTGTCACGGTCTCGATGCGATCGTCCCCGAGCAGCCGCTCGACGGTCTCGGGCAGGCGCGCGAGCAGGTCGGCCACCCCCGCCAGCGCACGCTCGCGTGCGGCCGCCTCGAGCCAGCGTCCGACCAGAAGGAACGCGACGAACATGGTGAGCGAGTCGAAGTAGACCTCGCCGCCGTCGAGCGCGGCGGCGCTGCTCGCCACGAAGGTCACGACGATGCCGAGCGAGACCGGCACGTCCATGCCGATGCGGCGCGCCCGCAGGTCGTGCCAGGCGTTGCGCAGGAAAGGGCCGGCGGCGAACAGCAGCGCCGGCAGCGTCAGCATGAACTCCGCCCACATCAGCAGGCGCTGCACGTCGGCGGTCATGTCCTCGGGGCCTGCGACGTAGCGCGGCACCGCGTACATCATCACCTGCATCATGCAGAGCACCGCGACCAGCATCCGCCACAGCGCCTTGCGCCGTCCCGCCGCCTGCACGTCGGCCATCGCCGCGCGTGCCACCGGGCGCGGCGCATAGCCGAGCGCGGCGATCCGCGCGAAGAGACCCGAGAGCGGCTGCACGTCCGGGCGGAAGACCAGGCGGGCGCGGCGCGTCGCCGCGTTGACCGTCACCTCCTCGACCGCCCCGCGCAGCGCCTGCTCGATCGACACGACGCAGGCCGCGCAGTGCACGCCGTCGACCGTGAGCACCGCCTCGAGGCGGCGCGAGCCGTCGGCGCGGGCAGGCAGCTCGCGGGCGAGCTCCGCCAGCTCGTCCGGATCGTCGAGGTGGCGGTAGGCGTCTGGAGGCGGCATCCGGGCGGGCGTGGCGATCTTGCCGAAGTGGGACGCGTCGATCATAGCCAGCGCCGCCGCCGGTCGGGCGGCCATGCCCGGGGGTGACTTGACCCAGGTCAAGTCATGGTCGGAGGGGGGGGGTTTCGTTGCACAATGCAAGCCCTTGCGACCTCTTCCGGACACGCCCGAGATGACCATTCCGCGCGCCACCAAGATCGTGGCCACGCTCGGCCCCGCCTCCACCGACTCGGCCACGCTCGAGCGGCTCATCCTGTCGGGGGTCAACGTCGTCCGGGTCAACTTCTCGCACGGCACCGCCGAGGAGCACATCGGCGTCGTCGGCCGGGTCCGCGAGATCGGCAAGCGGCTCGGCCGCGACGTCGGCGTGCTCGCCGACCTGCAGGGCCCGAAGATCCGGATCGGCAAGTTCGCCGACGGCAAGGTCACGCTGATCGAGGGCGACCGGTTCACCTTCGACATCGACTGCGAGGTCGGTGACGAGACTCGGGTCGGGCTGGACTACAAGGACCTGGTCAACGACGTGAAGGCCGGCGACACGCTGCTGCTGAACGACGGCCGGATGATCATGCGGGCCGACCGCGTGACCGAGCGGACCATCGAGTGCACGGTCACGCTGGGCGGCGTGCTGTCGAACCGCAAGGGCATCAACCGGCAGGGGGGCGGTCTGTCGGCGCCCGCGCTGACCGCGAAGGACATGGACGACATCAAGACCGCAGTCGGCTTCGCCGCCGACTTCGTCGCGGTGTCCTTCCCCAAGAACGCCTCCGACATGTACATGGCGCGCGAGCTCTGCCGGGCGGCGGGCGGCAAGGCGCTGATGATCGCCAAGATCGAGCGCTACGAGGCGATCGGCAACCTCGAGGAGATCCTGAAGGCCTCCGACGGCATCATGGTCGCCCGCGGCGACCTTGCGGTCGAAGTCGGCGACGCGGCGGTGCCGGCGCTGCAGAAGCGCATGATCCGCATGGCCAAGGAGTTCAACAAGCTCACGATCACCGCGACCCAGATGATGGAGTCGATGATCGAGTCGCCGGTGCCGACGCGCGCCGAGGTGTCCGACGTGGCCAATGCGGTGCTCGACGGCACCGACGCGGTCATGCTGTCGGCGGAGACCGCCGCCGGCAAGTATCCGGTCGAGACCGTGGCCGCGATGGCGCGGGTCTGCGACGAGGCCGACCGCTCGGGTTCGTTCGCGCTCGACAAGGAGTTCCTGAACCGCACCTTCGGCCGCATCGACCAGGCGATCGCGATGGCCGCGCTGTTCACCGCCGCGCACATGAAGGTCAAGGCGATCGCGTCGCTCACGCAGTCGGGCTCGACCGCGCTGTGGATGTCGCGCCTGGACTCCGGGGTGCCGATCTACGCGCTCACGCCCGAGGAGGGCAGCCGGCGCCGGATGTCGCTGTACCGCGAGGTGCACCCGGTGCCGATGACCTACACCGGCACCGACCGCGAGAGCCTGCTGCTCGAGGTCGAGCAGAAGCTGGTCGACCTCGGGATCGTCGAGCGCGGCGACCTGGTGCTGATGACCATCGGCACCCCGATCGGCAAGTCGGGTGGGACGAATACGCTCAAGATCGTCAGGGTCGGCGACCACGCGTGAGCGTGGGCGGCGGGCCTGACGATCTCGGGCCATTGGCTAGCCTGCGCCGCGGATGGCCGTTCATGCCAACGTTATCCGGCGTATTTCATCGCGGCTCTGGGAGTCTGACTGCCGGCGAGGCGCGCTGCTGTTCGCTTGGGCCAGCTGCACATCCTGGTCGACGGCGCGGACGTTCCCCACCTCGGGTCGCCCCGAGCTAGTCGGGGGCGACGTTCCACGCGATGATTCCAAGGCGTCGCTGGGCGATATGCAGGCGGTGCCGTCCCGGCTCGGCCAACGTCAGGCAGTCGCACGGTTGCAGCCGCACGACGCCGCACGACACGAGGAATTGATCACCATGCCTATTTTGACCGGGCCTCGGGCTTCCCAGGTGAGGTCGCTTGCCGTTTCGCCGGTGCCGGCCGAACCAGGGCTGGAACAGGCCCGGCGAATGCTGGAGCGCATGTGGCAGCAGCCCGCGGTGAAGGGCGCCGTGAATTCGTCGATCGTCCCGCGGCTTCTGCGAAGCGTGGACCGGCTGGGAGCTTTCGGCGCGGCTGCCCTGTTCGGCAGCAGCTGGGGCGAGCTGGAGGTACTGAAGGTATCGGGCAGAGTTCCCAGGCGCATCAACCTGCGTCAGTGGCAGCTTGCAGGGGTCGCGTTCGCTAGCTGGAATAGCCAGTGGAAGATGCCCACGACGTCGACGCCCGAGCAGTTCGGGCACGTCGTCGAGCAGGCGGCCAAGTTCGAGCAGCAACGGTCGGCAGGCCAGATCAATAACCGGAAGTTCATTCAGGAAATGGGCCTGCTGGCGCGGCAGGTGGAGGGGCGGGCGCGGCCGTCTGCGCCGCCGTCCACCTTGATGCCGCGGCTGCGGCCCGCCGCCGCCGCGGCCGTGCCCTCGGCTGCCCCACGCGCGCCCAAGACCCTGCACGGGCGCGATGCAGTGCAGCACCGGACGCCGGCCACGCCGCGCGCCTTCCAGGCCTACGCGTCGCAGGCCGCACGCGCTCTGGCTCCACGGCCGTCCTCGCCTGCCACGCTGCCAGCGCTGGGCCGTCAGAGGCCCATGACGCATCCCAAGCTGCCCGCGCTCAGATCCGAGATCACGCATACCCGAGGTACCGGTGCCGTGACCGGCACCGAGGCGGCCAGGCTCGCGAAACAGTACTTGGAGGCGCGCGGCAAGGCCCTGCATGACGCCCTGCTGAGGGTCCAAGCGCTCAGCAGGACTCTGTTGCCCGGCGGTAGTACCGTCGCGCAGATTGCGCGAGCGGTGTACGCCGACTCGGGCCTGCGCGCGCTGGGGGTGAGCGAGGAGGCTTTCGTCGCGAAGGCGGGCACGCTCGGGATCATCTCGGAGGCGCATGGCCCGGGCGGCGTCAGGGCGAGCACAGGCTCGAGCTCGGGCGCCGGGGGGGCAGCCCCGAGGTCTTTCAACGGCGACGCCTCTCCTACCGAGTCAGGCCGAAGCGTGGCGCGACTCCTATCTCAGCCAAGCCCAGTGGTCTCAGGCCTAACGCCGGCCGCTCGACTGAAGGCCTTCCTCACTAGCGCTGGTCAGCCGGAACACCTAATTGAGTCACCCGACGGTACGGCATTCAGCGTCGAACCCGATGGGCTAAACCCTGAAGTCCGTACGGTGTACCGCAGCCTGGTGGACGAGCTCGGGAAGCCAGGCAAGCTGGACGGGCTGCTCACCAGTCTGGTTGTGGGCTACAGCACAGGGTTCGGGCTGAAGTCGGTCGGGGCTGCATGGCGGGATAGGCGCTACGACGAACTCACTGGCGACCTGCTCGTCAAGTTGGGCCAGGTGCTCTTTAACGACCCAAAGTTCGGAACGCTGGATGATCTTGCCGGGTTGGCTGGACTCGAGGCACCTGGCTATCGAGGCATCTACTCCCCTCAGCTCGACCGGAGATTCGTCGGTAGCGCAATCCATCCGCAAGAGATGAAGACCCTCAGCGGTCTGAAGTTGTGGCCGACCGTCGATGAAATGACGGCATCACCGTGGCTCCTTCAACGCTTGCGCGAAATCCAGGAGCACGTCGACACACCATCACAAGAACCCGACACGCTGCGGCCGTGGAACCGATCGAGCGCCCCGGGCTTTGTATCAACGGTCGCAGGACGGATGGCGTTCTGGGCCCACTTGCAGTCAGGGGGGCTGTCAGACGAAGTGCTGCTGGGTTTGCAGAACAACACGGGTAGCACGTGGGCAGAGGTCACGGAGCGGGTTCCGGGACTGAGGTACCTGGACTTCGGCAAGTCCTACGCGTCGACACTTGATGCTTGGCACAGGAGCCTGCCCGATGTCATGGGCCCGTACGAGTCGGGTCGTGATGCCCTTGCCGTGAAAAGGATTTCGACGCATGCCGCGACGGAGATGTTCAAAGCGCGCGCGACGCGCAGATTCATCAGCGCGTTGTTGCCCCGATTGTTCACAGACCCGAGAGCCCTTCAGGCCTACCTGAAGAGTCGGGAATTCGCTCTCCTGGCGTCGCGCTACGTTGCGGACCGGATTGAGCCTGACCTTCGTTTCTCGCTGCCATGGACAGCGGTTGCGTTCTCCGAAGGGCTTCTGGCCGCGGCCAAGATGTGTTCAGCGATGCAACCAGGAATGTATAGCAACCCGTTCAGGGCGCTTGAAGCGCTGGCGACTGACAAGGGCAGCCAACTGCTTGCCACTCTGCGTGAGCAATTCATGGCTGCAGACCTGCTCGACGCGCTTTCGATCGGAAACATCGAGCAAACGGTCGGCGTCTGGCGGGCCGTGTCACAGGACACACCCAGTCCGGGTACCGATCGCGCGCTGAACAGCACGCCGCCTCCGAAGTCGATCTACGAGAGCGTCCTCGGCATCCTGGGTCGCGCAGGAATTGTTGCCATCCTCAAGGCCGATCCGGAGAGCGCCGGGAGGATCTTCGTCGTCGATCGAACGAAGTCTGGAGCGTCGCCTGAGCCGCAGGACTTGAGTCAATTGATGAATGAAGTCTGTAAACTGCTCAATCCAGACCATCCCGCGCGTTGGGAGTACCTCCCAGAACAGAGCGACCCGGGGTATTGATTCCCCGATCGCACCGGGCACCGTTGGCAAGCCATCGATCCGTGAGCGGCGCCGTCCCGCGAGGGCGCGTGACTCTCCAGCCTTCAGTGCATGGGCATCGGTGCGCGCTTGGGCCCGGTCGTAGTCGATGCCCGTCCCGGTGGTCGTCCCAAACCCTTCACAGGAGTCCTCCCATGCCCCTCGTCTCAATGCGCCAGCTGCTCGACCATGCCGCCGTGAACGGCTACGGCATCCCGGCCTTCAACGTCAACAACCTCGAGCAGGTCCAGGCCATCATGTCGGCCGCCGCCGAGATCGACGCGCCGGTGATCATGCAGGCCTCGGCCGGCGCCCGGAAATACGCGGGCGAGCACTTCCTGCGCCACCTGATCCAGGCCGCTGTGGAGTCCTACCCGAACGTACCGGTCGTCATGCACCAGGACCACGGCCAGTCGCCGACGGTCTGCAAGGGCGCGATCGACCTCGGCTTCACCTCGGTGATGATGGACGGCTCCCTCGAGGAGGACGGCAAGACGATCGCCAGCTACGACTACAACGTCGACACCACCCGCCGCGTCGTCGACATGGCGCACTCGGTCGGCGTGACGGTCGAGGGCGAGCTCGGCTGCCTGGGCTCGCTCGAGACGATGAAGGGCGACAAGGAGGACGGCCACGGCACCGACGCGACGATGACGCGCGAGCAGCTGCTGACCGATCCCGAGCAGGCCGCCGACTTCGTCAAGCGCACGCAGGTCGACGCGCTGGCGATCGCCATCGGCACCAGCCACGGCGCCTACAAGTTCTCGCGCAAGCCCACCGGCGACATCCTCGCGATCTCGCGGATCAAGGAGATCCATGCGCGGCTGCCGAACACCCACCTGGTGATGCACGGCTCGTCGTCGGTGCCGCAGGACCTGCTCGAGGAGATCCGCAAGTACGGCGGCGCCATGAAGGAGACCTACGGCGTGCCGGTCGAGGAGATCCAGGAAGCCATCAAGCACGGCGTGCGCAAGATCAACATCGACACCGACATCCGTCTGGCGATGACCGCCGCGATCCGGAAGTTCTTCGCCGAGCATCCGGAGAAGTTCGATCCGCGCGAGTACCTCAAGCCCGCGCGCGAGGCGGCCAAGAAGATCTGCGTGCAGCGCTACACCGAGTTCGGCTGCGCGGGCCAGGGCTCGAAGATCAAGGCGACGGCCCTGTCGGTGATGGTCGAGAAGTACCGCAAGGGCGAGCTGGCGCAGGCCGTGATCTGACGCGCTGACCGGAGCCGGGCGTGCAGAGGCCCCGCCGAGGCGGGGCCTCGTCGTTTCCGGCGCCGCGCGGACCGGCGGCTGCGCTACGATGGCCGCATGGAGACACCGTCCGCAGCCGAGCTGGCCCGCACGTTCCAGCTGTCCTCGCCGCTCGCGTCGTTCTACGACGACCCGTACCCCACCTACCGTGCGCTGCGCGAGCACGACCCGGTGCGCGTGCTCGATTCGGGCGCGGTATTCCTGACCCGCTACGAAGATGTCGCGGCCATCTACCGCAGCGCGTCGGTCAGCTCGGACAAGAAGCGCGAGTTCGGCCCCAAGTACGGCGACACGCCGCTCTTCGAGCATCACACCGGAAGCCTGGTCTTCAACGATCCGCCCTCCCACACGCGGGTCCGACGCCTGATGCTCGGCGCGGTGAACCAGCGCGCGGTCGCGCGCATGGAACCGGGCGTGCTCGCGCTGGTCGACGCGCTGCTCGAGTCGATGGCCGCACGTGCCGGCGGCGGCGCCCAGGTCGACCTGATCGAGGACTTCGCGGCAGCCATCCCGGTCGAGGTGATCGGCAACCTGCTGTCGTTCCCGCGCGAGGACCGCGGCCCGCTGCGCGGCTGGTCGCTCGCGATCCTCGCCGCGCTCGAGCCCCGGCCGACGCCTGCGATGCTCGACGCCGGCAACCGCGCGGTGACCGACTTCCTGACCTATCTCAGGGACCTCGTCGCCCATCGGCGTGCGCATCCGCTCGACGCCGACGAGGACGTGCTGACCCGGCTGATCCAGGGCGAGGTGGGGGGCGAGCGGCTCACCGAGCGCGAGCTGCTGCACAACTGCATCTTCCTGCTGAATGCGGGTCACGAGACCACCACCAACCTGCTGGGCAACGGGCTGCATGCGCTGATGCGCTTCCCGGACGAGCAGCGGCGCCTGCGCGAGGACCCGTCGCTGCTGCCGGCCGCGATCGAGGAGATGCTGCGCTGGGAGAGCCCGCTGCAGCTCAACAACCGGATGCTGACCGCGGCGTCCGAGATCGGCGGACACCCGTTCGGCGAAGGCACCTTCGTGACGCTGTGCATCGGTGCCGCCAACCGCGACCCGGCGCAGTTCCCGGATGCCGAACGCTTCGATGTCGGCCGCAAGCCCAACCGGCAGCTCGCCTTCGGACACGGCGAGCATGCGTGCGCGGGGATGAACGTCGCGCGCATGGAGGGGCGGATCGCGATCGGGCGCCTGCTCGCGCGCTTCCCGCGGCTCGAGCCGGGCGAGGCGCCCACCCGCGACCGGCGGATCCGCTTCCGTGGGTTCACCACGCTGCCGGCGCGGCTCGGCGACTGAGATGCACGGGCGGGGGCTGCGGGTCGGGCGGGTGCGTGTCGCGCTAGCCATCGCGTTCGGGCTGTGGGGGCTCGGCGCGCCCTGCGCGACCGCGCAGACGGCGCCCGTCGAGGTCGTGCGGGGGCTGTTCGATCCGCCGCGCCCGATCGATCCCGCGCAAGCCGAAGCCTGGCGGCTGCAGGGCGAGCGCGAGCGTGACGCCCGCCGGTTGCGTGGCGGTCTCGCGCCGGCGCCCGAGCCGATGCCCCGCATCCCGCCCGACGCGCCGCCCGTGCTGCCGACGCCGCCGCCGCCGCGGATCGCGATCCCGCAGGCCGGCGAGCCCGGCGGGCCGCCGATCGCGCTGCCGACCTGCGGTTCGGCCGGCTGCTTCGATGCCAACGGGCGTGCGCTGCCGTCGGCGGGCGGCGGCGTGCTGATGGCACCGGGCGGCCGGCCCTGCGTGCGCACCGGTGCGCTGGCGACCTGCTGAGGATCGGACCGACTGCGGGGCGGTCCTCGCCTATACTCCCCGGTCCGCGTCCGCGGACTGGAGCGCCGTCGTGCTCCCGCCCGGACGCCGCATCCGCGCGGCAGGTCCGTGCGTCGAGGCCGCCGCAGGCGTGCCGCCGGAGTGACCCATGATCCAGATGTCCTATCTCAGCCAGGCCAGCGCGCCGATGTCCGCCGACCAGCTGCTCGCGCTGCTGATGCAGTGCCGGACGAACAACACGGCCCGAGGCCTCACCGGGATGCTGCTCTACGGGAACGGCACGTTCCTGCAGGTCATCGAAGGCGACGAGGCGGTCGTGGATCGCCTGCTCGGCACCATCGAGGCGGATCCGCGCCACGTCGGGATGCGGCGGCTCTCGCGCAAGACGATCGAGCAGCGCCAGTACGCAGACTGGAGCATGGGGTTCGAGCGCGTCACCGACGACGGGCTGCGCCAGATCGACGGGCTCCGGGACTTCAGCGCGCGCGACTTCAACGTCGAGACGCTCGCCGACCGCCAAGACGTCGTCGATTCGCTGATGAACCAGTACCGCATCACGCACTGGGATCCGCTGGTCCGCGAGATCGACGCCAAGGACAAGGTCATCGAGCACCTGCGCCGCAGCCTCGTGCAGGCGCGCAGCCGCGCGGAGCTGACGGGCCTGGTGCTCGAGAGCATGACCCGTGCGGCCCGCCAGGGCAGCCTGAGCGAGGAGCACCTGCGCCTGTGCGAATCGATGCTGGGCACGCTCGGCCCGAGCGGGGCGGCCGAGACCGCCTGAGGGCTGGGACCGAGCCCCCCCGAGGCCGGGGTGACGTCCGCCCCAGGCCTAGGGCCGATACCCGAAGCGGGGCCGCCCCGCCGCGCGCAGCGGCGCCGCGAGAGTCGCGAACCGGCACAGGTGCGCGCGCGTGTCGCGCGGATCGACGATCTCCTCCACGCCGAAGGCCTCCGCGGTGCGCAGCGGATCCTGCAGCTTCTCGAGCCGGCCCTCGATCTCGGCCCGTGCCGCCTCCGGGTCGGGCGCGGCCTCGATGACCGCGCGGTAGGCGGCGGCCACCCCGCCTGCGATCGGCAGCGATCCCCACTGCGCGCTCGGCCACGCGATGCGCGTGAAGGCCGGCGAGCCGTTGCGCTGTGCGAGCGCGGCCATGCCGAACGCCTTGCGGACCATCACCGCGCACCAGGGCACGGTGCTCTGTCGGACGGCCGCGAGCGCGCGCGAGCCGTCGCGCATCACGCCGCCGCGCTCGGCGTCGGGCCCGATCAGGAAGCCGGGGATGTCGACGAAGTGCACGACCGGCAGGTGGAAGGTCTGCGCCAGGTCGACGTGGCGGATCGCCTTGCGGCAGGCTTCGGAGGTCCACGCGCCGCCGTAGTGGTACGGGTCGCTCGCGAGCACCGCGACCGGCCAGCCGTCCAGGCGTGCGAGGCCCGTGATCACCGAGCGGCCCCATTCGCGGCCGATCTCCATGAACGAGCCGCGGTCGACGACGTCCTCGACGATGGTGCGCATCTTGTAGACCCGGCGTGCGTCGCGCGGCACCGCCGACAGCAGCCGCTCCTCGCGGCGGGTCGGCGCGTCGTCGGCGCCGACCGGTGCGCGCGGGGCCACGTCGTGCACCGACGAGGGGAGGTAGGACAGGAAGCGCCGTGCGCGCTCGAACGCCTCGGCCTCGCTGTCGACCGCGTCGTCGATGGTGCCGGCCTTCGCGTGGATCGCGGCGCCGCCCAGCGTCTCCTTGTCGATCGGCTCGCCGAAGGCGCGCTCGACCACCGGCGGGCCGGCCGCGAAGAGCTGCGAGGCGCCGCGCACCATCAGCGAGTAGTGGCTCGCGCACACGCGTGCGGCGCCCATGCCGGCGACCGAGCCCAGACCGAGCGCCACCACCGGCACCTCGTTGAGCGCGTCGAGCACTTCGGTGAACACCTCGACGTCGGGCAGATAGGTGCGGCCCATGGTCTCGAGGTGCTTGACCGAGCCGCCGCCGCCGGTGCCGTCCACGAGCCGCACCAGCGGCACGCGCCAGCGCGATGCCTGGGTCTCGGCGAACGCGAACTTCTCGCGCACGCCGCCGTCGTTCGCGCCGCCGCGCACGGTGAAGTCGTCGCCGGTGACGAACACCGGCCGGCCGTCGACCGTGCCGCGGCCGCAGATCAGGTTCGCCGGCAGGAAGGAGACCAGGCGCCCGTCGGCGTCGTACTCGGGGAAGCCGGACACCGAGCCGACCTCGTCGAAGCTGCCGGCGTCGAGGATCGCGTCGATGCGCTCGCGCACCGGCTGGCGCCCCTGCGCGCGGTGCTTCGCCACCTTGTCGGGGCCGCCGTGGCCGGCGGCGATCCGCCTGCGCCGTTCGATCTCGTCGAGTTCGGGTTGCCAGCTCATGGATCGGTGTCTCCGCTCGCCGTCGTGGGCGTCGATGCTCGGTCGTCGTTGGGCGACGATCATAGCCTGCGGTACCCTTTCGGCCCGAGGAGGAGATTCCATGCCGCGCTTCGCCGCCAACCTGTCGATGATGTACACCGAGGTCCCGTTCCTCGAGCGCTTCGGCGCGGCCGCGAAGGACGGCTTCAAGGGCGTCGAGTTCCTGTTCCCGTACGCGTTCGAGGCGGGAGCCATCGCCGCCGAACTCGAGCGCCACGGCCTGCAGCAGGCGCTGTTCAACACCTGGCCCGGCGACTTCGACGCCGGCGAGCGCGGCCTCGCCTCGCTGCCCGGGCGCGAGCGCGAGTTCCTCGAGGGCGTGGACCGCGCGATCGGCTACGCGCGCGCGCTGAAGTGTCCGCGGCTGCATGCGATGGCCGGGCTGCTGCCGGCCGGCGCGGACCGCGCCGAGCGCCGCGCGCGCTACGTGAAGAACCTGCGCGAGGCGGCGCGCCGCTGCGCGGACGCGGGCCTGGACCTGCTGATCGAGCCGATCAACACCCGCGACATCCCGGGCTTCTTCCTCAACACGCAGGCCGATGCGCATGCGGTGCTCGCCGAGGTCGGGGCACCGAACCTGAAGGTCCAGATGGACCTGTACCACTGCCAGATCGTCGAGGGCGACCTGGCGATGAAGATCCGCCAGTACCTGCCCACCGGCCGCGTCGGCCACTTCCAGATCGCCGGCGTGCCGCTGCGCCACGAGCCGGACCTGGGCGAGGTGAACCATCCGTACCTGTTCGCGCTGCTCGACGAGCTCGGCTGGGACGGCTGGGTCGGCTGCGAGTACCGGCCGCGCGCCGGCACGACCGCCGGCCTCGGCTGGTTCGCGCCGTACCGGTGACGGTCGGCCCGCGGCGGGCCGTTCAGACGATCGCCGAGTGCACCAGGTTGCTGACCCGATCGAGCCGCACCGAGTGCCATGGATCGGGGACGCGGCTGTTGGTGAGGTAGGCGAAGGACACGCCCGACTCCGGATCCGCCCAGCAGTACGACGAGCCGACGCCGCCGTGCCCGAAGGTGCCGGGCGAGGCGTGCGAGCCGAGCCCGCGGATCGTGGTCGTGGTGCCGCGCAGGTGCGGACCGAGGCCGCGGTGCATCGGCATGCCCATGAAGTGGTCGAGGCGGTCGCCGGTGTGGTTGCGGATCGCGAAGGCGAGCATGCGGGGCGACAGCAGCCGCACGCCGTTCAGCGTGCCGCCGGCAAGCATCATCTGGTAGAGCGCCGCCATGCCGCGCGCCGTGCCGTAGGCCCCGCCGCCGGGCGCGCAGGCGCGTCGCCAGGTCTCGTTGTTGCTGTCGGCGCGCACCTGCTGGCCGCCGTCGGCGCCCGGCTCGTGCATGTCGGAGACGCGCGCGTCCTCCGAGGGCGGCAGGCCCATGTAGAGGTCCCGGCCGAGCCCGAGCGGCTCGATCACCGAGGCGCGCACCTGCTCGCGGAAGTCGCGGCCGGTGAGCCGCTCGATCAGCGCGGCGAGCACCCAGTGCGCCGACAGCGCGTGATACTCGATGCGCGTGCCGGGCGTCCACTCGAGCGTGAAGTCGCAGACCGAGCGCAGCCGCGCTTCGCGGTCGAGCCAGCCCTCGCGCGAGATCTGCGCGTTCGGGAACCCTCCCTGGTGCGTGATCACCTGCAGGATCGTGACGTCGCTCTTGCCGTGCTTCGCGAACTCGGGGAGGTGGTCGGACACGCGGTCGTCGAACGAGAAGGCCGCGTCCTCGGCGAGCCGCCACAGCGCGGTCGCCATCAGCACCTTGGTGTTCGAGTAGAGCAGCCAGAGGGTGTCGGGACCGGCCGGCACGCGTTCGGGCACGAGCCGCGCGTCGCCGACGGTGCGCTCGAGCAGCAGGCGGCCGTGGCGGGCGATCGCGATCTGCGCGCCGGGATAGCGGCCCTCGGCGATCTGCGAATCGATGAAGCCGGCCAGCCGCTCGAGCCGGTCGGTACGAAGGCCGGAGGACGCGAGCTCGCCGGCGGGCAGGGGGAAGGTGTCCATCCCCCGATCGTAAACCCGACAGTCGGGTCGGGCACAATGCCGCCTTCACGCCTCTCCGGATCGACCCATGGCCCGTCCCCTCCACCAGAGCGAGCTGCGCTCGCTGCCGCTGCTGTCGCGCGGCAAGGTCCGCGACAACTACGCCCTCGGCGAGGACAAGCTGCTGATCGTCACCAGCGACCGGCTCTCGGCCTTCGACGTCGTCATGGCCGAGCCCATCCCCGACAAGGGCCGGGTGCTGAACCGCATGGCGCTGTTCTGGTTCGACCGGCTCGCCGACGTCGTGCCGAACCACCTGACCGGCATCGCGCCCGAGTCGGTGGTCTCGCCCGCCGAGGCCGCGCAGGTCACCGGCCGCTCGATGGTGGTCAAGCGCCTGAAGCCGATCCCGGTCGAGGCGGTGGTGCGCGGCTACCTGATCGGCTCCGGCTGGAAGGACTACCAGGCGAGCGGCGCGGTCTGCGGCATCGCGCTGCCCCCGGGCCTGCGGATGGCCGAGAAGCTGCCCGAGCCGATCTTCACGCCGGCGGCCAAGGCCGAGATGGGCGAGCACGACGAGAACATCTCGTTCGCCGACGTCGTCGCGACCGTCGGCGCGCCGCTCGCCGAGCGGATCCGCGCGATCTCGCTCGAGCTCTACCGGCGCGCGTCCGAGTATGCGGCGACGCGCGGCATCATCATCGCCGACACCAAGTTCGAATTCGGGCTCGACGAGGCGGGCACGCTGCATCTGATGGACGAGGTGCTGACCGCCGACTCGTCGCGGTTCTGGCCGGCCGACTCCTATCGGGTCGGCACCTCGCCGCCGAGCTTCGACAAGCAGTACGTGCGCGACTACCTCGAGACCCTGTCGGGCTGGGCCAAGACGCCGCCGCCGCCGCCGCTGCCGCCCGAGGTGATCGAGGCGACCGCGGCGAAGTACCGCGAGGCGCTCGAGCGCCTCACGGGACTCACGCTGGACTAGGCCGTCGCGCGATCACTTCGGCAGGATCACCGCGTCGATCGCGTGGATCACGCCGTTGGTGGTGGCCACGTCGGCCATCACCACGTTCGCGCCGTTGACCATCACCTTGCCGCCCTCGGCCTTGAGCGCGACCGTCTGGCCGTTGACGGTCTTCGCCTCGCCGGTCTTGACGTCCTTCGCCATCACCTTGCCCGCGACGACGTGGTACGTGAGGATCGCGCGCAGCTTGGCCGGATCCTTCAGCAGACCGTCCACCGTGCCCGCGGGCAGCTTGGCGAACGCGGCGTCGGTGGGCGCGAACACCGTGAACGGGCCCGGGCCCTTGAGGGTGTCGACGAGGCCGGCGGCCTTGACCGCGGCGACGAGGGTGTTGAACTGGCCGGCGCCGACGGCGGTGTCGACGATGTCCTGCGCCGCGTAGGCGGCCTGGCCGGCGACCAGCGTGAGCGCGGCGGCGGCGAACTTGATCGAGGTGAAGGGCTTGATCATGGAAACTCCGGTGAGTTGAACTTGTAGGTCAGAAATTGACCAACTGGTTCGTGGTCGATCCGGATGCATGGTTCCTGACAGGACGGCGATGCTCGACCGGCTAAAATCGGGGTTTGGACGGAGCGACCGATGGCCGAGGCGTCCCCGATCGTCGGGGTGGTGATGGGCAGCAGCAGCGACTGGGACGTGATGCAGCACGCGGTCGCGGTGCTGCGCGAGTTCGGCGTGCCGCACGAGGCGCGCGTGGTGTCCGCGCACCGGATGCCCGACGACATGTTCGCGTACGCCGAAGGCGCGTCCGCGCGCGGACTGCGCGCCATCGTCGCCGGCGCGGGCGGGGCGGCCCATCTGCCCGGCATGCTCGCGGCCAAGACCATCGTGCCGGTCTACGGCGTGCCGGTGCCCTCCAAGTACCTGCGCGGCGAGGACTCGCTCGCCTCGATCGTGCAGATGCCGCGCGGCGTGCCGGTGGCGACCTTCGCGATCGGCGAGGCCGGCGCAGCCAATGCCGCGCTGCATGCGATCGCCTCGCTCGCGACCACCGATGCGGCGCTCGCCGCGAAGCTCGTCGCGTTCCGCGCCCGCCAGACCGAGGCGGCGCGCGCAATGACGCTGCCGCAGGGCTGACCCGCATGCACCGACCCGTGCCGCCGCTGCCCCCGGGCACCTGGCTCGGCCTGCTCGGCGGCGGCCAGCTCGGCCGCATGTTCTGCTTCGCCGCGCAGAGCCTGGGCTACAAGGTCTGCGTGCTCGATCCGGGCGCCGACAGCCCGGCCGGCAGCGTCGCGGACCGCCACCTGCGGGCCGACTACCTCGACGCCGCGGCCCTCGACGAGCTCGCCCGGAGCTGCGGGGCGGCCACCACCGAGTTCGAGAACGTGCCCGCGCAGGCGCTCGAGCGGCTGGCCCGCGACATCGTGGTCGCGCCGCGCGCCTCGGCGGTGGCCATCGCGCAGGACCGCATCGCCGAGAAGGCCTTCGTCGTGCAGGCCGGCATCGAGGTCGCGCCTTACCGGGCGGTGCTGGGCGAGGCCGACCTGCGCGACGCCGAGGCCACGCTGTTCCCCGCGATCCTGAAGGCCGCGCGGCTCGGCTACGACGGCAAGGGCCAGGCACGCGTCGCCGACCGGGCCGCGGCGCTCGAGGCGTTCCGCGCCATGGGCGGGGTGCCCTGCGTGCTCGAGCAGCGGCTGCCGCTTGCGCTCGAGGTGTCGGTGCTGGTGGCGCGCGGCTTCGACGGCGAGGCGCGCGCCTGGCCGGTCGCCGAGAACGAGCACCGCGGCGGCATCCTCGCACTGTCGACGGTGCCGGCGCGTGTCGATGTGGCGCTCGCCGCGCGCGCGACCGACGGGGCGCTCGCGATCGCCGCAGCACTCGACTACGTCGGCGTGCTCTGCGTCGAGTTCTTCGTGCTCGACGACGGTCGGCTGGTGGTCAACGAGCTCGCGCCGCGCCCGCACAATTCGGGGCACTGGACGATCGACGCCTGCGTCACCAGCCAGTTCGAGCAGCAGGCGCGCGTGCTCGCCGGACTGCCGCTGGGCGGCGTGCGCCAGCACTCGCCCGCGGTGATGGTGAACCTGCTGGGCGACGTCTGGTTCCGCGGCACGGACCGGGCGCGCGAGCCCGACTGGGCGGCGGTGCTCGGCCGGCCGCAGGCCAAGCTGCACCTGTACGGCAAGGCCGAGGCGCGGCCCGGCCGCAAGATGGGCCACGTGACCGTGGTCGGCGAGACCGCGGACGAGGCCGTCGCCGTCGCGGCCGCGATCGAGCGGGACCTGGGCATCGCGCGGTGAGCGCCGCGGGGCCCGCCGGCGCCGTCGAGCCGGCGACCGAGGCGGCGATCGACCGTGCCGCGCGCGTGCTGCTCGCCGGCGGCCTGGTGGCGCTGCCGACCGAGACCGTCTACGGACTGGGTGCCGACGCGGCGCAGCGCGACGCGGTCGATCGCATCTACCTCACCAAGGGCCGTCCGCCCGGGCATCCGCTGATCGTCCATGTGCCGGACCTCGTGCAGGCCCGGCGCTGGGCGGAGGTGGACACGCGGGCCGAGCGGCTGGTCGCGGCGTTCTGGCCCGGGCCGCTGACGCTGGTGCTGACGCGCGCCGCGGGCGCGCCCGCCTGGGCCTGCGGCGGGCAGGCGAGCATCGGGCTGCGCTGCCCCTCGCATCCGGTCGCGCGTGCGCTGCTCGAGCGCTTCGTCGCGCTCGGCGGCAGCGGCGTGGCGGCGCCCTCGGCGAACCGCTTCGGGCGGGTGAGCCCGACCCGTGCCGAGCATGTGATCGACGATCTCGGCGCCGATGCGCCGCTGGTGCTCGACGGCGGCGCCGCCGAGGTCGGGGTGGAGTCGACCATCGTCGACCTGACCCGCGGGCGCGCGGTGCTGCTGCGGCCGGGACGAATCGGCCGCGATGCGATCGAGGCGGTGCTGGGCGAGCCGGTCGTCGATCGGGACGCCGACGCGCCGCGCGCCTCGGGCACGCTGGCCGCGCATTACCAGCCGGCCACCCCCGTCGAGCTGCACGCGGCCGAAGCCATCGAGGCGCGTGCGACGGCGCTCGGTCCCGCGCGGGTCGCGGTCTGGTCGGCGGCGCGGCCCATGGCCGCGGTCGGCCACTGGGAGCCGGCCGCGGCCGATGCCGCCGGCCGCGAGGCGGCGCTGTACGAGGTGCTGCGCCGCCTCGACCGGCTCGGGGTGGGGCGCATCCTCGTCGAGGCGCCGCCCGCGGGCGCCGACTGGGACGCGCTGCGCGACCGCCTCGAGCGCGCTGCACACTCGGGCTGAAGCGGCGCGGGCGACCCCGCGGCCTCCGACGCCGCGGCGGTCCGGACTCCCACCCGGCCGGACCGGGAAGCCGGCCTGCCCGCGGCACACTCGTGCGATGAACCGAGATCGCCGCCTCATCCCGGCTCCCGACGTCGCCGCGGCCCCGAGACGCGTCCGTGCGCCCCGACCCGCCTCCGTCGTCGCCATCTGCCTCGCGATCCTCGTCGCCGCCTGCGGCCATGACGACGAACCCGCAGCGCCGCCCGCCGCGAGCGCCCCGCCGCCGATCGCGGTCGGTGGCGTGACCCAGGTCGCCCCGCCGCAGCCCGCCTGGCTGATCGACACCTCGGTGGTCGCGCCGCTGCCCAAGGCGACGCTCGAAGCCGCCGCCGTCGCGCAGGGATGGACCGCGCAGCTCGGGTCCGTGCGCTGCGACGTGACCCTGCATGCGATCTTCCATCCGACGACCGGCCCCAAGGGCGAGCCGACCAACGCGTCCGGTGCGGTGATGCTGCCGGGCGGCACGGGCTGCCCGGGCCCGTATCCGCTGCTGTCGTACTCGCGCGGCACCGACCTCGACCGCAACCGCTCGATGACGACACCCGACGACCGCGAGACGCTGGCAGTGGCCGCGTTCTTCGCCGCCCGCGGCTGGGCGGTGGTGGCCTCCGACTCC
>JAPLQE010000079.1 GCA_026399835.1 Burkholderiales bacterium | reverse complement strand
GCGGGCGATCAGACTGTAATTCACGCGAATTACTCGACGCAAGCCCGGACGCGACGCCCGGCCGGCCGGCGTCACGGACGAGGAGACCCCGTTGAAAGCCGCCGTGCTGCACGCCCCGCGCCAGCCGATGACCATCGAGCAGGTGGCCATCGAGAAGCCGAAGCGACGCGAGGTGCTGGTGCGCACCGCGGCCGCCGGTCTGTGCCACAGCGACCTGCACTTCATCGAAGGCTCGTACCCCACGCCGGTGCCGGTGGTGCTCGGCCACGAGGCGGCCGGCATCGTCGAGGCGGTCGGCGAGGACGTCACCTACGTCAAGCCTGGAGACCGCGTCATCAGCTGCCTGTCGGTGTTCTGCGGGCACTGCGAGTTCTGCCTGAGCGGGCGCATGTCCATCTGCCAGGACCCGGAGGTGAAGATGGCCCCGGGCGTCGCGAAGCGTCTCGCCTGGAAGGGCGCGCACCTCAACCAGTTCCTGAACCTGTCGGCCTTCGCCGAGCAAATGGTGGTGCACGAGCACGCGCTGGTGAAGGTCCGCGAGGACATGCCGCTCGACCTCGCCGCGCTGATCGGCTGCGGCGTGGTCACCGGCTACGGCGCGGTGGTGCACACCGCGCGCGTGGAGCCCGGCTCGACGGTGGCGGTCTTCGGCGCCGGGGGCATCGGTCTGTCGGCGATCAACGCCGCGGTCCTGGCCGGCGCGGCGCGGATCATCGCCGTCGACCGCGATCCGTTCAAGTTCGACCTCGCGCGCGCCTTCGGCGCGACCGACATCGTCGACGCGTCCGCCGGCGACACCGTCAAGCAGATCCAGGCGCTCACCGGCGGCGGCGTGCAGTACGCCTTCGAGTGCATCGGCCTGAAGGAGACCGCCGAGCAGTCGTTCGGCTGCCTGCGCCCGGGCGGCACCGCGACCATCGTCGGCATGATCCCGATCGGCACGAAGATCGAGCTGCACGGCTTCGACTTCCTGCGCGAGCGCCGCATCCAGGGCTCGATGATGGGCTCGAACCGCTTCCGCACCGACATGCCGCGCCTGATCGAGTTCTACCTGCAGGGGCGCCTCAAGCTCGACGAGATGGTCTCGGCGCGGATCCCGCTCGAGCGCATCAACGATGGCTTCGACGCCCTCAAGCGCGGCGGCATCGCCCGCAGCGTCATCGTGTTCGACCACTGAGACCCGCCTTTCGCGGGCCGCCCCGCATCCGAGCCGTCGCACGAACGACGGCCGCAACGACACCACGGAGACAGACCATGACCCGGTTCCTCGCGTCGACTGCAGCCGCCCTGGCCGCGACCCTCGGCCTGCTGGCCACCCCCGCTCCGGCCGCCGCGCAGGGCAAGGGCGAGTCGGTCAAGTTCCAGGACTACCCCGGCCTGGGCAACATGCTGATCCGCGTCGCGATCGCCAAGGGCTACTGCGAGAAGGCCGGCATCAAGTGCGAGCTGCAGACCATCCCGGCCGCGCCGCTCGGCGCGCAGGCGATGCTCGCCAAGAGCATCGACTCCTTC
>JAPLQE010000067.1 GCA_026399835.1 Burkholderiales bacterium | reverse complement strand
GACCTGCGTGAACGGCTCGAACACCCGCCCGAGGGCGTCGGCGTCTAGGCCGATGCCGGTGTCGGCGACCCGCAGCGCCACGAACGCCCCCTCGCTGCGGGCCGACACGGTGATCGTGCCGCCGGGCGGCGTGTACTTGCAGGCGTTGTGCAGCAGGTTGTCGAGGATCTGCGCGAGCCGGGCCCGGTCGGCGCGGATCGCGAGCGACGGCAGCGGCGGCTCCAGCACCAGGCGGTGGCCGCGGGCATCGCTGGTCGTGCGCACGCCGTCGACGGCCGCCCCGAGTGCGGACTCGGCGGTCACCGTCTCCACCAGCAGCTCGATGTGGCCGTGCGTGATCCGGGACACGTCGAGCAGGTCGTCGACCAGCCGACGCAGCTGCCGGAGCTGGCGCCGCGCGATCGCGGCCGCCTGCCGGCTCGCGTCGGCGAGCGATGCGTCGTCCGCCAGCACCCGCACCGCGTTGGTCAGCCCGGCGAGCGGGTTGCGCAGCTCGTGGCCGAGCATCGCGAGGAACTCGTCCTTGCGCCGGTCGGTCTCGTGCAGCGCCTCGATCGCCGAGCGCAGCTCGGTGACGTCGAGGTGAGTGCCGACGACGCGGACCGCGCGCCGATTCGCGTCGCGCTCGACGACGCGGCCGCGGGCGAGCACCCAGACCCAGTCGCCCTGCCGGTCGCGCAGCCGGTGCTCGCACTCGTAGAGCGGCGTGTGGCCGTCGATGTGAGCCTCCAGCAGGGCGCTCGCCCGCTCCAGGTCCTCTGGATGCACGCGCTCGCGCCAGGCGTCGATGTGCGGGGGCAGCTCCGCCGGCTCGTGGCCGAGCATCGCCGCCCACTGCCCGCCGTAGGTGGCGCGCCCGCTGGGGAGGTGAAGGTCCCAGAAGCCGAGCTGCCCGGCCTCGAGCGCCAGCGCCAGCTGCGCCTCGCTCTCGCGCCGCTTCGCCTCGGCGTGCGCACGCTCGGCCTGGGCACGCCGCTCGGCCGTGACCTCGGTCGCGACGACGCTGACCGACACCACGTCCCCGCGCGCATCGCGCATCGGCACGAACTGCTCGACCCACACGCGCCGCACGCCGGGCTGCGCCGGCGTCTCGCCGACGATCTCGATGTCGTGCAGCGGCTCGCCGGTCTCGATCACGCGGCGCAGCATCGCCTCGCCCTGCGCGGTCAGGTCGGGCACCATCTCGCGCATGCTGCGGCCGAGGTGCACCTCGACCGACGCGCCGTTGATCTCGGCGAGCCGCTCGTTGATGGCCACGAAGCGCAGGTCGGCATCGATCAGCGCCATGCCGAGCGGCGCGTGCTGCCAGACCGCCTCGAGCCCGATCGGCCGGGCCGGCCCGTCGTCGGCTCGCGGCTGCGCGCTCAACGCCCGCCCTGCCAGCGCTTGACGAGCGGCGCGGCGCCCATCGCGCAGGCGAGCTCGGCCGGGCGCCCGATGTCCCACAGGGCCAGGTCGGCCCGCCGTCCCGGCTCGATCGTGCCCAGCTCGCGGTGCAGCCCGAGCGCGCGGGCCGCGTGCACGGTGAGGCCGGCGAGCGCTTCGGTGGGCGTGAGCCGGAACAGCGTGCAGGCCATGTTCATCGCGAGCAGCGGCGAGACGAGCGGCGAGGAGCCGGGATTGCAGTCGGTGGCGATCGCGATCGGGACGCGGTGCCTGCGCAGCGCGTCGACCGGGGGCAGCCGGGTCTCGCGCAGGAAGTAGAACGCGCCCGGCAGCAGCATCGCCACCGTGCCGGCCGCCGCCATCGCGGCCACGCCGGCCTCGTCGGTCCATTCGAGGTGGTCGGCCGACAGCGCGCCATGGCTCGCGGCCAGTGCGGCGCCGCCGAGGTCGGAGAGCTGATCGGCGTGCAGCTTGACCGGCAGGCCGAGCGCGCGCCCGGCGTCGAACACGCGGGCGCACTGCGCGGGGCTGAACGCGATCCGCTCGCAGAACGCGTCGACCGCGTCGGCCAGGCCCTCGCGTGCTGCGCGCGGCAGCCAGTCCGAGACGATCGCGTCGATGTAGTCGTCGGCCCGGCCCGCGTACTCGGGCGGCAGCGCGTGCGCGGCGAGCAGCGTGGTCGCGACGCGCACGCCGTGCGCGGTGCCGAGCGCGCGCGCGACCCGCAGCATCCGCAGCTCGGTGTCGGCGTCGAGGCCGTAGCCCGACTTGATCTCGACGGTGGTCACGCCCTCGGCGAGCAGTCGCTCGAGGCGCTTCGACGCCGCCAGCACGAGCGTCGCCTCGTCGGCGGCGCGGGTCGCGCGCACCGTCGACAGGATGCCGCCGCCGGCCCGCGCGACGTCCTCGTAGCTCGCGCCTTCGAGCCGCATCTCGAACTCGTGGGCGCGGTCGCCGGCGTAGACGAGGTGGGTGTGCGCATCGACCAGTCCGGGTGTCAGCCAGCCGCCTCGCGCGTCGTGGGCGGGCGGGGCACCGTCCCCCGCGGCAGCCTCGAAGCGCGGCGCCTCGGCGCGCGGGCCGACCCACGCGATGCGCCCCTCGGAGAGCGCGACGAGCGCGTCCCGGACCTCGCCGAGCCCGCCGCCGGCCATCGTCGCCGCGTGGCAGTGCTCGATGACGGCGTCGACCTTCATGTTTCGGCTTTCCCTGCCATCTCCGTATCATAGTGCCGATGATCCGCATCGACGCCCGCTGGGCGCTCACCGAGTCGGGATGGCGTCCGCACGTGCGCCTGCACGTCGGCGAGGACGGACGCATCGCGTCGATCGACGACGCCCCCGCTGCCGCCGTGCCGGCCGATCCGCTCACCAAGCTCCTCGGGACCGCGTGTCGCGATGCGGCGACGCCCGCCGACGCGATCGCGGACCTCGTCGTGCCCGGCCTGCCCGATGCGCACTGCCATGCGTTCCAGCACGGCATCGCGGGCATGGCCGAGCGCGCCGGCGGCCACGGCGACTCGTTCTGGACCTGGCGCGAGCGCATGTACGGCTCGCTGGCCACGCTCGACGCCGCCGGCCTCGAGCGCACGGCCACCACGCTCTACCGCCGCCTCAGGGCTGCCGGCTACACCTCGGTCGCCGAGTTCCACTACCTGCACCGGCTGGGCGGCGAGCCCGGCCGGCGCGCCTCGCTCGCGACCGCGCTCGAGTCGGCGCAGGCGCTGGTCCGTGCCGCCGCCGCCGCCGGCATCTCGCTGCTGCTGCTGCCGGTGCTCTACCGCTGGGGCGGCTTCGGACGCGCCGAGCTCGGGCCGCGCCAGGCGCGCTTCGCGCTCGCCCGCGACGACTACCGCCGCCTGATCGAGGCGCTGCTCGGGCAGGCCGCCGATCCGGCGTCGCGCGGCATGCTGAGGATCGGTCTCGCGCCGCACTCGCTGCGCGCCTGCGACCCCGAGGACCTGCGCTGGCTGCTGGAGCTGCGCGAGGCGCTGATGCCCGACTGCCCGGTCCACATCCACGTCTCCGAGCAGCCTGCCGAGGTCCGCGACGCGCGTGCCGCGCTCGGCCAGACTCCGATCGCCTGGCTGTGCGAGCACGCCGCGGTCGATCACCGCTGGACGCTGGTCCACGCCACCCATGCGACGGCCTCCGAGCTGCGCGAGGTCCGCACGCGCGGCGCCACCGTGTGCGTGTGCACCACCACCGAGGCCAACCTCGGCGACGGCTTCTTTCCGATCGAGGACTGGTTCGCCGCCGGCGGACGGCTGTCGGTCGGCAGCGACAGCAACGTCGGCACCGACGCGGCCGAGGAGCTTCGCTGGCTCGAGTACCAGGCGCGGCTGCGCCGGCAGGCGAGGGCGGTGCTGGTCGACGCCGACTGCCCGCATCCGGGCACGGCGCTGTGGCGCCGCGCGGTGGCCGGCGGACGGCTGTCGCTCGGCTCGGACCGTCCCGGCCTCGCACCCGGGGCGCCGGGCGAACTGCTGCTGCTGACGAACGAGGGCGGCCTCGCGCCCGACGACGCGCTCGACGACTTCGTGTTCTCGCGTCGCGCGACGCGCCTCGCCGGCACGGTCACGCCGGCCGGCCTGCTGCTGCAGCAGGGCTGAGCGTCCGGGGCCCGCGCGCCGCCCGGCGCCGACCGCCCCGCGCCTACTGACCCGACCCTACAGCCCCGCGCCTACTGGCCCGGCTTGGGCCGGCGCCCGACGGTGATCGGCAGCACCGTGTCGCGGCCGTCGCGCACGAACGTGAACCGGCCGGTGGTGCCCGGCTGCAGCTGGGCGATGACGTTGAGCATCGTCGCCGTGTTCGTGACCGATCGGCCTTCGACCTCGATCAGGATGTCCCCGGTGCGCACGCCCGCCTTGTCGGCCGGGCCGCCCTTCATCACCCCGGCGATGATCGCGCCATCCTTGCGCGGCAGCTTGAACGCCTGGGCGAGTTCGGGCGTGACGTCCTGGGGCTCGACCCCGATGTAGCCGCGCACGACCGCGCCGTTGCGCACGATCTGCTCCATGACATTGCGCGCGGTCGAGGTCGGGATCGCGAAGCCGATGCCGAGCGAGCCGCCGCTGCGCGAGTAGATCGCGGTATTGATGCCGAGCAGCCGGCCTTCGGTATCGACCAGCGCGCCGCCCGAGTTGCCCGGGTTGATCGCCGCATCGGTCTGGATGAAGTTCTCGAAGGTATTGATGCCGAGCTGCGTGCGGCCGAGCGCCGAGACGATGCCCATCGTGACCGTCTGCCCGACGCCGAACGGATTGCCGATCGCGAGCACCACGTCGCCGATCTTCGCGTTGTCCGAGTCGGCCAGCACGATCGAGGGCACGCCGGGCAGATCGATGCGCAGCACCGCGAGGTCGGTCTCGGGGTCGGAGCCGACGAGCTTGGCCTTGGCGCGGCGGCCGTCGGCCAGCAGCACCTCGATGCCGTCGGCGCCGTCCACGACGTGATGGTTGGTGAGGATCGTGCCGTCGTCGCCGACCACCACGCCCGAGCCGAGGCTCGAGGTCTGCTGGCGGCGCTGCTGGTCGCCGAAGAAGCGGCGGAACAGCGGGTCGCTGAAGAACGGATGATCGGGGGCCGCGCGGGTCTCCTTGGTCGTGAAGACGTTGACCACGGTGGGCGTCGCACGGCGGGCCGCTTCGGCGTATGACAGAATCGACGCGGTCGGCGCGCCGGCGGCGGCCCCGGGGGCCGGAGCCTCGCGGACCGGCGAAGGGATCGGGGCGGGCTGCGCGAGCCGCTCGGGCAGCCACTCGGGTCTCAGCGTCGCGACGACGAAGACACCGGCGAGCCCGACCGTCACCGCCTGGGCGAACGTCAACCAGAGCTTCTTGAGCATGAACGCGAACGAGGACGGAGGGCTGCGGGGCGGTCTGGGTGCGGCGCGATCGGTGTCGCGCGCGGATCTCGCCGCGTGGCTCGACGGGCTGCTCGAGGCACGGCGCTTCGACGATTATTGCCCGAACGGCCTGCAGGTGGAAGGCGATGCCGACGTGCGGCGCATGGTCACCGGGGTCACCGCGAGCCTCGCGCTGGTGAAGGCGGCGGCCGCGCGCGGCGCGCAGGCGATCCTCGTCCATCACGGCTGGTTCTGGCGCGGCGAGGATCCCCGCGTGGTCGCGGTCAAGCGCGAACGGCTCGCGACGCTGCTGTCGCACGGCATCGGGCTGTACGCCTACCACCTGCCGCTGGACGTGCACCCCGAGCTGGGCAACAACGTGCAGCTCGCGCGGCGGCTCGGCTGGCCGGACGGCGAGGCCTTCGGGCGGGACGGCCTGCTGCGGATCGCCGAGCTGCCGGCCCCGATCGGTGCCGAGGCGCTCGGCGAGCGGCTGCGTGGGGCGCTCGACCGGGCGCCGCTGCTGGTGGGCGACCTGCGGCGCCCGATCCGGCGCGTCGCCTGGTGCACCGGCGCCGCGCAGGACATGCTGCAGCAGGCGATCGATGCCGGCGCGGATGCGTTCGTCAGCGGCGAGATCGCCGAACGCACCACCCATCTGGCTCGCGAGGCCGGCGTCGTCTACGTCGCCGCCGGCCACCATGCAACCGAGCGCTTCGGCGTGCTGGCGCTGGGTGCGGCCGTGGCCGCGCGCTTCGGGATCGAGGTGGACTTCGTGGACGACCCGAACCCGGTCTGAGCCGGGGCGGGTCGGCCCGAGCGCTCAGGCCGGGCGGCGCTTGAGCTCGTCGCGGATCTCGGCCAGCAGCACTTCGGCGGCCGGCGGGGGCGCCGGCGGCGCCGCCGCTTCCTCGGCGACGAACTTCGCCTTCAAGCGGCCGAGGTAGCGGACCAGCATGAAGATCACGAAGGCCAGCAGGATGAAGTTGATCAGGATGGTGAGGAAGCTGCCGTAGGCGAACACCGGCACGCCGGCCTTCTTGATCGCGTCGAGGTTGTTCGCGATGCCGTCGGGAAGCGTGCCGAGCAGCAAGTACATGTTTGAGAAGTCGACCTTCCCGCCGACCAGCGCCGAGACGAACGGCATGATCAAGTCACCGACCATCGAGTCGACGATCTTGCCGAAGGCCGCGCCGATGATCACGCCGACCGCCAGGTCGAACGCATTCCCCTTGACTGCAAACTCGCGAAACTCGGACAGCAGGCTCATCTTCAGGTTCCCCGTCTTGTGTATGGAAAAAGGACGCGCGGGATCGTTGCCCGCGGCTGTCGGAACGTAGCATGCGACCCCTGCCCGATGCTCGCACCGGGGTGCGCAGAACGTGTCCGAGCGTTGCGGAATCGCTGACCGATGCACTTCCGGCCACCATGTCGACACGTTCGCGGCGCGATCGGCCCCGGCACGATCGGCAACGTGCCGGGCAATGTGCGCCCGGCGCTCCGGTCGTACCGTCGCCCGGCGTTGCGGCCCGCGATGCACGGACCCGGTGCATGTCCCCGCGCTTTCGCCGTTGCGGCGCAATAAGCTAGAATCTCGGGTTGTCGTCCGGGGGCGGCCGAGTTCGCCATCCCCGACCCCTCACCGAGGTTTCAATGGCTGATCAATCCTCGAGCAGCGTGTCGTTCACGCCCCCGTCGTCCCTGGACCCCTCGCGCCGCAACGCGATCGCCGTCACCGGCGCCGTGGGCGCAGTCGGCGGCGCCGCCTGCCTGATCCCCTTCGTCAGCACCTTCCAGCCCTCCGAGCGGGCCAAGGCCGCCGGTGCGCCGGTCGAGGCCGACATCGCCGGCATGGCGCCGGGCGAACTGCGTCGCGTGGAGTGGCGCGGCAATCCGGTGTGGATCGTCCGCCGCACGCCCGAGATGCTCGAGGGCCTGAAGAAGGTCGAGTCGCAGCTGCTGGACCCGAACTCCGAGAAGTCCTACCAGATCCCGACGCCGCCCTACGCGAAGAACGCGGCCCGCTCGATCAAGCCCGAATACCTGGTGGTCGTGGGCATCTGCTCGCATCTGGGCTGCTCGCCGTCCGACAAGTTCCAGCCCGGCGCCCAGCCCTCGCTGCCCGACGACTGGCAGGGTGGCTTCCTGTGCCCCTGCCACGGCTCGACCTTCGACATGGCCGGACGGGTGTTCAAGAACAAGCCGGCCAACGCCAATCTCGACGTTCCGCCGCACACCTACCTCTCCGATACCCGTCTGCTGATCGGCGAAGACAAGAAGGCCTGACGAAAGGCGGTCCGCGGGTGCAACCCGCGGCCGATCCGAGCGTCATCCACCGCACGCACGTACAACCCGCATCACCGTTCTCGAGCAGTCTGGCGAGGAGCATCCGATGGCAGCCGAAAAGAAGATAGACACCACTGGCCTCCTGGGCTGGATCGATCAGCGCTTCCCGCTGACGGCCAACTACAAGGCGCACCTGTCGGAGTACTACGCTCCGAAGAACTTCAACTTCTGGTACTTCTTCGGCTCGCTCGCGATGCTGGTGCTGGTCATCCAGATCGTGACCGGCATCTTCCTGACGATGCACTACAAGCCCGACGCGGCCCGCGCGTTCGAGTCGGTCGAGTACATCATGCGGGACGTGCCCTGGGGCTGGCTGGTGCGCTACATGCACTCGACCGGCGCCTCGGCGTTCTTCGTGGTCGTCTACCTGCACATGTTCCGCGGCCTGATCTACGGCTCGTACCGCAAGCCGCGCGAGCTGATCTGGATCTTCGGCTGCCTGATCTTCCTGGTCCTGATGGCCGAGGCGTTCTTCGGCTACCTGCTCCCCTGGGGCCAGATGTCGTACTGGGGCGCGCAGGTCATCGTGAACCTGTTCTCGGCGATTCCCTTCATCGGCCCGGAGCTGTCGGTCTGGATCCGCGGCGACTACGTGGTCGGCGACGCGACGCTGAACCGCTTCTTCGCGTTCCACGTCATCGCGATCCCGCTGGTGCTGCTCGGTCTGGTGGCCGCGCACATCCTGGCGCTGCACGAGGTCGGCTCGAACAACCCCGACGGCGTCGAGATCAAGAAGTTCAAGGACCAGGAAGGCCGCCCGCTCGACGGCATCCCGTTCCATCCGTACTACACCGTGCACGACATCCTCGGGGTGTCGGTGTTCCTGATGATCTTCTCGGCGGTGGTCTTCCTCGCCCCCGAGATGGGCGGCTACTTCCTGGAGTTCAACAACTTCATTCCGGCCGACCCGCTCAAGACCCCTGCGCACATCGCGCCGGTCTGGTACTTCACGCCGTACTACTCGATCCTGCGGGCCATCACCGGCGAGTTCCTGACCTGGGGCCTGGTGCCGTTCCTGCTGGTCTATCTCGCCATCGTGTGGATGAGCGGCACGAAAGCCCTGTCGAAGCTGATCGCCACGGCGGCGGTCGGCGCGATGGTCGTCGGCTTCTTCCTCTTCGACGCGAAGTTCTGGGGCGTGGTCGCCATGGGCGCCTCGGTGATGATCTTCTTCGCGCTGCCCTGGATCGACAACAGCCCGGTCAAGTCGATCCGCTACCGGCCCGACTGGCACAAGCTGGTCTACGCGGTGTTCGTCGTGAACTTCGTGATCCTCGGCTACTTCGGCGTGCAGGCGCCGTCGGCGATCGGCGAGCGGATCTCCCAGGCCGGCACGCTGCTGTACTTCGGTTTCTTCCTGTTCATGCCCTGGTGGAGCGCGATGGGCGATCCCAAGCCGGTGCCCGAGCGAATCACCTTCGCCCCGCACTGAGCCGAGCCCCGACCGCACAGGACCTTCCGCCATGAACCACTGGATCTCCCGAATCGTCGCCCGGCTGGCCCCGGCACTGGCCGCGGCCGCGCTGGCCCTGGCGCCCCTCGCCTCGCAGGCGGCCGGCGGCGGCTACCCGCTCGACCGGTTCCCGACCGTGAAGCTGACCGACCAGGCCGGCCTGCAGAACGGCGCCAAGCTGTTCACCAACTACTGCCTCGGCTGCCACAGCGCGAGCCTGATGCGCTACAACCGGCTGACCGACCTCGGCCTGACCGAAGCGCAGATCCGCGACAACCTCATGTTCACCGGCTCCCGGGTGGGTGATCCGATGAAGATCGCGATGGCGCCGTCGGATGCCAAGGAGTGGTTCGGTGCGCTGCCGCCCGACCTGTCGGTCACGGCGCGTGCGCGTTCCTCGCACGACGGCACCGGCTCGGACTGGCTGTACACCTACCTGCGCAGTTATTACCGGGATTCGACCCGGGCCACCGGCTGGAACAACGCGGTGTTCCCGAACGTCGGCATGCCGCACGTGCTCTTCGAGATGCAGGGCACGCGCGGCGTGACCATCGAGGAGATCCGCGCCGACAAGGGCGAGAGCGGCAAGGGTCACGGCTTCACCAAGACCGTCGTCAGCTTCGACCCGAGCGGCCAGCGCACCGAGAAGGTCGAGAAGATCGAGTCGGGGCATCCGCACGAGGGCAGCACCGTCAAGCTGACTCCGGCCGTCGGCGGCAAGCTGACCCAGGCGCAGTACGACGAGCAGATCGCCGATCTGGTCGCCTTCCTGACGTACGTGTCGGACCCGTCGGCCAAGACGCGGACCCGGCTGGGCACGTGGGTGCTGCTGTTCCTCGCCTGTTTCACCGTGCTGGCCTGGTGGCTGAACCGCGAGTACTGGAAAGACATCAAGTAGCGCGACCGCGCACCGTCACGCAGGGTGAGCCGCATGCGGCTCACCCTTTACGTTTTTTTGGATACCCTGCCGCGCTCGCGCGCGGCGCGACGACCGGACCCCTCGTCCGGTACTGAGGAGCGAAGCCCATGATGGTCCTGTATTCGGGCACCACCTGCCCATTCAGCCAACGCTGCCGCTTCGTGCTGTTCGAGAAGGGCATGGACTTCGAGATCCGCGACGTGGATCTCTACAACAAGCCCGAAGACATCTCGATCATGAACCCGTACGGCCAGGTCCCGATCCTGGTCGAGCGGGACCTGATCCTGTACGAATCGAACATCATCAACGAGTACATCGACGAGCGCTTCCCGCATCCGCAGCTGATGCCGGCGGACCCGGTGATGCGCGCGCGCGCGCGGCTGTTCCTGTTCAACTTCGAGCGCGAGCTGTTCGTCCACGTGCAGCAGCTCGAGCGTCGGGACCACACCAAGGACAGCTCGAAGCTGATGGAGCGCGCGCGCCAGCAGATCCGAGACCGCCTGACGCAGCTCACGCCGATCTTCATGAAGAACAAGTTCATGCTCGGCGAGGACTTCTCGATGCTCGACGTCGCGATCGCGCCGCTGCTCTGGCGCCTGGACCACTACGCCATCGAGATGCCCAAGACCGCGGCGCCGCTGATGAAGTATGCCGAGCGGATCTTCTCGCGCCCGGCCTACATCGAGGCGCTGACGCCCTCCGAGAAGGTGATGCGCCGCTGACGCGGCGCAGGAGCGCGCGATGGCCGAGACCTCGACGAAGCCCTACCTGATCCGCGCGATCTACGAGTGGTGCAACGACAACGGCTACACGCCTTACCTGGCGGTGGCCGTCGACGAGCGCACGCAAGTGCCGCGCGAACATGTGAAGGCCGGCGAGATCGTGCTGAACGTCTCGCCGATGGCGACCAACCGGCTGTCGCTGGGCAACGACGTGATCGCGTTCCAGGCCCGCTTCGGCGGGGCCGCGCGCGAGCTGTCGATCCCGATCGAGAACGTCTCGGCGATCTACGCACGCGAGAACGGGCACGGCATGGCGTTCGACGTGCCCAAGGCGATGGCGGTGAGCGAACCCGATGATGCCCGGCCGGCCCCGGGCGCCGCGCCCTCGCCCGCGCCGAGGCCGCTCGCCCTGGCGCCCGCGCTGGCGCCGGTGCTCGACCTCGGGGCGCCGCCCGGGCCCGCCCCGAGCGGCGCCGACGGGGCGAGCGACAGGCCCGATCCGGACGCCCCGCCGCCAGACGGCCCGGCGCCGGACGGCGGCTCGCCGAAGCCCGGCCGCCCGCGCCTCACCCGGATCAAGTAGCGTCCTGCAGCCGGCATCGCGCCGGCCTAGAATGCGTGACACGCAGACATGCCCTTGTAGCTCAGTCGGTAGAGCAGCGGTTTTGTAAACCGAAGGTCGCGGGTTCGAATCCTGCCGGGGGCACCACTACCGCAGCGGCGCGTCGCCCGGGCGGGCGTCGCGGCCGCCCGACGCAGGCATGCCGATGAACACACCATCCGCGATGCACCCGCCGGCTGCACGGTTCATGGCGCTCCTGCGCCGGGGCCTGCTTGCCGTGATGGCCGCCGGCCTCGCTGCCTGCGCCTCTGCGCCCGTGATGCGCAGCGAGGTCCTGCGGTTCCACGCCTGGCAGCCTGCCGAGCCGATGAGCTTCGCGATCCGCACGGCGGCGCCCGCCAGCGGGACGCTGGAGCACCGCAGCTACGAGGGGCTGCTGCGCGAGCGGCTGCTCGCGCTCGGGTTCGTCGAGGCGCCGGCGGCCGTCGCGCGCTTCCAGGTCGAATTCGCCTATGTCGCGAGCAGCGAGGTCCGCCGCTTCACCGACAGCTACTGGCCGATGGCCATGCCGGGATACGGGTTCGGGCCGGGGCCCTGGCTTGCGCGCCCGGGGGCGCCGTACTGGCGCTACGACCCGCTGTGGGGGATGCCGCCGATGCCGGTCGTCCGGGACGAGACGGTGGTGAGGCACGAGCTGCGCGTCGACCTGTTCGACGTGCGCGCCGAGGCGCCGCCGGGGCGCAAGGTCTGGGAGTCGCGGGCAGCGGCGTATGCGCCGACCGAGTCGCTGCCCCGGCTGATGCCGGGGCTCGCGACGGCGGTGTTCTCGGCGTTTCCGGGGGAGAGCGGTTCGACCACCCGGGTCGACGTCCCCCTGCCGGAGGCGGCGCGCTGATGCGCGACGCCGGTCACCCGCGCGGTGCGACGAACCTGGCGGTCAGGTGCGTCGCGCCGCGCGGGCCGTGCGATCAGGCGCGCGGCAGTCGGTTCTGCAGCTCGGCGCGCTCGCGAAGGCGGGCGGCCAGGTCGTCGAGCCGCTCGGTCATCTGCTTGGCCGAGGCGACCATCGCGAGCAGCGACAGGCGGGCCCGCTCGGCGTCGCTCTTGCCCTCGAGCTGGGCCTCGAGCCGCTCGAGCATCGCCTTGGCGGCGGGGGCATGGCTGCCGCCGCGCGCCACCTCGATCGCGAGCAGCGCGCGTCGACGGGCCTCGAAGGCCTCCGGGTCGCGCTGGTGCAGGGTCGACCATTCGTCAAAGTCGAACTCGGGTGCAGCGTTGAACTTGATCATCTCGCTCTCCGTTCGTCGGCCCGGGGCCGCCGTCTGAAATGGATTCTCCTCCGTTCGTCGGCCGCCCTGCGTGAACTCTTGCACGTATCATTCACGCTTAGCCGCTGGACCGCATGAACCCCCTCGCCCGAAAGCCCGTGTTCTCCTGGAAGCGCCAGCCGGTCAACGACCGGCGGCCTGTGCTGCGCCTGGCTTCGGGCGGGCGCCGCTGGGACGTGCGGCTGATCGGTCTGATGAGCCGCTCCCGGTTCCTGGTGGGGCATCCCGCCGACGACGGGCGCCTGATCTTCGTGAAGGAGGGCGAGGCCTTCAACGTGTCGACCTTCGACGGGGCGGTGGTCAGCGCCTTCGACAGCACGGTCCTGCGGGTGGTGCTGGGCGAGGCGCCCGGCCTGGAGCTGTCGCTGCCCGTGCTCGAGCAGCGCCGGCGCGAGACGGTGCGCGGCGTGAGGCGTGCGCTGATCACGCTGCCGTGCTCGCTGCGCTACGGTACCTCCGACAACGCGCTGCGCGCGGGCTTCACCGGCGACCTGAGCGAGCAGGGCGCGCAGGTCGCCATCGAGCGCCCGCTGCCGGCCGGCATCGACACGATCACCCTGTCGGTGCGCATCCAGCTGTACGGCGAACCGGTCACGGTCCAGGTCAAGGCGATCATCCGCTCGTCGGCGCCCGACCCGCGGCCCGGCGTCGAGGCGACGCTGCTCGGGCTGCAGTTCGTCGAGGTGGAGACCACGCTGCGGCTGTCGCTGAGCCTCTACGTGCGCGAGCGGCTGCTCGCCGAGGCCGACGACGTCTTCTCGACGGTCCGCTGACTCAGGCGTCGCGGCGCAGCAGCGCCGACGACACGAACGAGCTGATGACGCTGTAGAGCAGTGCTGCCAGCACGGCCCACCAGAAGCCTGTGACCGTGAAGCCGTCGAGCATCCGCGCGACGAGCCAGAACGTGAGCCCGTTGATGACGAACAGGAACAGCCCGAGCGTCAGCACCGTGATCGGCAGCGTGAGCAGGACCAGCACGGGGCGCACGATCGCGTTGAGCAGGCCCAGGACAAGGGCCACCAGCAGCGCGGTCCAGAAGTCCTCGACGTGGACCGCAGGCAGCAGATAGGGCAGCAGCAGCAGGACGCCGGCGTTGATCGCCCATCCCAGCAGCAGTCTCATCGCGGTGCTCCTCGGGCGGCGCGCGCCGCCGTCAATGGATCGGTGTCACTTGACCAGCGTCACCGGCGCCTCGGCGAGCGAGGCGACGCGCTGGGCGACCGAGCCGATCAGCAGGTCCTTGAGGGCGGTGCGGCCCTTGGAGCCGAGCACGATCAGGTCGCAGCCCTCGTCGGCAGCGGCCTTCGCGATCGACTGTGCGACCTGGCCGCGCAGGGCACGGGTCTTGAACGGGAGCTTCGACTTCTCCGCGGCCGCGACCGCGTCGGCGAGCTCGCCGCTCGCCAGGTCGGCGAGGTAGCTGCGGACCGCCTCCTTGCCGACGAACTGGCTCGCCCCGCGCAGCGCGACGTCATCGTGCGCATTGACCAGCAGCAGCTCAGAGGGCTCGGACAGCTTCGCGCAGAGCTTGATCGCGTACTTGAGCGCGCGCAGCGAGTTCTTCGAGCCGTCGATCGCGACGAGGATCTTCATCGGGGCGGGCCTCCGCGGTGATCAGGGGGAAGGCATCGATTATTGCACGGGGTCGCGAGGCGGTCGCCCGCGGGTGCCTGCGTCGTCCTGCGGGTCGTCCGGTGCGTCGTCAGGTGCATCGACCTGCGGGTCGTCCGGTGCGTCGTCCGGTGCGTCGACCTGCGGGTCGTCCGGTGCATCGTCCGGTGCGTCGTCCGGCGCGTCGTCTGGCGCGTCGTCCGGCGCGTCGGCTCGCGGATCGTCCGTCATCTCGCCGGACGCCGCGCCCGGCACCGCGAGTGTCTCCTCGCCGGGAGCACCGGACGACGGTCCGCGCGCAGCCCTGGGCGCCGCCGGACGCAAGGCGTCGCGCAGCTCGCGCAGCATCCGGCGGGCGAGACGCCGGGGTTCGCCCGCGCTGGCCGGCGCGAAGGCGTGCCAGCCGTCGATCAGCGCCAGGGCCCTGACCGCCGCCTCGTCGGGCACGCCCGGTCGCGACAGCGCGGCGGCCGCGACCTCGCGCGACGCGGCGAAGTCCTGCCCGGTGCCGAGCCGTTCCTGCCAGCGCGCCAGCAGCGACTGCGCACGCTCGACCCCGGTGCCGCGCGGCAGTGCCTGCGCGGCGAAGTCCAGCGCATACCGCAGCGTCTTCACCGCGAGGCGGGTCCGGTGCCAGCCCTCGGCGTCATGGGCCCGACGGGCGCGGCGGCGCACGCGGGCGAGCAGCGCGTGCAGGCGTTCTGCCGAGAACCCGCCGAACGCGGCCATGTCGGTCCGGTCGGCGAGCGTCTCGGTCATCGCGAGCGTGCGCAGCACGAAGCGGGTCGTCGTCGGGCCGGCGAGCAGACGCCGCAGGTCCATGCGCGCGGCCTCGCGGGCATCGACGACGCTGCGCGACAGCGTCTCGATCGCGGCGTCGCCCCGGAAGCGCTCGCGCAGCGTGCGCAATGCGCCGGTCTCGAAGACGTCGAGGTCGCGGACGCGGCCGGCGGTGTCGGCGATCGCCTTCGCGCCCGCGTCGATCTCGAGCCAGCGCTCGTCCTGCTCCCGCAGTCCCGCGAAGCGCAGGGCCGCCCGCAGCCGGCGCAGCGCGACGCGCAGCTGATGGGGCCCCTCGGGGTCGTCCGAGGCGAGGATGGGCTCGAGGTTCGCGCAGGCATGCGAGACGCAGGCGCGCAGCACCGAGGCGAGGGCGAGCGCGGTGGGCATGCCGGCATCCGGCGTGACCGCGGCGGCCTTCACCGGCGGCGGCGCGAGCGGCAGCCGCGCCGCCAGACGCAGCCCGCGCTCGTTCTTGGTCGGCATCAGCAGGCAGGCCTGCTCGCGCTGCGCCCAGTCGAGCGCCCAGGCGAAGAAGGCGGCGCGCGAGCCGGCCAGGCATTCGAGCTCGACCTCGCGGATCGGCGTACGGTGCTCGGCGCAGCGCACCTCGCCGACGTCCTGCGCCAGCTCGACCTTCAGGCCCGGGGCCGGCGCGATCACGCGTGCGCGGCGCTCGAAGTCGGTCTCGAACAGCGGCCGCCATTGTGCGAAGGTGCGGTGCGCGAGCGCGCCCTGCGGCGTGTCTTCGGGCGGCAGCGCATCGCGCTCGGGCTGGTTGCCGGTGATCGGGCGCTCCCACTCGAATCGGTCGAAGCGATCGCCGTCGTCGGCCTTGACGGTCTGCAGCCACTGCTCGCCCTTGCGGCGCACGCGCACGGCCGTGCGCGCCCTCGCGAGCGCGCCGTCGGGCGTGTCGTAGTAGCAGGACCAGACGCGCTCGATGCGGTCGTCGCGGTCCTCTCGCGCCAGGCTGTCCTGCATCGACAGCGGCAGCGAGAACTTCAGCTCGAGCTCGCGCACGGTCAGGCTCCTGCGGCGGGGCGGGGCGTCATGCCCTGCCATTCGGGGGCGAGCGTCTGGCGCACGCCAACCATGTCGAGCACGCGGCCGACGGTGTGGTCGACCAGCTCGTCGACGCTCGTCGGACGGTTGTAGAAGGCCGGCACCGGCGGGAACACCACCCCGCCCATCTCGGTCACCGCGACCATGTTGCGCAGGTGAGCGAGGTTCAGCGGCGTCTCGCGGACCATCAGCACCAGCCGGCGGCGCTCCTTGAGCACGACATCCGCCGCACGCGCGACCAGGTTGTCGGACAGGCCGTGCGCGATCGCGGCGAGGGTGCGCATGGAGCAGGGCGCGACGATCATCCCGTCGGTGGCGAATGAGCCCGAGGCGACGCTCGCGCCCACGTCCTTGACCGCGTGCACGACGTGCGCCAGCGCTTCGACCTGGGGGCGGCCGATGCCGAGCTCCTGCTCGACGTTCATCCAGCCGGCGGGGGTCACCATCAGGTGGACCTCGACGTCGGGCACCGTGCGCAGCACCTGCAGCAGGCGCACGCCGTAGACGGCGCCGGACGCGCCGGTGAGGGCGACGATCAGTCTTCGGGTCATCGGGAGGCTCCGGGGGCGCGGCGCGCGCGCCCGCGGGTGGCGGGCGGCTCGGCGAACCGTTCGGCGATGCGTTCGCGCAGCCACCGGACCGCGGCGTCGGCGTGCGCGCGCGGATGCCAGTACTGGTGGATCGCGAAGCCGGGCAGCTCGACGGGCACCGGCAGCGATTGTACCGGGAGCGACTCGGCGGCCGCCTGCGCGAGCTTGGCCGGCACGGTGCACAGCAGGTCGGTGCGCGCCACCAGCATGACCGCGGCCAGGAAGTCGGGCACCTGCAGCACGATGCGCCGGCGCACGCCCTGCGCGCGCAGGGCCCGCTCGACGATCCGGTGGCCGGTGCCCGGCGACTCGATGGCCAGGTGCTCGGCGCGCAGGAATGCGGCGCGGCCGAGGGCGCCGGCGGCGCCGGTACGCCGCAGGACCACGTAGCGCTGCTCGAAGAGCCGCTGCTGGTACCAGCCTTCGCGCAGCTCCGGCAGGAAGCCGATCGCCAGGTCCACCTCGCCGTGGGCGAGCGCCGCGGGCGTGTCGCCCGAGGACAGGGCGACGGTACGCAGCGTGGCGCCCGGGGCGTGCGCGCGCAGCTCGGCCAGCAGCGCCGGCAGGAAGACCAGCTCGCCGATGTCGGTCATGCGCAGCGTGAATCGGCGCGCGGTGCGCGCCGGATCGAAGGACTCGGGCCCGGCGATCGACTCGGCCACCGTCGCGAGTGCCGCGCTCGCGGCCCGCGCGATGCGCTCCCCCTGGGGCGTGGCCGCCATGCCCTGGGCGGCGCGCAGGAACAGCGGGTCGCCGCCGCAGGCGCGCCGCAGCCGCGCGAGCGCATTGCTGGCCGCGGCCTGGCCGATCCCGAGCCTGCGCGCTGCCGCGGTCACGCTGCCGGTCTCGTGCAGCGCGGCCGCGAGTCGCAGCAGGTTCAGGTCGAGCGCCTCGAGCAGTGGCGTCACGCTGGGTCTCCCGTCATTGATAGCGTCAATACCGAACATTAAGGCAGCGATGTCGCCGCGGCCGGTGCGTGCCGGTACCCTGCGGTGTCCAATGACCCGGCGCCGACCATGAACGCACCGATCGAAACCGGGGCCACCGTGCCCGACGCCACGGCTGCGCCCGATCCCAGCCGCGTGCCGTACAGCCGCTACACCGATCCCGCGCTGCACGCGCGCGAACTCGAGCGCATCTTCTACGGGCGGCACTGGAGCTACGTCGCACTCGAGGCCGAACTCCCCGGGCCGGGCGACTTCAAGACCACCTTCGTCGGCGAGCGCTCGGTGATCGTCGTGCGCGACGCCGACGGCTCGATCAACGTCGTCGAGAACCACTGCGCGCACCGCGGCGTGCGCTTCTGCCAGCAGCCGTTCGGGCGGGTCAAGGACTTCACCTGCCCGTATCACCAGTGGAACTACGACCTGAAGGGCAACCTGCAGGGGCTGCCGTTCCGGCGCGGCGTCAAGCGCATCGAGGACGGGCGCACGCGCATCGACGGCGGCATGCCCGCCGATTTCCGTCTCGAGGACCACGGGCTGACAAAGCTCGCGGTCGCGCGTCGCAACGGGCTGGTGTTCGCCTGCTTCGACCACGGGGTCGAGCCGCTCGAGGACTACCTCGGGCCCGAGGTGCTGCCCTGGGTCGACCGGGTGTTCGACGGCCGCGCGCTGACGCTGCTCGGCCACTCGCGCCAGCGCATCCCGGGCAACTGGAAGCTGATGCAGGAGAACATCAAGGACCCGTACCACCCGGGTCTGCTACACACCTGGTTCGTGACCTTCGGGCTGTGGCGCGCCGACCAGCGCTCGCAGATGGTGATGGACGCGCACGGCCGTCACGCGGTGATGATCTCTCGGCGCAACGAGGGCGGGAAGTCGGAGGTCACCCAGGGCGTGACGAGCTTCCGGGAAGGGATGACGCTGCACGACGACCGCCTGCTCGACGTCGTTCCCGAGCCGTGGTGGAACGGCCCGACGGTGACGATGCTCACGCTGTTCCCGTCGCTGATCGTCCAGCAGCAGGTGAATTCGCTGTCGACGCGGCACATCGTGCCGCGGGGCCCCGGCGAGTTCGACTTCGTCTGGACACACTTCGGCTTCGCCGACGACACGCCCGAGATGACGCGGCGCAGGCTGCGCCAGGCGAATCTGTTCGGGCCGGCGGGCTTCGTGTCGGCCGACGACGGCGAGGTGATCGAGATGTCGCAGCAGGGTTTCGCGCAGGACCCCGGTTCGTCCACGGTCAGCCGCCTCGGCGGCACCGGCGTGGGACCGACCGACCACATGGTCACCGAGACGCTGATCCGCGGAATGCATGCGTACTGGCAGAAGGTCATGGCCGAATGAGCGCCGCCCAGGATCCCTCCGCCGACGGACGCGGCGCCACCGCCGCAGGCACCACCGAGCCCCGCGGCCTGCCCCCCGCCCCCGCCGTGCGCGCCGAGCTCGACGCCCTCTACGCCGACTACGCCGCGGCCCTCGACGAGGCGCGCTACGACGACTGGATCGCGCTCTTCGCCGACGACTGCCGCTACATGCTGCAGCCGCGCGAGAACTTCGACCGCGGCCTGCCGCTCGCGACGCTCGCCTTCGAGAGCAAGGGCATGCTGCGCGACCGCATCTACGGGATCACCCGGACGCTGTTCCATGCGCCGTACTACCAGCGGCACGTGATCGGTCCGGCACGGGTGCGCGCCACGGGGGTGACCGATGGCCTCGAGTGGCTCGAGGTGCAGGCCGCCTACGCGGTCTTCCGCACCCGCGTGCACGAGCCGAGCGAGGTCTTCAACGTCGGGCGCTACCTCGATCGCGTGGTGCGGGACCCGGCCGACGGTCTGCTGCGCTTCGCCGAGAAGCGCGCGGTCTTCGACTCCGAGAACATCCTGAACTCGGTCATCTACCCGATCTGAGCGCCGCGGACCGCATCGCGCTCGATCGCAATGGTTTTCGGCGCGCAACGATGGTGAAATAGCGTCCGGGCGCCGGGAGGCGCCCCGATCCACGGCGCTCGCCGCGCGGCCCGGCCGAGGATCGTCACGGCGCGGCCGGGAATCGGATGGAACTCGAACTGTGGATTGCGGCGGTGTCGTCGCTGATGGTCATGATCCCGCTGTGGCGGATCACGCGCCGCACCGGCCGCGACCCGTGGCTGTCGCTGCTCTTCCTCGGCACGCCGCCGATCGGCACGCTGGTGTTCATCGCGATCCTGGCCTTCGGCCGCTGGCCGGCCGAGCGCGGCACGGGCACAGGCACGCGCGGCGGGGCGCCCGCCCCGGACGGCTCCGACGCTGCGGGCGGTCGCTGACATGGGCCTGCTCGCCGAATGGATCGCCGCGCTGCAGGGGCTGCTCGACTCGCCGTCGCTGGTGACGCTGCTCGGGCTGGTGCTGCTGACCGTGCCGATCGTGATGATCGCGCGGGTGCTGCGGCGAGCCGGCTACTCGCCCTGGTGGGTGCTGCTGGTGCTGGTGCCGCTGGTGAACCTGATCGCGCTCTGGGTCTTCGCCTATGCGCGCTGGCCGGCGGTCGACGAGGCGCCGCCGCACGGCTGAGCCGTGCGCGGCGCGCCCGCGGGGACGCTCAGGCCTGGACGTCGGCCGGGATCAGCTTCTGCAGCTCGCCCGACTGGTACATCTCGGTGACGATGTCGGCGCCGCCGATGAACTCGCCCTTGATGTAGAGCTGCGGGACCGTCGGCCAGTTCGAGAAGTCCTTGATCGCCTGGCGGACCTCGTCGTCCTCCAGCACGTTCACCGTGACCATGTTCTTCACGCCGCAGGCCTTGAGCACCTGCACCGTCTTGCCCGAGAACCCGCACTGCGGGAACTGGGCGGTGCCCTTCATGAAGAGCACCACCGGGTGGTCCTCGACGGTCTTCTGAATGAATTCCTTGGCGTCCATCGTCTGGCCTGTTCGCGAATGAGGGCAGGGTCGCCCGAGATGCGTCGAGTCTAGCAGGGGCGGGAAGCCCGTCAAACGACGCGGTCTCCGGAATCGGGCGCCGGCCGGCGGCCGACGCTCACCCGGTCCAGCCCCTGCAGGTCGGGCAGCGTGGCGACCCCCTCGAAGCCGGCGCGCAACAGCCGGTCTCGCACGGCCGCGCCCTGGTCGCAGCCGTGTTCGAGCAGCAGCCAGCCGCCGGCCGCGAGGCGAGCCGGGGCGCCGGCGACGATCGTGCCGATCGCGTCCAGCCCCTCGGGTCCGGAGGCCAGCGCGCCGGGCGGCTCGTGGCGCAGCGCCGGATCGAGCAGGTGCGGGTCGGCGTCGGCGATGTAGGGCGGATTCGAGACGATCGCGTCGAACGGCGCGCAGCCGGGCGGCAGTGCGGTCCACCAGTCGCCCAGGGCGAAACCGACACCGGTCGCGCCCAGCCGCGCCGCGTTGGCACGCGCCACCGCGAGCGCGTCGGCCGATGCATCGGTCGCGAGCACGGCGGCGTCCGGGCGCTCGAGCGCGAGGGTCGCCGCGATCGCGCCGCTGCCGGTGCCCAGGTCGAGCAGCCGGGGGGCGGGTACGCCGGCCAGCCGCTCGAGTGCGGCATCGACCAGGCCCTCCGTCTCGGGCCGCGGCACCAGCACTGCCGGGCCGACCTCGAAGCGGCGGCCGTGGAACTCGCGCCAGCCCAGCACGTAGGCGAGCGGCTCGCCGGCCCGGCGGCGGGCGGCCAGGGCTTCGAAGGCATGCGCCGCGGCGGCCCCGGCAGCCTCGTCGCCGTGGGCGATCAGCCAGGTCCGCGGCCGCCCGCTCGCCTGCTCCGCGATTGCGCGGGCATCGAGCCGGGGCAGGGCGCAGGCGGCGATCAGCGCGTCCCAGGACGCGCGGCTCATGGACGGCTCACGAACGGCTCGTGCTGCGGCCGGTCCGTCGCCGCGTCGACCGAATCGTCGACCGTCTCATGCCGGCGCCTCGGACAGCTGCGCGAGCTTCTCCGCCTGGTGCTCGGCGACGAGCGGGCCGAGCAGGTCGTCGAGGTCGCCGTCCATCACCGCCTGCAGCTTGTAGAGTGTCAGGTTGATGCGGTGGTCGGTGACGCGGCCCTGCGGGAAGTTGTAGGTGCGGATCCGCTCGGAGCGGTCGCCGGAGCCGACCAGCGACTTGCGCGTGGCGGCCTCCTTCTGCTGCGCCTCGCGCATCCGCATGTCGCGGATCCGGGTGGCCAGCACCTTCATCGCCCGGTCCTTGTTGCGGTGCTGCGAGCGGTCGTCCTGGCACTCGGCGACCAGACCGGTCGGCAGGTGGGTGATCCGCACCGCGGACTCGGTCTTGTTCACATGCTGCCCGCCCGCCCCGGAGGCCCGGTAGACGTCGATGCGGATGTCGTCGGGCGAGATCACCACGTCGGTGGCCTCGTCGGCCTCGGGCATCACCGCGACCGTGCAGGCCGATGTGTGGATGCGCCCCTGCGACTCGGTCTCCGGCACGCGCTGCACGCGGTGCCCGCCGGACTCGAACTTGAGCCGCGCATAGACGTCCTGGCCGCCGATGCGAACGATGACCTCCTTGTAGCCGCCGAGCTCGGAGGCGCTCTCGGACATCACCTCGACCTGCCAGCGGCGCCGCTCGGCGTAGCGCAGGTACATCCGCAGCAGGTCGCCGGCGAACAGCGCGCTCTCGTCGCCGCCGGTGCCGGCGCGGATCTCGAGGAACACGTCGCGGGCGTCGTCCGGGTCGCGCGGGAGCAGCAGCCGCTCGAGGGTCGCCGCCTCGTCGGCCAGGCGGGCGTCGGCCGCGGCGATCTCCTCGGCCGCGAACTCGCGCATCTCCGGATCCTCGCGCAGCTGCTCCGCGGTGTCGCGGTCGGTGCGCGCCCGCCGCCAGGCGACGAAGTGCTCGACGACCTCGACCAGCTCGGCATGCTCGCGGTTGAGCTTGCGGTACTCGGCCATGTCGCGCGTGGCCTCCTGCGCGGAGAGCAGCTGAGACAGCTCCTCGAGACGCTCCTCGAGGCGCGACAGCTTGGCCAGCATCGAGGCGTTCATCGTATGGCGGGGCGGCAGGCGCGCGGCACGGGGCCGCGCCGGGAGCGGACCGTCAGGATCTGTCGTCCGGCAGCAGGCGGTCGATCAGGCCCGCGACCTGCATCTGCTCGGGCCCCGGGCGCTGCAGCAGGGTGGTCGGGCCGTGCAGGAACTTCGCGGTGAGACCGCTGGCGAGCGACTCGAGCACCGCCATCGGATCGTCGCCGCGCGCGAGCAGTCGGCGCGCGCGCTCGAGCTCGGCGCGCTTGAGCGCGTCGCCGCGGGCGTGCAGCGTACGGATCGACGGCACGGCCTGGCGCGAGCCCAGCCAGTTCATGAACGCGCCGACCCGGTTCTCGATGATCACCTCGGCCTGCGCGACCGCGGCCTGGCGGTTCTCGAGCCCGGTCTGCACCAGCTTGCCGAGGTCGTCGACCGTGTAGAGGAAGACGTCGTCGAGCCGCGCGACCTCGGGCTCGATGTCGCGGGGCACGGCGAGGTCGATCATGAAGATCGGCTTGCGGCGGCGCGCCTTCAGCGCGCGCTCGACCATGCCGAGGCCGATGATCGGCAGCGAACTGGCGGTGCACGAGACGACGATGTCGTGCTCGGCGAGGGTCTCGGGCAGGTCGGCCAGCCGAAGCGAGCGTCCGCCGAAGCGCTGGGCGACCTTCTCGGCGCGTTCGGCGGTCCGGTTGGCGACGGTGATGCGCTTCGGGTGCTGGGCAACGAAGTGCGCCGCCGCCAGCTCGATCATCTCGCCGGCGCCGACGAACAGCACCGAGGTCTCGCGCAGGTCCTCGAACAGGCGCTGCGCGAGCCGCACGGCGGCGGCGGCCATCGACACCGAATGCGCACCGATCTCGGTCTGGCTGCGCACGTCCTTGGCGACCGCGAAGGTGCGCTGGAAGAGCTGGTGCAGGTGGGTGCCGAGCGCATCGGCCTCCTGCGCGACGCGCGCGGCATCCTTCATCTGGCCGAGGATCTGCGGCTCGCCGAGCACCATCGAGTCGAGCCCGGAGGCGACGCGGAAGGCGTGCCGCACGGCCTGGTCGTCGGGCCGGGCGTAGAGGTGCTCGGTGAGCTGCGCGCTCGCGCCGATCTGGTTGCGGTGGGCCATCCAGCCGGCGATCGCGGCCTGCGCGTCGCGCGGGTCGGGGGTGGCGCAGTAGATCTCGGTCCGGTTGCAGGTGGACAGGATCGCGGTTTCCGGCACGAGCGTGCGCAGCTGCGAGCGCAGGTCGGCGACGGCGTCGCGCAGCGCGTCGCCCGGAAACGCCACCTTCTCCCGCAGGGACAGCGGTGCGGTGGTGTGGTTCAGGCCGAGCGTGAGCAGGTGCATGTGACAGGCTGGGTTGACACCCGAAGTCTACCCCGGCTCGGGCAACTCGGGTTCATCCGGAAGCCAAAGTTCGATCCGGGCGCCACCGTCGGGGCCGGCGAGGGCCCGCGCCCGGCCGCCGTGGCGCTCGGCGACCGTCGCCACGAACGCCAGGCCCAGCCCGGCGCCGGAAGAGGGGTCGGCCGTCGCGCCGCGCCACCAGGGCTCGAAGATCCGCTCGCGGTCGGCCGGGTCGATGCCCGGGCCCCCGTCGGTGACCGAAAGGGTCCAGCCGTCACCGTGCCGCGCGAGGCCGAGCGTGATCGCGGAGCCGGGGGGCGCCACCCGCATCGCGTTGTCGAGGAGGTTGACCAGCGCCCGCCGCACCAGGCTCGCGTCGCAGCGGCAGGGCGCGCTCGGCGGCGTTCTCCAGGCGCTGCAGCCGATGGGCGATCGGCTCGAGCGGGCGCCTCGGCTGCAGCCCGGTGCCGGTCCGGCCACGGCCGCGCCGAGCCGTTCGTCGCCGACCGCGGGCTCGGTCAGCAGCAGGTCGACGCCGATCGCCCGCGGCGCCCCGGCCTGCAGCGGCTCGAGCAGCTGCGCAGTGACCACGCGCCGCCACGGCCAGCGCCAGACCTGCGCGAGGCTGTCGTCGTCGATCGCGACGATCAGCACCTCGTCGCGCGGTGGCTTCGCTCACGGCGACAGGCCGAGGTCGTAGAGAGAGCGCCGCGTCCACCCGCGATACCAGCTGGCGCGAGGGTTGCCGGCTGGCGTGGGCGACGGCGAGCACCAGCGCGACCAGCACCATGGCGAGCACCCACCATTCGACCGTCGCGCGGGAGGGACCGCGGCGGGCGGCCGCGCGGGGCGGGGCGACCGGGGTCGCCACCGGTCAGCGCCTGTCCTGCAGCTCGACGGGGGCGCCGCGAAACCCGGGTCGGCGGCGACCTGGACGCGGAACGATGCGATGCCGGCGGGATCGGCCCAGGACAGCGCCACCGTGCGCTCGAAGACCACGGCGCGCTCGCCCGGGGGGATCGGCAGCGGCGGCTCGGGACGGGCCGCGACCTCGAGGCGGGCGAGCGACGCCTGCCCTTCGAGGCCGATCGCCGAGTCCGCGCGCACCTTCAGGTGGAGCGGGCCGTCTTCCCGGGTGACCACCGCCACCTCGGGGGCCGGGCCGCGCGTGTCGGCGAGCAGCCGGGTGAAGCCCTCGTCCAGGGCGAGCTGGACGCGATAGCCGGAAGCGCCCTCGACCGGTGCGAAGCGCAGCGTCGCCGCCAGCGTCTCGATGCGCGCGGGCAGGCCGCCCGGCCCGTCGGCACCGACCCGCCCGGCACGCCCATCCGTTTCGTGCCAGTGCGGAGGTGATGCTCGAGGAGAGCACCGTGTCGTCGTCGATGATCGCGATCCGCATGGTGCGAAGCGAAAGCCATTGGGCCCGAGATGGGCAACCGCTCGGTTTACCTTCCCGAAACGGTTGCAGGCCGCCCGCGCTGTGGAATTCTGGCGTGTCGTATGTGAAAACTCGTGAATCGCCCGTGCCGCGGTCAGTCCGACTCGCCGCCCGCGGCAAGGAACAGGCGATACGCCGGGTGCTGCGACTCGTCCCAGTGGGGATATCCGAGGGTCTGCAGGAACGCGTCCAGCACCGCGCCGTCGGCCGCCGGCACCTGCAGGCCGACCAGGATGCGGGCGTAGTCGGCGCCGTGGTTGCGGTAGTGGAACAGCGAGATGTTCCAGTTCGGGCTCATGCTCGTCAGGAAGCGCATCAGCGCCCCGGGGCGCTCGGGGAACTCGAAGCGATACAGGCGCTCGTCGCGCGCCAGCGCCGAATGCCCGCCCACCAGGTGGCGGATGTGGAGCTTGGCCAGCTCGTCGTCGGTGAGGTCCAGCGCCGCGAATCCGTGTTCGGCGAAGGTCGCCGCGATCGCCCGTGCCTCGCCGCGGTCGGCCACCTGCACGCCGACGAACACGTGGGCAACGCGCGCGTCGGCGATCCGGTAGTTGAACTCGGTGACGTTGCGCGGCCCGACCAGCTCGCAGAAGCGCCGGAAGCTGCCGCGCTCCTCGGGGATGGTGACCGCGAAGACCGCCTCGCGCTGCTCGCCGACCTCGGCCCGCTCGGAGACGAAGCGCAGCCGGTCGAAGTTCATGTTGGCGCCGCAGGCGACCGCCACGAGCGTGCGCCCCGTTACCGGCGCGCCCTGCGCGGCCGATTCGCGCTCGATCCAGGCCTTGGCGCCGGCGATCGCGAGCGCGCCGGCCGGCTCCAGGATCGAGCGGGTGTCCTGGAACACGTCCTTGATCGCCGCGCAGGCCGCATCGGTGTCGACGAGGATCACCTCGTCGAGGAACTCGCGGCACAGCCGGAAGGTCTCCTCGCCGACCTGCTTGACGGCGGTGCCGTCGGAGAACAGGCCGACGTCCTGCAGCACGATGCGATGCCCCGCGGCCAGCGAGCGCGCCATCGCATCCGAGTCGGTCGTCTGCACGCCGATCACCTTGACCTCGGGGCGCAGCTGCTTCACGTAGGTGGCGATGCCCGCAGCCAGCCCGCCGCCGCCGATCGCCACGAAGATCGCGTCGATCGGGCCCTGGTGCTGGCGCAGGATCTCCATCGCCACCGTGCCCTGGCCGGCGATCACGTCGGGGTCGTCGAACGGATGCACGAAGGTCAGGCCGTCGCGGGCCTGCAGCCCGGTCGCGTGCTGGAACGCGTCGCTGTACGAGTCGCCGTGCAGCACCACTTCGGCCCCGCGCGAGCGCACGGCGTCGATCTTGACCTGCGGCGTGGTCACCGGCATGACGATCACCGCGCGGCATCCGAGACGCTGCGCGGACAGCGCGACACCTTGCGCGTGATTGCCCGCGGAGGCCGCGATCACGCCGCGCGCGAGCTGCTCGGCAGTCAGCCGGACCATCTTGTTGTATGCGCCACGCAGCTTGAACGAGAAGACCGGCTGCAGGTCCTCCCGCTTGAGCAGCACGATGTTGCCGACTCGGCGCGACAGGCACGGTGCGGGCTCGAGCGGCGTCTCCTGCGCGACGTCGTAGACGCGGGCGGTCAGGATCCGCTTCAGGTATTCGGTGGGCATGGTGGCGGGATTCTACCGACCAGCCCGGAGGAGGGTCGCCCGCAAGGGCGTGTCGAAGCGCCTTACAGGATCCTTGGGAGGTCCGTGTCCGAGCCCCCCGCGTGCACGGCCGATCCCCGGCCGGCCCATGATCCAGATCATCCCGCGCGTGCGAGGATTGGATGGTTTTTCTTTACACTCGGCGGCGCCCTTCGACGCGGATGCCGGCGAGACGTCCGGAATATCCTGCGTGAACGATGTCCTCGCCGCGATGGCACGGACATTGCAAGCTCCTTGCTCACCTCTCCATCAGCAATCCGGGTCGCAACACGCCATGCGCAGCACAGAGTCGCCTTCCGCCAGGTCGTCAGATGCCGGCATCCGCGTGCTGCGCGTCGCATCGGTCGCCGGTGTGCTGGCGATCGCGCTGCAGGCCTGCGGCGGCGGCGGCGGGGCGACGGAGCCGGCGCCGACCGCGCTCGCCGGGGTCACCCAGTCGGCCCCCGCGCCCTCGACGACGCCGGGCACCTGCTCGAAGGCGGTGGGCGCGCAGCCGCGCGCCACCGTGCCGGGCCTCGGCGAGGGTACGCCGCCGGCCGACGCGCATCTGTACGGCGCCTGGTCGCCGGTGGCCCCGTGGAACCTGATCCCGCTGCATGCGGCGCTGCTCGCCGACGGCCGCGTGATGTCCTACGGCACGAACGACAACCGGGGCAACGCGAAGGGCAAGGAAGGCATCCAGACCGGCATGTTCTGGTACGACGTCTGGGACCCCAAGGCCGGCCTCGACCTCGATCGCGCCCACCTGCTGCTGCCGAACCAGACCGGCACGGACCTCTTCTGCAGCGCGCAGATGGTGCTGCCGCGCGCCGAGGACGACGGCCGGATGTTCCTGTCCGGTGGCGACAACTACGTCCAGGGTGCCACGGTCAACACCGGCTCGACGAACACGAACATCTTCGATCCGAAGGGCAACACCCTCGTGCGCGGTCCGGAGATGTCGCAGCCGCGCTGGTACGGCTCGCCGACGATGATGCCCTCGGGCGAGATCATGATTCTCGGCGGACGTGCGGGCGGCGACGGCTTCAACGCGTACGATGCGTTTCCCGAGGTCCGCGCGGTGGACGGTTCGATCCGTCAGCTGTCGGGCGCGGTCTACCCGCCCGAGCAGCTGAACTACTGGTACCCGCGCAACTTCTTCGCACGTGACGGCCGAATCTTCGGGCTGGACGCGGAGCGGCGGATGTTCTTCGTCGATCCCGCCGGCGCCGGGCGCCTGTCCCCGGCCGGCCTGCTGCCGGTCGGCAAGGTGCGCGACCAGAACGGCGTGCTCGGCGACGTCGCGCTGGCTGGCAACTACACCGCGGCGTCCGCGCTCTATCGGCCCGGTCGCGTCTTGGTGGCGGGCGGCGACAGCCTGTACGCCGCGGTCGTGGACTTCAACGGGCCGCTGCCCACGGTCACGCAGACGGGCACGCTGACGCAGTACCGCCAGCATGCGTTCCTGACGGTGCTGCCGAACGGGAAGGTGTTGATGACCGGTGGCAGCGGCGAGGAAAACGCACTCGTCGACGTCGTCTTCGAGCCCGACCTGTGGGATCCAGCCACCGGCGCGTTCACGCGGCTGTCGGCCGGCGCCGTGCCCCGCCTGTACCACTCGATCGCCATGCTGCTGCCCGACGGCACGGTGCTGGTCGGCGGTGGTGGCGCGCCCGGTCCGCTGACCAACACCAACGCCGAGATCTTCTATCCGCCGTACCTGTTCGATCCAGCCGGCGGCTGGGCCGAGCGCCCGCGGCTGCTCGCCGCCCCGCAGGTCGCCTCGGTCGGTGCGGCGATGACGGTCGACGTCGAGTCCAAGCGCACGGTCTCCAAGCTGACGTTGATCAAGCACGGCTCGGTCACGCACACGACCAACTTCGAGGGCCGCTTCTTCGACGTGCCGTTCACCACCGCCACGCTGGCCGACCGGATCCGCCTGAACGCCACCCTGCCGCGCGCCTCCACCGAGATGACGCCCGGCTACTACATGCTCTTCGCGCTCGACGATCGCGGCACGCCGTCGCTCGCGACGACCGTGCGCATCGAGCCCGACGCGGCGCCCGTGCTGCTGGCCGGCTGGACGCCGATGTCGGGCGGCCTCGCGCAGACCTCGATCAACGGCGAGAACGTGCTCGACGCGAAGTGCCCGGCCGAGCAGGTGGTGGCGGGCGTGAAGGCCACGACCGTGATCGACGCGCCGTCCAGGCGGGTCATCGGGCGTGTCGAGCCGATGTGCGTCGCGGTTACCGGCGACGGTCGCTGGTCGGGCACGCCCGCGGCGCTGGGCAAGGGCGTCGGGACCGTCACAGTCCGCGCCGGCGGGCCTCCCACTGCGACGGAGCTGCCGCTGACGCAGTCGATGTGCCCGGCGAATTCCGCCGTCGTCGGCTTCGACAGCACGCTGTCCGTCTACGTGTCGTCGATCACGCCGCGCTGCCGTCCGTTGAGCGCAAACGGCCGAACGGTCGGCACCACGACGGCGCTCGATGTCCTGGGCAACACCACCACCACCCCGGCCGCCGCCGCCGCCGGACCGGCCCAGCCGCGGATGACCTGCGGCCAGGACGTGCCCGCCAACGGCCTGTACGGACGGGCCCGGAACCAGGCGGATGCCATGGTCGACGGCCTCGGCCTGTGGTGCGACGCCAGCCAGCAGCCGGCCCCGCCGCCGGTTCCGGCCGCGGTGTCGATCAAGATCGCCGATCCGTCGCCGGCCCCGCCGCCCCCGCCCCCGCCGCCTCCGCCTCCGCCTCCGCCTCCGCCCCCGCCCCCGCCGCCGCCGGTCGAGCCGCCACCGCCGGCCCCGCCGCCGACCACGCCGCCGCCGCCGGCCCCGCCGCCGACGACGACCACGAACGAGAAGCCGGCGACTCCGCCGCCGGCGCCGACGCCGGTACCCGTACCGGTTCCGGTACCGACACCGACACCGACACCGACACCGACCACGACCTGCTGAGCCCCCGGCGGTCCTCCGGGGCCGCCGGGCGTCGACAGGACCGGTCGGGCGTCGCGACTAGAATGGGCCGCCGGCATGGACCGGCCCGTCGCGACGCTCATGGAACTCCTGATCGAACGCCTGATCGACTGGTTCGCACTGCCCAGGAACGGGCTGTCGAGCGTGTTCGTGGTCGCGTTCGTGTCGGCGACGCTGCTGCCGCTCGGCTCGGAACCCGCGGTGTTCGGCTTCGTCAAGCTCAATCCGGATGCGTTCTGGCTCACGGTCGCGGTCGCGACCGCAGGCAACACGCTCGGCGGCATCGTCGACTACTGGATGGGCTATGGCGCGAAGGTGGCGGTCGGCCATCGCGAGGGCACCCGCTGGTTCGGCTGGCTCGCCCGGTTCGGCCCGAAGTTCCTGCTGCTGTCCTGGCTGCCGGCGGTCGGCGACCCGCTGTGCGCGCTCGCCGGCTGGCTCAAGCAGCCGTTCTGGCCCTGCGTGCTGTACATGGCGATCGGCAAGTTCCTGCGCTACACGACGATGACCGCGGCGCTGCTCTGGGTGCCTGACGACTGGTGGATGAAGCTCGCGTCGCCCTTCATGGGCTGAGGCCGCGATCCCCCACGGCGCGGCGGGGAACCCCCTGCGCAGCTACAATCCCCCTTTTGGACCGGTTGCCGGGCCGCGGCCAGCCCGCCGTTCCCGCCGCCGTCCCCGGACGGATGTCCCCCCGATGAACGCCCCGCTCCTCCCGGCCCTCGCCACGCGAACCGCCGACGCTCCCGCCCGCCTGCGCGAGATCCCGTACAACTACACCTCGTTCTCCGATCGCGAGATCGTGATGCGCGTGCTCGGCGCGGAGGCCTGGGACATCGTCGAGGAGCTGCGCGCCGAGCGGCGCACCGGCCGCTCGGCGCGGATGCTGTACGAGGTGCTCGGCGACATCTGGGTCGTGCAGCGCAACCCGTTCCTGCAGGACGACCTGCTCGACAACCCGAAGCGCCGCGCGGCGCTGATCGAGGCGCTGCAGCACCGGCTGCGCGAGATCGAGCGCCGGCGCGATGCCGACGGCGGCTCCGCCCAGCCCGCCGCCGACGACCCGAGGCCGGCCGCGCTGCGCGCCGACCGCGTCGCCCGCCTGCTCGCGCTCGCCCGCGATGCGGTGGCTCGCTTCGAGGCCGACTTCACCCGCACCGCCGAGCTGCGCGCCCGCGCGCTCAAGCGGCTGTCGCGGGTCACCCGCCGCGACAACATCCGCTTCGACGGCATGTCGCGCGTCTCGCATGTCACCGACGCCACCGACTGGCGCGTCGAGTACCCCTTCCTCGTGCTCGCGCCCGACACCGAGGCCGAGGTGGCCGCACTGGTGGCCGGCTGCATCGAGCTCGGCCTGACCATCATCCCGCGCGGCGGCGGCACCGGCTACACGGGCGGTGCGATCCCGCTCACGCCGATGTCCGCGGTCATCAACACCGAGAAGCTGATCGGCCTGGGCCCGGTCGAGACGCTGCGTCTGCCCGGCGTCGATGCCGAGGTCGCGACGATCTTCTCCGAGGCCGGCGTCGTCACCAAGCGCGTGACCGACGCGGCCGACGCCGCGGGCCTGGTCTTCGCGGTCGACCCGACCTCGCTCGAAGCCTCGTGCATCGGCGGCAACATCGCGATGAACGCCGGCGGGAAGAAGGCCGTGCTCTGGGGCACCGCGCTCGACAACCTCGCCTGGTGGCGGATGGTCGATCCGCAGGGCGACTGGCTCGAGATCACGCGCCTCGAGCACAACCGCGGCAAGATCCACGACGTGCCGCTCGCGCGCTTCGCGCTCGCCTGGTACGCGCCCGCCCAGCTCGGCGCCGACGGCATGATGCGCGGCGAGCCGACGCGCCGCGAGACCCTGGAGATCGAGGGCGCGCGCTTTCGCAAGCAGGGCCTGGGCAAGGACGTCACCGACAAGTTCCTCGCCGGTCTGCCCGGCGTGCAGAAGGAGGGTTGCGACGGCCTGATCACCTCGGCGCGCTGGGTGCTGCACCGGATGCCGAAGCAGATCCGCACCGTCTGCCTGGAGTTCTTCGGCCAGGCCAAGGACGCGGTGCCCTCCATCGTCGAGATCAAGGCCTACCTCGATCGCCAGCCCTTCGGTGCGATCCTCGCCGGCCTCGAGCACCTCGACGAGCGCTACCTGCGCGCGGTCGGCTACGCGACCAAGTCGCGCCGCGGCGGGCTGCCGAAGATGGTGCTGATCGGCGACATCGTCGGCGACGACGAGGAGTCGGTGGCGAAGGCCACCTCCGAGGTCGTGCGCCTGGCCAACGGCCGCTCGGGCGAGGGCTTCATCGCGGTCTCGCCCGAGTCGCGCAAGACCTTCTGGGCCGACCGCGCGCGCACCGCCGCGATCGCGCGCCACACCAACGCGTTCAAGATCAACGAGGACGTCGTCATCCCGCTGCCGCGGATGGCCGAGTACACCGACGGCATCGAGCGCATCAACATCGAGCTGTCGACCCGCAACAAGCTGCGCGTGGTCGATGCGCTCGACGCGCTGTTCGCCGCCGACCCGGCGACGCTGCCGCTGGGCAAGGCCGACGATGCCACCGGCCCCGACGCGCGCCTGCCGGTCGAGATGCTCGCCGAGCGGCTCGCGCAGGCCCGCGAGCTCGCGGGCACGGTGCGCACGCGCTGGGAGTTCCTGCTCGAGGCGATCGACGCGCCGCTGATGCAGGCGACCTCGGCGCTCGAGTCGATCGGGCTGCCCGAGGCCGCCGCCGAGGCGCGCCGGCGCGCCGCGCGCGACCCGCAGGCGCGGCTCTTCGACCTGCTGCAGGACCGCACCATCCGCGTGTCCTGGAAGCGCGAGCTGCTCGGTCCGCTGTCGGAGATCTTCTCCGGCCAGGCGTTCCGGCCGATCCTCGATCGGGCGGTGGCGGCGCACAAGACCACGCTGCGCAGCCGCGTGTTCGTGGCGCTGCACATGCACGCCGGCGACGGCAACGTCCACACCAACCTGCCTGTCAATTCCGACGATTACGGGATGCTGCAGGAGGCCAATCGCGCGGTCGACCGCATCATGGCGCTCGCGCGCAGCCTCGATGGCGTGATCTCCGGCGAGCACGGCATCGGCATCACCAAGCTCGAGTACCTGACCGACGCCGAGATCCGCGAGTTCCGAGACTACAAGCAGCGCATCGACCCCGAGGGCCGCTTCAACAAGGGCAAGCTGATGCAGGGCGGCGACCTGCGCGACGCCTACACGCCGAGCTTCGGCCTGATGGGCGCCGAGTCGCTGATCCTGCAGCAGTCCGACATCGGCTCGATCGCCGACTCGATCAAGGACTGCCTGCGCTGCGGCAAGTGCAAGCCGGTGTGCGCCACCCACGTGCCGCGCGCCAACCTGCTCTACAGCCCGCGCAACAAGATCCTCGCCACCTCGCTGCTGATCGAGGCCTTCCTGTACGAGGAGCAGACGCGCCGCGGCGTGTCGATCCGCCACTGGGACGAGTTCGGCGACGTCGCCGACCACTGCACCGTCTGCCACAAGTGCGAGACGCCGTGCCCGGTCGACATCGATTTCGGCGACGTGTCGATGGCGATGCGCAACCTGCTGCGCAAGATGGGGCAGAAGCGCTTCAACCCCGGCACCGCCGCGTCGATGTTCTTCCTGAACGCGACCAACCCGAGCACGATCAATCTCGCGCGCAAGGCGATGATCGACTGGGGCTACAAGGCGCAGCGCGTCGCGCACGACGTGCTCAAGGCGCCGGCGAAGGCGCAGACCGCGGCGCCCCCGGCGACCGTCGGGCGCCCGAAGCTCGCCGAGCAGGTGGTGCACTTCGTCAACAAGAAGATGCCGGGCAACCTGCCCAAGAAGGCCGCGCGCGCGCTGCTCGACATCGAGGACGCGCGCTACGTGCCGGTCATCCGCGACCCGAAGGCGAGCGTCGACGCCGAGGCGGTCTTCTACTTCCCGGGCTGCGGCTCGGAGCGGCTGTTCTCGCAGGTCGGCCTGGCCACGCAGGCGATGCTCTGGCACGTCGGCGTGCAGACGGTGCTGCCGCCCGGGTACCTCTGCTGCGGCTATCCGCAGCGTGGCTCGGCCCAGTTCGACAAGGCCGAGAAGATCATCACCGACAACCGCGTGCTGTTCCACCGCGTCGCCAACACGCTCAACTACCTCGACATCAAGACGGTCGTGGTGTCCTGCGGCACCTGCCACGACCAGCTTCAGAAGTACGAGTTCGAGAAGATCTTCCCCGGCTGCAGGATCCTCGACATCCACGAGTTCCTGATGGAGAAGGGCGTGCGCCTCGAGGGCGTGACCGGGACGCGGTACATGTACCACGACCCCTGCCACAGCCCGATGAAGCAGCATGCGCCGCTGAAGGTGGTGAACACGCTGATGAACGCCGAGGTGAACGGGCGCATCGAGAAGAACGACCGCTGCTGCGGCGAGTCGGGCACGCTGGCGGTCTCGCGTCCGGACATCTCCACGCAGATCCGCTTCCGCAAGGAGGAGGAGATGGTCCGCGCCTCCGAGGCGATCCGGGCCGGCGCGCAGGCCGCGCCGGCCGCGGCGAAGGGCGAGGCCTTCGACGGTCCGGTGAAGGTGCTGACCTCCTGCCCGTCGTGCCTGCAGGGTCTGTCGCGCTTCGAGGGCGATGCGGCCGTCGAGGCCGACTACATCGTGGTCGAGATCGCCAAGCACGTGCTCGGCCAGGAATGGATGCCCGACTACGTGAAGCGCGCCAACGACGGCGGCATCGAGCGGGTCCTGGTGTGAGCAGCGGTCCGACCGCGAGGTCGATGCGCGCTTCGGCCGCGTCGATGCCCTCGTCAACAACGCCGGCGTCGCGGTGTTCGAGCACATCCAGAAGACGAGCTTCGCGCAGTGGCGCGAGGTGATGGCGACCAACCTGGACGGCGTCTTCCTGTGCTCCCAGGTCTTCGGTGCCCGGATGCAGGCACGGGGGCGCGGTGCGATCGTCAATGTCGCGTCGATCTCGGGTCTTCGCGCGAGCACGATGCGCGTGGCCTACGGCACCAGCAAGGCGGCGGTGATCCACCTCACCAGACAGCAGGCGGTCGAGCTCTCGCATTTCGGCGTGCGCATGAACGCGATCGCGCCCGGTCCGGTCGACACCGAGATGGCGAGGCTCGTGCACACGGCGGCGATCCGCGCCGACTACCACGACGCGATCCCGCTGGCCCGCTACGGCGGCATGCACGAGATGGCCGAGGTCGTCGGCTTCCTGTGCAGCGATGCGGCGAGCTACGTGAACGGGCAGGTGATCGCGCTCGACGGCGGCTTCGATGCGGCCGGTGTCGGGCTGCCGACGCTGCGGCGCGATCTCGGGCCGGCGGGCTGAGCCTGCGGCACGGGCCTGGGCGCAGCAGGCCACGGGCTTCTACCCGGGCCGGTTTTCCGCAGCCCCGCGCTCGGGCATACTGCCTCACCGGTCGGGCCAGTGTGCGATCCGTGCCCCGTGCTCAGGCAGCGGGCGCGCGGGCCGCGGACGTCCACCGGATCCAACGACCCGAGGAGACATTTCCCATGAGACTCGTACGCCCGGCGCTCACCGCGCTCGTCGTCGCCCTGCTCGCAGCCTGCGGCAGCGACAGCCCCAACCCGACCACCGGCGCGCTGATCGAGCCCGCGAGCACCGTCGGCACGCTCCCCAAGGCCGCCCTGGGCGGCGCCTGCGACGTGACGGTCGTCGCGCTCAACTACTCGACGTCGGGCGCCAAGGCCGGCGAGTTCTCGAACGCCTCGGGCGGCATGCTCGTGCCGTCCGGCACGGATGCAGCCTGCAAGGGCCCGTTCCCGATCATCGCGTACTCGCGCGGCACCGAGGTCTCCAAGCCCCGGACCATGGCCAGCCTGACCGATCCCGAGATGGGGGGCATGGCCAAGGCCTTCGCGACCGCCGGCTACATCGTCGTCGCCACCGACTACCTCGGCTTCGCCAAGTCGAGCTACCCGTTCCACCCGTACCTGCACGCCGACTCCGAGGCCACCGCGGTCATCGACTCGATCCGCGCGGCGCGCGCCTATGCGGCGCTGGGCTCGATCCCGCTGTCGGGCAAGGTGATGCTCTACGGCTACTCGCAGGGCGGCCACTCGTCGCTGGCGACGCAGAGGGCCATCGAGAGCTCGGCGGCGATCAAGGCCGAGATCTCCATCGCCGCGGCCGGTCACGGCGCTGCACCCGGCGCGCTGGGCATCGCGCTGCGCAGCGGGGCCGAGATCGCGGGCGGGCAGTTCTTCGTCCCGTTCCTGATCACCGCCTGGCAGAAGGTCTACGGCGACGTCTACACGACGACGGCCGACATCTTCAAGGCGCCGTACGCGAGCTACATCCAGGACCTGCTGCCCTCGGCGACGGAGACCTACACGACGCTGGTGACCAGCGGCAAGCTGCCGGCGACCACCTACAACGACCTGATGTTCCAGCCGACCTTCGTGCCGTCGCTGCAGAACGGCACGAGCGCCGTCATCCGTGCCGCGCAGCGCAACGACCTGGTCAACTCGGGCTGGAACCCGTCGTCGCAGACGCGATTCTGCGCCGGCAGCGGTGACCCGACCGTGCTCTACGCGACGGCGCAGAAGCTCGCGATCGACAAGTGGGGCACGCTGCCCAACGTCACGTCGCGCGACGTCGATCCCGAAGTGCAGGCGAGCGCCGCGGCGCAGGGGCTGACGCCGCTGCAGGTGCTGGGCGCCTACCATGGCGGCCTCGCGCCGCCGGTGTGCCTGCTCGACATGCGCGCGTACTTCGACGCGCGTCGCTGACGCGCGGCGCCGGACTGCCGGACCTCCGTCGAGGGCCCGGCCGACGGCGCGACGATCCGGGCGGTCCGCGACCGCCCGGCGTCCGGGCCCCCCGCCCGGATCTCCTCGGACCGACCCGGACCCGCCCGGACCCGCCCGGATCAGGCACCGGCCGCGTTTCGAGCAACGCGTCCCGCCGCACGCGACCCGCGCCGCTCCCGCTACAGTGAAGCGATGGACGAGACTCGACTGCTCGCGCTCGTGCGCCGCGCGGTGCACGATGCGGCCGCGCTCGCGGGCGTCGAGCGCCTGTCGGGCGGCGCCAACAACGAGACCTGGTCCCTCGACGCGTGCACGCCGTCCGGCACCGTGCCGCTGATCCTGCGCCGCAAGGCCGGCGACGGCGGCGGCATCCGCGCGCCCGGCGATCCCGACGATGCGTCGATCGGCCCCGAGCAGGAGGCCGCGGTGCTCGGCGCGGTCCGTGCGGCGGGCGTCCTGGTGCCGCAGGTGCGTGCCGTGCTCGAGCCCGCCGACGGGCTGGGCCGCGGCTTCCTGATGGCGCGGGTGGCCGGCGAGACGCGCCCGAAACGCCTGCTGCACGATGCGGCCTTCGCCGAAGCGCGGCGCAGGGCGCTCGACGACTGCGGCCGCGCGCTGGCCGCGCTGCACGCCGCGCCGGTGGCCGCACTGCCGGCGCTGCGCGTGTCGTCGGCCGCGGCCGAGCTGGCGCTCTGGGAGCGTCGCTGGCGCCGGCACGGTGGCGCGCGGCCGGTGTTCGAGCTGGCGCTGCGCTGGCTGCACGCACACCTGCCCGATCCGGTCCCGCATCCGGTGCCGCTGCACGGCGACTTCCGCACCGGCAACCTGCTGTTCGACGCGCGGGGGCTCGCCGCGGTGCTCGACTGGGAGCTCGCCTGCGTCGGCGATCCGATGGCCGACCTCGGCTGGTTCTGCGTCGCGAGCTGGCGCTTCGGCGCGCTCGATGCGGTGGCCGGCGGCTTCGGTCCGCTCGACGCGCTGCTCGACGCGTACCGGGCCGCTGGCGGGCAGGCCGACGCGGAGCGGGTGCGATACTGGGAGGTGCTCGGCACCTTCCGCTGGGGCGTGATGTGCCTCGACATGGCCGAGGCCTGGCGGGCCGGCCGCGACCGATCGGTCGAGCGGACCGCCGTCGGACGGCGCGCCTCCGAGACCGAGCTGGATCTGCTGCGGCTGCTCGCGCCGGTGCGCTGAGCGGCACGCACGGGAGAGAGACGATGGAGACCACGCCCGGTGCGGCCGAGCTGATCGAGGCAGCGATCGAGTCGATCCGCACCGAGCTGCTGCCGGCGCTGACCGGCCGTGCCGCGTTCCAGGCGCGCGTGGTCCTGACCGTGCTCGACACCGCGCGCCGCGAGGTGCTCGACGCGCCGGCGGCCGATGCAGCCGAGCTCGCGCGGCTGCGCGGGCTGCTGGGTGCCGACACCGGCCGCGGCGCCATCGGCGCCGGCACCGCGGCTGCCGCCCCGGCTGCCGGCACCGACGCCGCCCCCCGCCTCCCCGATCTGCCCACGCTGCGCCGCACCCTGTGCGAGGCGATCCGCGAGGGCCGCGTCGACCTCGACACCCCCGGCCTCGCCGCGCACCTGTGGGCCGACGTGCTCGCCCGCGTCGCGATCGACCAGCCGAGCTACCCGAGCTTCGTGCGCGAAGCCGCTCCCGCCAACGACCGGACCCGAGACTGATGGACTTCGACCTGCCCGCCGACCTCGTCGCCTACCTCGCCGAGCTCGACGCGTTCATCGCCGCCGAGATCGCGCCGCTCGAGGCTGCCGACGACAACATCCGCTTCTTCGACCACCGCCGCGAATGGGCGCGCACCGACTTCGAGGCCGGCGGCCTGCCGCGCGCCGACTGGGAAGCGCTGCTCGCCGAGGCGCGCCGCCGGGCGGACGCCGCCGGCCACTACCGCTTCGCGCTGCCGCGCGAGTGGGGCGGCCAGGACGGCTCGCACCTGGCGATGACCGTGATCCGCGAGCACCTCGCGGCCCGCGGCCTGGGCCTGCACAACGACCTGCAGACCGAGCACTCGATCGTCGGCAACCAGCCGCTGGCGCTCGCGCTGCGCGACTTCGGCACGCCCGAGCAGCGCGAGGCGTTCATCCCCGGCCTGCTCGCCGGCAAGCTCCGGATGAGCTTCGGCCTGACCGAACCCGAGCACGGCTCGGATGCGACCCACATGGAGACGGTCGCGGTGCCCGAGGTGCGCGGCGGCGTCGCCGGCTGGCGCATCGACGGCGAGAAGATGTGGACCACCGGCATGCACACCGCCTCGCACTGCCTGACCTTCGCGCGCACCAGCGGCGAGGCCGGCCAGGCGCGAGGCATCACCGCCTTCGCCGTGCCCACCGGCACGCCGGGGCTGAAGGTCGAGGAGTACCTCTGGACCTTCAACATGCCGACCGACCATCCGCGCGTCAGCTTCACCGACGTGTGGGTGCCTGCCGATGCGATCGTCGCCGGTCTCGACACCGGCCTGCGCGTGGCGCAGCACTTCGTCCACGAGAACCGCATCCGTCAGGCCGCCTCGAGCCTGGGTGCCGCGGACTTCTGCGTGCGCGAGTCGGTCGCCTACGCGAACGCGCGCAAGCCCTTCGGCAAGCCGCTCTCGACGAACCAGGGCATCCAGTTCCCGCTGGTCGAGCTCGCCACGCAGATCGAGATGCTCCGGCTGCTGATCCGCAAGACCGCGTGGGAGATGGACCGCATGCCCAAGCCCGAGGTCGAGAAGAAGCTGTCGGACCGCGTGTCGATGTGCAACTACTGGGCGAACCGGCTGTGCTGCGAGGCCGCCGACCGGGCGATGCAGGTGCACGGCGGCCTCGGCTACTCGCGCCACAAGCCCTTCGAGCACATCTACCGCCATCACCGCCGCTACCGGATCACCGAGGGCTCCGAGGAGATCCAGATGCGCAAGGTCGCCGGCCACCTGTTCGGCTTCATGGGCCCGGGAGCCGCGCGATGAATGCGCCGCTGCCGCCGTTCCGCCACATCCCCTGGCCCGAGCGCGACATCGAGGTCGAGCGGCGTGACGACGACACCATCGTCATGCGCTCGCGGGTGCCGCTGAAACGGTATCCGGACCACGTGCCGAGCCTGCTGCGCCGCTGGGGCATCGAGGCGCCCGAGCGTACCTGGCTCGCACAGCGGCGCGGCCCGGAACGTGCCTGGCGGCGGGTGTCGTACGGCGAGGCGCTCGCGACCGTGGATGCGGTCTCGCAGGCGCTGATCGACCTGGGCATCGGGCCGGATCGGCCGGTGATGATCCTGTCGGCCAACTCGCTCGAGCATGCGCTGCTGACAATGGCCGCGATGCAGGTCGGCGCGCCGGCCGCGCCGGTCTCGCCCGCCTATTCGCTGGTGAGCCGCGACCACGCGAAGCTGCGCCATGTGTTCGAGCTGGTCCGGCCCGGCCTGGTGTTCGTGCAGGACGGCCCGCCCTTCGACCGCGCGCTCGCCGCGCTCGACCTGTCGGGCGTGACCGTCGTGCACGTCGAGCGCGCGCCCACTGGCGTGCCGAGCCTGGCGTGGGACACGCTCGCAGGCACCCGCGCCACCGAGGCGGTCGCCGCGCGCCTGGCCACCATCGGCCCCGAGACCGTCGGCAAGCTGCTGTTCACCTCCGGCTCCACCGGCATGCCGAAGGCCGTGCCGAACACGCAGCGGATGATGTGCGCGAACCTGGTGATGTACCTGCAGTGCCGGCCGCGCGATCCCTCCGATCCGCCGCCGCAGCTCCTCGACTGGCTGCCGTGGAACCACACCATGGGCGGCAACGCGCTCTTCAATCCGGTGCTGGCCGACGGCGGCACGCTGCACATCGACGACGGCCGCCCGGTGCCCGGACAGTTCGACGAGACGGTGCGCAACCTGCGCGAGGTCGCGCCGACCTACATGAGCAACGTGCCGGCGGCGTGGGCGATGCTCGCCACCGCGCTCGAGGCCGACGAGGCGCTCGCCGAGCACTTCTTCTCGCGACTGCGCCTGATGGGCTACGGCGGCGCGACGCTGCCCGACGACCTGTACCGCCGGCTGCAGGCGCTGGCGATCCGTCACACCGGCCGACGCATCGTGATGGTCACCGGCTGGGGCTGCACCGAGACCGCGCCGACCGCGACCTCGACCTACTGGAACACCGAGCGCGTCGGCCTGATCGGGCTGCCGTACCCCGGCATCGAGCTCAAGCTCGTGCCCGTCGGCGGCAAGTTCGAGCTGCGCATCCGCGGCCCGATCGTGATGAAGGGCTATCATCGCCAGCCCGAGCTGACCGCCAAGGCATTCGACGACGAAGGCTTCTACATGATCGGCGACGCCGCGACCTTCGTCGATCCGGCCGATCCGTCCGAGGGCCTGGTGTTCGCGGGCCGCGTGGTCGAGGACTTCAAGCTCGGCTCGGGCACCTTCGTGCATGTCGGCACGCTGCGCGTGGCCTCGATCGCAGCGGCCTCGCCGGTCGTGCAGGACGCGCTGGTCGCCGGCCAGGACCGGCCCTGCGTGGCCCTGCTCGCCTGGCTGAACGTCGCTGCATGCCGCGTCGTCGCGGGTCTGCCCGAGGCCGAGGTCGAGGTCCTGACGCGCCACCCGGCGGTCATCGCGTGCATCCGCGACGGGCTGGGCGCGATGAACGCCGCGGCCGGCGGCTCGAGCGGCCGGGTGGGCCGCGTGATGCTGCTCACCGAGCCGCCCTCGGTCGACGGCAACGAGATGACCGACAAGGGCTACGTGAACCAGCGCGCGGGGCTCGAGCGGCGGGCGGCGTGGGTGGCGCGGCTGTATGCGGAGCCGCCTGGAGCGGACGTGATCGTGATCGACTGAGTCGGCCGGCGACGGGCCGACCTCAGAGCAGCTTGACGATGCCGGCCAGCAGCGCGGTCTGGGCGGTGAGCGCGGCCAGCATCCACTTGAGCAGCTCGGTCTTCGATTCGGCGATGCGGGCCGAGAGGTTCGCGTTCACCTCGCTGATCCGGCCGGACAGGGTGGCATTGACCTCGTTGATCCGCCCGACGAGGCCTGCGTTGACCTCATTGACGCGTGCATCGCCGGCGGCGATCCGTTCGCGGCATGCGCCGATCTCCCGGCTCAGTCGGGTCTCCAGCTCCACCAGGTCGCGCTTGGTGGCGAGCACCTGCGCGTGCAGTGAGTAGCGCTCGTCGATCGACCGGTCGAACGACTCGACGACCGCGCGGGCCCGCTCCGGCGAGATGCCGACCGAGAGCAGCGCCTCCATCAGGGCGGTATCGAAGGTTCCCATGGGCGAGAGCATAGTCACCCGCCCGGATACCGGCAATCGGCCGGGTGGCCGAGGCCGCCGGGCCCGCGAGCCCTTGCGAGTCCGGTCTCGGAACGTCGCCGCGCGCCCGATCCGCCGTCGGGCTAGCATGCCCCACCGGCCGACCGAGCCGGACTGTGAGGAGCATCCCTTGAGCCCGACCCTGACGTCCCGCCTCGCCGCTGCCGCGGCGGTCCTGCTGCTGTCCGCCTGTGCCTCGGTGATGCCTGTGCCCGACGTGCCGCAGCGCGCCGGCACCGCGAACCCGCCGCGCTCGATCCTCTACGTCGGCAACAGCTTCATGTACTACAACAACAGCCTGCACGGTCATGTCGGGCTGCTGGCTCGCGCCTCGGCCGACAAGGAGCGCGCCGCCCACCGATCGACCTCGCTGACCATCAGCGGCTCGGGGATCGACTGGCACGACGTGGCCGCCTACATGAAGCCCGACCAGATCGGTCGCTACTCGTTCGTCGGCGACAACGAGATCCGCTTCAATCCGCCCGGCCGGCAGTTCGATGCGGCGATGCTGATGGACTGCAGCCAGTGCCCGGTGCATCCGCAGCTGCGGCCGGTCTTCTTCGAGTACGCGAAGAAGCATTCGGACACGCTGCGCCGCAACGGCGTCGAACCGATGTTCCTGATGACCTGGGCGTACAAGGACAAGCCCGAGATGACCCAGGGCCTGGCCGACGCCTACACCGAGGCCGGCCGGCTGAACCGGGCGCACGTGATCCCCGCGGGCCTCGCGTTCGCGCGCTCGATCGCGAAGCGGCCCGAGCTGGACCTCTATGTGCCGGACAAGCGCCATCCGAGCGTCGCCGGCACCTACCTGACCGCGTGCACGGTGCTCGCCTCCGTCTTGGGCGTGAATCCGGTCGGCAACCCCTACACCGCCGGCCTCGATCCGGCCGTCGCGCGCCACCTGCAGGAGACGGCGTGGGAGACGGTCCAGGCCTACAGGCGCTGAGTGCGACGCGCCCCGCAGGGGCGGGGGGGCGGTAGCATGGGATGACGGCGGCACGAGTCCGCCGCGCCCGCCCCGCAGCCGGTCCGCACCGGCGGCGGGGACGAACGACACGAGAGGAGACACCCGATGGCCCGATTCCGTCCGCAGGACGCCGCCGCGTCCGCCACTGCATCCGCCACTTCGCCGTCCGCCGCGCGGCCGGCCTCGAGCACCCGGCGCGCGCTCGCTGTCGCGCTGCCGGCCGCCGCGCTGCTCGCGGCCTCGCCGCGCGTGCGCGCCCAGCCCGCGGGCTGGCCGAACAAGCCCATCCGCATGATCGTCGGCTACACGCCCGGCGGCTTCACCGACAACATGGCGCGCACCGTCGGCGAGCCGCTGGGCCGGGCGCTCGGCCAGCCGGTGGTGTTCGACTACAAGCCCGGCGCCAACAGCATGATCGGCACCGAGATGCTGGTGAAGTCGGCGCCCGACGGCTACACGCTCACGACCGTCATCGCCGCGCACTCGGCGAATCCCTCGCTCTATCCGAAGATGGCCTTCGATGCGCAGGCCGACGTGGTGCCGATCGCGCTGACCGGCATCGCGCCGCTCATCCTGTGCGCGCACCCGGGCTTCCCGCCGACGACCGCGGCGGAGCTCGTCGAGTACGTGCGCGCGCGTCCCGGCCAGTTCAACTTCGGCTCGAGCGGGCAGGGTGCGGCGGCCCACCTCGCGATGGAGCAGTTCATGGCGCAGCACGGGCTGAAGATGCAGCACGTCCCGTACAAGGGCACGCAGCCGGCGCTGACGGACCTGGGCGGCGGCCAGATCCAGCTGATGTTCGACACGCCGCTGTCGCTGGTGCCGCAGGCGCGTGCGGGGCGCATCCGCTCGCTCGGCATCGCGAACGACAGGCGGCTCGCGGGCTACCCGGACATGGCGACCATGGCCGAGGGCGGCGTGCCCTTCTCGGCGAACACCTGGTCGATGGTGCTGGCGCCCGCGAAGATGCCGCGCGAACTGGTGCAGCGGCTGAACGCGGAGATCCGCAAGATCCTGGAGTCGCCGGAGGTGCGTGCGCGGCTGGAGAGCACCGGCATCGTGCCGGGCTCGGGCAATGCGGAAGAGGCGACGGCGTTCCTCGCGTCCGAGGTGGAGCGCAACGCGAGGGTGGTGAAGGCGGCGGGGATCAGGCTGGACGGTTGAGGCCGCGGCCGCCGGCCTTCAGCGGTCCGCGTACAGCCTGAACAGCGCCTGCGTGCCCTCGCGCGCAAACCCCGCCGCCGCCAGCTCGTCGTAGAGCCGCTTGGCAAGCCCGAGCCCCGGCAGGTCCAGCGCCATGCGCGTCGCCTCGGCCACCGCGATGCCCAGGTCCTTCACGAAATGCTCCGTGAAGAAGCCCGCGGCGAAGTCGCCGCGCAGCATCCGCGGCCCCATGTTCGACAGCAGGAAGCCGCCCGCCGCACCGCCCGAGATCGAGCCGAGCACCGCCTGCGGATCGAGGCCCGCGCGGCGCGCGTAGGCCAGGCCCTCGCAGACGCCGACCATCGTCGACGCGATGACGATCTGGTTGGCGAGCTTGGTGTGCTGGCCGCTGCCCGGGCCGCCCTGGCGCAGCACGCTGCGCCCCATGAGGGCGAGCAGCGGCGCGGCCCGCTCGAAGGCGACCTCGGTGCCGCCGACCATGATCGACAGCGCCGCGTCGCGTGCGCCGACGTCGCCGCCGGAGACCGGGGCGTCGAGCGCGTGCACACCGCGCGCGGCGGCGGCCTCTGCGATCCGCAGCGCGAGCGCCGGGCTCGAGGTGGTCATGTCGATCAGCACCGAACCGGGCGCGGCGCTCGCGACGATCGCGCCCTCGCCGAGGTACAGCGCCTCGACGTCGGCCGGGTAGCCGACGATGGTGATCACGACGGCGCAGGCCGCGGCCAGCGAGGCCGGCGTGTCGTGCCAGGTGGCGCCGGCGGCCACCAGCGCGTCGGCGCTGCCGCGCGAGCGGTTGTAGACGTGCAGCCGGTGTCCGGCGCGCTGCAGGTGGCCGGCCATGTGGCGGCCCATGATGCCCAGGCCGATGAAGCCCACGTCGAGGACGCCCTCGGCGGCCAGGGGGGTGTCGCGGGTGGTGTCGTTCGTGCTGCCGCTCATCCTTCGGCGTCCTTCGTCGTGTGCTGCCCCGCGCGGATCAGGTCGCGCAGCGCCATCGGGGTGAACGGCTGGCGCTCGGCCACCACGCCGAGCGGCGCCAGCGCGTCGTTGATCGCGCCGGCGAGCGCGCCGATCGCACCCATCACGCCGCCCTCGGCCATGCCCTTGATGCCGACCGGCGTGCCGAGGCTCGGCGTGTGCATCGGCAGCAGCTCGAACTCGGGCAGCTCGGCCGCGGTCGCGACCAGATAGTCGGAGAGCAGACCGGTAAGGTTCTGTCCGCTGTCGTCGTAGACCACCTCCTCGAACAGCGCGCCCGACAGGCCCATCGCGATCGCGCCGTGCTGCTGGCCCTCGACCACCACCGGGCTCATCACGGTGCCGCAGTCCTCGGCGACCAGGTAGCGCAGGATCCGCAGCCCGCCGGTGGCCGGGTCGATCTCCACCTCGCAGGCGTGCGTCGCGTTCGAGTAGGTCATCGGCGGCGGATCGTAGGTCCGGCTGAAGTCGAGCCCCGGCGGCACGCCCGGGGGCAGCGCGGTCGGATCGAGGTAGGCGATGCGCGCGACGTCGGCCAGCCCCAGGCCGGTGTCGGTCCAGGCAGCATCGCTCGCGTCGGTGCGCCGATCCGTCTCGCTGCCGGCCTCCTGGCGCTCGATGCGCCCGCCGAGCAGCCGCAGCGACGCGGCATCGGCGAGCCCCAGACGGTGTGCCGCGATCGCCAGCACGCGGGCCCGAGCGTCGCGCGCGCACAGCCACAGCACGCTGCCGCCGGCGGTGCCGCCGCGTGCCCCGCGGCTGCCCATGCCGTAGGGCGCGACGTCGGTGTGCCCGAGGTGCAGGTGGACCGCCGAGGGCACGACGCCCAGCCCGTCGGCGACGACCTGCGCGAACGCGGTCTCGTAGCCCTGGCCGGTCGCGCCCAGCCCGACCGACACGTTGATCGCGCCGCTCGGTTCGATCCGCAGCCAGCCGGCCTCGTGCCCCGAGCCGGGGATGCCGGCCGACTTGTAGAAGGCCGAGCCGTAGGTGGTGGACTCGACGACGTTGCACACGCCGAGCCCGAGCAGGCGGCCCTGCGCGCGCGCCTCGTGCTGCCGGCGGCGGAACGCGTCGTGGCCGATGCCGTCGAGCGCGGCTTCGAAGGTGCGGCGCGGCGTCACGTCGCGCAGCACCTCGCCGGTCGGCATCCGGTAGGGCAGCTCCGAGGCCTCGATCATGTTCACGCGCCGCACCTGCATCGGATCGAGCGCGAGCGCGCGCGCGACCGCGTCGAGCGTGCCGTCCATCACCCAGCTGGTGATGGCCATCGGCGCGCGCATCGGCGCGTTGCCGACCTTGTTCGTCAGCACGACGCGCACGTCGTAGCGGTAGTCCTGCACGCGGTACGGGCCGGTCACGATCATCGCGACCACGCGGGCGAGGTAGTTGCCCGGATAGAAGCAGTACGCGCCGAAGTCCTCGAGGATCTCGAGCTCGAGCGCCAGCACGCGGCCCTCGGCGTCGACCGCGGCACGGGTGCGGCAGGTGTCCTCGCGCGACTGCGTGGAGGCCGACAGGTTCTCCACGCGGTCCTCGCGCCAGCGCACCGGCCGGCGCAGCGCGCGCGCGATCGCCGCGACCGCGAGCTCCTCGCGGTACAGCGTGATCTTCTGGCCGAAGCCGCCGCCGACGTCGGGCGAGATCACGGTCACCTGCGACTCGCCCAGCCGCAGCCGCGCGGCGAGCTGCGTGCGGTACGGGTGCGGCACCTGGTTGCCGACGTGGAACGTCAGGTGCTCGCGCCCCTCGTCCCAGACCGCGATGCAGCCGCGCGTCTCGATCGGCAGGTGGGTCTGGCGGTGCTGCGAGAAGCGGGCCTCGACGATCCGGTGCGCGCCGCGCATCCGCGCGTCGACGTCGCCGAAGGCGTCGTGCTGATGCGACACCAGGTTCGAGGCGAGCGTCTCGTCGACGAGGGGCGCATCCGGCTCGAGCGCGCGGTGCATGTCGGTCACCGCCTCGAGCACCTCCCAGTCGATCTCCACCCGCTCGGCCGCGTCCTCGGCGAGATACCGGTCCGAGGCGATCACGCAGGCCACCGGGTCGCCGTGGAAGCGCACCCGCGCGATCGGCAGCGTGTCCATCTCGACCGGGTGCAGGCCGTCGATCGCGGGTGCCATCCGGTGGCGCGTCGTCCACTCGGCGAGCTCGCGGCCGGTGACGATCGCGACCACGCCGGCCATCGCGCGGGCCGCGTCGGCATCGATCGACAGGATGCGCGCATGGGCGTGCGGCGAGCGCACGAAATGCGCATGCAGCGCGCCCGGCACCTCGATGTCGTCGAGGTAGCGGCCGGCGCCGATCAGGAAGCGCCGGTCCTCCTTGCGGGGCACGGCGCGGCCGATCCAGCGGTCCTCAGGCGAGGCCATGGCCCGAGCCCTCCGAGGCCGCCCGCTCGCGCAACTGCCGCGCGGCCTCGCGGATCGCGACGACGATGTTGTGGTACCCGGTGCAGCGGCACAGGTTGCCCGACAAGGCGTCGCGGATCTGCGCGTCGCTCGGGTCCGGATGGTCGCGCAGGAAGGCGACGAAGGTCATCACGATGCCGGGCGTGCAGAAGCCGCACTGCAGGCCGTGCGCGTCGTGCAGCGCTTGCTGCAGGACGGACAGCCGACCGCCCTCGGCGACCGACTCGACGGTGGCGATGTCATGCCCCGGCATCTGCGAGGCGAACACCAGGCAGGCGCGCGCGGGCCGGCCGTCGACCAGCACCGTGCAGGCCCCGCAGACGCCGTGCTCGCAGCCGACGTGCGTGCCGGTCAGACGGCAGTCCTCGCGCAGCGTGTCGGACAGCAGCTTGCGGTCGGGCACCGCGAGCTCGATGTCGCGGCCGTTGACGTGCAGCCGGATCGGTCTCGGTTCGTTCATCGCCGAGCGGCCCCGGTGCGGGCGTGCTCGAGCGACGCGGCGAGCGCGCGCGCCACCAGCGTGCCGGTCAGCTCGCGGCGGTAGAGCGCGGTGGCGCGGCTGTCGTCCTGCGCATCGACCGCATCGCGTGCGGCCGCGGCCACCTCGTCGATCCAGGCCGCGTCGGGCATCCGGCCGTGCTGGGTCGCGGCCAGCGCGGCGAATGCCACCGGCACCGCCTCGACCGCGCCCACGCCGAGGTCGAGCCGCGCAACGGCGCCCGCCGCATCCAGCACGACGCGGGTCGCCGCCGACACGATCGCGTAGTCGCCGTGGCGCCGGTTGAACAGCCGGAACGCCGCGCCCGAGCCCGGCCCCGAGGCCGGGAAACGCGCCGCGACGATCAGCTCGTCGGCAGCGAGCGTGGTGGTCATGATCGACACGAAGAACTCGCCCGCCGGCACTTCGCGCCGCCCGCCCGGTCCCTGGACGACGATGGTCGCGTCGAGCGTCACCGCCACCAGCGGCAGCTGCGCCGCCGGGTCGGCGTGCGCCAGGCTGCCGCCCAGCGTGCCGCGCTGGCGGATCGCGTAGTGGCCGATGCAGGCCGCGGCCTCGGCCAGCAGCGGGCAGCGCGCGCGCACCAGCGGCGCGTCGGCGATCGACTGGTGGCGCGCGAGCGCGCCGACCTCGACCGCATCGCCCAGGTCCAGGATGCCGTCGAGCCCGGGCAGCCCGGCCACGTCGACCAGCAGCTCGGGCTGCGCCACGCGCAGGTTCATCATCGGCACGAGGCTCTGGCCGCCGGCGATCGGCTTCGCCGCATCGCCGTGCGCCGCGAGCAGCGCGAGCGCCTCGTCGAGCGAGGCCGGACGGCGGTAGGCGAAGGCGCCCGGCTTCATGCGGCCGCGACCGGCCCGTCGCGCAGCGACGCGCCGCCGGCCTTGTCGAAGAGGTGCAGGCGCCCGGTGTTCACCGGCACGGCGACGGCATCGCCCTCGCGGTGGCGGCGGTCCTTGCCGACCCGCAGGAACACCAGGCCGCCGGAGGTCTGGATGCCGAGGAACTGGTCGGAGCCCACCGGCAGCACCGAGGACACGCGCCCGTGCAGCAGCCGCGTGTCGGCGCCGGCCTCCTCGAGCACGTCCTCGGCCCGCAGGCCTAGCACCACCTCCCGCGACGCCTGCGCGCGCACGGCGGGCAGGAACCGGTCGGGCAGCGCGAGGACGATGTCGCCGCGCGTGAACACCGCACGCCCGTCGACCACCGCGACCGTGCCCTCGAGGAAGTTGATCGGCGGGTTGCCGAGGAAGGACGCGACGAAGGTGTTGCGCGGCGCCTCGTAGATCTCGTCGGGCGATCCGATCTGCTGCACCACGCCCTCGCGCATCACGACGATGCGGTCGGCCAGCGTCAGTGCCTCGGCCTGGTCGTGGGTCACGTAGACGAAGGTGGTCTGCATCGCCTGGTGCAGCTGCTTGATCTCGGCGCGCGTGGAGATGCGCAGCGCCGCGTCGAGGTTCGACAGCGGCTCGTCCATCAGGAAGGCCTGCGGCTGGCGGACCATCGCGCGCCCGAGCGCCACGCGCTGGCGCTGCCCGCCCGACAGCTGGTTCGGACGGCGCTCGAGCAGCGGCTCGATCTCGAGCTTGCGGGCGGCGTCGCGCACGCGGCGGTCGATCTCGGCGGCGTCGTGGCGGCGCATGCGCAGCCCGAAGGCGATGTTCTCGTAGACCGACTTGTGCGGATACAGCGCGTAGCTCTGGAAGACCATCGCCACGTCGCGCCGGTGCGGCGGCACGTCGTTGACCACCGTGTCGTCGAAGCGCAGCTCGCCCGAGGAGATCTCCTCCAGGCCCGCGATCATGTTCAGCGTCGTCGACTTGCCGCAGCCCGAGGGGCCGAGCAGCACCAGGAACTCGCGGTCGGCGATGTCGAGGTCGAGGTCGGCGAGGGCGACGAAGCCGTTGGGATAGCGCTTGCTGACGCGCTCGAACCGGATGCGTGCCACGAGGGGTTCCTTCAGCCCTTCACCGCGCCGGCGGTCAGGCCGGAGACGATGTAGCGCTCGAACAGGATGGCGAGGATCACCGGCGGGACGATCGCGAGCACCCCGGCCGCGTTGATGAACGAGAAGCTGATCGTGAAGTCGGAGGTGAACGAGGCGACGACGATCGGCATGGTCTGGGACGCCGCGGTCTGCGTGAACATCAGTGCCAGCAGGAACTCGTTCCAGCTGGTGAGGAAGGAGAACAGCACCACCGCCACCAGCGAGGGCAGCGACAGCGGCAGGTAGACGCGCAGCAGTGTCTGCAGCCGCGAGCAGCCGTCGACGCGCGCCGCCTTGTCGAGCTCGTCGGGCAGCGACTCGAAGTAGCCGACCAGGATGAAGATGCTGAACGGCACGGTGATCGCGAGGTACGTGATCACCAGCGACGACAGGCTGTCGAGCAGCCCCAGCTTGCGGATGAACAGGAAGAACGGCACCACCAGCGCGATGTCCGGGATCACCCGCGTGGTGAGCATCAGGTAGATCGACGCCGAGCGGCCGACGTAGCGGATCTTGGCCATCGCATAGGCCGCGGGCACGGCGACCAGCAGGTTCAGCACCACCACCGCGACCGCGACCAGCAGGCTGTTCCACATCGAGGGCAGCAGGTTCTTCGCGGTCGACGGGATGTAGCCGCCGGTGGCGGTGTCGCCCTGACGGCGCGTCTCGTAGGTGACCTCGCGGTCGGCCTGGAAGATCGCGCGGAAGTTCTCGGTGGTGGGCTCGTGCGGCAGCCAGTGCGGCGGCTTGGAGGTGATCTCGGCCTCGGACTGGAACGACGAGGACACCAGCCAGAAGATGGGCGACAGCACGTAGGCGAGGAACACCACCGACGCGACGGCGAGGAACAGCGGGCGGACGAGGCGTCGCGCGGTCACGTCAGCGGCTCCCGGCCGGGGTGCGCGGGTCGATCACAGCTTGCGCCCGACAGTCCGGATGACCGACCAGGCGAGCACGAAGGTCACCAGCGCCATCACGTACGCGAGCGCCGAGCCCGTGCCGAAGGAGAGCTTGCGGAAGGTCTCGACGTAGACCTGCCAGGCCAGCACGTGCGAGGCCTCGGCCGGGCCGCCCTCGGTGAGGATGAAGAACAGGTCGAAGTGCCGGACCGCCATCATCGTCTCGTAGACGATGACCAGCATGAAGCCGGGGCGCAGCGAGGGCAGCGTCACATGCAGGAAGCGGCGCCACACGTTCGCGCCGTCGACCTTGGCCGCCGAGTACAGGTCCGACGGGATCGACTTCATCGTGACCAGCAGCAGGATGGTGGCCAGCGGCGCCTCCTTCCACACGAAGGCGTTGGCGATCAGCGCGAGGGTCTTGTCGGCATCGCCCAGCCACACCATGTAGCGGTCGATGAAGTCGAGCTGGTAGAGCAGGCCGTTCAGCGCGCCGTAGCCCGAGTCGTAGATCCACTTCCACATCAGGCCGTTGGCCACGTACGGGATCGCCCAGGGCACCAGCAGCATCGCCGACAGGACGCGCCGGCCAGGGAACTCCTCGTTGAGCAGCAGCGCCATCAGCGTGGCGATCACCATGATCGCCGATACCGACATCACGGTGAACCAGGCCGTGCGCGCGGCGGACTCCCAGAACTGCACGTCCTGGAAGATCTTCGAGTAGTTGCCGAACCCGACGAAGGGCACGCGGTTGGGCCGCGTGAGCTTCAGGTCGAACAGGCTCGTCCAGAACGAATAGACGACCGGGAACACCGCGACGACCGCGAGCACGACCATCATCGGCAGCAGGAACAGCATCGCGCTGCGCTGGTCGTAGGCGCTGACGGGGAAGCGCAGCGCAGCGCTCGGGCGGAGTCGGATCACGGTGTGGGGACGGGCGCGGCGGCGAGGCCGGGCAGGACGCTTCGCGGCGCCGTGCCCGACCCCTGGCCGGGCTCAGGACTTCTTCAGGTCCATCCAGGCCTGCGACGACTTCTTCAGCGCGTCGGCCACCGACGACTTGCCGAGGATCGCCGCCTGCCAGGCCGTGCCGTTGATCTCGTCCCACTCGCCGAACCAACGCGAGACGACGTCCTTCTTGCGGGCGAACTGCTGCTGGCGCTCGAACATCGTGATGTCCGAGTACTGGGCGTACGACGCGCGCACGTCCGGGTCCTTGAACAGCGACTTCACGCCGAAGCCGGTGCCGATGTCGGTGAAGATCATCTTCTGGAACGTGTACTGGCCGTCGGCCTTGCCGCCGAACCACTCCATCAGCTTGGCTGCGTTGGCGGCGCGGGCCTTGTCGGCCGCGGCCTGGGCGGTCATCCCGTAGAAGCGCATCCAGCCGACCGTCGCGTTGCTGCCGCCGGGGCCGGCGGGCATCAGCGACTGCCTGGCGTTGCCGGCGATCTGCGACTGCTTGGGGTCGTTGAGCGTGCGCACGCGGTAGCGCGCGAGCAGCGCGAACGCATGGTTGCCCGAGGTGAAGGCCTTCAGGCCGTTCAGCTCGCCGACCTCGACCGTCGCGGGCGACACGATCTTGTGCTTGTTGACTGCGTCCACCACCCACTGCAGCGCCTTGACCGCGCCCTTGTCCGGGTCGGCCATCACCGCGTTGCCGGCGTCGTCGACGAACCGTCCGCCGTTCGAGAACACCAGCGCCGACATGAACTCGATCAGCCAGCTCTCGCGGGCCATCGACAGCATCAGCGGGTACTCGGCGATGCCGGCCTTCTTGATCGCGAGCGACTGCTGGACCACTTCGTCCCAGGTGCGCGGCGCGGCTGAGATGCCCGCCTTCTTCAGCTTGGCCTCGTCGTTGAAGAAGGCCATGTAGTCGCTGTAGTACGTCATGCCGTACTGCTTGCCCTTGTACCGGACCGACTGCGTGCAGAAGTCGTCGACGTCCGAGTTGTAGCGCATCAGGTCGGCGTAGCCGTCGATCGGGGCGATCCAGCCCGCCTCGGCCCACTCGGGCAGCCAGCTGTCGGACACCCACAGCATGTCGATCGGCGCGCTGCCGACGAACTTGGTGACCATCGTGTCGCGGTACTGGGCCCAGGGGGCGTTGTTGTAGACGACCTTCAGGCCGGTCTTCTTCTCGAACGCCGAAAGGTGGCTCTTGACCTGGTCGACGCCCGCCGACCAGGTGAAGAAGTTGATGGTGTCGGATGCCGAGGCGGTGCCCGGCGGCAGCATCAGTCCGGCGCCGGCAGCGCCGGCCGCGGCCAGGAACTCGCGGCGGCCCGCGAAAGGTGCCTTCATGTCGCTCATCGAACGCCTCCAGGGAGTGGCGCGCTACCGCAGTCACGGGCGCCGCGTGCGCTCGACACCGAGGCGGCCGAGCCGAAGCAGTATCCGCCCGTTTCCTGCTTATCGTCAATTGACGATAAAGCGCTCCGCCGAGATGCGCCGGCGAGCGCTCAGCGCCGTCGTGGTGCGGCGGGCAGGACCACGTCGAGCCCGGCGAGGAAGACGCGGACCTGCAGCGCGATCACCTCTTCGGCGGGCATCGGATTGGCGTTGCCATAGACGTGGCGACGGATCGCCAGGTGCGAGATCGCGCCGTGCAGCACCCAGCCGATCTCCTGCACGCGGGCGGCGTCGGCGGGCGCGCGCAGCCCCCGCTCCTGCGCCGCCTCGGCGACGACGATGGCCAGCATGTGGGTGACGATCGTCGCGATGTAGGCCGGCGCCATCGCGACGTCGTCGAGCGATGCGTGAAGGAACAGGCGCAGCCAGCGGCGGGTCGTGACGGTCTGGAAATAGTCGGTGTAGAAGCGCACCAGCCGCGCCTCGACCGGGATCGACCGGTCCTGCAACTCGACGAACCAGATCGCCTTGAAGGAGCCGGCGATCTCGCTGCGGTACACCTCGTCGATCAGCGCCGCCTTGCTCGGGAAGAAGCTGTAGAGCAGGCGCTGCGAGACGCCGCAGGACTCGGCGAGTGCGCGGGTCTGCGCGTTCAGGCCGTGCTCGGAGAAGTGCTGGTAGGCCTTGGCGAGGATCTGCTCGCGGCGCTCGTGGCGTGGGAGGCGCTGCATGGGCGCGGCTCGCGTGCGGGCTCGGGGCGCCGGGGCCGTGGCGGGCGCGCGCTTGGCCGGCGCGTCGGTCTTCGCTTTCATGCGTCGGGGATCTCCTCGGTGCGGGACGCGGGACCGTTCCGATGTCGTCGATCGACGATATCACGCAGGTCGTCGGCCTCGGCGAAGGCCCGGGCGAGCTCGCGGATGCCGGGCTCGATGCGCTCGGTGGGAAGGGCGCAAGCCGGGGGCCGATGCCGGAGCGGTTCTGCAACGGGCGGTGGCCGATCGATCCTAGCAGCCCGTCCGGGGTGGCGCGGCCGTGCCGTCCGAAGGCGGAATGGCGGGCGCGGGCAGGTCGCGGGCGCCGCGCCGCGGGCCGGTATCATCGGCAGCATCCGACCTCATGCCATGCCACGACCGGCCCGGCCCGGCGCCCCGAGGAGACCCCACCCATGTACACCCCCTTCGACCTCACCGGCCGCACCGCACTCGTCACCGGTGGCAACGGCGGCATCGGCCTCGGCATGGCGCGCGCGCTGCTCGCCTCGGGCGCCTCGGTCGCCATCTGGGGCTCCAACCCCGAGAAGACCGCCAAGGCCAAGGCTTCGCTGGCCGCCGAGGCGCCTGACGGCTCGCGGGTGCACGCCTTCGTGTGCGACGTCGGCGACGAGGCCCAGGTCGAGTCGGCCTTCGCCGCGACCGTCGCCGCCCTCGGCCATGTCGATGCCTGCTTCGCCAACGCGGGCGTCTCCTCCAAGGGCACGCTGATGACCGACATGAGCCTCGAGGAGTTCCGCCGCGTGCAGCGCGTCAACGTCGAGGGCGTGTTCCTGACCTTCCGTGCGGCGGCGCGCCACATGGCCGAGCGCGGGCAGGGCGGCTCGCTGGTGGCCACCGCCAGCACCGCGGCCATCGAGGGCGCGGCCCGCAACAGCCACTACGGCGCCTCCAAGGGCGCGGTCACGTCCTTCGTTCGCGCGCTGTCGGTCGAGCTCGCCCGGCACCGGGTCCGTGTCAACTCGATCCTGCCCGGCTGGATCGTCACCGACATGACCGAGCGCTCGGTCAACAATCCGAAGTTCGCCGACGCGGTGATGCCGCGCATCCCCGCCCGCCGCTGGGGCGAGATCGACGACTTCGGCGGCATCGCCGTCTACCTCGCGAGCGACGCGTCGGCGTACCACACGGGCGAGCAGTTCGTGATCGACGGCGGCTACACCAAGTTCTGAGCGGCGAGGGCGCGGCGATGCGGCTGCTGGTGCTCTCGGACCTGCACGTCGAGTGGGCGGCCTGCGTGCCGCCCGCGCCGCCCGACGCGTACGACCTGGTGGTGCTCGCCGGCGACATCGGCCAGGCCACGCTCGCCCTGCGCTGGGCGCGCCGCAGCTTCCCCCACCACCCGATCGTGCAGGTCGCCGGCAACCACGAGTTCTTCGACACGGTGCGCGAGGCCGCGATGGACGCGATGCGCGAGACCGCGCGCCGACTCGACATCCACCTGCTCGAGGAGGATGTCGTTTGGATCGGCGGCGTCGAGTTCGTCGGCTGCACGGCCTGGACCGACTACCGCCTGCACGACCGCCCGGGGCGCCCGGTGAGGATGTCCGCGGCCGACGCGATGGCCGGCGCGCGCCGCGTCATGCTCGACTATCACAAGATCGACGTCGGCGACCCGTCGTCTGCGACCGGCACCCGGCGCTTCACGCCCGAGGATTCGGTGGCGCTGCACGAGCGCTCGCGCGACTGGCTGCGCGACACGCTCGCCCGCCCCCCCGCCGGGCGGCGGGTGGTCGTGACCCACCACCTGCCGAGCTGGCATTCGGTCTCGCCGGAGTTCGTCGCGGCGCCGTCGAACCCGGCCTTCGCCAGCGATCTCGACGGGCTGCTGCCCGCGGCCGATCTCTGGGTGCACGGCCACACGCACAGCTCGCACGACTACCTGGCCGGCGGCTGCCGCGTGGTCTGCAATCCGCGCGGCTATCCGATGCGCTCCGGCGGCTTCGAGAACCCCCGCTTCGATCCGATGCGCATGCTGCGCGTCTGACAAGTCCGTCCGTCGGCCGATCGTCGGCCGTCGCATGCGTGCCAATGCCCGCGCGCAGGGCCCCCGCGCGCCTCACGATGCGGTCCATGGGAGTCGTCGACGCACTGCGCAGGGTTCGCACACCGCGATCCGCCGAGGTTCCGCGGCTCGCGGCGGCCTTGCGCGAGGACGCCGCGACCGGGCTGGTGCGCCTCGCCCGATTCGCCGACACCCTGGAGCGCCTTGCCGAGTCGCCGGACATCCGGCTGGCCGTGCTCGAGACGCTGCGCGCCGACTGGATCGCGGTCGTCGAGCCGATGGTCGAGGCGCTGCGCAACCGCCCGATCCCGTTGGCGGCCGACGAGAGCGCCACCTTCCATCGCATGGGCCTGGCGCTGCGCGCAGTGCGCGACGCCTACAAGCGCACGTACGCCGACCTGCGCGCCGCGGGCGCCGGCGGCCCGGTGGCGCCCGCGTCGACCCGGGCGCTCCTCGCACTCGCACGTGCGCTCGACGCCCAGTCGCGGCTGCTGGTGGGCGCAGGGCGGCTGCGGATCGCGCTGCACCGCGACGACTGGGACGATCTGTGCCGACTGGCCTTCCCGCTGTGGTCGGCCGGCGTGCTCGATGCGTCCTTCCCGGAGCCCTCCATCCCGGTGGGCGGGCGTTGCGGCCCGCCGCGGACCGCCTTCGTCACCCCGCTGCTGATGCGCCTGCTCGAGCCGCTCGGCCTGTCGGGCGCCGCGCTCGAGCATGCGTTCCGGGTCGCTCGCCACTCGGCGGCGCGAACCGGCGCCTGGATCGACGTCGACGGCCTGCCGCATGCGAGCGCCGACGGCCCCGCGCTCATGCTGTCGGTCCACCACACGGTTCGCCTCGACACGCGCGAGGCGCATGCGCTGATCCTGACTTGCCGCGAACACCTCGCGCAGGGCGCCTCGCCGGCGTCGATCGGACTGCGCACGCGGCTCGCGCCCGCGGCCGTCGACGCGCTGCTCGCGCAGCTCGCCGCGGTCTGGGGTCCGCATCACGTACCCACGCCGCTGGTGCGCCCGCCGCTCTCGCGGGCGCTGCTCGCGGTCGGCCTGCCGCGCGCGATGAAGCCCGACGACGCCCCGATGCTGGCTGACGACACCGTGCCGGTCGAGACGATGGCCGCGACCGCGGACGGCCGCTCGCCCTATGTCTACGGCCGCTCCGGCGGCGCCGGGGCGTTCGAGTTCGGGACCGAGGCGGATCGCTCGCACGGGTCGGCGGACGAGGCCGCGCGGACGGCCGACGCCGCCGCTGCCGCCGCGCTGCGCGACACGGAGATCCTCGCGCTGATGGAGCGCATCGGCGAGCCGGTGGGCTGGCGCGGGCAGGACGCCCGCCGGGCGGTGTTCGCACGCGCCTCCGAGGGGCCGCGGCTGCGCCTCGGCCAGCTGGTCGCGGTGATGCCGGTGCGCGTCGCGCCGCGCGGCACGCTCGCCGGTCGCCGCCGTCCCGGCTCGGGCCCGTCGCGTCTGCTCGTCGGCACGGTGGTGACGCTCACGCAGACCGGCTCGGCCGACAGCCGCGAGCCGTTCGGCCACGACGTCGGCGTCGAGTTCTGGCCGGGCGCGCCGGTGCTGGTCCGCGTGAGTTTCGCAGCGACCAGCGGCAGCGAGGACGCCTGGTGGTTCCCGGCGGCCACCGGGTCGGCGCCCGCCTCGCTGGTGCTGCGCCGCGACCGCTTCGAGGGCGCGACCGAGGTGACGGTGCGAGACGTCTCGGGCGAGCGCATGCTGCGCCTGGTCAAGCTGATCGAGCGCGGCATCGACCACGATCGCGTCGAGGTCGGGCGGCTCGGCTGACGCGGCGGGAGCGCGTCAGATTCGCGATACCATCGCGGCTCGTCAGACCCCCCCTGTACCCCCTCACGATGGCCGGCCTCGACAAGAGCACCCCGACGCCGACCCGGATCGTCGTCCACACCCAGTCCCGCGTCCTGGAGATCGCCTTCTCCGACGGCGCCGCGTTCCGGCTCCCGTTCGAGCTGCTGCGGGTGCATTCGCCGTCGGCCGAGGTGCGTGGCCACGGGCCCGGGCAGGAGGTGCTGCAGGTCGGCAAGCGCGAGGTCGGCATCGCCGCCGTCGAGCCGGTCGGCCACTACGCGATCCAGCCGCACTTCTCGGACGGCCATGCCACCGGGATCTTCTCCTGGGACTACCTCCACTGGCTCGGCACGAACCACGACCGGCTCTGGGAGGAGTACCTCGAGCGCCTGCAGGCAGCCGGCGCGAGCCGCGACGCCGGCGGGTCGGCACCCGCCGCGCCTGCCGCGCTCCCGGACACCCCGATCGCCGCGGTCTCGATGTCGCGGCCCCGTTCGTGAGCGCCCGGCAGGACGGCCCGCCACCGCCCGGCGACACCGGCGCGGGCGCGGGCGCGGGCGCGGGCGCGGGCGCGGGCGCGGGCGCCGACCCGGACGCGACCCATTTCGGCTTCCGAACCGTTCCGGCCGGCCAGAAGGCCGAGAAGGTGGCCGAGGTCTTCGACTCGGTCGCCAGCCGCTACGACGTCATGAACGACCTGATGTCGGCCGGCCTGCACCGCGCCTGGAAGGCGTTCACGGTGCGGCACGCGGCGCTGCGCCCGGGCATGAAGGTGCTCGACATCGCCGGCGGCACGGGCGACCTCGCCCGGGCCTTCGCCCAGCGTGTCGGCCCCGAGGGCGAGGTCTGGCTGACCGACATCAACGGCTCGATGCTCGGCGTCGGCCGGGACCGCCTCCTCGACGAGGGTCTGGTGCTGCCGGTGGCGCAGTGCGACGCCGAGGCGCTGCCTTTCCCCGACGGCCGCTTCGACCGGGTCACGGTGGCCTTCGGGCTGCGCAACATGACCCGCAAGGAGGCCGCGCTGCGCGAGATGCACCGCGTGCTCGCCCCGGGCGGCAAGCTGCTGGTGCTGGAGTTCTCCAAGGTGTGGAAGCCCATCGCGCCGGTCTACGACGCGTATTCGTTCGGTGTCCTGCCCCAGCTCGGCCGCCTGGTGGCCGGCGACGCCGACAGCTACCGGTACCTCGCCGAGTCGATCCGGATGCATCCCGACCAGCCGAGCCTGGGCGCACTGATGGAAACCGCCGGTTTCGGACGGGTGCGCTGGCACAACCTGACGTTCGGTGTTGTGGCCCTACACGAAGGTGTGAGATTCTCGTGATCGGCAAGGTCCGGCGCTACGCTGCGACGGACACGCATTCAACCGGCAAGGCATGGGCCTTGCCGAGCACGAACACCGCTTCGAGGAGCAGATTGATGAAGACTCTCTGGATCGCGCTGATTGCCATCTTCGCCGCCACGACGATCGGCCTCGCCGACGCCGAGGCCAAGCGCATGGCCAGCGGCAAGAGCGTCGGCAAGCAGGCCCCCAGCGGGGTGATGCAGCGCGACGCCACACCGTCCTCGCCGGCCGGGGCCTCGCCTGCCGGCCCGACCGCGACCCCATCCGCGCCCGCGCCCGCGGCGCCGTCGGCGGCCGCCGCGGCCCGTCCGGCAGCCCCTGCCGCCGCTGCCGCCGCGACCGGCGGCAAGCGCTGGCTCGCTCCGCTCGCGGGTCTCGCCGCGGGCCTGGGCCTGGCCGCGCTCGCCAGCCACCTCGGCTTCGGCGACGAGCTGGCCTCGTTCATGATGATCGCGCTGCTCGCCGTGGCCGCGCTCGTGGTCGTGCGCCTGATCATGTCCCGCCGCGCCGCGTCGCAGCAGCGCCCGGCCTTCGCCGGCGCCACGCCGTACGCGTACACCGGCCTCGGCCAGGAAGCCTCGGTGCCCAACTACCAGCCGGCGCCCGCGTCGGCGGCCAGCCGCGAGCAGCCGATGGACACTGTCCGCGCGGCCGCGCAGCCGGTGGTGTCCGGGGCGATCCCCGAGGGCTTCGATGCCGAAGGCTTCGTGCGCAACGCGAAGGTCTACTTCGTGCGCCTGCAGGCCGCCTTCGACGCCGGCGACACCGCCGACCTGCGCGAGTTCACCAGCCCCGAGATGTTCGCCGAGCTCAAGCTCGAGATCGACGAGCGCAACGGCGCGCCCAACCAGACCGACGTGATCACCCTCGATGCGCGCCTGCTCGGCGTGGAGAGCGGCGCGAGCGAGCACCTGGCGAGCGTGCGCTTCTCGGGCACGCTGCGCGAGCAGCCGAACGCCGCGCCCGAGGCCTTCGACGAGGTCTGGAACTTCGAGCGTCCCGCGGCCGGCACCGGCGGCTGGGTCCTCGCTGGCATCCAGCAGCTCACCCGCGCCTGAGCCCGATGGCCGGGGTCCCGCTGCCGCTCGCACAGACAGCGCTGTCCGCGCTGAATCACGTGTTGCGGCAGCAGGCCTGGGCGCGCGACCGCCTGCGCGCCCATGCGGGACGCACCGTCCGGATCGTCGTCGCCACGCCGCTCGGTCCGGTCAGTGCGGACGCGCGGATCGCGGACCAGGGCATGCTCGAAGTCGCCGAGGTGGCGTCGCCGACAGTGACCCTGTCGCTGACGCCGTCGATCGACGCGTTGTTCGGGATGCTGCGGGACGGCCCACGCGGCCTGACCGGTCACCTGAAGGTCGACGGTGACGTGATGGTCGCCGCCGCCGTCGGCGAGATCGCCCAGCACCTGCGCTGGGACGTCGAGGAGGACCTGAGCAAGGTCTTCGGCGACCGCGTCGCCCACCGGATGGGCGAGACCGCCCGCGAAGGCGTGCGCCAGGCCGATGACCTGCGCGGCCGCGTCGAGACCGGACTGCGCCAGTTCCTGGTGCAGGAGGATCCGCAACTCGTCGGTCGCGAGGACCTGCGCACGCTGTCGGAGGCGATCGATGGCCTCGAGGCGGTGATCCGGCGTGCCGAGGCCGCCATTCCGGCGAGCCCCGCCCGCGCCTGAGTCCCGTCGCCGCCGAGTCCCGCCCTGCCGCCGAGACCCCCGGACGGCCGAGCCCCGCCTAGAACCCGTCGACCAGCGCCTGCACCGCGTCGCGGTCCAGCCCCGCGGCCAAGGCCAGCGCGGCCACCTGCCGCGCCTTGTGCGGCGACAGCCAGCCCGCCGCGACGAAGCCGCCGGCGTCGTCGTCGACGCCCGCGTTGCGGGTCACCGGTCCGTTCGCCACGCGGCTCGCTCGGATCACCAGGCAGCCGGTGGCCGCGGCCGCGGACAGCGCGTCGCGCATCGGGTCGGACACGGTGCCGTGGCCGGTGCCGGCCAGCACCAGCCCGCGCGCGCCGCGCGACAGCAGGAAGGGGACGATCGCCGGATCCGCATCGACGTGCTGGGCGACGATGTCGACGCGCGGCAGCGCGGCCGGCAGCGTCGTCAGCCGATCGAGCAGCGACGGGCGGCGGGCGGCCGCCTCGGCCGCGGGCAGGTGCCAGTGCGGGCGCCCGTCGAGGATCGAGGCCAGCGCCGCGCCGTCGCGCGCGACGAAGGCGTCGGTGCGCGAGGTGTGGACCTTGGCCGCGCGGTCCGGCCCGAAGACCTGGTCGTTCATCAGCACCAGCGCGCCGGCCCCGCGGGCGGCGGGGTCGACCGCGACCGCGGCCGCCGCGTACAGGTTCATCGGGCCGTCCGCGCCGATCGCGGTCGCCGGCCGCATCGCGCCGGTCAGCACCACCGGCACGCCGCGCGGGCAGGCGAGGTCGAGCAGCAGCGCACTCTCCTCCAGGGTGTCGGTGCCGTGGGTCACGACGATGCCGGCCAGGCCGGGATCGGCCTGTGCCGCGCGGATCCGGGCGACGAGCGCGAGATGGTGGGCGCCGGTCATGTGCTGGCTGCCGATCGCGAACGGCTGCTCGGCCTCGATGCGGGCGAGCCCGCGCAGCGCCGGCACGGCATCGACCAGGGCGGACACGGGCACCGCGCCGGGCCGGTAGCCCTGGGTGCGGTCGGCGGAGGGCGCGGCACCGGCGATGGTGCCGCCGGTGGCGATCAGCAGCAGGCGGGGGAGATCCATCCCGCGATGCTACCGCCGCGCCGCCATGGTTTCGTCACGCGTGCGACGCACGGCGCCGGTATGATCGGTGCTCCGGTACTTTCACGGAACGCATGCGCCCGATGCACGACATCCTCGTTCTCGACGTCGCCGGTACGCCGGTGAGGTGGGTCGACCACGAGTCCGCCGCGGCGTACTACGCCAGCGGAAAGGTGCGCTGGGAACTCGGCGCCGACCGCCTCGTGCTGCATGGCGGCATCAGCCGCCTGCACGGGCAGCGCTCCACGCTCGAGATCGCGGCGATCATCGCGATCGACGGCCCGCGCTGGAAGGTGCGCGGCACCGAGGACCGCGCCCCGCTGTCGCGCTCGATGGTCTTCGCCCGAGACCGCCATGTGTGCGCGTACTGCGGCGGGCGCTTCACGCAGGTCGCCCTGGAGATGGAGCATGTCACGCCGAGCTCGCGCGGCGGGCTCACCGTCTGGCAGAACGTGGTGTCGGCCTGCCGCGCCTGCAACCAGCGCAAGGGCAACCGCACGCCCGAGTCGGCGTCCATGCCGCTGCTCTACGTGCCCTATGTCCCGAACCGGCACGAGGCGTTCATCCTCGCGAACCGCCGGATCCTCGCCGACCAGATGCACTTCCTGCTCGCCGGCGTGCCCCGTCACTCGCGGCTGTGGGTGTCCGACGAGGTCCCCGATCAGCCGGCGGTTTCGGAGCTCGGCACCAGGAAACGCGCGCCGCACTCGTCCGCCGGCAAGGGCCGCGAGAACAGGTAGCCCTGCATCGCGCGGCAACCGAGCGCGAGCAGCGCCTCGCGCTGCGCATCGGTCTCGACGCCTTCGGCGACCACTTCGGCCCCGAGGCTGCGCGCGATCGCGACGATCGCCGGCACGATGGCCGCCTGGTTGCCGCTGCCTGAACGCCCGAGGTCGCCGACGAAGGCCCGGTCGATCTTGATGCAGTGGATCGGGAAGGTGCGCAGGTAGGCGAGCGACGAATGCCCGGTGCCGAAGTCGTCGAGCGCGATCCGCACCCCCATCGCCGCAAGCTCGCCGAGCACGCGCGCGGCCCCCGCGGGGTCGGCCATCACCGTCCCCTCGGTGAGCTCGAGCTGCAGCCGCGAGGCCGGCAGGCCGGTGTCCGCGAGCAGCACGCGCAGCTCGCGCACGAAGTCGCCGTCGCGCAGCTGCACCGGGGAGACGTTCACCGACAGGTAGGCCTCGGTGCTGGCGTCGTCGCGCCGTCGGTCCCAGTCGACCTGCTGTGCGCACGAGCGGGCGAGCACCTGCGCGCCGACTGCGCCGATCAGTCCGGTCTCCTCGGCCAGCGGCACGAAGACCCCGGGGCCGACCGCGCCGCGCTTGGGGTCGTCCCAGCGTGCGAGCGCCTCGACGCCGAGCACCCGGCCGTCGCGGCCGTCGACGATCGGCTGGTAGGCGACGCCGAGCCCGCCGCGTGCGACCGCGGCGCGCAGGTCGTTGACCATCGCGACCTTCTCGCGCAGCGACGCGTTGATCCGCGGCGCATAGAAGCGCAGCGCATTGCGGCCGTCCTGCTTGGCCTGGTACATCGCGGCGTCGGCGTTCTTCAGCAGCCGACGTGGGTCGTCGCCGTCCTCCGGGAACATCGCGATGCCGATGCTCGCGCTGACGGTGGCCATCATGCCGTCGAGCGGCAGCGGCGTGGCCACTGCCTCGAGGATCTTGCGGGTCACGGTCTCGACGTCACGGCGGCGGCGCACCGGATCGATCAGCACCAGGAACTCGTCGCCGCCGAAGCGCGCGAGGCGATCGCCCTTGCGCAGGCACTTGCGGATCCGCGTCCCGACCTGCTGCAGCAGCTCGTCGCCGGCATCGTGCCCGAGCGAGTCGTTGATCTCCTTGAAGCCGTCGAGGTCGAGGAACAGCAGCGCGAAGCGCGAGCGGCGCACGTGCGCGCCCTCGACGGCCTGCGCGAGGTCCTGCTTGAACGCGGTGCGGTTGGGCAGCCCGGTGAGCTCGTCCAGCAGGGCCTGGCGCTGCACGCGCAGCTCGGCGAGGCGGCGTGCGGTCACGTCGAGCATCGCGCCGTGCAGCTGCGAGACGCCCCCCTCGGCATCGGCCTGCGAGGCGATCGTGGCCGAGAACCAGCGGACCTCGCCGCGGGCGTCGCGCACACGCAGCTCGCCGCTGTAGCGCCCGGGTGCCCGCAGCGCGGCCTGCACCGCGCGGTTCGCCGTCTCGCGGTCGTCCTCCAGCACGTAGTCGAGCAGCGCCTCGATGCCCGCGGGCGGTGCGTCCGGATCCATGCCGAGCCGCCGCGCGAACGGCTCGGAGACGTCGATGCGGTCGTCGCCGACGCGCAGCGACCAGCTGCCCAGGCCAGCCAGCCGCTGGGCCTGCATCAGGTCGGTCCGGCTCTGCTCGAGCTGCGAGGTGCGTTCGTCGACGCGCATCTCCAGGTCGTCGCGCTGGTCGCGCAGCCGCAGCGTCGCGCGGGTCAGCGCGTCGGCCGCGTAGCGGTAGGCCCGGCGGGAGTCCTCGAGCTCGAGCTGCAGCCGGCCGAGGTCGCGCTCGAGCGTGGCCAGCAGCGACTGCCAGCGCACGGCATCGGGCGGCGACTCGTCCGGGGCGAGCGCGTGCGGCGCCAGCAGCCGGGTCAGCAGCGGGTACGGGACGTGGGTCACGATGGTCGGCGCGCGCTCATGGCAGGCGAGTCTGACGAACGGTCGGCGCGGGCAGTGTGACCAAGTGCCGCGCCCCCGCGGCCGCCGATGCCCCAGGCCGACGGACGGTCGTGCGCCGGGTACCGGGCGGCACGCCCCTACACTCGGAGCGGGCCACGCGTGCGATGCGGCGGCCGGAATCGAGGGCGACGCGATGTTCGACGAAGACACGCTGCGGATCTGGGAGATGGCGAGCCACCTGGTGACGGTGATCGGCCTGCCGCTGGCGGCGTTCGCGCTGTGGCGCGAGTCGCGGGCCGAGCGCGACAACGAGCGCAAGGAGATCGAGCAGCGCGACGAGGAGACCTACCTGCGGCTGTCCGAGCAGTACACCGAGTTCGTCCGGGACGTGCTGGGCTATCCCGAGCTCGGGCTGCATCCGCGGCTGCCGCCGCCTTCCGGTCTCGACGCCGACCAGGCGGCACGCCGGCTGCTCTTCTTCGAGATGCTGATCGCGCTCTTCGAGCGTGCCTACATCCTGCTGCACGATGAGGCGTCCGACCCGCAGGGGGCACGGCGCTGGCAGTCGTGGGCCGACACGATGCCGCAATGGTGCGCCCGCGACGACTTCCGCGAGGCGCTGCCCGGCCTGCTGGTCGGCGAGGATCCGGCGTTCTGCGCCTACATCCTCGGGCTGTGCGAGGCGCCGTCACCGGCGCCCGCGCCCGCGCCGCACATGGGCACGCACACGCACACGCACACGCACACGCACACGGGCACGGGCACGGGCACGGGCACGGGCTGAGCGTGCGGCCGTGCCCGCCCGCTCAGCGCGGGTCGGCCGGCCGCTCGCCGATGTCCGCCGCGGGATCCGCGACGCTGCCGGGTGCCGGCGGGCGCTGCGCCGGCTCGCGCTCGAGCGCGGACTTCACCAGCAGGTGGGCCGCGATCGGCGCGGTGACGAACACGAACACGGTGATCAGCAGCTCGTGGATCACCAGCCGCTGCCCGGTCCAGCCAAAGACGAGCATCGAGGCGAGCAGCGCCCCGCCGACGCCGAGCGTGCTCGCCTTGGTGGGCGCGTGCACGCGCAGGTAGAAGTCGCGCAGCCGCGCCAGTCCGATGGCACCGACCAGCGCGAAGCCGCCGCCGGCCACCAGCAGCAGGCTGGCCACCAGGTCGATCGCGAAGGGCAGGTCGTCGTGGGTCATCGGGCGTCCCGCCGGTCAGTCGTGGTCGATCACGTCGCCGCGCGCCACGAAGCGCGCGGTGACCACGGTGCCGACGAAGCCGAGCATCGCGATCACCAGCGCGGCCTCGAAGTAGACCTGCGTGCGGAACCGGATCCCGAGCAGGATGACGATCGCCAGTGCGTTCACGTAGAGCGTGTCGAGCGCGAGCACGCGGTCGAGCACATCGGGCCCGGCGAGCAGCCGCCAGCAGGTCAGCAGCAGGGCGACGCAGAACATCCCGAGCGACAGGGTCAGCGCATGGTCGATCATTCGAACAGCTCCCGGATCGGTGCTTCGTAGCGGGTCTTGATCTCCGCGACCAGGGCCTGCGGGTCGTCGACGTCCAGGCCATGGACCAGCAGGTGGCCATGGTCGTCCGACAGTTCGGCCGACAGCGTGCCCGGCGTCATCGTGACGATGCCCGCGAGCAGCGAGATCGAGCGGGGCCGCCGCACGTCGAGCGGCACCCAGACGAACTTCGGATCGAGCGCGTCCTGGCGACCCAGGATGCGCCGCGCGACCTGCAGGTTCGCGACCACGATGTCGTGCAGCACCGTCCAGGCGAGCCGCAGCGCGATGCCGGGACGGCGCCAGCCCGCGCCGCCGCGGGCCGAGTCCGGCAGTGCGCTCGGGGCAGGGCCGCCCAGCCGGGCGAACACCAGCGCGAGCGCGAGCCCGAGCAGCAGGTGTCCGGGCTCGAGTGTCTGGTTCAGCAGCAGCCAGGCGAGCCACAGCCCCAGCGCCGTCCACGGACGGGGCAGCAGGCGGCGCAGCAGACCGGGCGACGGTGCGGGTGCGGGGTTCATCGGAACGACTCCGGGCGCGGCTGGTGGGGGCCGGCGCGCGGCACCGTGCGCAGCACCTGGTCGACGAGCGTCTCGGGTGCGAGCAGCTCGGCCGCGGTCGCCTGCGCGTAGCGCTGCATCGGCGCGGCGAACACCGTGATCGCGACGACCGCGGCCAGCGCGAGCAGGCAGGGCAGCAGCTCGCGCGTGGACGGTGCCGGCGCGCCGGGGACGGGCGCGGCCTCGGACTTCCAGAACAGCATGCTGCCGGCCCGCGCGAGCGCGATCAGCGCGAACAGGCTGCCGCCGAGCACCACCGTCCACATCACGCCGACCGAGGCGGCGGGCGAGCCGGTGTCGGGCAGCATCGCCGCCAGCAGCATCGCCTTGCCGATGAAGCCACCCAGCGGCGGCAGCCCGGCCACCGCGACCGCGGTGGCGAAGAACAGCAGCCCGACGGCGGCCGGACGCAGCGGCGCGGGACCCGGCCGCAGCCGGTCGGCGGCCTCGCCGCGCCCGCGCGCCACCAGGTCGGCCACCAGGTACAGCGCCGCCGCCGACAGCGTGGTGTGCGGCAGGTAGAAGACCGCCGCCGCGATCGAGCGCTCGGTGCCCAGGCCGATGCCGATCAGCAGGAAGCCCGCCGAGCCGATCAGCAGCATCGACGCGAGCCGGCGCAGGTCGGCGCCCGCGAGCGCGCCGAGCATCGCGAGCAGGTAGCCCGCGGCAGCCAGGCCCGCGATCCACGGAAAGGCGGCGTTCGCGAGCGCGCCGGCGCCCGCGCCGAACACCATCGTGAACACCCTGAGCACCGCGTAGAGCCCGACCTTGGTCATCACCGCGAACAGCGCCGCCACCGGCGGGCTCGCGGCGGAATAGGTGCCGGGCAGCCACAGGTAGAGCGGCAGGATCGCGGCCTTCAGGCAGAACACCGTGAGCAGCATCCAGGCGCCCGCCCGCGCCAGTGTCGCGTCGCCGCCCGAGAGCGCGGGCATGCGGGCCGCCAGGTCGGCGAAGTTCAGCGTGCCGGTCACGCCGTACAGCAGGCTCGCCGCGACAAGGAAGAGTGCCGAGCCGAACAGGTTCAGCGTCACGAAGCGCAGCCCCGCCGCGATCCGCGGGCGGCCGTCGCCATGCACCAGCAGGCCGTACGAGGCGATCAGCAGCACCTCGAAGAAGACGAACAGGTTGAACAGGTCGCCGGTGAGGAAGGCGCCGTTCAGGCCCATCAGCTGCACCTGCAGCAGCGGATGGAAGTGCTCGCCGCGGGTGTCCCAGCGTCCGTGCGCTGCGCCGAGCGCGACCACGGCGAGCAGCGCGGTCAGTCCGACCATCAGCGCCGAGAGCCGGTCGGCCACCAGCACGATGCCGTAGGGCGCGGCCCAGTTGCCCGCCAGGTAGATGCCGCGCCAGCCGTCGGCGGCGAGCGCCACCAGCCAGGCGCCGCTGGCCGCCAGCAGCAGCGTCGACACCCAGGCGAGCAGGCGCTGCGAGGCGATGCGCCGGTCGATCAGCATCAGCGCGGCGGCCAGCGCCGGCAGCACGATCGGCACGATCGGCGCGTGGTTCATCGCGGCCTGCCGCCTGCGGGCGGCTCGCCGCCGTCCACGTCGTCGCTGCCGCTCGCGGCCTTCGATCGCACCGCCAGCACGAGCAGCAGTGCGGTCATCGCGAAGCTGATCACGATCGCGGTCAGGACCAGCGCCTGCGGCAGCGGATCGGCGTAGCCCGAGCCGCCGGCCTCGACGATCGGCGCGCGTCCGACGGTGAGCCGGCCCATCGAGAAGATGAACAGGTTGACCGCGTAGGAGAGCAGCGTCAGCCCCAGGATGGTGTCGAAGGTGCGCGGCCGCAGCAGCAGGTAGATCCCCGAGCCGCTCAGGACCGCGATGCCGCTCGCCATGAGGAGCTCCATCTCAGCGCTCCCGGCGCGCGAGGCGCCCGATGCCGGTGAGCGCGAGCACGGTCGCGCCGACCACCGCGAGGAAGACACCGAAGTCGAAGGCGGCCGCGCTCGCGAGCGGCAGCTCCCCCACCCATGGCAGCACCGGATGCGCGAAGGTGCTGGTGAGGAACGGGTAGCCGAACAGCCAGGCGCCCAGACCGGTCAGGCAGGCGATCAGCAGGCCCGCGCCCAGCGTCAGGTGCAGGCGGTCGAGCCGGCGCGCGACGATGGCTGCCGGGTCGGCCCCGGTCCGTCCTGCCCCGGGGCCGGCGGCAACCGACTGCATCAGCAGCGCGATCGCGGCGATCAGGCCGGCGATGAAGCCCCCGCCCGGCAGGTTGTGCCCGCGCAGGAAGAAATACGCCGACACCAGCATCGCGAACGGCAGCAGCGCGCGGGCGAGCGTCGCGAACATCAGCGGATGGCGGCGTTCGCCGGGGGCGCCGGTGGCCCGTGCCGGACCGGAGATCGCGGGCAGCGTGATCCGCGCGATCAGCGCGTGGATCACGAGACCCGCCACCAGCATCACCGTCATCTCGCCGAAGGTGTCCAGCCCGCGGAAGTCGACGATGATCACGTTGACGGCGTTCGTGCCGCCGCCTTCCGGCAGGGTCCGCTCGATGAACCACGGTGCGATCGACGCATCGAACGGTCGCACCATCACCGCCCAGGCGATCGCGCCCAGTCCGATGCCGGCCACCGCGGCCAGTCCCGCGTCGCGCAGCTTGCGCCGGTCGTCGGGCTCGCGCGGCGACTCCGGCGGCAGGTAGCGCAGCGACAGCATCATCAGCAGCGTGGTCGCCACCTCCACCAGCAGCTGCGTGAGCGCCAGGTCGGGGGCACCGAACCACACGAACGCCAGGCTCACCACCAGCCCGACCGCGCCCACCGCCACCAGCGCGACCAGCCGCTGGCGCGCGAACGCGACGGTCCCGAGCGTCGCCGCCGCACCGACCGCCCACACCGCCGTCAGGCCCGGCGAGACCTCGCCGAGCGCGTCGTACTGCACGCCCGCGAAGGGCGAGACGCCCAGCATCCAGGGCAGCGCGCCGGCCGCGACCGCGACGCCCACCGCCAGCAGCAGCGTGCGCCGCGCGCCGCCGCCCTCGAGGGCGGCGGTGAGCGCGCGCGCCGCCGCCAGCAGCGCGGCGATCGCACGCTCGAAACCGCGCTTGCCCGCGCCCACATCGTCCGCGACCTCGTGCAGGTTGCGGTGTCGCGCGAGCCAGAAGTACAGGGCCGTGCCGCCTGCCAGCGCGAAGAGGCTGAACGCCAGCGGCGCGTTGAAGCCGTGCCAGATCGCCAGCGAGTACTCGGGCAGCGTGCCGCCGAGCACGTCGCGCGAGGCCAGCGCCAGCAGCGGCCCGACGGTGAGCGAGGGCAGCAGCCCGACCAGCAGGCAGAGCACCACCAGCAGCTCCACCGGCACCCGCATCCAGTGCGGCGGCTCGTGCGGCGTGCGCGGCAGGTTCACCGGCTCGCCGTTGAAGAACACGTCGTGGATGAAGCGTACCGAGTAGGCCACCGACAGCGCGGTGGCGAGCGCGGCCGCCGCCGGCACGAGGAAGCGCACCGCGCGGTGGCCCTCGACGGCGAGCGTCTCGGCGAGGAACATCTCCTTCGACAGGAAGCCGTTGAGCAGCGGCACGCCGGCCATCGCGGCGGAGGCGACGATCGCGAGCGTCGCCGTCACCGGCATCCATGTGCGCAGGCCGTTGATGCGCCGCATGTCGCGCGTCCCGGTCTCGTGGTCGATGATCCCCGCCGCCATGAACAGCGAGGCCTTGAAGGTCGCGTGGTTCAGCAGGTGGAAGACGGCGGCGACCGCCGCCATCGGCGAGTCCAGGCCGAACAGCATGGTGATCAGGCCGAGGTGGCTGATCGTCGAGTACGCCAGCAGGCCCTTGAGGTCGTGCTGGAAGATCGCGTGCCAGGCGCCGGTGAGGAGCGTCGCCGCGCCGACGCCGGTCACGGTGTAGAACCACAGGTCGGTGCCCGAGAGCGTCGGGTAGAGCCGCGCCATCAGGAAGAGCCCCGCCTTCACCATCGTGGCCGAGTGCAGGTAGGCCGACACCGGCGTGGGCGCGGCCATCGCGTGCGGCAGCCAGAAGTGCACCGGGAACTGCGCGGACTTGGTGAACGCGCCGGCGAGGATCAGCAGCAGGCAGACCGGGTAGAGCGCGTGCGCCCGCACCCTGTCACCCGCCGCCAGCACCGTGTCGAGGTCCCAGCCGCCGGCGATCCAGCCGAGCAGCAGCACGCCGGCGAGCAGTGCCAGGCCGCCGGTTCCGGTGACGGTGAGCGCCATCCGCGCGCCCTCGCGCGCATCGGCCCGGTGCTGCCAGAAGCCGATCAGCAGGAACGAGGTGAGGCTGGTGAGCTCCCAGAAGATCGCCAGCAGGATCAGGTTGTCGGACAACGCGATGCCGAGCATCGCGCCCATGAAGGCCAGCAGCAGCGCGAAGAAGCGCGGCGTGCGCTCCTCGGGCGACAGGTACCAGCGCGCGTACAGCACCACCAGCAGGCCGATGCCGACGATGAGGCCGGCGAACATCAGCGCCAGCCCGTCCATCCGCAGCCCGAATCCGACGCCGAGCGCGGGCAGCCACTCCCATCGCATCCGCTGCACCTCGCCGTCGAACACCGAGGGCGCGAGCAGCGCGAAGGCGAAGGCCGCGATCAGTGCGGCGGTGCCGGCGATCCAGGCCGAGTGCTGCAGCCGGCCCTGTGGCGTCGAGGTGGCCATCACCTGCGACAGGCACCCAAGCACCAGCGCGCCGGCGAAGGGCGCGAGCACCAGGACGAGCAGCGCGCCCGTCATCGGAGTCAGGCGCGCGGCGTGGCGCGTCCGCCGCGCCAGGTGAGCACGCCGATCGTGACGGCGGTCAGCGGCAGCACCACGTACAGCATGACGGTCCGGTAGTCGCCGAGCGCGTCGTGGCCGGAGGCGTCGAGCACCAGCCAGGCCACGTAGGCCGCGTAGTAGGCGAGGAACATCAGCCCCTCCCACCGGCCGATCCGGCAGTTCGACACGAACACCGGCAGGCAGGCGATCGCGACCATGACCATCGCCGGCAGGTCGAAGCGCAGCACCGAGGCCGGCACGCCGAGCGCCTCGGGCGCGACCAGCCCCGCCGCGCCCAGCACGCCGAGGATGTTGAAGATGTTGCTGCCCACCACGTTGCCCACGGCGATGTCGCGCTCGCCGCGGCGCAGCGCCATCAGCGAGGCGGCGACCTCGGGCGTCGAGGTGCCGGCGGCCACGATGCTCAGCCCGATCACGATCTCCGACAGGCCGAGGACGCGCGCGAACTGCACCGCGGCCGAGACCAGCCACTCCGAGCCGAGCACCAGCAGCACGAGGCCCGCCGCCACCAGCCCGAACTGCACCCACTTCGGGTCGTCCCACGACCGGGCCGCGGGCACCGCCGGCGCGGCCGGCTGCGCGGCGCCCGCCGAGGCGCGGCGGCTCTGCACGACGAGGAACACCGTGTACGCGACCAGCAGCCCGCACAGCACGGCGGCCTCGCCGCGCCCGATCCCGCCGTCGAGCGTCATCGCCACGAGCAGCAGCGAGGCGCCGATCATGATCGAGACCTCCTGCCGGATGATCTGGTCGGCGACGGCGAGCGGCACGATGACCGCGCACAGCCCGAGGATGAAGAGCACGTTGAAGATGTTCGAGCCGACGACGTTGCCGATCGCGATGTCGGTGGCGCCGGCGAGCGCGCCCTGCACCGAGACCGCCATCTCGGGCGAGCTGGTGCCGAAGGCGACCATGGTGAGCCCGACCACCAGCGGCGAGATGCCCAGGGACAGCGCGAGCTTGGACGCCCCGCGCACGAGCAGCTCCGAGCCGACCACCAGGGCGGCCAGGCCTGCGACGAACAGCAGCAGCGTGGTCATCGTCGATCGGTCGGGTAATGGTGGGCAGCAGCCCGTACGGGGTGCCGGCGGGCGGGACGGCGCAGTATAGCGATGCCCCGATCGGCGCCCCGAAGTTCCGGTATCGTGCGGGGGCAATGAGCGCTCCCTCCCTGGTCACACTCGTCGACGCGCAGCTCGCGTACGGCGATCTCCCCCTGCTCGACTGCGCGTCGCTGTCGCTGCTGTCCGGCGAACGGATCGGCCTGGTCGGCCGCAACGGCACGGGCAAGTCCTCGCTGCTCGGCATCCTGTCGGCGCGCGCGCCGCTCGACGACGGCCTCGTGCAGCGCCGCGACGGCCTGCGCGTCGCCACCGTCGAGCAGGAGCCCGAGCTGCCCGCGGCCGAGACGCTGCACGACAGCCTGCTCGAGCGCGGCGGCCTCGAGTCGATCGACGACGACCGCGAGCGCTGGCGCGTGCAGGCCCGGCTGGGCGAGTACCTGCAGCGGTTCGGCCTCGACCCGTCCGCGGATCCGGCGTCGGCCTCGGGCGGCGAGCGAAAGCGCGCCGCGCTCGCGCTCGCCTTCGCGCTCGATCCCGAGCTGCTGCTGCTCGACGAGCCGACCAACCACCTCGACATCGCCGGCATCGAGCTGCTCGAGTCGCTGCTTCAGAAGGTGCCCGCTGCCGTCTTCGTGACCCACGACCGGTTCTTCCTCGATGCCGTGGCCACCCGCATCGTCGAGCTCGACCGGGGCGTGCTGCGCTCGTTCCCGGGCAACTTCACCACCTACCAGCGGGTGCGCGCCGAGCAGCTCGCGGTCGAGCGGACCGCCGCGCGCCGCTTCGACAAGTTCTGGGCGCAGGAGGAGGTCTGGATCCGCAAGGGCGTCGAGGCGCGGCGCACCCGCAACGAGGGCCGCGTGCGCCGGCTCGAGCAGCTGCGCGTCGATCGCGATGCGCGGCGCGAGCGCCAGGGCGGCGTGAAGATGGCGGTCGACGCCGGCGAGCGCAGCGGCAAGCTGGTGGCCGAGCTGACCAACGTCTCGAAGGCCTTCGACGGCAAGCGGGTGATCGACGGCCTGTCGATGATCGTCAGCCGCGGCGACCGGCTCGCGCTGGTCGGCCCCAACGGCGCCGGCAAGTCGACGCTGCTCAAGCTGATCCTCGGGCAGCTCGAGCCCGATGCCGGCTCGGTGCGGCTCGGCACGCAGCTCTCGGTCGCCTACTTCGACCAGATGCGCGAGCAGCTCGACCCCGAGAAGAGCGTCGTCGAGACCATCAGCCCGGGCTCGGACTGGATCGAGGTCGGCGGCGAGCGCAAGCACGTGATGAGCTATCTCGGCGACTTCCTGTTCCCGCCGCGCCGCGCGCAGTCGCCGGTGCGCACGCTGTCGGGCGGGGAGCGCAACCGCCTGCTGCTGGCCCGGCTCTTCGCGCGGCCCGCCAACCTGCTGGTGCTCGACGAGCCGACCAACGACCTCGACATCGAGTCCCTCGAGCTGCTCGAGGACACGCTGCAGGCCTACAAGGGCACCCTGCTGCTGGTCAGCCACGACCGCGCCTTCCTCGACAACGTGGCCACGCAGGTGCTGCTGGCCGAGGGCGACGGGTTCTGGCGCGAGTACGTCGGTGGGTGGAGCGACGCGCTGCGCCAGCGCCAGGCCTCGTCCGAGGCCGCCTCGGCGGGCGCCGTCGCGCCGGTGGGCGGTCCGTCTTCGGGTGGTGCGCGCGGTCTGGCGGCGGCGCCCGAGGCGCGGGTGCGCAAGCTCGGCTTCAAGGAGCAGCGCGAGCTGCAGGAGCTGCCGGCGCGTATCGAGGCGCTCGAGACCGAGCAGGCGGCGCTGGCCGCGAAGATGGCCGACGCCGACTACTTCCGACAGGACGCCCGCGTGCTGCGTGCCGACCAGGAGCGCGTGCAGGCGATCGAGTCGGGTCTGCTCGAGCTGCTCGAGCGCTGGGAGATCCTCGAGCGCCGCTCGAAGGAGGGCGTCCGGTGAGCGGGCGGGTGCGCAGGCGGGCGGCCGCCCTGCTGGCGGGCCTCGGGCTCGCCGCCGCCGGGCTGCCGGTGGCCGCGCAGCTGCGGGCCTTCGAGTTCGCCCTCGACAACGACCAGTTCGCCTTCGCCCCGCCCGCCGAGGAACGCTGGTACACCAGCGGCGGGTTCATCCGTGCCGCGTTCGATGCGCCCGCCGGCTCGGCCGACGCGCGGCTCGCCGCCGCCTGGTGCCGGGTGGTCTTCGGCTGCGACCGGGACGCGCGGATCTACCGCGTGCTGTCGCTGAACCATGCGATCTACACGCCGAGCCTGCCGGCCAGCACCGCCGCCCCGCAGCCCTACGACCGGCCGTACGCGGCCGCGCTGTCGCTCGGCGCGGACTCGGTGGTGGTCGGCGCGAGCACGCGCCAGACGCTGTCGCTGCGGCTCGGTGCCATCGGCCCGGCCGCGCTCGGCGAGCCGGTGCAGAACGGCATCCACCGCGTGCTCGGCCAGTCGCCCACGCTCGGCTGGGGCTGGCAGGTCCGGGCGCAGCCGGTGGTGCAGCTCGGCTGGTCCCGCCTGTCGGCGTTCGGCACATCCGGCAGCGGGGCGGACCTGGTGCTGCGCACCGCGGTGCTCGCAGGCAATCCGCTCACCGAGGCGGCGCTCGGCGCGATGGTGCGCGTCGGCCGGCGGCCGGCCGGTCCGACCTGGCCCGGCGAGACGCTCGGGGCGCGCGAGCCCGATGGCTGGCATGCGTTCGCCGGCGTCGAGGGGCGCGCGATCGCGCGGGACGCGCTCATCGACGGCCGGCCCTACGGGTACGCGTCGCGCATCGAGCGCGAGCCGTTCGCCGGCTCGGCCTTCGTCGGCGCCTCGTTCGGCGCGGTCTCCGACTGGCGGATCGACCTGACGTTCGCGCTGCACTCGATCCCGTTCTCCTCGCCCATCGAACCGGCGACCATGAAGCCGCAGCGCATCGGGACCATCGGCCTGCGCTGGCAGCCGGCACGCTGAGGTCGAGGGCGCGCGGATCGGATCCAGGCGCGCGCTGCACCGGGCCGCCGGTCGGCGCCCCGGGGCGGGGGGTTTCAGTCCTGCCCGCGCAGGCGGGCGATCTCGCGCTTGAAGAACGGGTAGAGCAGCGGCGCGGCCACCAGCCCCTGCACGCCGAACAGCGCCTCGCCGGTGAGCATCGCGGCGAGGATCTCCCATGAGGCCACGCGCACGTGCGAGCCCACGGTGCGGGCGTTGATGAAGTACTCGGTCTTGTGGATCAGCACCAGGAAGACCAGCGAGCCGATCGCCAGCAGCGGCGACACCGCCAGCGAGATCAGCGTCACCAGCGTGTTGGCCAGCAGGTTGCCGAGCACGGGCAGCACCCCGGTCACCAGCGTGAACAGGCACAGCAGCCCGCGGAAGGGCAGGACGAATCCGAAGGCCGGCAGGATCACGAACAGGTAGAGCGCAGTCGCCGAGGTGTTGAACAGCGCGATGCGCATCTGCGCGAGCACGACGCGCTCGAGCACCAGCAGCAGCCGCCCGATGAACTTCTCCTCGGACTGCAGCGCGCGCGGCTGCCAGGTCGCGGCGGCGGCCATCGCTGCGACCAGGATCGCGAAGATGCCCTGCACCAGCGCGTGGGCGACCTTGCCTCCCAGCCCGCCGAGGCTCGCCGCATGGTCTCGCAGCCAGGAGAACACCCGCGTGCGCAGCTCGACGAGGTCCTGCGGCATCGAGGCGGCCATGGCCTCGGGCAGCGCCTCTCGGAATGCGTCGAGCGAGTCCTCGATGCGCAGCAGGAAGACCCGCAGGTCGTCGGCCGAGGCGAGCGCGACCGTCCAGGTGACGATGCCGGCGAAGGCCGCGAACACCAGCGAGCCGACCACCGCGCCGCAGACGCCGGCGACCATCCGCGACGGGCCGAACCGGTTCGACATCCGGTCGGCGAGCAGGCAGGTCCAGGCATAGACGACGAGTCCGAGCAGCACCGGCACGAGCAGTCGCTGCCACAGCACGAGGAGCGCGACGGCTGCCGTCAGCACCAGACGCAGCAGCTCCGGGCGAAGGGGAAAGGAACCGACGATGATGGCTGGACTCCGGGCGGGCCCCGAACTCTAGCGCATCTCGTCGCGGCCTGATCCGCCGCCTCGCTGCCGCCGCGGGACATGTGTCGGCCGAGCATCGGACCAGGGTCGAGGGCGACATGCCCGGATGCGCGGTGCCGGCGCGTGCCCCGGGGCCGCGCGACCGGTGCTCGGCAACCTGATCGCAGGCCTGCAGATCGGCCTGGCGCAGCCGATCCGGCTCGACGACGTGGTCATCGTCGAGGGCGAGTGGGGCGTGATCGAGGAGATCACCGGCGCCTATGTCGTCATCCGGATCTGGGACGAGCGCCGGCTGGTGGTGCCGCTGCAGGTGACCGAGGCGCGCGAGCGCGCGATGCAGCTGCGCGCGCTGGTCAGCGCCGCCGACGCCGGCCGGCTGTGGGATCTGCGCTGCAGGGTGCGCGAGGCGCTGGTCGCCTTCGTGCAGCACGAGTTCCCGGAGTACCTGCCGCGGGTGCGGGCGGACAGTCGCATGGAGCCGTCCTAGGACGAGGGGGATGCGCTGCTCGTCGGCGTGGTGGCGGCCCGGCCGGTGCCGCCGCCCGTCGCGACGTGAGTCCGCTGCCCGGATCGTCCCTGGCGCCGCGCCTCAGACCGTCCAGAGCATCAGGCGGCTGGTCTTCTTCAGGCCGACGCGCTTCTCGGGCGCATCGACCTCGACGGTGCGCTGCGGCGCCCAGTCGCCCATGTCCCAGTCGTGCGAGACCAGGCGGGTCCCCGGCCGAAGCAGGCGCAGGCGCGGCAGCAGGCGCAGGTTCACGTCCGGCAGCAGGTACATCGTGATGACGGTCGCGGCGGACAGGTCGGCGATGAAGATGTCCTCGACGACGAAGCGGGCGAGATGGTCGAGGCCCTCGCGGCGCGCGACGCGCTGCGCGTCGGACACCAGGCGCGGGTCGATCTCGTAGCCGACGCCCTTCGTGCGCCACCGCTTCGCCGCGGTCAGCACGATGCGTCCGTCGCCGGAGCCGAGGTCGATGAGCGTGTCGCCCGGCCCGACCCCGCCGAGCTCGAGCATCGCGTCGACCACGTTCTGCGGCGTGGTGACGAAGGGCACGTCCAGGTCGGTCTGCGCCGCGGCGGGGCGGGCGGCGGGAACGAGGGGGGCGGCGAGCATCGCGCCGAGCAGCGTGCGTCGGTCCATCTGGTCATTCTAGTCGCCGGCCGCGGCGCGGACGGCCGCGCGCGTTCAGCCCGAGGGTACGCGGACGGGGCCCACCGACCAGGACTGGCGGACCGCATCGAGGACCGCCTCGAGGGCATCGACCGCTGCCGGTCCGGCATCGGTGCCACGGGCCTCGAGCAAGGCGGCGCAGCCGGCCACCGAATCGAATCCCAGGCTCGACGAGGCGCCCTTCAGGCTGTGGGCGCAGGCGCGCAGCGCCGCCGCATCCCCGGCCCGCATGGCCGCCCGGCAGGCGTGCAGGTCGTCCGCGGCCTTCGGCCAGTAGATCTCGAGCACCGCCTCCCAGACCTCCTCGCCGAGGTCCTCCTGCATCTCGGCGACCGCTGCGGCGTCGGGGCGCGCCGCGGGCGGCTGCGCCGATGCGCCGGCCGTCGCCGGCATGCCCGCCGTCCGCGAGCCCTCGTCGGAGGCCGGTGCGCGTTCGGTGGCCGGCGCCGGCACGGGCGAGTAACGGCGCAGCACGCGGTCGAGCGCCTTCCAGTCGATCGGTTTCGTCAGGTAGTCGTCGAGTCCGCTGGACATGTATCGCGCGCGGAACTCGGGCAGCGCGTCGGCGGTCAGGGCCACGATCGGCACCCGGGCGCCCGGCCCGGGCAGCGCCCGGATCGCGCGGGTCGCGCCGACCCCGTCGAGCTCGGGCATCTGCATGTCCATCAGGACCACGTCGTACTCGTTGCCGCGCACCGCCTCGACCGCCTGCAGGCCGTTCTCGACCAGGTCCACGCGGTGCCCGGCGCGCCGCAGCCGTGTCCCGACCAGCAGCCGGTTGGTCGGGTTGTCCTCGGCCACCAGCAGCCGCAGCGCGGTGATGCCCACGGCTGGAGACAGGTCCTGCTCGAGCGGCGGCGGGATGGCGCCCGCCGGCTCGAGCCGCACCACGAAGCGGAAGGTCGAGCCGGAGCCCGGCTGGCTGTCGACCGAGATCTCCCCGTCCATCGCCTCGACCAGGTGCCGACAGATCGCCAGCCCCAGGCCGGTGCCGCCGAAGCGCCGCGTGGTCGAGCTGTCGGCCTGCTGGAAAGGCCGAAACAGCGTGGGCAGCACGTCCGGCGCGATGCCCACGCCGGTGTCGCGCACGATGAAGGCCAGCGCCACGCGCCCGTCGGGCAGCGTGTGCGCGTCGCCGTCGATGGTGACTGTGCCGCGCTCGGTGAACTTGATCGCGTTGCCGACCAGGTTGAAGAGCAGCTGGCGCAGTCGTGTCGGGTCGCCGCACAGCGCCGGCAGCGCATCGTCGCGCCAGCGCAGCACGAGGTTGTCGCCGCGCAGCGATGCGGCGTGCGAGAGCAGCGCGACGACCTCCTGCGCGACCGCCGCCGGCCGGAAGTCGATGCGCTCCATGTCGAGCCGTCCGGCCTCCATCTTCGAGAAGTCCAGCACGTCGTTGAGCACCGTCAGCAGCGAATGCGCGGAGCTGCGCAGCACGCTGACGAAGTGACGCTGCTCGTCGGTCATGCGCGAGTCGTGCAGGAGGTCGACCATGCCGATGATGCCGGTCATCGGCGTGCGCAGCTCGTGGCTCATCATCGCCAGGAACTGCGACTTCGCCGAGGCCGCCGATTCGGCCGCGTCGCGGGCCTGGCGCAGCTGCTGCTCGTAGCGCTGCCGCTCGGCGATGTCGTGCCAGGTGACCAGCATCGCGTCCTGCGCACCCAGGCGGATCGGCGTCAGCGTCATCTCGACCGGAATCTCGGAGCCGTCGAGGCCGCGGGCCGCCCAGACGAGTCGCTTGACGCCGTCTCGGCGCGCGTCGGCGAAGGCCGTCGCCACCACCTCCTGCGACGGGCCGCCCGCCTGCAGCGCCGGCGCGAGGTGCTCGAGCCGGCGCCCGAGCAGCAGCTCCCGGTGCTCGGCGCGCAGCAGCATCGCGGCAGCGTCGTTGCAGTCGACCAGCTCGCCCGAGACGAACAGCAGGTGCGGCTCGCCCGAGCGCTGGAACAGCGTGCGGAAGCGCTGCTCGGCCTGCTTGAACTCGGTGACGTCGCGCACGATGCCGGTGAACAGGTGTTCGCCCTGGTCGATCACCTCGCTCGCCGCGAGCTGCAGCTCCATCGGCCGGCCGTCCCGCCGCTGCGTGACGATCGTGCGCTCCCGGTCGACGGCCGTGCCGCCGCCCGCGGTGAGGAAGTCCTCGACGCGGTCCTGGTGGGCGTCGGACCGATCCTCGGGCCGCAGTCCGGCCATCGGCCGGCCGATGGCCTCGGCGGCCGATACGCCGAAGATCGACTCGGCCGCCCGGTTGTACTCGCGCACCACGCCGCGGGCGTCGATCGTGACGATGCCGTCGGCCGCGGTGTCGAGGATGTTGCGCAGCCGCCGCTCCTGCGTGGCCGCCTGCTCCTCGGAGCGGGCGCGCTGGCGCAGCGCGCCCGCGGTCATCCGCGTGTAGAGCGTCACCGCCACCAGCGTCACCAGCAGGATCACGAACGGCGAGAGCAGCTCGCTTTCCCAGCGCTCGGTGATCGCCGCCTGCGGCGTGCGGACCTCGATCACGACCGGGAAGTCGGCGGTGGTATCGAAGTGGCCGCGCCAGTTCCGCGCGTCGCCCGGTCGGTCGGCGTAGCCGCCGTTCTCGCGGTTCGGCAGGAAGTCGGTGAAGATCGGATGCGCGGTCTTGCGGCCCAGCACGTCCCGCTCGCTCGTGGCCAGCAGCGTGCCGTCGTAGCGGTAGATCGTGATCTGGCTTGACTCGTCGGGCGACAGGAACTTCATCTCGCCGATCAGGCTGTCGGCGCCGATCACCGCGACCACCAGCGGCGCCTCGGGCAGCTCGGAGGTGGCCCGGGACACGGTGAGGAAGCCGTCGTACGCGTGCTCGGCGCCCTCGGACTTGCGGCCGGCGCTCAGGTTCCGGCCGGCCTTGGGGGGGCCCCGCGGCGAAATCGTAGGCCGAGACGTCGAGACCGACGTGGCGGCGCTCCGACGACGCGATCACGATGCCCCTGCGATCGATCACCGCGATCTCGCGCAGCAGCGTCTGCTGGCGCGGCAGCGACTCGAGCAGGGCGTCGAGGGCCGGCGTGCGCTGGATGCCGTCGCCGCGCAGCGTCTCGTCGACCTGGTCGAACAGGCCCCGGGTCTGCAGCAGCGAGCGGTTGACCTCCTTGGCGAGGACGCGGGCGACCGTCTGCAGGCGGCCCTCGGCGGCGGTCTGGATCGCGTCGCGCAGCTGCAGCGTGTGCGACAGCGTCGCGCCGATGACGATCAGCGCGCACAGCAGGCTCGCCAGCCGGATGAGCTGCTCCAGCCGCAGCAGCGGCCAGCTCCAGAAGCGCGAGACCGGAGTCACCGGGGCCGGATCACTGGAGGACGACGATCGGTTCCAGCTTGAAGGCGCGCGCCGCCGCGAGCAGGCGACCGTCCTTCTTCACGTCGACGACGAACCGGTCGAGGCGGGCGAGCCAGGCGTCGTCGCCCGGCGCGACCGCGTAGCCGTAGCCGAGCGGATGCACCGGACGCTCCGGCGGCATCACCCGGGCCCAGTCGGCGTTGTCGACCACCCGGCGGCTGTAGGCGTAGTCCGTCATGAAGACGTCGACGCGGCCGGCCTGCAGCTCGCGCTCGCGGGTGGCCGGCAGCTTCACCGACACCAGCTCGGCATGCTTCAGCGCCGATTTCATCACCGGCTCCATGAAGGTCCCGGCCTGCACAGCGACCACGCGTCCGGGCTTGTCGATGTCGTCCCAGGACTTCACCGACGGATGGGTCTTGGTGGTCACCGCCCAGATGTCGCTGCGCAGGTAGGGCTGGGTGAAGCGGACCTTCGCCGCGCGCTCGGGCAGCATGCCGACGCCGAACATGGCGACGTCGCAGCGGTCGGCGAGCAGGTCGGGAATGAAGTTCGCGAAGCTGCTGTCGACGTAGACCGGCTTGACGCCGAGGTCCTTGGCGAACTCGCGCGACAGCGTCTCGTCGACACCGGAGAGCTCGCCGCTCTTGGGGTTGCGGAAGGTGATGCCGTAGTAGTCGGGCCAGATGCAGATGCGGACCGCGCCTGCGGCCCGGATCCGCTCGAGGCGGTCGGCGGCGGGGGCGGCTTGCGCCGAGGCATCGGGCGCATGCAGGGCGCCGCCCGCGGCGGCGGCGGCGAGGAGGGCGGAGGCGAGCAGTCTGCGCATGGCGAGGCCTGGTTCGGTGGCATCCGGGAGCCGGAGCCGGTGGACAGGGGCAGGTGGAGCAGGGTCAGGCAGGGCGGTGCGCCTGGCGCAGCCGTCTCGCGCGAAGCGTAGCCCCGTCCCCGGGGGGAGGCACCGCGATGCGGACGGGCGGCCCGGCCGGGGCTCCCGGCGGGCTCCGATCGCTCAGCGTGTCGGCGGCCGCGCCACGCGACCGGGAGGGTGCCGCTCCGGGCGGTCGACCTCATGAATGTGTCCGAATAGTCACGATGTGTGGGGCGGGTGCGCCGGGCCTGCGCGGCGCCCGCCGGCGCGCGCGGACCCGCATCGGCGAGTCCGGGTCCGCGCCGCTGATAGGCTTGCCGTCCGGATCCGACCCCGAGCGGGGGCGCCTGTGTCCGCCTCGCCCGATCCTCCCGTTCCCGGCCAAGGAGCCCGTGTCATGGACGTCACCGACCGCATCGCCACCGAGCAGGTGGCGCGCCCGCGCCGCGTCGAGCGCCTCGAGCTCGGTCAGCCGACCTCGGACGGTGCCGGCGTGAAGCTGCTGCGCGTGCTCACGCAGCCGCTGCAGCGCCGCCTCGACCCGTTCCTGATGCTCGACAACTTCCGCAGCGACGATCCCGACGACTGGATCGCGGGGTTCCCCGACCATCCCCATCGCGGCTTCGAGACCGTCACCTACATGATCGCCGGCCGCATGCGGCATCGGGACAGCGCCGGCAACGAGGGGCTGCTCGAGGGCGGAGGCGTGCAATGGATGACGGCCGGGCGCGGCGTGATCCACTCGGAACTGCCCGAGCAGTCCGAGGGCCTGATGGAGGGCTTCCAGCTCTGGCTGAACCTGCCGGCGAGCGACAAGATGCGTGCGCCCTGGTACCGCGACTTCAAGGCCGACGAGCTGCCCTCGTTCACCGCGCCCGGCGGCGTGCGCGTGGTCGCCATCGCCGGCCGCAGCCACGGCATCGAGGGCGCGGTCACGCGCGAGGGCACCGAGCCGCTGTACCTCGACCTCGCGCTGCCGGAGGGCGCGCGCTTCGAGCAGGCGATGCCGCCCGGCCGCAATGCCTTCGTCTACGTGTACCGGGGCGAGCTCGACATCGAGGGCACGCGTGTCGGCTCGGGCCGGATGGCGGTGCTCTCGAACGCGCCGGGCAGCGACGGCGTGGCGCTGCGGGCGACGGGGCCGGCGCGCGCGCTGCTGATCGCCGGCCGCCCGCTCGGCGAGCCGATCGCGCAGTACGGCCCCTTCGTGATGAACACCGTCGAGGAGCTGCACCAGGCGGTCGCCGACTTCCAGGCGGGCCGCCTGGCCTGAGCCGGTGGCTTCGGGCCGGCCCGCGTCCGCGGCGGGCCTGCCGCCGGCTCAGTGCCCGATGCCGAACGCGGCGCGCATGCCGCGCACCGCCTCCTGGTGCGGCGACCACATGCGTCCGCCGATCACCCCGCCGTCCACGACGAGGTCGTGCCCGTTGACGAAGCCCGACTCGTCGCTGGCGAGGAATACCGCCGCCATCGCGATGTCGTCGACGAGGCCGGCACGCGGGATCGGCTGCATCTTCGCCAGGCCGACCTTCACCGCTTCGGCGCTCGCCTCCGCCTTCTCCGCCGACAGTCCGAGCGCCTTGCCGAAGATGCCGGTCGCGATGCCGCCGGGCGAGATGGTGTTGACCCGCACGTTGCGCTCGCCGAGCTGCATCGCCGCGCAGCGGGTCAGGTGGATCACCGCCGCCTTGGCCGCCGAGTAGATCATCGAGGTCGAGTAGCCGGCGCGGCTCCCCGCGATCGAGCCGTTGTTGACGATGCTGCCCGAACCCTGCGCGCTCATGATCGGCGCGACGTGCTTCATGCCGAGCATCACCGAGCGCAGCAGCGTCGCCATCGCCGCGTCGAACCCCTCGACCGGGATCGTCTCGATGCCGCCGACCGGCGCCGGCCCGCCCGCGTTGTTGAACAGGCAGTCGATGCGGCCGTGGCGGGCCATCGTGAAGGCGATCAGCGCCTCGACCTGGGCTTCCTCGGTGACGTCGGTGCGCACGAACGCGCAGCGCGCGCCGATCGCGGCCTCGACGGCACGGCCCTCGGCCTCGCGCCGTCCGGCGACGATCACGTGCGCGCCCTCGGCGGCGAACACCTCGGCGGTGCGCCGGCCGATGCCGCTGGTGGCGCCGGTGACGATGCAGACCTTGTCCTGAAGGCGGGGCATGGCGGTGTCTCCTCGTGTGTGGGGGGCTTCGTGCAGCGGCGATGATAGGCGCCGTCGCCACCGGCGCGCGTTCCGGTTCCGGACACGCGGCGGCGGGCCGGCCCGGGGCCGACCGGGCGAAGAGGATAATCCGCCGATGCCCATGAATTCCCGTGCGGTCGGCATCGCGGCCGCGGTGGCCACGATCGCGATCTGGACCGCCTTCATCGTCGTCGCCCGTGCGATGGCCCTCAAGTCCCTCAGCCCCTGGGACATCCTGTTCTGCCGGATCGTCGGCGCCTCGCTGGTGCTCGTGCCCTGGGGCTGGTGGATCGTGCGGCGGCGGCGTGCCGCGGGTGGCGCCGCCCCCTCCTGGCTCGGCGTCTCGCCGCTCGGCGCCCGCGTCACCACCGTCTGCGGGCTGTTCGGCGGCATCGGCTACGGCGTGTTCGCCTATGCCGGCTTCGTCCACGCGCCGGCCGCGCACGGCTCGGTGCTGCTGCCCGGCATGCTCCCGCTGTGGACCGCGCTGCTGTCGGTGGTGCTGCTGCACGAGCGTCTGGCGCCGGGCCGCGTGCTGGCGCTCGCGATGATCCTGGGCGGCGGCGTGCTGGTGGGCGGTGCCTCGCTGCTGCGGGCGTTCGACGGCGGCGACGTCTGGAAGGGCGACCTGATGTTCCTCGCCGCCTCGGCATGCTGGTCGACCTACACCGTGCTGATGCGCCGCGAGCGGCTCGACCCGGTCGAGGCGACCATCGCGATCACCGTGTTCGCGCTGATCGCCTACGTGCCTGTCTACGCGGGGCTGGCGCTGGCCGGCGTGGTCGACAGCCGCCTCGCGTCGGCGCCGGCCGGCGAGATCCTGTTCCAGGCGCTCTGGCAGGGCATCGGCTCGGTGGTGATCTCGGGCATCACCTTCGCGACCATGGTGCGCAGCTTCGGGCCGGTGCGCACCACCATGCTGACCGCGCTCGTGCCGGGGCTGTCGGCACTGACGGCGGTCGCCGTGCTCGGCGAGCCGCTCGGCCTCGCCCTGATCGGCGGGCTGGCGCTGGTGACCGCGGGCATCCTGGTCGGGGTGCGGGCCGCGCGCGTGGCGGCGCCGGCGGTCCCGCGCTGAGCGGCGAGGCTGCACGAACGGCCGCGCCGGCCTACAGTGAGGCCCTCATCGACGATCCGGAGACACCGCGATGGCCGCCATGCCCCGAGAGACCGTGCCGATCGACCTCGCACGGCGCTACGAGCACATCCGCCCGACGCCGCGCCTGCCCGACTTCGCCGCCTGGGTCGACGGGGTCGACCTGACGCGGCCGCTGCCCGATCCGGTGCGCGCCGAGCTGCGCCGCGCGCTCGCCGACTTCGAGGTGCTGTTCTTCCGGCCGCAGGTGCTGACCCCCGCGCAGCATGTCGCGCTCGCCGAGGTCTTCGGGCCGATCTCCGGCGGCTCCTTCTTCGATCGCCACGAGTCGGTGCCCGAGATGGAGATGATCGTCACCGACCGCGAGCGCCCGCCCTCGATCGACCAGTGGCACACCGACCTCACCTGGCAGGCCCGCCCGCCGATGGGCACGGTGATCCAGATCACCGAGACGCCGCCCCACGGCGGCAACACCTGCTGGCTGAGCACCAGCAAGGCGTTCGAGGCGCTGTCGCCCGGCATGCAGGCCTACCTCGAGGGCCTCACCGCAACCCACACCTGGGAGGTCAGCGGCTTTCGCGATGCGCTCGGGCGGCGCGGCGACGAGGCCCTGATCAACGCGATCCGCCACTACAAGCCGGTCTCGCATCCGGTCGTGCTGGTGCATCCCGACTCCGGGCGCCGCTGCCTGTACGTCAACGACTCGTTCACCAAGCACATCGACGGCATCGACCGCCGCGAGAGCCAGGCGATGCTGGCGTTCCTGTCGAGCTGGATCCGGCGCCCCGAGTTCACCGTGCAGCACGAGTGGCAGCCCCACGGCCTCGCGGTCTGGGACAACCGCTCGACGCAGCACTACGCGAACGCCGACTACTGGCCGCATCGGCGCGTCAATCGGCGCGTGACCTTCGACGTGCCGGGCACCGAGCGCCCGCACGCGAACGTCAACAGCACCGTGCTCCGGGGCAGCCCGCTCCGCGACTGATCACCTCACAAGGAGACCCCCGCATGACCTCCAGGCGCCACGTGCTTCGAGCCGGTTCTGCCGCGCTCGCCCTCGCCGCTGTGACTCCCGCCCGCGCGCAGTCGCCCGAGGGGCGCTGGCCGTCGCGGGCGGTCCGCTTCGTCGTGCCGTTTCCGCCCGGCGGCGGCAACGACATCCTCGCGCGGATGCTCGGCCCGAAGCTCTCCGAGGCGATCGGCCAGCCGGTAGTGATCGACAACCGGCCCGGCGCGGGCGGCAACCTCGGCACCGACCAGGCGGCGCGCGCCGCGGCCGACGGCTACACGATCGTCATCGCATCGAACCAGGTGACGATCAACCCCGGCCTCGGCCAGAAGCTGCCCTTCGACATCGAACGCGACTTCGCGCCGATCGCGCTGGTCGCCTCGGTGCCCATGCTGCTGGTCGTGCATCCGTCCGTGCCCGCGAAGACGACCGCCGAGTTCGTCGCGCTCGCCAAGTCCCAGCCCGCCAAGCTGAACTACGGCACGCCGGGCAGCGGCACCCCGCAGCACCTCGCCTTCGAGCTGTTCGACAAGCTGGCCGGCACGCAGGTGACCCACGTGCCCTACAAGGGCACGGGCCCGGCGATCGCCGACCTGCTCGGCGGCCAGATCCAGACCGCGTTCGCGACGCTGGCCTCGGTGGCGCCGCACGTGCAGGCCGGCAAGCTGCGCGCGCTCGCGGTCGCCACCGGCCGGCGCTCG
>JAPLQE010000045.1 GCA_026399835.1 Burkholderiales bacterium | reverse complement strand
GGCGGTGCTCGCGGTGCTCGGCTACTCGGTCAACTAAGCGGTGGTGATCTTCGACCGGATCCGCGAGAGCTTCCGCGGCAAGCGCAAGATGGACACGGTGCAGGTCATCGACCATGCGATCACCAGCACCATCTCGCGGACGATGATCACCCACGGCTCGACGCTGATGATGGTGCTGGCCATGCTGTTCTTCGGCGGCCCGACGCTGCACTACTTCGCGCTCGCGCTGGCGATCGGCATCTGCTTCGGCATCTACTCGTCGGTGTTCGTCGCCGCGGCGATCGCGATGTGGCTGGGCGTCAAGCGCGAGGACCTGATCAAGCCGATCAAGAAGAAGGAAGGCGCCGAGGCCGAGCTGCCCTGATGCCTCCGATCGAGGTCCGGCACCTGCCCGAGGCGAACCGCTTCGAGGCCGTGGTCGACGGCCGTGCATGCCACCTCGATTACCTGATCGACGGCAGCACGATGCGCATCCACCACACCGAGGTGCCCCACCCGCTCGAGGGCCGCGGGATCGCCGCGGCGCTGACCCGGACGGCGATCGACCATGCGCGCTCGAACGGCCTGCGGGTGCAGCCGCTGTGCAGCTACGTGCGGACCTGGCTGCGCCGTCACCCCGAGCACTCGGACCTGGTCGCGCGCTGACGCGCGGCGGCGGGCCTGCGGGATCCCGCCCCGGACCCCGTGCAGCAGTGCCGCGCCGTAGAATCGGGTCCACGCGGCCCGCCCCGGTGCCGCGCCCTCGTCCGCCCGACTCCGATGACGACCTCCGCCACGCACCGCATCCGCGTCTGGGACCTGCCGACCCGCCTGTTCCACTGGAGCCTCGCGGCGCTGATCGTCGTGTCGTTCGTGACCGTCAAGCTCGGCGGCAACCTGATGGTCTGGCACGAGCGCAGCGGCTACGCGATCCTGACGCTGCTGCTGTTCCGGCTCGCCTGGGGCATCGCCGGCGGGCGCTACGCGCGCTTCGCGGCCTTCGTGCGGGGCCCCGGGGCGGTGCTCGCCTACCTGCGCGGCGCGGGCGGCGCGGCGCACGCCCCGGGCCACAACCCGCTGGGCGCGCTGTCGGTGCTCGGGCTGCTCGCGGTGGTCGGCTTCCAGGCTGCCTCGGGCCTGTTCACCAACGACGACATCGCCTTCGAAGGGCCGCTGTCGGTGAAGGTCAGCGGCGCGACCGCGAGCCTGCTGACCACGCTGCACCGCTGGAACGAGAAGACGATCATCGCGCTGGTCGCGCTGCACCTGGCCGCGATCCTGTACTACCGCTTCGGCAAGCGCCGCGACCTGGTCGGGCCGATGGTATCGGGCGACGCGGCCTTCCCCGATGCCTGGCCGGCGAGCCGGGACGACGCGATGCTGCGGCTGCGCGCGCTGGTGATCGCGGCCGCCTGCGGCGGTGGGGTGGCCTGGATCGTCCGCTGACGCGGCGGCCGGATCAGTCGGTCTGCGGCTTGCGGCGCGGCCGGCGGGCCGCGGCCACGAAGCCGTCACGCATCCGCAGCAGGTGCGCGTCGAGCGCGTCGAAGTCCTGCGCCACGTAGTCGTGGAACGCGCGCCGGCAGTAGGCCACATGCGGGCCGAAGACGCGCGTGAACTCGGCGTCGCCCGCCGGCGTGAGCCGCACGAACACGCTGCGCCGGTCCTCGGGCACCACCACGCGCTCGACGAAGCCGCGATCGACCAGCCGGTCGACGACGCCGGTCAGCGTGCCCTTGGTGATCAGCGTGCGCTGGCCGAGCGCCTTGGCCGACATGCCGGGCGTGTTGCCCAGCGTCGCGATCACGTCGAACTGCGCGGGCGTCAGCCCCAGCTCGCGCACATGCCGACCCGACAGGCGCTCGAAGGCCTGGAAGGTCTCGGACAACAATCGGAGGGACCGCTGGTACCGCTCGCCCATGCCTCGTCACACGGCTCCGCTCGGGAAGGCGCGCAGCATCTCACGCCAGGCCGGCGCCGCGCGCCCCGTGTCCTGGGGAGGACACGGCGCACACGGGCCCTGCGGATCAGTCGCGACGGAAGTCGTCGTGGCAGGCCTTGCAGGTCGCGGCGGCCGCGCCGAACGCGGTCTTGAGCGTGCCCGCGTCGCCGGCGGCGGCCGGCAGCTTGGCCGTCTCGGTGACCATCTTGTCGTAGGCGGCCTGGAACTTCGCGGTGTCCTTCCAGATCTCCGCCTTCGCGCGGGTCGGCGGCGTGCCGCCGGCCTCGGACCCGGCCGGGAAGGCAGCGCCCGGCAGCTTCGACAGCGTGGCGACCAGCGCGGCGTTCTCGCCGGCGATCTTCGCGTCGTAGGGGATGCGCCCGTTCACCATCGCGCCGATGCGGCCGAAGTGGGCGCCGAGCAGCGAGAAGGAGGACTGGCGGTACTTGATCGCGTCTTCGGGCTTGGCGAACTGGGCCTGGGCGGCGAAGGGCATCAGCGCGGCGAGGACGGCCGCAGCGGCGAGGGTGCGTTTCATCGGGTCTCCGTGAGTGACCGGTGGGACGCCCGGCGCCGGTTGAGCCGGACTCGGACGGTTCGGACCGAAACAGTCCTAACGCGAACGATCATATCAGCGCTTCGCCCGCCGCGCCTCGCCGCATGGGATCGGTTTCCATCCGACACCATCCGCCCGGGGCGGGCCGCGCCGCGGCGACCGGCTCAGACCCGGCGAGCCAGCGCCGCGGCCTTGCCGATGTACGAGGCCGGCGTCAGCGCGCGCAGGCGCGCCTTCGCGTCGTCCGGGATGTCCAGCCGGTCGACGAACTCGACCAGCGCCTCGGCGGTGATGCCCTTGCCGCGGGTCAGTTCCTTGAGCTGCTCGTACGGGTTGGGCACGCCATAGCGCCGCATCACCGTCTGCACCGGCTCGGCGAGCACCTCCCAGCAGCCGTCGAGGTCCTCGGCCAGCCGCTGCGGGTTGACCTCGAGCTTCTTCAGCCCGCGCAGGCAGGCGTCCCAGGCGAGCAGCGTGTGGCCGAAGGCATTGCCGACGTTGCGCAGCACCGTGGAGTCGGTCAGGTCGCGCTGCCAGCGCGACACCGGCAGCTTGTCGGCCAGGTGGCGCAGCAGCGCGTTCGCGATCCCGAGGTTGCCCTCGGAGTTCTCGAAGTCGATCGGGTTGACCTTGTGCGGCATCGTCGACGAGCCGATCTCGCCGGCCTTGGTGCGCTGCTTGAAATAGCCCACCGAGATGTAGCCCCACACGTCGCGGTCCAGGTCGACGAGGATGGTGTTGGTGCGCGCGATCGCGTCGAAGAGCTCGGCCATCCAGTCGTGCGGCTCGATCTGGATCGTCCACGGGTTGAAGGCGAGCCCCAGCGGGCCCTCGACGACGCCGCGCGAGAAGGCCTCCCAGTCGACCTCCGGATAGGCCGACAGATGCGCGTTGAAGTTGCCGACCGCGCCGTTCATCTTGGCGGTCGGGCGCACCGCCGCGATCCGCTCGCGGGCGCCCCTGAGGCGTGCCACGACGTTGGCGAGCTCCTTGCCGAGCGTGGTCGGCGTCGCCGGCTGGCCGTGGGTGCGCGAGAGCATCGGCAGCGCGGCGTGCGTGTGCGCCATCGTGCGCAGCGTGTCCACGACCGCGTCGAGCGCCGGCAGCAGCACAGTGTCGCGCGCGGCGGTGTACATCATCGCGTGCGAGGTGTTGTTGATGTCTTCGGACGTGCAGGCGAAGTGGATGAACTCCGAGGCCCGCTCGAGCTCGGCGTCGCCGGCCACGCGCTCCTTGAGGAAGTACTCGACCGCCTTGACGTCGTGGTTGGTGACCGCCTCGATCGCCTTGACCCGCGCCGCATCGGCCGCACCGAACCCGGCGGCCACCGCCCGCAGGCGCTCGCGCGCACCCGGCGAGAAGCGCGGCAGCTCCGGCAGGCCGAGGTCGGACAGCGCGACCAGCCACTCGACCTCGACGGTGACCCGGTGACGGACGAAGGCGGACTCGGACAGCAGCGGCCGCAGCGCGGCCACGCGGGACGCATAGCGGCCGTCGAGCGGCGACAGCGCGTCGAGTTCGAAGGCGGCGGAGGCCGGCGCGGGCGGGGGGGCGGGGGGTGTGGCGCTCATGAGGCCGCGATCCTAGCACCCGTACCCGCGTGCGATATAGTGGACGGCCAGACACTGTCGAGCTACGCAATGAAGCTGATCGGATCCGACGGCAGTCCGTACGTCCGCAAGGTGCGGGTCGTGCTCGCCGAGAAGAAGATCGACTACCGCTTCGAGCGCGAGGACGTCTGGTCGCCCGCCACCACGATCGGGCAGGCGAATCCGCTGGGCAAGGTGCCGACGCTGATCACCGACGACGGCGCGGCGGTGTTCGACTCCCGCGTGATCGCCGAGTACCTCGACACCGTCACCCCGATCGCCCGCCTGATCCCGCCCTCCGGACGCTCGCGCGTCGAGGTCCGCTGCTGGGAGGCGCTGTGCGACGGCCTGCTCGACGCCGCCATCCTCGCGCGACTCGAGGCCAACCGCAGCGACCCGGTCCAGCGCAGCCCGGCCTGGATCTCGCGCCAGATGGGCAAGATCGACGCGACCCTCGACGCCATGGCCAGCGGCCTCGGCGACAAGCCGTTCTGCTGCGAAGGCAAGTACTCGCTGGCCGACATCGCGATGGGTTGCGCGCTCGGCTACCTCGACTACCGCTTCCCGCAGATCGACTGGCGCGAGCGCCATCCCAATCTCGCCAAGCAGACGATCAAGCTGTTCGCGCGGCCCGCCTTCGTCGAGACCGCGCCACCGGCGCCGGCCTGACCCACGGGGCGGCGCGCCTCACGCCGCCGGCGCGAACGAGTCCGGCCGCGCCCGCGACCAGAACATCCGGTAGACCGGCGCATCCGCGTCGCCGTCGAGCAGCTCGCCCGGCTGCAGCGTCGGATACAGCGTCGACAGCAGCCGGATCTCGTGCCCGCTGACCCGCCGCACGATGTGGTGCGAGCGCAGCTGCGACGGGTGCGTCAGGCCCGCGGCCGCCACCAGCTCGGCCAGCGCCTTGAGCGTGTTCTGGTGGAAGTTGAAGACCCGTTCGGCCTTGTCGGGCACCACCAGCGCCCGCTGGCGCACCGGATCCTGGGTGGTGACGCCGGTCGGGCAGCGGCCGGTGTGGCAGTTCATCGCCTGGATGCAGCCGAGCGCGAACATGAAGCCGCGGGCGCTGTTGCACCAGTCGGCGCCCAGCGCCATCGTGCGCGCCACGTCGAACGCGCTGGTCAGCTTGCCGGCCGCGCCGATCCGCACGCGGTCGCGCAGCCCGAGCCCGATCAGCGTGTTGTGGACCAGCATCAGCGCCTCCTGCATCGGCGTGCCCACCCGGTCGATGAACTCGGCGGGCGAGGCGCCCGTGCCGCCCTCCTTGCCGTCGACCACGATGAAGTCGGGCGTGATGCCGGTCTCGTGCATCGCCTTGGCGATCGCGAACCACTCCCACGGATGGCCGATCGCGAGCTTGAAGCCGGTCGGCTTGCCGCCGGACAGCGTGCGCAGCCGATCGACGAAGCGCAGCAGGCCGATCGGCGTGTCGAAGGCCGAATGGGACCCCGGCGACACGCAGTCGACCCAGGGCGGCACGCCGCGCGCCGCGGCGATCTCGGGGGTGACCTTCGGGCCGGGCAGCACGCCGCCATGGCCGGGCTTGGCGCCCTGCGACAGCTTGACCTCGATCATCCGGACCTGATCGGTGCAGGCGTTCTCGACGAAGCGCTCGGTGTCGAAGCGGCCCTGGGCATCGCGACAGCCGAAGTAGCCCGAGCCGATCTCCCAGATCAGGTCGCCGCCGTGCTCGCGGTGGTAGGCCGAGATCGAGCCCTCGCCGGTGTCGTGCGCGAACCGGCCCCGCTTCGCGCCATGGTTCAGCGCGCGGATCGCGTTGGCCGACAGCGAGCCGAAGCTCATCGCCGAGATGTTGAACACCGACGCGTCGTACGGCCGCGCGCACGCCGGCCCGCCGATCGCGACGCGGAAGTCGTGCGACGGCACCGGCGCCGGCGCGATCGAGTGGTTGATCCATTCGAAGCCGGTGGCGTAGGCGTCGAGCTGCGTGCCGAAGGGTCGCTTGTCCAGGTCCTGCTTGGCGCGCTGGTAGACGATCGCGCGCTGCTGCCGCGAGAACGGCACGGCGTCGGTGTCGGACTCGATCAGGTACTGGCGGATCTCCGGCCGGATCGTCTCGAAGAGGAACCGGGCGTGACCGAGGATGGGGTAGTTGCGCAGCACCGCGTGCTGGGTCTGCACCAGGTCGACGACGCCGACCGCGACCAGCGCGCCGCTCAGCAGCGACCACCAGCCGGACACCATGCCATCGCGCCACAGCAGCAGCAGCAGCGGGGTCGCCGCGATGACCGCGGCCAGGGTCGCGTAGCGCAGGAAGCGGGTCATCGGCTTGCGCCCCCGGTCAGCGAAGGTGGCGCAGTGTAGCTCAGCCGTTCCCGGCGCCGATGCCGCGGGCAATCCCTAGGAGGCTTTGCTATCTGCCGCCGGCCGGCGCCGTCTCACGCGATCATGCCGCCGCCCAGGCACACCTCGCCGTGGTACAGCACCGCCGACTGCCCGGGCGTCACCGCCCACTGCGGCGCATCGAACGCGAGCTCGAAGGCGCCCGGCTCGCGCGGGTCGGTGCGCAGCCGACACGGCGCATCGGTCTGCCGGTAGCGGGTCTTCGCGCCGAGCGTCGCATCGGCCGGGGGCGGCGCGCCGGCGATCCAGTGGGCGTCGTCGGCGTGCAGCCGGTCCGCCTGCAGCCACGGGTGGTCGTGGCCCTGCACGACGTACAGGGTGTTGGCCGCCATGTCCTTGCGCGCCACGTACCAGGCTTCGCCGCTGCCGGCCTTCTGCCCGCCGACGCCGATGCCCTTGCGCTGGCCGAGCGTGTAGAAGGCGAGGCCGACATGCTCGCCGACCCGCCGGCCGTCGTCGGTCAGGATCGGCCCCGGTGCGGTCGGCAGGTAGCGGTTGAGGAAGTCGCGGAACGGCCGCTCGCCGATGAAGCAGATGCCGGTCGAGTCCTTCTTCGCGGCGACCGGCAGGCCGATGCGCGCGGCGATCGCGCGGACCTCGGTCTTGGGCAGCTCGCCCACCGGGAACATCGCGCGCGAGAGCTGCGCCTGCGTGAGCCGGTGCAGGAAGTAGCTCTGGTCCTTGGAGACGTCGAGCCCGCGCAGCAGCTCGTGGCGCAGCCCGCCCTCGGCCCCCGCGTCCGCCAGCCGACGCACCCGCGCGTAGTGGCCGGTCGCGATGCACGAGGCGCCCATGCGCATCGCGTGGTCGAGGAAGGCCTTGAACTTGATCTCGGCGTTGCACAGCACGTCGGGGTTCGGCGTGCGCCCGGCCGAGTACTCGCGCAGGAAGTCGGCGAAGACGCGCTCGCGGTACTCGGCGGCGAAGTTCACCGCCTCGATGTCGATGCCGATGACGTCGGCCACGCTGGCCGCGTCGAGCCAGTCCTGGCGCGTCGAGCAGTACTCGGAGTCGTCGTCGTCTTCCCAGTTCTTCATGAAGAGGCCGACCACGTCCCAGCCCTGCTCCTTGAGCAGCCAGGCCGAGACCGCCGAATCCACACCGCCGGACAGGCCGACGACGACGCGCCGCGCACCGGGTGCAGGCACCGCTGCGGGCGAGGGCGCGGGTGCAGCGGCAGCTGGCGCGCTCATGCCGCGGGACGCGGGCCGACCGCGTCCGGGTGGGTCCAGATCAGGTCGAGCGGAAAGCGCCGCCCGGCCAGCCAGTCGAGCACGGTGCGCTCGACCGCCGGGCTGCGGTGCCGCGCCCGCTCGGCCAGGATCTCGTCCGGGGTCATCCAGAACGCCCGGACGATGCCGGTGTCCAGGGGGCGCGCGGCGTCGTGCGACAGCGGCCGGCAGACGAAGGCGTGACGCAGGTAGGTGACGTCGACCCCTTCCCTGATGTTCGCGTAGCGCGCCATGTAGAGCCCGAGCAGCGCCGTCGGTTCGACGTGCCAGCCGGTCTCCTCGAGGGCCTCGCGCACCGCGGCCTGCGCGAGCGACTCGCCCGGATCGAGGTGGCCGGCGGGCTGGTTCAGCCGCAGACCCTCGGCGGTGTGCTCCTCGATCATCAGCAGCCGGCCGTCGCGCTCGACGACCGCGGCGACGGTGGCATTCGGTATCCAGTGGGCCATTCCACATTTTATCCGAGCGGCATACCCGACCGCGGCGAGGTCCCGGGCCCTCTCCGGAGCGCCCCGCCGGGGTATGCTGGAGGGCTACGCTTTCGGAGATCCCCCATGAGAATCGGAGTGCCGGCCGAGACCCGCGCCGGCGAGGCGCGCGTCGCCGCCACCCCCGAGACGGTCAAGAAGCTGGTCGCCGCGAAGCACGAGGTCATCGTGCAGTCCGGCGCCGGCGTCGGCGCCAGCGTGCCCGATGCGGCCTACGAGGCCGTCGGTGCCGTGATCGGCGATGCCGCCGCGGCGTTCGGCGCCGAGCTGGTGCTGAAGGTGCGCCGGCCGTCGACCGAGGAGCTCATGCTGATGAAGCCGGGCACCGCGATCGTCGGCATCCTCGAGCCCTTCGACCGCGCCGGCCTCGAGCAGATGGCCGGCCTCGGCATGATCGCCTTCGCCCTCGAGGCCGCGCCGCGCACCACGCGCGCGCAGAGCATGGACGTGCTGAGCTCGCAGGCCAACATCGCCGGCTACAAGGCGGTCATGGTCGCGGCCAACACCTACCAGCGCTTCATGCCGATGCTGATGACCGCCGCGGGCACCGTGAAGGCCGCCCGCGTCGTGATCCTCGGCGTCGGCGTCGCCGGCCTGCAGGCGATCGCGACGGCCAAGCGGCTCGGCGCGGTCATCGAGGCCTCCGACGTGCGCCCGCCGGTCAAGGAGCAGGTCGAGTCGCTGGGCGGCAAGTTCATCGACGTGCCCTACGAGACCGACGAGGAACGCGAGATCGCCAAGGGCGTCGGCGGCTACGCGCGTCCGATGCCCGAGAGCTGGATGAAGCGCCAGGCGGGGGCGGTCGCCGAGCGCGTGAAGCAGGCGGACATCGTCATCACCACCGCGCTGATCCCGGGCCGCAAGGCGCCGGTGCTGGTCAGCGAGGACATGGTGAAGTCGATGAAGCCGGGCTCGGTGATCGTCGACATGGCGGTCGAGCAGGGCGGCAACTGCCCGCTGTCGGAGCCGGGCCGCACCGTCACCCGCTACGGCGTGCACATCGTCGGCGAGACCAACCTGCCGGCGCTGGTCGCGGCGGACGCCTCGGCGCTCTACGCACGCAACGTCATCGACTTCCTCAAGCTCGTCGTCGACGCCGACGGCCGGCTGAAGGTCGATCTCGAGGACGACATCGTCAAGGCCTGCCTCGTCGCGCGCGACGGCCAGGTGCTGAGGGCCTGAACACCATGGAAGCGATCAACCCCACCGTCGTCAACCTGATCATCTTCGTGCTGGCCATCTACGTCGGCTACCACGTGGTCTGGAACGTCACCCCCGCGCTGCACACGCCGCTGATGGCGGTCACCAACGCGATCTCGGCCATCGTCATCGTCGGCGCGATGCTCGCGGCGGCGCTGACCCAGACGCCGCTCGGCAAGTTCATGGGCGTGGCCGCGGTCGCGCTCGCGGCCGTCAACGTGTTCGGCGGATTCCTCGTGACCCGGCGCATGCTCGAGATGTTCAAGAAGAAAGAGCCGAAGGCGAAGAAGGAGGCCGCGCAATGAAGCCGTTCGCCTTCTTCGTGCTGCTGGCCGTGACCGTCGTCGCGATCTGGTTCGGCGACTCGTTCGCCGACGATTTCGCGGCGCCCGGGATGGAGCGGACCTTCGCGGTGCTGGTGATCGCCGCCGTGGCGATCGTGCCCGCCGTCTGGGTGCTCGACCGCATGGGACTGATCCGCAAGGGCAACGTCGAGCTGCGCCGCAAGCCCGCTGCCGCGCAGGCGCCCGCCTCGCAGACGCCCTCCTCGCAGCGTGACGGGGGTGCGGCATGAGCCTCGACGTCGTCGTCCTGCTGTACCTGGTCGCCTCGATCTGCTTCATCCAGGCGCTCAAGGGGCTGTCGCACCCCACCACCTCGATCCGCGGGAACGTCTTCGGCATGACCGGGATGGCGATCGCGGTGCTGACCACGATCGCGCTGATCTTCATGATGCGCGCCGAGGCGGGCTGGGTCGGCCTGCTGTGGGTGGCGCTCGGCGTCGCCGTCGGCGGCACGGCCGGCGCGGTGATGGCCAATCGCGTCGAGATGACCAAGATGCCCGAGCTGGTCGCCTTCATGCACAGCATGATCGGCCTGGCCGCGGTGTTCATCGCGATCGCGGCGGTCGCCGAGCCCTGGGCGTTCGGCATCACCGCCTTCCCCAAGGAGCTGCTGATCGGCGCGCAGACGCCCGCCGGCATGGTGGTCGCCGACATCGTCGCGCGCCCGCCGATCCCGGCCGGCAACCGGCTCGAGCTGTTCCTGGGTGCGGCCATCGGCGCGATCACCTTCAGCGGCTCGGTGATCGCCTTCGGCAAGCTGTCGGGCAAGTACAAGTTCAGGCTGTTCCAGGGCGCGCCGGTGCAGTTCGCCGGCCAGCACAAGCTGAACCTGGTGCTCGGCCTGGCCACGCTCGCCCTCGGTCTGGTGTTCACCTTCACCGAGAGCTGGCCGGCGTTCTTCGCGATGCTGGCGCTGTCGTTCGTGCTCGGCGTGCTGATCATCATCCCGATCGGCGGCGCCGACATGCCGGTCGTGGTGTCGATGCTCAACAGCTACTCGGGCTGGGCGGCGGCGGGCATCGGCTTCTCGCTGAACAACAGCATGCTGATCATCGCAGGCTCGCTGGTGGGCAGCTCGGGCGCGATCCTGAGCTACATCATGTGCAAGGCGATGAACCGGTCGTTCTTCAACGTGATCCTCGGCGGCTTCGGCGGCGAGGCCGCGGCGGCGGACGGTGGCGGCGACAAGCAGCAGCGCCCGGTCAAGAGCGGCTCCGCCGACGACGCGGCGTTCCTGATGACCAATGCCGACACGGTCATCATCGTGCCGGGCTACGGCCTGGCCGTCGCCCGCGCGCAGCACGCGCTCAAGGAGCTCGCGCAGAAGCTGACCGATCACGGCGTGACGGTGAAGTACGCGATCCACCCGGTCGCCGGCCGCATGCCCGGTCACATGAACGTGCTGCTCGCCGAGGCCGAGGTGCCGTACGACCAGGTCTTCGAGATGGAGGACATCAACTCCGAGTTCGGCCAGGCCGACGTGGTGCTGGTGCTCGGCGCCAACGACGTCGTGAACCCGGCGGCGAAGGATCCGAAGTCGTCCATCGCGGGCATGCCGATCCTCGAGGCCTACAAGGCCAAGACGATCATCGTCAACAAGCGCTCGATGGCGTCCGGCTACGCCGGCCTCGACAACGAGCTGTTCTACATGGACAAGACGATGATGGTGTTCGGCGACGCGAAGAAGGTCGTCGAGGACATGGTCAAGGCGGTCGAGTGAGGCCCGCCGGGGCCGGGCGCGTCTTGAAGACCGCCCGCCCCGGCCCCATCATCGGGTCCATCCCACCGAGGAGCCCCGAATGCCCGCCGAACCCGTGCCGACCCTCGACGCCGACCGTCTCGACACGCTCAAGAAGGTCTGCCTCGTCGACTACGCGCTCCACATCGCCGGGCCGCTACTGTCGATGGGCCTGCTGTCGGTGATCGCGCTGGTCGTCAACTACATCAAGCGCGACGACGCCCGCGGCTCGATCTACGAGAGCCACATGAACTGGATGATCCGCACGTTCTAGTGGACGCTGTTCTGGGTCGTCGTATCCTTCCTCCCGGCGCTGCTGCTGACGGTGATCACCTTCGGCCTGCTGTCGTTCCTGTTCCTGGTGCCGGTCGTCTGGTACCTCTACCGGATGATCAAGGGGGTGCTGTGGCTCAACGACGGACGGCCGATGCCGGCCTGACCGATCCGGCGCGACGCGCGCTGCTGGCGGCCGCGGCCGCGCTGCCGGCCTGCACCGCGGTGCCGCCGGCCGCGGGGCCCGGCACGCCGCTGCCGAGCGGACCGGCCCCCGCGCCGGTGCTGCGGATCGGCGACCGCTGGCGCTACCAGCTGATCGACAAGTTCAACGGGCAGTGGCTCGACGAGCCCACCTGGGAGGTGGCCGAGCTCGCGCCCGAGCTGCTGATGCGCATCCGCGGACGGCGGCCCGGCGGCCCGGTCGAGGAGCGCTACGCGGCGCCCTGGACCGCGCTGACCGAAGTGCTGTACGGCGCGCCCTATGCGTTCCGCGAGCCGGTGCCGATCGTGCCGTCCCCGATCGAGCCGGGGCGCACCGTGGCCACGTCCACCTCCTACATCGATCCCGCCACCCAGCAGCGCAAGCGCTGGTCGCAGCAGCTGCGAATCGCCGGCTGGTCGACGATCGAGGTGCCGGCCGGGCGCTACGATTGCCTGCGGGTGAGCCGCATCATCGCGTTCGAGCATCCCGACAGCCAGAAGACCTCGGCGAACCGCAGCGACACGCTGTGGTACGCGCCGGCGGTCAACCGGTGGGTGCAGCGCGAGCTGCGGGGCGACTACATCGCCACCGGCCTGGGCGCGGGCAATCCGGGCTCCGCCGAGCGGGGCCGCGAGGACTGGCTGCTGTGGCAGCTCACCGCCTACACGCGGACACCCGTCTCCGGCTGATCGGGGATCGGGCACCCGCCTTCGGAGGACGCCTGCGATGACCTGCATCGATCCGATCCGGCGCCGCGCGCTCGGCGGGCTGCTCGGCGTGCCTGTGCTCGGCACCGGCCTGCTGGGCACCGGCTGCGCGAGCCGCATTCCGGTGCCCGCACCCGCGGGCGCCGAGCCGCTGCCGATGCCGGTGCTCGGCGTCGGTGACCGCTGGCGCTACCGGCTGATCAACCGCTACAACGGCTCGACCGTCGGCGAGACCACGGTCGAGGTGCTGGAGGTCGCGCCCGAGATCCGCCTGCGCGTCGACCCGGGCGACGGGCAGCCGGTGCTCGAGGAGCGCTGGTCGAATCCGTGGACCGTGATCCTCGAGCCGATGTATGACGCGCCGATGGCCTTCGAGACGCCGATCCCGGTGGTGCCGCCCGGCGCCCGCGCCGGCCAGGGCCTGACCAGCGCGTCGCGCTACCGCAGCGAGCGCTCGAGCAGCGTGCTCGGCTGGCAGCAGCGGCTGCGGGTCGTCGGCTGGGAGCGGGTGCAGGTGCCGGCCGGCAGCTTCGATGCGCTGCGCATCGAGCGCTTCGCGACCTACCAGCATCCCGACATCTTCCGGTACGCGCCGGAGCGCATCGACACGCTGTGGTACTCGCCGCAGGTGGGACGCTGGGTCGTGCGGGAGTGGACCGGCTCTTACCTGCCCGGCTCGCCGGGCGGACGGGCGAGCCGGGCGCTCGAGGACTGGGTGCGCTGGGAGCTGACCGCCTGGGAGCCGGCGACGCGCTGAGCCCGGCCAGGTCCCTAGAGCCGGTCGAGCTCGTCGAGCACCTGCGCCACCGACGGCCAGAGGCCTGCGCCACCCGTCCAGGCGGCGCGCGGCCCCCAGGGCCGGGTCCGTGCCGGGTCGCTCGGGCCGAAGACGCCCACCACCGGCGAATCGACCGCCGCCGCCAGGTGCATCGGCCCCGAGTCGTTCGAGACGGTCGCGAGCGCCCCGGCGCAGGCGGCCGCGTAGGCGCCCAGCCCCAGGCCGACGAGCATGCGGGCCCCCGGAACCGCCGCGCGCGCCGCCTCGGCCTCGCCGGGCCCCGGGCAGACGACGGTCGCGCAGCCCCTCGCCCGTAGCGCCTCGTCGAGCTCGCCGAAGCGCGGCCAGAGCTTCGGCACGCCGCCCGCGGTGCCGGCGGCCAGCGGCGCGAGCACCGCGTAGGGCTGCCCCGTGGCGAGCCCGGCGGCGGCCAGCGCCTCGGCCGCGGCGTGCCGGTGCGCGTCGGTGAGCCGCAGCCCGAGCGAGGCCGGCGGCGAGGCCGGCCAGCCCGGCAGCGACAGCCAGGCCGCGGCCGCGCCGGCCAGGCGCCAGAACACCTCGACCTCGTGCAGGCCCTCGGGCTTGGCGAGCGCCCGGCCGAGCAGCGGCGAGCGGCCCTCGTTGCGATGGCCGAGCGCGGACACGCCGGCGAGCCGCAACACGACGGCGCTCGACAGCGAGTTGGTCAGCAGCAGGCCCCGCCGGGGCCCGGCGGCGGCACGCAGCGCGGCCGCGCCCGCCCGCAGCCCGGAGGGCAGCTTGAGCACCGGCCAGCCGTGGGCGGCCAGCAGGTCGCCGGCCCAGCCCCGCCCGGCCAGTGACAGCACGGCGCCGCGTGCCTCGAGCTCGCGTAGCGCCGGCAGCGCCATGCAGGCATCGCCGACCCAGTTGGGCAGGCGCACCCTCAGCGGCACGCCGCTCCAGGCCGGGGACGCGTCGCGCATCGCGGTCCGCCCGCCCTCAGGCGTGGGCGGTGCCGATCGCGCGGTCGACCCACTCGATCCAGTGGCGCACCGGCGTGCCGGTGCCCGACTGCAGGTGCGTCAGGCAGCCGATGTTGGCGGACAGGATCGTCTCGGGCGCACCGGCCTGCAGGGCCTCGAGCTTGCGGTCGCGCAGCTGCGTCGACAGCGTCGGCTGCATCACCGAGTAGGTGCCGGCCGAGCCGCAGCACAGGTGGGATTCGGCGAAGGGCTGCAGATCGGCGCCGCAGGCCGCGAGCAGCGATTCGACCGCGCCGCGCACCTGCTGGCCGTGCTGCAGCGTGCACGGCGGATGGAAGGCGACGCGCGCCGGCAGCGGCTCGGTGCGGGCGGCGGCGGCCTCGCGGGCGCGCGCCGCCAGCGTCTCGCGCGCGGCGGCGAGGAACACCGACAGGTCGCAGGCCAGCGCCGACACGCGCGCGGCCTTCGCGGCATACGCCGGGTCGTCGCGCAGCAGGTGGCCGTAGTCGGCGAGCATCGCGCCGCAGCCCGAAGCGTTGACGACGATCGCCTCGACGCCCTGCCCGTCGGCACCCTGCCCCTCGATGTACGGCCACCAGGCGTCGATGTTGCGGCGGACGTCGCCGAGCGCGCCGCCGTGATCGTTCAGGTGGTGGCGGATCGCGCCGCAGCAGCCCGAGCCCGCAGCGACGACCGGCTCGATGCCGAGCGCATCGAGCACGCGCGCGGTGGCCGCGTCGATCGCCGGGATCATCGCCGGCTGCACGCAGCCGTCGAGCATCAGCACGCGCCGCGCATGGCTGCGGCGCGGCCAGGCGCCGGGGTCGCGCCGCTCCGGCACCTTCGCCTTCATCGCATCCGGCAGCAGCGGGCGCACCGCCTGGCCGACGCGCATCGCCGGATCGAACAGCCAGCGGCGCGTCAGGCCCTCGCGCAGCGCGCCTCGCATCAGCCGCTCGCCGAGCGGGCGCTGCACGCGCTCGTCGACCAGCTTGCGGCCGATGTCGACCAGGTGGCCGTACTGCACGCCCGACGGGCAGGTGCTCTCGCAGTTGCGGCAGGTCAGGCAGCGGTCGAGGTGGCGCTGCGTCTCGCGCGTGGGCGGTGCGCCCTCCATCACCTGCTTGATCAGGTAGATGCGGCCGCGCGGGCCGTCGAGCTCGTCGCCGAGCAGCTGGTAGGTCGGGCAGGTGGCGGTGCAGAAGCCGCAGTGCACGCACGAGCGCAGGATCGACTCGGCCTCGGTCCCCTCGGGGGTGCCGCGCAGCCAGTCGGCGAGGTGGGTTTCCATCGCGGCGGGCCGTCCTAGAGGCCGGCCACGAGCCGGCCGGGATTGAAGATGCCGCGCGGATCGAGCTCGCGCTTGATCCGGCGGTGCAGTTCGAGCACCGGCGCCGACAGCGGTGAGAAGACCCCGGGGCCCTTGTCGCGGCAACGGAAGAGCGTCGCGCTGCCGCCGACAGTGGCCGCGGCTTCGCGCACCCGCGTGGCGTCGGCGTCGGTGCGGAACCAGCGCAGCGCCCCGCCCCACTCGATCAGCTGCTGGCCGGGGAAGTCGAACGGCGGCGCGGTCGACGGCACGCTCAGCCGCCACAGCGGCGCCTCGCCGTCGAAGAACGGGTCGGTGTGCTCGCGGATGCCGCTCCAGACCGATGCGGCCTGCGCGGGCTCGACGCGCTCGGCGCCGTGCTGCTCGACGAAACGGTGCACCGCCGCGTCGACCGCCGCGCGCGCGCCTGAGAAGCGCACGCCGAGATCGCCCGAATGCCACGCGGTGGCCGACACCGGCAGCGGCTGTCCACCCCAGCGGTTCATCAGGTCGAGCGCCTCGCGCAGGCCCGCAGGCAGCAGCACGGTGGCCTCGGCGGCCGGCACCGGCAGCACCTTGAGCGACACCTGCACGATCGGCCCGAGGATGCCGAGCGATCCGGCGAGCAGCCGCGAGACGTCGTACCCGGCGACGTTCTTCATCACCTGCCCGCCGAACTGCAGCAGTTCGCCCTGCGCGTTCATCAGCACGGCGCCGAGCATGTAGTCGCGGACCGCGCCCGCGGCCGCACGCCGCGGCCCCGACAGGCCCGCGGCGACCATGCCGCCGACGGTGGCGCCCGGGCCGAAGTGCGGCGGCTCGAAGGGCAGGCACTGGCGGCGCTCGGCGAGCGCGGCCTCGAGCTCGGCCAGCGGCGTGCCGCAGCGGGCGGTGATCACCAGCTCGGTCGGCTCGTAGGACACGATGCCCGACAGCGCGCGCAGGTCGAGCACCTCGCCGGCGGCGGGTTCGCCGTAGAAGTCCTTGGTGCCGCCGCCACGCAGCCGCAGCCGCAGGCGGTCCGCGTCGGCGCTGCGCACGCAGTCGCGCAGCGCGCGCAGCGCGCCGTCGGCGATGACCGGGCCGGTCGCGGCGCTCGGCGCGGCGTCGGCCGCGAGGGAGGCGGTCGGTTGCAAGCGGGGGCGTCCTGGAGCGGGTTCGGGAGGGCGTGAACGGTGGGCTGAGCGGCGCGCGGGCGCTCGCGTCAGAAGCGGGGCAGTTCGGGGAAGGCGATGCGCCCGCCCTGCACGTGCATCTTCCCGTATTCGGCGCAGCGCGCCAGCGTCGGGATGCCCTTGCCCGGATTCAGTAGGCCCGGCGGGTCGAACGCACGCTTGAGCGCGAAGAACGCGGCGCGCTCGGCCGGCGAGAACTGCACGCACATCGAGTTGATCTTCTCGATGCCCACGCCGTGCTCGCCGGTGACCGTGCCGCCCAGCTCGACGCACAGCTCGAGGATGTCGGCGCCGAAGCGGTCCGCACGCTCCCATTCCCCGGCCGTGTTGGCGTCGAACAGGATCAGCGGATGCAGGTTGCCGTCGCCGGCATGGAACACGTTCATGCAGCGCAGCCCGTAGGTGCGCTCCATGTCCGCGATGGCGGCCAGCATGGTCCCGAGGTTCTTGCGCGGGATGGTGCCGTCCATGCAGTAGTAGTCGGGCGAGATGCGGCCAGCCGCGGGAAACGCGTTCTTGCGGCCCGACCAGAAGCGCAGTCGCTCGGCCTCGCTGCCGGACACCGCGATCGCGGTCGCGCCGGCCTCGCGCAGCACCGCCTCGAGCTGGGCGATCTCCTCCTCGACCTCCTCCGGCGTGCCGTCGGACTCGGCCAGCAGGATCGCCTCGGCCGACAGGTCGTAGCCGGCCTTCACGTAGGGCTCGACCGCCTCGGTCGCCTTGCGGTCCATCATCTCGAGGCCCGCGGGGATGATGCCCGCGCCGATGATCGCCGCGACCGCGTCGCCGGCCTTGATCACGTCGTCGAACGAGGCCATCACGACGCGTGCGAGCTGCGGCTTGGGCACCAGCTTGACCGTGGCCTCGGTGGCCACCAGCAGCATGCCCTCGGAGCCGATCGCGAGCGCCAGCAGGTCGAGCCCGGGCGCGTCAAGCGCGGCGCCGCCCAGCTCGACGATCTCGCCGTCGATGGTCACGCCGCGCATGCGCAGCACGTTGTGCACCGTCAGCCCGTACTTCAGGCAGTGCACCCCGCCCGAGTTCTCGGCGAGGTTGCCGCCGATGGTGCAGGCGATCTGCGAGGACGGATCGGGCGCGTAGTACAGGCCATGGGGCGCTGCGGCCTCGCTGATGGCGAGGTTGCGCACGCCGGGCTGCACGCGCGCGGTCCGGCCGACCGGGTCGAGCGCGAGGATGCGGTTGAAGCGGGCGAGCGACAGCACGATGCCCGCGGCATGCGGCATCGCGCCGCCCGACAGGCTGGTGCCCGCGCCGCGCGCCACCACCGGCACGTCGAGCCGCCGGCAGGTCTTCAGGACGGCGACGACCTGCTCCTCGGTCTCGGGCAGCACCACCGCGACCGGCAGCTTGCGGAAGGCCGACAGGCCGTCGCATTCGTAGGGGCGCGTCTGCTCGACGCCGGCGAGCACGCAGCGCGCCGGCAGCACGGTGCGCAGCGCAGCGACGATGGCGGCGGCGCCGGCCGCATCGGGCGCGGCCTCCAGGTCGGCCCAGCGGGGCTCGGGGCTGGGCGCGACGGTGCGCGCGACGGCGGGCGGGGCGAGGTGTTCGGCGTTCATCACGGCGGATTATCGCCCGTCCGCCCGGGATGCCCCCCGGAGAGACCCCGCGCGGCACCCGGGCCGCCTGCGGTGCGCATCCGCCGGCCCTGCAGCACCCAGACGAGGGCGAGCGGCATCATGCCGGCGAGCAGCCCCCAGGAGTCGTCGGGTCGGCCCGGGTGCCGGACCTCGACCGCGACGAGGCGGTAGCCCGACTCGAGCCCCAGCTTGCGGGCCCGGCTGCCGAACTTCACGTCGGAGACCGTCAGCGTGCCGCCGAGCTGCGCGAGCGTGACGCCGGCTGCCCGGATGCGAGCACGCCCGTCGGCGCCCTCGCCCATCGGCACGGCCACGATCTTCGAGACATCGTCGCCTTCGATCGACTGTCCCTGGACCCGCAGCACGAGCCACTGCTCGGTCCCCAGCCGGTCGGCCAGCGCATAGACGTCGGCCGGCGGATGCGACTCCCAGCGCGGATAGAATCGGTCGATCACCCAGTCGGGCCGCAGCAGCAGGGCCGCCGCGAGCAACAGCAGCACGATCTCGTACCAGCGCGCGCGGATCCGGAACCAGCCCATGGTGCCGGCTGCGAACGCGAGCGAGGCGATGGTCGCCGAGGTCGCGACCACCGCGAGGTGCCACCACGAGTCGACGCCGATCAGCAGCAGCTGCGGGTTGAAGACGAACGCGAACGGCAGCACGGCGGTGCGGAAGGTGTACCAGGTGGCCTGCAGCCCGGTCGCGTTGGGGTCGTCACCGGAGATCGCCGCGGCCGCGTACGAAGCGAGGCCCACCGGCGGCGTCACGTCGGCCATGATCCCGAAGTAGAAGACGAACAGGTGGACCGCGATCAGCGGGATCACCAGCCCGCTGCGCGCACCGAGCTCCACGATGACCGGTGCCATCAGGGTCGCGACCAGGATGTAGTTCGCCGTGGTCGGCACGCCGGCCCCGATCAGCAGGCAGACGACCGCGGTCAGCACCAGCATCAGCAGCACGTTGCCCGCCGAGACCAGCTCGACGAAGTCGGTCATCATCAGACCCATGCCGGTCAGCGTCACGGCGCCGACGATCAGGCCCGCGCTGGCGCAGGCGACCGCGATGCCGATCATGCTGCGTGCGCCAACTACCAGGCCGCGCCAGAGGTCGGCGGCGCCGCGCCGCAGGGCCGCCCCCACCCCGCCGGTGCGCCGGAACAGCGCCAGCAGCGCGGGCTGCCCGAGCACCATCGCCATCGAGGTGGCCGTCGCCCAGAAGGCCGACGTGCCCGGCGACAGCTCCTCGACCGACAGGCACCAGAGCAGCACCACGATCGGCACCATCAGGTGCATGCCCGAGCGCAGGATCGGCCACGGCTCGGGCAGGTGCACCACCGGCGCGGCGGGGTCGTCGATCGGCGTGTCCGGATAGCGCGAGGAGAAGGCGAGCAGGCCGAGGTAGGCGACGACCGCCAGCAGGGCCACCGGCCAGGTCGACTCGATCCCCGCGACCGCGCGCACGCCCTCGATCGCGTAGTAGACGGCGGCGACTGCGGCGACGGTGCCCGAGACGCCCAGCCCCCATCCGAGCGCGCGCTCGCGCCAGGTCGGGATGCGGTCGCGCGGGATCGGCTCGATCCCGTAGCGCAGCGCCTCGAGGTGGGTGATGTAGAACAGCGCGACGTACGAGATCACCGCCGGCAGCGCGGCGTGCCGGATGATCTCGGTGTACGGGATCCCGACGTACTCGACCATCAGGAACGCCGCCGCGCCCATCACCGGCGGCATGATCTGCCCGTTGATCGACGAGGCTGCCTCGATCGCGCCGGCCTTCACGCCCGGATAGCCGGTGCGCTTCATCAGCGGGATGGTGAAGATGCCCCCGGAGACCACGTTCGAGACCGAGGAGCCGGACACCAGGCCGTTCATCGCCGACGACACCACCGCGACCTTGGCCGGCCCGCCCCGCAGGTGACCGAGCAGCCCGAACGACAGCTGCATCATGAAGTTGCCCGCGCCGGCGATGTCGAGCAGCGTGCCGAACAGCACGAAGAGGAAGATGAACTGCACCGACACGCCGAGGGCGACGCCGTAGACGCCCTCGGTGGTCAGCCACATGTGCGAGGCGACCCGCTGCAGGCTCGCGCCCCGGTGCATCAGCACGTCGGGCATCCACGGGCCGGCGAACACGAACGCGAGGAACAGGCCGGTGGTGACCAGCATCCCCATGCCCATCGCGCGGCGCGTCGCCTCGAGCATGATCGATATGCCGGCCAGCGCCGCGAACAGGTCGAGCGTCGAGGGCTTGCCGGGACGCGTCGCGAGCCCGGCGTAGAAGAGGTACAGGTAGGCCGCGCAGAACGCCCCGATCGCGGCGAGCACCCAGTCGACTGCGGGCACCACGGTGCGCGACGAGCGGCGCGTGGCCGGGAACGCGACGAAGGCGAGGAACATCGCGAACGCGAGATGGATCGCGCGCGCCTCGGTGTCGTTGAAGATGCCGGCGCCGACGACGAAGGGCAGCGGCGACGCGTACCAGAGCTGGAACAGCGACCAGGCACCGGCGATCAGCGCGACCGCCCGGCCAACCGCTCCAGCGGGCTCGCGCCCTCCCAGGTCCGCCTCGGCGACGATCCGCTCGAGTTCGGCCCCGGAGGCGGCCGACGCGGGGAACGCCCCCGCGGCCGCGCGGGCCGGTTCGCCCGCCGCGGCCACGCCGCTCACTTGATCCAGCCCTTCTCGCGGTAGTAGCGCACCGCGCCCTCGTGCAGCGGCGCCGACAGGCCGTCCTTCACCATCGTCTCGGGCTGCAGGTTGGCGAGCGCCGGGTGCAGCTTCTTGAACTCGTCGAAGTTGTCGAACACCGCCTTGACCACCTGGTAGACGGTGTCGGCCGGAGTCTTGGACGAGGCGACGACGGTCGCGAGCACGCCGTAGGTCTGCGCGGCGTCGGGGTTGTTCGGGTACAGGCCGCCCGGGATCGTGACCTTCGCGTAGTACGGCTTGTCGGCGACCAGCTTGTCGACCATCGGGCCCGTGATCGACGCGAGCTTCGCGCCGCAGGTGGTGGTCGGGTCCTGGATGTTCGCGCTCGGATGGCCGACGCCGTAGAAGAAGGCGTCGATCTTGCCGTCGCACAGCGCCGGGCCGTGCTCGTCGGCCTTGAGCTCGGCGGCGAGCGAGAAGTCCTTCATCGTCCAGTTCAGCGCGCCGAGCAGCTCCTCCATCGAGGCCCGCGTGCCCGAGCCCGGGTTGCCGACGTTGACGCGCTTGCCCTTGGTGTCGGCGAAGGTCTTGATGCCGGACTCCTTGCGGGTCAGCAGCGTGAACGGCTCGGGGTGGACCGAGAAGACCGCACGCAGCTCGGAGACCGCGCCGTCCTTGAACTGGGTCAGACCCTTGATGGCGTTGAACTGCACGTCCGACTGGGTGAAGCCGAGGTCGAGCTCGCCGCCCTTGATGGTGTTGACGTTGAACACCGAGCCGCCGGTGGACTCGACCGAGCAGCGGATGCCGTGCTTGGCGCGGTCCTTGTTGACCAGCCGGCAGATGGCGCCGCCGGCCGCGTAGTAGACGCCGGTGACGCCGCCGGTGCCGATGGTGACGAACTTCTGCTGGGCCTGCGCCGCGGGCATCGCGACGACGGTGGCGAGGGCGGCGGCGGCGATCGCGGCAAGCCCCGCGCGGCGGCGCGGCGGGACGATTCGGGTCGTGTCCATCGTGGAATCTCCGGGTGGGGTCGGCGAATTGTACGCGCCGCTCCGTCGCCGGCCGAGCGCGGCCCCGGCCCGGCCGCGCTTATCATGGCGGCACGACGCCCGGCCGTCCCGGACCGACGCCACGAGGAGACTCCGCGATGCCCATCCCGCCCGCCCGCACGCCCTCGCGCCTGCCGCGGCGCGCCGCGATCGCCGCCGCCGCCCTCGCGGCCGCCGCCTGCGCCACGCCGCCCGCCGCCGTCGTGCCCAGCGTCTCGCCCGAGCAGATCGGCGAGGTCCGCGCGGGCTCGGGCGTGCTCAACGGCTACCTCGACCGCAAGCTGCTGCCCAACGCGCTCGCGCTGCTGCCGCCGCCGCCCGCCGAAGGCTCCGCCGCCGCCGCGGCCGACCTCGCCGCCTGGCGCGACAGCCGCGCACTGCGCAACACGCCGCGCTGGACCGTCGCCACCCGCGACGCCGAGCTGCGCTTCCCCGCGGCGGGCCGCACGTTCTCCTGCGCGCTCGACGCGCCGATCTCGGCCGAGGCCACGCCGCACCTGACCACGCTGCTGCGCCGCACGCTCGCCGACGCCGGTCTGTCGACCTACACCGCGAAGGACCACTACAACCGGGTGCGCCCGTTCGTCGCGCTCAAGGAGTCCTCGTGCTCGGCGGCGGAAGAGCCGCGGCTGGTCAAGGACGGCTCCTACCCGTCGGGGCACGCCGCCCTCGGCTGGGCCTGGGGCCTGGTCCTCGCCTCGGTCGCGCCCGAGCGCGCCGATGCGCTGCTGCAGCGCGCCCATGCGTTCGGCCAGAGCCGGATGATCTGCGGCGTGCACTGGCAGAGCGACGTCGATGCCGGCCGCACGATGGGTGCCGCCACGTTCGCACGGCTGCAGTCCGATGCGACCTATTCGGCGCAGCTCGCGCTCGCCCGCGGCGAGCTCGCCGCGCTGCGCGCCAAGGGTGCGCGCTCGACCGAGGACTGCGCGGCCGAGGCCGCGGCGCTCGCCACACGGCGCTGAGCGCGGCCGTCGCCCGCAAGCGCGGGTGACCGTCGCGCTCAGCCCCCGCGCGCCGCCAGCAGCGAGGCGTCGACCGCCGTGTCGATCGCCTCGGCGATGCCCCCGACGATCTCGTCGACGTGCGACGCGTCGATCGTGTAGGGGGGCGCCAGCAGCACGTGGTCGCCCCGGCGGCCGTCGATCGTGCCGCCCATGGGGTAGCACATCAGGCCCGCGTCGAACGCCGCCTGCTTGATGCGCGCGTGCAGCTTGAGCGCCGGGTCGAACGGCGTCTTGGCCTCGCGGTCCGCCACCAGCTCGATGCCGAGGAAGAGCCCGCGCCCGCGGATGTCGCCGACCGCCGGATGGTCGCCGAGCGCGCGCTGCAGCTCGGCCTCGAGGAGCGCGCCGGTCTCGCGCACCCGCGCGAGCAGCCCCTCCTCGGCGATCACGCGCTGCACCGCCAGCGCGGCCGCACAGGCGATGGCATGGCCGAGGTAGGTGTGCCCGTGCTGGAACGCACCCGAGCCGCGCGCGAACGCGTCGAACACCCGCTGCGACAGCATGCAGGCACCGATCGGCTGGTAGCCCCCGCCCAGGCCCTTGGCGATCGCGACCAGGTCGGGCACGACGCCCTCCTGCTCGCAGGCGTACAGCGTGCCGGTGCGGCCCATGCCGCACATCACCTCGTCGAGGATCAGCAGCACGCCGTGGCGGTCGCAGACCTCGCGCACGCGCCGGAAGTAGCCGGGCACCGCGGTCACCGCGCCGAGCGTGGCGCCCACCACCGGTTCGGCCACGAAGCCGATCACCCGGTCCGGGCCGGCGGCGACGATCGCCGCGTCGAGCTCGGCCGCGAGACGCTCGCCGTAGGCCTCGGGCGTCTCGTCGTCGCGCCGGTCGCGGTAGGCGTAGCAGGGCGAGACATGCACCGCGGGCGACAGCAGCGGCGCGAAGGCCTCGCGCCGAGCCATGTTCCCGCCGACCGACAGCGCCCCCAGCGTGTTGCCGTGATAGCTCTGCCTGCGGCCGACGAACACCGAGCGCTGCGGCTCGCCGCGCTCGAGGTGGTACTGGCGCGCCATCTTCAGCGCGGCCTCCATCGCCTCGGAGCCGCCGGACACGAAGTACGCATGGCTGATGCCCTCGGGCGCCGACGCTACCAGCGTGTCGGCCAGCGTCTCGGCCACCTCGGTGGTGAAGAAGGAGGTGTGCGCGTACGCGAGCTTGCGCGCCTGCGCCTCGATCGCGGCGACCACCGCCGGATGCCCGTGCCCGAGGCAGGACACCGCGGCGCCGCCGCAGGCGTCGAGCCAGCGTCGGCCCCGGTCGTCGAAGAGGTAGGGGCCGTCTCCGGAGACGACGCGCGGATACCGGCCCTGGGCCTGGCGGTGGAGGATGCGACTCATTCGGAACCTGCCTGTGATCTGCCTGTCATCGGGCCGACATCGTGCACCACCATTATCGCCTTCTCCCCAGCAGTCCCCGGAACCACGGCGATGCACGAGCTCTCAACGACGATCGAGCGCCCTGCGGTCCACGGGATGGCGACGGCCGCGGTGCGCCTGCTGACGACCACGCGCCGCGACTGGCAGCGCGCCGGCGGGGCTCGCTTGACACCCCGGGGCCCCGCGTCTACCTTCGCGCCCAGTCTCACCGCCGCTGCGGGAGAGACCGGCCCCCGGACGTCCGCGTCCGGCCAGGCGCCGGCGCCGAAGGTGTATCGCCCCGGAAACTCTCAGGCAAAAGGACCGCAGCGGATCGGACTCTCTGGAGAGTAGGCGTCGC
>JAPLQE010000010.1 GCA_026399835.1 Burkholderiales bacterium | reverse complement strand
TCATCCATGGCCGGTCTCCTCCAAGGGTTGCCGCTGACTGATGTCTCGGCATGTAGCTCGGCGCGGCTCGCCGCGCAACCTACGAAGCGTGTGAGGTTGACCGGCCACCGTCGAAGCTGAGGGCGACCATGGTGTCTATCGACTGGCTGCGCCAGCCGATACCCGTCGGACGCCTGCGCGAGACGGTGCGGCCCAGTCGGTGCGCGACGGCCTGAAGGGCAACGGCGCCGAGAGACGGGGTGTGCGTGCTGCGGCGTTCGCACGGAGGTGGGTTCATTACTCACCACCTTTTTTTGGGGTGAGAGGTGTCTCATGCCACCGTGGTCTCGCCCGTCGTCGCCCGGGGGCGGGCATCGCGGAGTGTGAGGCCGCGCCGCGAGGTGGGGGGTCGCGACGGGTATCGGTCGGCGCAGCCGACCGATAGGCCAAAGCTGTCTGAGGTCGGCCGCAGGCCGGCCGAGTTCTTTGGCCGGCCCGGCGCGGCCCCCCGCCTCGCGGGGACCCTCGGGCCGCAGGCCCGAGGGCGCGGGGTCAGCGCAGCGATGCCCGCCCCCGGGCGACGACGGGCCGCGCCGACCGCCGAGTGCACGAACACACGCACACGCACACGCACGCACACCCTAAGTCGCACTCAACCGCGCGCCGAACCGTCATCCTCGCGCGCAGCCGCGGCCGCCTCCGCCTCGCGCCGCTCCCGCGCCTCGCGCGTGATCCGCATGTCCCGCTCGAGCGTGACCTTCTGCCAGACCACGAACACCACCAGCGCGCCCACCACCAGCCCGAGCTCCCAGACGATCGGCGACACGGCGCCGTGCCCGCCGCTCAGCGCGCGAAGGCAGCGACGTCGGGCAGCACCTTCTCGAGCGCCTTCGCCGACGACAGCACGCCGGGGATGCCCGCGCCCGGGTGGTTGCCCGCGCCGACCATGAAGAGCCCCTCGACGTCCTCGCTGCGGTTGTGCGGGCGGAACCACGCGCTCTGCGTGAGGCGCGGCTCGAAGCCGAAGGCCGCGCCCTTGAACGACAGCAGCCGGTCGTGGAAGTCCTGCGGCGTGGTGTAGAACGAGGTGACGATCTCGTCGCGCAGCCCGGGCAGCACCGTCGCCTCGAGCGCCTCGGCGATGCTGTCGCGGTAGGCGTCGCCGCACGCGGCCCAGTCCACGCCCGCATCCAGGTGCGGCACCGGCGACAGCACGTAGAACGCGTCGTGGCCGGCGGGCGCCACCGACGGGTCGGTGGCCGAGGGCCGGTGCAGGTAGAGGCTGAAGTCGCTGGCGAGCTTCTTGCGCTTGAAGATGTCGTTGAGCAGCGCCTTGTAGCGCGGCCCGAGCACCATCATGTGGTGCGGCACGTCCTCGTAGCGGCGCTTCGTGCCGAAGTACCAGACGAACAGGCTCATCGAGTAGTGGCTGCGCTCGATCTTCGCGTTCGTCCACGTGCGGCGGTGCTCGGGGGCCACGAGGTTCCGGTAGGTCCATGCGGCGTCGGCGTTCGACACCACGATGTCGGCGTCGAGCCGCTCGCCGCCCTCGAGCACCACGCCCCGCGCGCGGCCGGCCTCGACGACGATGCGCTCGACCGTCGCGCCATATCGGATCGTCGAGCCCTGCCCCTCGATCAGCTTCACCAACCCGCGAGCGAGCGCGCCGGTGCCGCCCATCGCCCAGTGCACGCCGTGGCGACGCTCGAGCGGCTGGATCAGGCTGTACGCGCAGGTGACCGAGAACGGGTTGCCGCCGATCAGCAGCGGATGGAAGCTGAAGACGATGCGCAGCCGCGGGTCGCGCAGGTACTTGGACGTCACCGCGTGGATGGAGCGCCAGGCCCGCATCTTCACCATCGCCGGAACCGCACGCAGCAGATCGCCGATGGTCTCGAACGGCATCGTGGCCATGTTCTCGAAGCCGAGCTCGTAGCAGCGCTCGGCCACCTCCATGAAGCGCTCGTAGCCGTCGACATCGCCGGGCGAGAGCCGCGCCACCTCGGCGCGCATCCGGGCCGGATCGCCGCAGTAGTCGAACCAGCTGCCGTCGGCGAAGCGGATCCGGTAGTACGGGTCGAGCGCGCGCAGCTCGACGTCGTCCTCGCGGCGCTTGCCGCACAGCGCCCACAGCTCGTCGAACAGGAAGGGCGCGGTGACGATCGTCGGGCCCGCGTCGAAGGTGAAACCGTCGCGGAAGTGGGTGTAGCCGCGTCCGCCCGGCCCGTCGAGCCGCTCGAGCACGGTGACCCGCCAGCCGCGGGCGCCCAGCCTCACCGCTGCGGCCAGCCCGCCGAAGCCGCTGCCGATGACGATCGCATGCGGCTTGCCGCCGGTGCGCGAATGGCCGGACGCGCCGGCGATCGAGGGGTCGAAGGACAGATACGGCTTGACCGGCTTCATGCGAGGCTCCGGGGAGCCGGACGGGAAGCGTCCGGTTACAGTCTCCACGGACCGAGTGTAAGGCAAGGTTGACGCTTTGTGGTGTCAGGCGCAGACTGCAATCATGTCACGCCCGATGCCCCGATCGCTGTCCGAGCCGCTGACCCGCCCGGCGCTGTCGACCGTTGCCGAGCTGCTCAAGCCCATCACCTGGTTCCCGCCGATGTGGGCGTTCGCCTGCGGCGTGGTCGGCTCGGGCCTGTCGCCGCTGGAGATGTGGCCGATCGTCGTCGTCGGCGTGCTGCTCGCCGGGCCGCTGGTCTGCGCGACCAGCCAGGCCGTCAACGACTGGTTCGATCGTCACGTCGACGCCATCAACGAGCCGAACCGCCCGATCCCGTCGGGCCGCATGCCGGGACGCTGGGGTCTCGGGATCGCCATCGCCTGGACCGCCCTGTCGCTCGCCGTGGCCACGCTGCTCGGCCCCTGGGGCTTCGCGGCCGCGGTCCTCGGGCTGGTGCTCGCCTGGATGTACAGCGCGCCGCCGTTCCGCTTCAAGGCCAACGGCTGGTGGGGCAACCTGGCCTGCGGGCTCAGCTACGAGACGCTCGCCTGGGTGACCGGGGCCGCGGTCATGGCAGGCGGCGCCATGCCCGATCAGCGCTCGCTCGGGCTGGCGCTGCTCTACGGCCTCGGCGCGCACGGGATCATGACGCTGAACGACTTCAAGGCGATCGAGGGCGACAAGAAGATGGGCGTGCGCTCGCTCCCCGTCCAGCTCGGCGCCGTCGGTGCCGCGCGCTTCGCGTCCTGGGCGATGGCGGTGCCGCAGCTCGTCGTGATCGGCCTGCTGCTTTCCTGGGATCGGCCGATGCATGCGCTGAGCGTCGCCGGCCTGCTGGTCGCGCAGTGCTTCATGATGAGGTGGTTCGTCGCGAAGCCCATCGAGCGGGCCCTGCCCTACAGCGGCTTCGGTGTGCCGCTCTACGTGGCCGGCATGATGGTCTCGGCGTTCGCGCTGCGTTCGCTCGCGGGGGCCTGACGATGGACGCGAAGACCTTCGGCTGGAGCGGCATCGCGCGACTGGGGCTGGTGCAGATGTCGCTCGGCGCGATCGTCGTGCTGACCACCTCGACACTGAACCGCGTGATGGTGGTCGAGCTCGCGCTGCCGGCGCTGCTGCCCGGCCTGCTGGTCGGCGTGCACTACGCGATGCAGGGGCTGCGGCCGCGCATGGGCTTCGGTTCGGACGTCGGCGGGCGCCGCACGCCGTGGATCGTCGGCGGCATGGCGACGCTGGCCACCGGCGGCATCGCCGCGGCGTCGGCCACCGCGCTGATGGCGACGCACACCGCGCTCGGCATCGTCTGCGCCGTGCTCGCGTTCATGGTGATCGGGCTGGGCGTGTCGGCCTGCGGCACCTCGCTGCTGGTGCTGCTGGCCAAGCGCGTCATGCCCGAGCGGCGCGCGGCCGCGGCCACAACGGTGTGGCTGATGATGATCATGGGCTTCGCGATCACCGCGGGCATGGCCGGGAAGATGCTCGACCCGTACACCCCTGAACGGCTGATCGCGGTGACCGCCACCGTCTCCGCGATCGCGATGCTCGTCACCCTGCTGGCGCTGTATCGGCTCGAGGGCGACGCGCGACCGGTCGCCGCAGCGGCCGACGCCCAGGCCAAGCCACGCTTCAGCGAAGCGCTCGCGCAGGTCTGGGCCGAGCCCGCCGCGCGCCGCTTCACGGTGTTCGTCTTCGTGTCGATGCTGGCCTACAGCGCTCAGGACCTGATCCTCGAGCCGTTCTCGGGCGCGGTGTTCGGCTACACGCCGGGCGAGTCGACCGCGCTCTCGGGCGTGCAGCACGGCGGCGCCTTCGTCGGCATGCTGCTCGCCGCGTTCGCCGGCAGCCGCTTCGCGGGCCGCCAGCTCGGCACGCTGCGCGGCTGGACGATCGGCGGGTGCCTCGCATCGGCCCTGGTGCTCGCCGGACTGGCGCTCGCAGGCTCGGCCGGAGACGGCGGCGGTGGCTGGCCGCTGCGGCCGATGGTGTTCGCGCTCGGCGTGGCCAACGGCGCGTTCGCGATCGCCGCGATCGCCTCGATGATGCGGCTCGCCGGCGAGGGCCGCGAGGCGCGCGAGGGCGTACGCATGGGCCTGTGGGGCGCCGCGCAGGCGATCGCCTTCGGCATCGGCGGCCTGGCGGGTGCCGCCGCCAGCGACGTCGCGCGCTGGCTCATCGGCTCGCCCGGCCCAGCGTACGCATCGGTGTTCGCGCTCGAGGCGGCGCTGTTCGTCGTATCGGCCTTCATGGCTGCACGCATCGGGCGCTCCGGCGCCGGAGAGTTCCGGATCGACCCTTCCGAGCCCGTGCGCGGATCCTCCGCGCCGCTCGGCGACTACCGCGTCGCGGGCGCGGAAAGAGGATGACTCAGATGGATCAGATCGAGACCTTCGACGTGGTGGTGGTCGGCGGCGGGCCCTCCGGGGCGACCGCGGCACAGGAGCTCGCGGCCAAGGGCCGCAGCGTGCTGCTGCTCGACCGTGCCGGGCGCGTCAAGCCTTGCGGCGGCGCGGTGCCGCCGCGGCTGATCAAGGACTACGCCGTCCCGGACGAGCAGATCGTGGCACGCGCCACCAGTGCGCGCATGGTGTCGCCGGCCGGCAAGAACGTGGACATCCCGATCGAGGGCGGCTACGTGGGCATGGTCGACCGGGACCGCTTCGACGAGTTCCTGCGCGAGCGCGCGGCGAAGGCGGGCGCGGTGCGCCGCACCGGCGTGTTCGAGCGCATCGAGCGCGACACCGACGGCACCGCGGTCATCCACTACCGGCTGCGCGAAGGCCACCGCCTCGGCGAGGGCACGCCCGCCCGCGTGCGCGCCCGCACCATCATCGGCGCCGACGGCGCCAACTCGTCGGTCGCCCGCCAGGCCGTGCCCGGTGCGGACCGCGGCAAGTTCGTCTTCGCGTACCACGAGATCGTCGCGGTGCCCGAGCAGCGGCCCGCCGGCTACGACGCCGGCCGCTGCGACGTCTGGTACCAGGGCAAGCTCTCGCCCGACTTCTACGGCTGGGTGTTCCCGCACGGCGAGACGCTGAGCATCGGCACCGGCAGCGCCGACAAGGGCTTCTCGCTGCGTGCCGCCACCGGCGAGCTGCGCGAGAAGGTCGGCCTGCAGAACGCGCGCACGCTGCGCCGCGAGGGTGCGCCGCTGCCGATGAAGCCGCTGCCGCGCTGGGACAACGGCCGCGACGTGGTGCTGGCCGGCGACGCGGCCGGCGTGGTCGCGCCCGCCTCCGGCGAGGGCATCTACTACGCGATGGTGTGCGGCACCTTCGCGGCCGACGCCGTCCACCAGCTGCTCGAGACCGGCGACGCCCGCGTGCTCGCGCGCGCCCGCAAGCGCTTCATGCGCGAGCACGGCCGCGTGTTCTGGGTGCTCGGCGTGATGCAGTGGTTCTGGTACTCGAGCGACAAGCGCCGCGAGCGCTTCGTCGACATCTGCCGCGACCGCGACGTGCAGCAGCTCACCTTCGAGTCGTACATGAACAAGAAGCTCGTGCGCAAGAAGCCGATCGCGCACGTGCGCATCTTCTTCAAGGACGTCGCGCACCTGCTGGGGCTCGTGCGGGTCTGAACCCGCACGAGCGCATCAGTACGCCAGCAGCGCCCGCAGCGCCGACGCCGCATCGGTCGTGCCGGCGATGAGCAGCACGAACAGCGCCGCGGTGCCGTAGGCGGCACCCAGCCCGAGCGCCATCCGCCGGCGTGCGCCCGGCCCGTAGACGAAGCGCGAGGCGCTCGCGTCCTCGCGGGCCTCGCCGAGCGCCAGCGGCCGCGCCAGGTCGCGGTGCAGCACGTGGACGGCGAGCGGCATGCCGAGCAGGATGCCGCCGATCAGGGCGAAGGCGATCGCGTGATCGCCTGCCGCACGGTCCGCCAGCGGCCACGGGTCGCCCGGCGCGACCGCGGCGCCGAAGGGCGCAGCCAGCACGAACGCGATGCAGAAGCCGAGCGTCACCAGCGAGGCCGCGGTCACGACGATCGGAGCGGGTGCGTGCAGCGGCCGGTGCGCTGCGGCGGCCGGCGCCGGCTGCAGGGTGGGGCCCGTGTCGTTCATGGCGATCTCCTCATTGCGGCATTCGAGCCCGGCGACCGGCCCCGGACCGTGACAAAAATCACGCTCCGGGCGGCCAGCGGAACGAAGCGCGGTCTGGCCTCGACGAACGGCGGAGCTGCCGCTGCCGGCGCGGTGCGTGCCGGGGCCGGGCGGCGGGCCGCCTCGGCGACTTAGAATCCGCGGATGCCCGACCTGCCCTGGCGCTGCCCGTGACGACCGCCCTCACCCCACTGCGAGCGATCACGCTCGACCTCGACGACACGCTCTGGGCCGTGGGGCCGACGCTGGTCGGCGCCGAGCAGGTGCTGGGCGACTGGCTCGCGGCGCATGCGCCCGCGACCGCCGCGGGCCTCGACGCCGATGCCCGCGCCGCGATCCGTCGCGAGCTGCTCGCCGAACATCCCGGGCGCGCCCACGACATGAGCTGGCTGCGCCGCGAGGGCCTGCGCCGCGCGATGACGCGATCCGGCGATGATCCGCGCCTCGCCGAAGAGGCCTTCGAGGTCTTCCTCGAAGCGCGCCAGCGGGTGCGCTTCTTCGACGACGTGCTGCCGGTGCTCGGGCGATGGGCAGGGCGCTTGCGGCTGATCGCGGTCACCAACGGCAATGCCGACGTCGAGCGGGTCGGGCTCGGGCGCTACTTCCACGCCTCGGTCAATGCCCATGTGTTCGGCAGCGCCAAGCCCGACCCGCGCCTCTTCCACGAGGCCTGCCGGCTGGCCGGCGTCGAGCCGGGCGAGACCCTGCACATCGGCGACGACCCGCTGCTCGACGTCGTCGCCGCGCGCCGCGCCGGCCTGCAGGCCGCCTGGCTGCGCCGACCGCAGTTCGCGCACCGGCATCCGGCCGACGCCTGCGGCGGGCATGCGCCCGCACCGTTCGAGGACCTGCACGCACTCGACGCGGCGCTCGTCGGCCGATGAACGGTCGATGCGCCGCGCCGGCGGCGCTCAAGTCGGCGCCCACCGCGTCGATAACAAGGTCAACCGGAGTCACGCCATGTCCCTGTCGATCAGCCTGTCGGGATTGAGTGCAGCGTCGCGTCGCCTGGATTCGGCGGCCTTCGAGGTGGCGCGAGCCTCCACCCAGCGCATCGGGCAGCCGGTCACCGGCATGGAACCGGTGGCGGGCGTCCAGGGCGCGTCGGAGCAGGCCCCGCCGCCGCCCGCACTCGCACAGCCCCAGCAGGCGGGCGGGCGGCCCGCCCCGGCCGGGCTCGCAGCGCCCACCGCCGAGGACCCCGATCTGCCGCGCACCATGGTCGACATGATCGCCGCCAGCAACGCCGTCCTCGCCAACGTCCAGGCCATCAAGCGCCAGAACGAGTCGCTCGACGAGGTGCTGAAGCTGCGCTGAACGGGGTGTGCGCCGCGCGGTGGCGCACACTACGGGGATGAAGCCTCCCAAACGTCTGCTTCCCCTGATCGAGGAAGGACTCGTCGACGACGTGGTCCGACAGCTCACCAGCGGCAAGGAAGCCACCGTCTACGTCGTGCGCTGCGGCGACGACGTCCGCTGCGCGAAGGTCTACAAGGAAGCGAACAACCGCAGCTTCCGCCAGGCCGTCGACTACACCGAGAACCGCCGTGTGAAGAACACGCGCCAGGCCCGCGCCATGGCCAAGGGCACGCGCTTCGGCCGCGAGGCCCAGGAAGCCGCCTGGCAGAGCGCCGAGGTCGACGCGCTGCACCGCCTGGCCGCCGCCGGCGTGCGCGTGCCGCGGCCGTACAACTTCCTCGACGGCGTGCTGCTGATGGAGCTCGTCTCCGACGAGGAGGGCAACGCCGCGCCGCGCCTGAACGACGTGATCTTCAGCGAGGAGGACGCCCGCCTGCACCATGCGTCGCTGCTCCGCGAGGTCGTGCGCATGCTGTGCGCCGGCGTCGTGCACGGCGACCTGTCCGAGTTCAACATCCTGCTGGCCGCAGACGGCCCGGTGATCATCGACCTGCCGCAGGCGGTGGACGCCGCCGGCAACAACCATGCGAGCCGGATGCTGCTGCGCGACGTCGGCAACCTGCGCGGCTTCTTCGGGCGCTTCGCGCCCGAGCTGCTCGCCACCGAGTACGGCCCCGAGATCTGGGACCTGTACCGCCGCGGCCTGCTCACCACCGAGACCGCGCTCACCGGCCGCTTCGTGCCCGACGAGAGCAACGTCGACCTGGTGTCGGTGATGCGCGAGATCCGCGATGCGGAGTCCGAAGACGAGGCCAGGCGCCAGAGGATGGCCGAGGCGGACTGAGGCCCGGCGGGGCCGGATCTCCGATGCGCGCGGCGATGCCGTCGCCTCGACGGTCCGCCGGTCCGTCGATTCCCGATCCGTCGATTCCTTGTCCCACCTCAAGCCGCGGCACCGGCGTGCCCGGCCACGAGGGCCGCCGACGGCGCGATCGCACCCGCACTGCGCGCATGCTGAGGGTGATCGCCATGACCACCACCGATTCCGCCGTCGCGCACACGCCGCCCCGCTGGCCCTGGGTCCTGGCGGGCTTCGCCGTTCTGTGGGCGACCGAGCGCGCGGGGCTTCCCGTCCTGTCCTGGGCGAACGCCCAGCTGCTGCGGATGGACTGGCTGTCGACGCTCGTCAGGATCGCCGTCGAGGGCGGCCTCGGGTTGCCGGTCTCGAGCCCGCTGGGCGGCAGCATCCATTTCTTCGTGTACGACGTGATCAAGCTCTTCGTGCTGCTGTCGACGCTGATCTTCTGCATCTCGTACGTGCAGAGCTACTTCCCGCCGGAGCGCACCCGGGATCTGCTGGGCCGCTACACCGGCGTGTCGGGCAGCGTGGCCGCCGCACTGCTCGGCACGCTCACGCCGTTCTGTTCCTGCTCGTCGATCCCGCTCTTCATCGGCTTCACCAGCGCCGGCCTGCCGCTGGGCATCACCTTCGCGTTCCTGATCTCGTCGCCGCTGGTCGACCTCGCATCGGTGATCCTGCTGGCGAGCATCTTCAACTGGACGGTGGCGCTCGCCTACGTGGTCGTCGGGCTGGTGCTCGCGATCGTCGGCGGGCTGCTGATCGGACACCTTCGGATGGAGCGGTACATCGAACCGTTCGTGTTCTCGGCGCCGGTGTCGGCCACCCAGGCGCAGCGGCTGACCCGCGCCGAGCGCACGGCCTATGCCCGCGACCAGGTGCTCGACATCGTGCGTCGCGTCTGGCCGTACGTGCTGGCGGGCGTCGGGATCGGTTCGGCGATCCACAACTGGATTCCGGCGTCGTGGGTCGTCGCCACGCTCGGCCACGACCGCTGGTGGGCGGTGCTCGTCGCCACCGCGATCGGAGCGCCGATGTACGCCGACATCTTCGGCGCGCTGCCGATCGCCGAAGCCCTCGTCGCAAAGGGCGTCGGACTCGGCACGGCGCTGGCCTTCATGATGGCCGTGACCGCGCTGTCGCTGCCCTCGCTGATCATGCTCAAGCGCGTCGTGAGGGCGCCGCTGCTCGCGCTGTTCTTCGGCATCGTCACCGTCGGCATCGTGATCATCGGCTACCTGTTCAACGCGATCGCCCCGGCGCTCGGCTGAGCCGACCCCACCCTCCACACGCTTCGAGGACCGACCGCATGGACATCAGGAACATCGACATCAAGGTGCTGGGTCCGGGCTGCGCGAACTGCAAGCGGACCGTGCAGCTGATCGAGGACGTCGCCCGCGAACGCGCGGTGTCCGTCACCATCACCAAGGTCGAGGACATGCGCGAGATCATGGGCTATGGCGTGATGTCGACGCCGGCGGTCGTGATCGACGGCAAGGTCGTGCACGCGGGCGGTCTGCCGAACCGGGACAAGGTCGGACTGTGGCTGGGCGCCGCCTGAGGCGGGGCCCGGGTTCGATCGGCCCAGGCGGGGGTTGCCGAGCATCAGCCCGTTCTGCGCATGCCAGCCGCGCAGCATGGCTACGGTGACCTCGGACGGGATGCCGCAGAGCGCGGTGCCGGCCCAGACCCAGCTCGGCGGCAACGGGGGTGCCCAGCCGCGCGACGGCGGCGAGCACGATGCCGGTGAAGTACGCGTGGTGCCAGTCGCCGGCGGCGCGCCATCCGGCGGCCTGCGCGGCGCCCGACTCATCGGACGTGGTCATGTCGTTTCCCCTTGCAGCCGCAGCCTGCCGGCCGCGGCTCGCACGGTGACCGTACCACGCATGCCCCGGCCGCTAGAGCTTGAACACCGCCACGGCCTGCACCAGGTGTTCCGCCTGCCCCTTCAGGCTGTCCGCGGCAGCCGCGCTCTCCTCCACCAGCGCCGCGTTCTGCTGGGTGGTCCGGTCCATCTGGCTGACCGCCTCGCCCACCTGCTGCACGCCGGAGCTCTGCTCGACGCTGGCGGAACTGATCTCGGCCACGATGTCGGTCACGCGACGGATGGACGCGACGATCTCCTCCATCGTCTGGCCGGCCTCGTCGACCAGGCCGGTGCCGAGCGCCACCTGCTCGACGCTGTGGCCGATCAGCGTCTTGATCTCCTTGGCCGCCTCGGCGCTGCGCTGCGCGAGACTGCGCACCTCGGAGGCCACCACCGCGAAGCCGCGGCCCTGCTCGCCCGCGCGCGCGGCCTCGACCGCCGCGTTCAGCGCGAGGATGTTGGTCTGGAAGGCGATGCCGTCGATCACGCTGATGATGTCGCCGATCTTGCGGCTGCTGGCATTGATGTCCTGCATGGTGGTGACCACCTTGCCGACCACGTCGCCGCCCTTGACCGCCACGGCCGAGGCGCTCTGCGCGAGCTGGTTGGCCTGCTTCGCGTTGTCGGCGTTGTTGCGCACGGTGGTGCCCAGTTCCTCCATCGTCGCGGCGGTCTGCTGCAGCGCACTGGCCTGCTGCTCGGTGCGGCCGGAGAGGTCCTGGTTGCCCTGGGCGATCTGCGCGCTGGCCGAGGCCACGTTCTCGGAGTTGCTCCGCACGTCGGCGACGACACGGACCAGCGCATCGCGCATCCCGGCCAGCGACGCCATCAGGCTGCGGGTGTCGCCGGGGCGCAGGGCGATCTGCACCCTGAGGTCACCGGCAGCGACGGCGTCGACGGCCCTCTGCGCATCACCGGGCTCGGCGCCGAGCTGACGGAAGACGCTGCGCGTCAGCGCGAGACCGAGCAGCACGGTCAGCGCGCACAGCACCACGCCACCGATCACCAGGGTCCAGGTGGTGGCCGACATCGTCGCGGCCAGCGCGGCCTGACGCGCCGCCAGCAGATCGGTCTCGACCTGCGTGATCTCGGCCTTGCCCGCCCTGAACGAATCCATCGCCGCCTTGTCCTTGCCGGCGGCGAACGTCTGCTGCAAGGTGTCCAGCGGCACCTTGCCGGCGGTGACCTCGCGGCGCAGGCCGATGAGCTCACGGGCGACCGCCATGAACTGGACGTGGTCGGCCTTCGCCCGGTCCAGCCTGGTCTGCTGCGCGGCGTTGTCCGACGTCAGCGACTTGATCTGCTCGAACGCGGTCGCGAAGCCCTCCTGACCCTTGTCGAAGGGCTCCAGGAACTTTTCGCTGCCCGACGCGACGAAGCCGCGCATGCCGGTCTCGATGTTCACCATGTTGAGCAGCATGCTGTCGGCTTCCGACAGGACCTTGTACGTGTGGGTGCTCCACTTCACTGTGTCGGCCAGTCGCGCGTTGTTGACGAGCGCCACGCCGAGCAGCGCGCACGCGGTCGTCAGGATCGCGGCGAAGGTCAGCGTCAGGCGTTTCTTCAGGGTCCATTCGAGGAACATCGGTCAACTCCAGGTACCCGTGGCGGGCGTGCACGGCGAATGCTCGCCCGCCGGATCGCCGGCCGGTTGGGCGATAACCGACTGTGCGGTTTTGCCGCTGTAGGGGAACCGGAGGTCCCATGTCCAAACGCTGATGTGGAAACCCGTAACATGCAGGCCCCGGTCCGACCGCCGGACCGGCCCTGCACGGCGCGCGCCGATCCCTGGCGCCCACGGAGACACCCCACCGATGTCACGCTCCTCCACCGACGACGGCGCTGCCGCGCGCGTCCGTCCCGCGTCGCCGGACACCGGCCGGCCTGCGGCGGACCCGCGCCGCGCCGCGATCTGGATGATCGGCGCGCTGCTGTCGTTCTCGATGATCGCGATCACCGGGCGCGAGGCGATGCGCTCGATCGGCGCGCTCGAGCTGCTGTTCTGGCGGGCCGGCACCGGCCTGCTGGTCCTCGCGGTGCTGCATGTCGCCCTGCGCGGCACGCTGGCGAGTCTGCGCAGCGGGCAGCCGGCGCTGACCGCGGGCCGTGCGGTGGTGCATTTCGGCGCGCAGCTCGCCTGGATGCTGGCGGTCGCGATGATCCCGCTGGTGGAGGTCTTCGCGCTCGAGTTCACCGCGCCGCTGTGGGTGGCGGTGCTGGCGCCGCTCTTCCTGCGCGAGCGACTCACCGCCTGGCGGGCGTTCGCCGCGCTGGTGGGCTTCGCGGGGGCGCTCGTCGTGGTCTGGCCCGCCAACGCGGGGCCGTCGCCGCAGGCCTTCCTCGAGCACCTGTCGCTCGGACCGGGATCGCTGCTCGCGCTCGCCTCGGCGCTCGGCTTCGCGATCAACATGATGGCAGTGCGTCGCCTGACCCGCACCGACCGCCCGTTCGTGATGCTGGTCTGGATGCACGTGCTGCAGCTGCCGATCGCCGCGCTGCTGGTGCTCGCGGACACCGGCATCACGCTGTCCTCGGCGGGGGCGCTGGGCTGGTCTGTGCTCTGCGGGCTGGCCGGGCTGAGCGCCCACTACTGCCTGACGCGTGCCTCACGGCTGGCCGACGCGATCGTGGTCGCGCCGATGGACTTCATGCGCCTGCCGCTGATCGCGGTGGTCGGCATGCTGCTGTACGCCGAACCGCTTCGCCTGCCGGTGATGGTCGGTGCCGCCTGCATCCTGGCCGCCAACGGCCTGAACCTCTGGGCCGAGCGGCGGGCCTCGCGACGGGCCGCGGCATAGCGCCGCGACCCGCGCGCGCTCGGGTGGCGGTCAGTCGAGCTTGATGCCGAGCCGGTCCGCGATCGCCACCCACTGCGGCGCCTCGTCCTTCCAGCGCCGCCGTGCCTCCTCCAGGCCGACCGGCCCGTTGGGGATGCCGAAGGTCTCGTGGAGCTGCTGGATCTTCGGCGTCTGATAGGCCTCCATCACGCCCTCGGAGAGCTTCTGCAGGATGTCCTCCGGCGTGCCCGCGGGCGCGACCATCGGCAGCCAGCCGTCGAGCGCGAAGATCGGATCCATGTGGCCCTGCTCGACGAAGGTCGGCACGTCGGGCAGCCGCGGCGAGCGGCGCTGGCCGACCACCGCGATCGGGCGGACCGTGCCGCGCTCGATGTGGCTGCTCATCGCCTGGAAGCTGCCCAGCCCGCCGCTCACCTGGCCCGACGAGATGTCGACCCACATCGGCGGCTCGCCCTTGTAGTGGATCACGTCGAGCTTGAGGTTGCGGGTGCGGTTCCAGGTGTCGGCGATCATGTGCGGCCAGGAGCCGGCGGCATAGGTGCCCACCGCAGCCGCATTCTTCGCGGCCCAGGCGACGTACTCGTCGGGCGTCCTGATCGGCAGCTTGGCATGCACGCCGAAGGCCAGCGCGCCGGCCGGGAACAGCGTGATCGGCGCGAAGGCCTTGTCCGGGTCGTACTGCAGCGCCTTGTAGAGCACGCGGCCGTTCCACATCGGCGTCTGGATCGCGACCATCAGCGTGTACCCGTCGGCCGGCGCCTTCGCCAGCGCATCGGCCGCGATGATGCCGCCCGCACCCGGTCGGTTGTCGACGACGAAGGGCTGGCCGAACTTGCGCGACAGCGCCTCGCTGTACTGGCGCGCGTAGGCATCGGTCAGCCCGCCGGGCGGGTTGGTCACGATCACGCGGACCGCCTTGTTCGGCCAGGTGCCCTGGCCGATCGCGAAGCGCGGCAGCGTGCCGAGTACGGCGGTGCCGCCGGCAGCGGCGAGCGCACGACGGCGCGAGGGGACAGTCGATTCCGGAGAGGTGGGCGCGACGGCGCCCGCGGCGGATGCGCGGCGTTGCATGCAGGGTCTCCTCCTGGCGAGGTTTGCACGCTACACGACGTTCCCGGCGTGCGTCGACCCTTTCGGGTAAGTGGCCGTCCGTCACCCGCGATGTGCCGTGCGTCTATCGCACCCGGACCAGCGGCACCTCGGACGTGTGCAACGAGCCCTCTGTCGCCCGGGGGGACGCTACGCTCGGGACTCAACGGGAACCCGCCCCATGCTGAGTGCGAGCCAGCTCAAAGGTCTGCGTGCACTGGTCGTCGACGACATCCGAGAGATGCGTACGCGGCTACGCGACACGCTGGCCGAAGCGCAGATCAAGGACATCGTCCTCGCCCACGACGCGCGGAGCGCGGTCGAGGCCATCCGTGCTGCGCCGTTCAACCTGATCCTGTCCGACTACGACCTCGGTCCCGGCACCGACGGCCAGCAGCTGCTCGAGTACCTGCGCCAGGAACGGCTGATGCCGCCGGGCGGGCTGTTCTTCGTCATCTCTGCCGATTCGACCATCGACCGCGTCGCCAGCGCCGCCGAGATGCTGCCCGATGGCTACCTGGTCAAGCCGGTCGCGAGCGATCAGCTGCTCTCGCGCATCGAGGAGGCGCTGGCCCGTCACGTCGCGCTGCGGCCGATGTACGAAGCGGTGCACGCAGGGCGTTTCGCCGAGGGGCTGGAGCACTGCAAGCGCCTGGAGAAGGCCGGCCCGCGCCACCGGATCGAGCTGCTGCGCCATGCATCGATGTGCCAGGTGGCGCTCGCCCGCTGGGACGACGCGCTGCAGACCTACCGCCGTGCGCTGAGGGTGCGCAGCTCGATGACCTGGGCCTCGCTCGGCATCGCGCGTTGCCTGCTCGCCATGGGCGACACCGAAGCGGCGCGCCAGCGCCTGCACACGATCCTCAACGAGCGGCGCTATCACGCTGGCGCCTACGAGCTGCTGCTCGAGCTGCTCGAGCGCGCCGGCGACGTGAGCGGCGCGCTGAAGGTCGCCACGACTGCCGCCGAACACATCCCGAGCGCGCTGCGCAATCGCCGCCGGGCCGAGATCGCCTACCTCGCCGGCGAGCTCGACACTGCCGACGCCGCACTGAGCAAGGTGGTCCGCCAGACCGCAAACGCGCTCACGCGCGACTCGCGCAACAGTGCGCTGCTCGCCCAGGTCAGCCTCGAGCGGGGCGAGCCGCAGCGCGCGATCAAGCTCATCGCCAGGGAACTCGCCCACCAGCCCCGCGATCCGCGTACGCAGGCCCTGGCGGCCGCGATCGACGTGCAGGCGTGGACCGCGCTCGGGAAGACCGAGGAGTCCGAAGCCGCCGCCAGGCGGCTCGCCGGTCTGTTCGGCGTCGAGCTCGAGCCGCGCACGCGTCTGCTGGTTGCCAAGGGTGCTCTGGCTGCAGGAATGACCGAGCAGGGCCTCGCAGTGCTCGACGCAGCGGTGGCGGCCGCCGAGCGCCTTTCCTCGGCGGAGTACACCTCCACGCGTGCGCTGGCGAGCAAGGTGCTGGTCGATGCCGGCATGCCCGAGCGCGCTGCGGCACTGAGCGTCGACTGGTCGACGGAGGCGGCGAAGCAGGCCAAGGCCGCTGTGCGCACACTGCGGGCGGGCGGTTTCGACGAGGCCGTCTCGATGGTCAATGCGGCGCTGCCCAAGGCACTTGACCACACTGGCGTGCTCACCGCGGCGGCGGAGATCTACCTGGTGACGATGGCCGTGAAGGGCGTACGGCCGGACCTGCTCGCACAGGTGCAGGCCGCGCTGGTGCGTCTGCACGAGCGCGGCACCGCCGACCCGGAACGCCTGAAGAAGATGGACGCCTACTTCCACAAGCTGGAGTCGGCTGGCAGGGCGCCAGCCGCCGAGATCTCGGAAGTGGCGTCCTGACATGTTCCCAGGCCTATCCGCGCTCGTCGTCCACGACCTGAAGAACCGGCTTGCCGTGCACGAGCAGCGGTTGACCGAGCTGCTCGCGGCGCATCCGGACCTGGCCACTGAACTCGGACCGCTGCGCACCGATGCCGTCGCACTGCAGCGGCGCCTGGTGGCCTTCCTCACCCTGTACCGCGACGATGCTCACGGGCTCTGCGCCAACGAGCAGGAAGAGGATCCGGCGCACGCCCTCGCGCAGGCCGCCCGGTTCGCACGGACGATCGCGGTGCGCCAGGACATCGAGGTCGAGGTCGACGCCTCGCGTGCGCCGGCCGACTGGTTCTTCGATGCCTACCTGATCGGTCTCGCACTCGAGGCCGCGGTGGACAACGCGGCTCGCTACGCGCGCTCGAGCATCCGGCTCTCGGCCCGATGCGAGGACGGCTGGCTGGTGCTCGCGGTGGAGGACGATGGGCCGGGTCTCGACGGCGAACCAGTCATCGCGACCGACGGGGAGCGGACCGGCCTCGGCACCGAGCTGTGCCGCGCCGTCGCGCGGCTGCACATCAACGACGGTCGCAGCGGCGAGCTGAGGCTGCTCGATCTCTGCGACGGCGAGGGTGCGAGCGGCACCCGGTTCGAGCTGCGCCTGCCCTGAATCGCGCGCCCCCCGTCAGTAGTGCGGCGGGATCTCGTCGCGCAGGCTGCGGAACGGCGCCGCATCATCGCCCGACGGCTCCGCCCGCCGCGCCAGCCGCGCCACCTCGCGCATCAGCAGGTCGATCTGCTCCTGCTGACGCACGATGACCTCGTTGAGCTGGTCCACGAGGTCCTCGACGAGCGCCGCCTTGATCTCGAGTTCGGTGAGGCGCGAATCGACGTCGTTGCCCATGCTCAGACGTCGATGTTGCGCGCCCCCAGCGCGTTCTGCTCGATGAACGCCCGGCGCGGCTCGACCTCGTCGCCCATCAGCTTCGTGAAGATCTGGTCGGCCGCGATCGCGTCCTCGATCTGCACCCGCAGCAGCCTGCGGACCGACGCGTCCATCGTCGTCTCCCAGAGCTGGACCGCGTTCATCTCGCCCAGGCCCTTGTAGCGCTGACGTCCGACGTTGCGCTCGGCATCGGTGAGCAGCCAGCGCATCGCGTCTCGGAAGTCGATGACCGCGTGGGCACGCTGGCGTTCGCCATCGCCACGCCGGATCTCGGCGCCGTCGGTGACCAGACCGCCGACGGTCAGCGCGCAGTCGAGCAGCGTGCGGTAGTCGGCCGACAGCAGGAAGTGCGCGTCGATCGACGACACGCGGACGTTGCCGTGGTGATGGCGCTCGATGCGCAGCGTCCACGACTCGTCCTTGTCGTCGTACACCGGCACCACGGTCGCACCCGCGGCACTGTCCATGCGCTGGGCTTCGCTGCGGTAGCGCGACATCGCCGTCTGCAGGCGTGTCGCGGTCGTGGCGGTGGCGGCTTCGTTCGCGAGGTCGAGCTCGGTGCCGTCGAGGATCGCGCGCAGCGCGTCCGGATCGATGATCCGCGAGAGCCGATCGATGACCGCCTCGGCCATGAAGTACTTGCGTGCCAGCTCGCCGAGCGCATCGCCCGAGATCGCACCCGGCGAGCCGATCGCGGCCGCGGTGGAGGCCGCCGCCGTGGCGCCAGCGGTGCTCGCCGCCCCCACGCGCGCTTCGTACTCCGCCTTCGCTGTCGCGTTCGGCAGCAGCACCGCGCTCTCGAGCGCGAGCTTCAGCATGTACTGGTTGAGCTCGTGGTCGTCCTTCAGGTAGCGCTCGTCCTTGCCGTGCTTGACCTTGTAGAGCGGCGGCTGTGCGATGTAGATGTGACCGCGCTCGACCAGCGCCGGCATCTGCCGGTAGAAGAAGGTCAGCAGCAGCGTGCGGATGTGCGACCCGTCGACGTCCGCGTCGGTCATGATGATGATGCGGTGGTAGCGCAGCTTGTCGGGGTTGAAGTCGCCGACGCCGTTGCCGGTGCCGATGCCCGTGCCCATCGCGGTCGCGAGCGTGGCGATCTGCTCGGAGCCGATCAGCTTCTCGAAGCGCGCGCGCTCGACGTTCAGCACCTTGCCGCGCAGCGGCAGGATCGCCTGGAACTTGCGGTCGCGGCCCTGCTTGGCTGAGCCGCCGGCCGAATCGCCCTCGACGATGAAGAGCTCGGACTTCGCCGGGTCCTTCTCCTGGCAATCGGCGAGCTTGCCCGGCAGTCCGGTGCCCGAGAGCACCGACTTGCGGGTCATCTCGCGCGCCTTGCGGGCGGCTTCACGGGCACGCGCCGCCTCGACGACCTTCTCGCAGATGATCTTCGCATCGGCCGGCCGCTCGAGCAGGAACGAATCGAGCGCAGCCGCCACCACCTCCTCGACCGCAGGCCTCGCCTCGGACGACACCAGCTTCTCCTTGGTCTGCGAGGAGAACTTCGGATCCGGCATCTTCACCGACAGCACGCAGGTCAGGCCCTCGCGCATGTCGTCGCCGGCGGTCTCGACCTTGGCGCGCTTGGCGAGGTCGTTCTCGAGGATGTACTTGTTGATGACCCGGGTCATTGCCGCGCGCAGTCCGGTCAGATGCGTGCCGCCGTCCTTCTGGGGGATGTTGTTCGTGTAGCAGAGCACCTGCTCGTTGTACGAGGTGTTCCACTGCATCGCGACCTCGACCGACACGCGACGTCGCTCGGAGCCGACGTCGACCTCTCGTTCGCCGGTCGCGTAGAACACCGTCGGATTCAGCGGCGTCTTGCTCTCGTTGATGTACGAGACGAAGCCGCCGACGCCGCCGATGAAGGCGAAGGATTCCTCCTTGGCCTGGCGCTGGTCGACCAGCCGGATCTTCACGCCATTGTTCAGGAACGAGAGCTCGCGCAGCCGCTTGCTGAGGATCTCGTAGTGGAATGTGATGTCCGTGAAGATGTCGATGTCCGGCATGAAGTGGACTTCGGTGCCGCGCTTGTCGGTGGTGCCGGTCACCCGCATCGGCGAGGTCTCGATGCCGTCGACGAGTTCGATCACCCGGTCCTTCGGCACGCCGCGCTCGAACTCGAGCTGGTGCACCGCGCCATCGCGCTTGACCGTGAGCCGCAGCCAGGTGGACAGCGCGTTGACGCAGGACACGCCCACGCCGTGCAGGCCGCCCGACACCTTGTAGCTGTTCTGGTTGAACTTGCCGCCCGCATGCAGCTCGGTCAGCGCGATCTCGGACGCCGAGCGCTTGGGCTCGTGCTTGTCGTCCATCTTCACGCCGGTCGGGATGCCGCGGCCGTTGTCGATGACCGAGATCGAATTGTCGGTATGGATGGTGACGACGATGTCGTCGCAGTAGCCGGCGAGGGCTTCGTCGATGGCGTTGTCCACCACTTCGAACACCAGGTGGTGCAGGCCGGTGCCGTCGGAGGTGTCGCCGATGTACATGCCGGGGCGCTTGCGCACCGCCTCCAGGCCTTCGAGGATCTGGATCGACGAGGCACCGTAGTCGTTGGCCGACTCCAGGGTCGGCGTGTCGACCGCCTGGATCGGCGGGGTCTCGGGAAGGATCGGTTGGACTGCAGCCATGCTGGGTGAGGCCTCTCTAGTGCTGTGTCGTTCTCGTGCGCTGCGGGGCGGGCGGATCAGATGCGCATCGGCATGACGACGTACTTGAAGCCGTCGTCGCCGGGAGCCGAGATCAGCGCGCTGGAGTTGGCGTCGCCGAACTCGCACTTCACCGACTCGGTCTTCAGGTTGTCGAGCACATCCAGCAGGTAGGTCACGTTGAAGCCGATGTCGAGCGGCTCGCCGGAGTACTCGACGTCGAGCTCCTCGACGGCCTCTTCCTGCTCGGCATTGGTGGTCTGGACCTTGAGCGCGTCCTGCGTGAGCGTGAAGCGCACGCCCTTGAACTTGTCGGACGTGAGGATCGAGGCGCGCTTGAGGGCGTCGCCCCAGGTCGATCGCTCGAGCACGATCGCCTTCCTGTACCCCTGCGGGATGACCCGCTGGTAGTCGGGGAACTTGCCCTCGACCAGCTTCGACAGCAGGTCCACCTCGCCGAAGCGGAAGCGGATCTGGTTCGGTGCGATGTCGATGGTGACCGGCTCGTCGGAGTCATCGAGCAGGCGCTGCAGCTCGGTCACGGTCTTGCGCGGGATGATCACGTCCTGCCGGCCGAGTTCGGTGCCGGTCTCGGCCGCGCAGTAGGCCAGACGGTGACCGTCGGTGGCCACGACGCGCACTGCGCTGCCGTCGACCACGAGCAGCAAGCCGTTCAGGTAGTACCGGATGTCCTGCTGCGCCATCGCGAAGTGGACCATCGCGAACAGGTGCTTGAGCTGGCGCTGCGGCATCGTCAGCGTCGCGCCGACCGCGTCGCTCGGCGCGACCGTGGGGAACTCCTCGGGCCCGAGCGTCTGCAGCGAAAAGCGGCTCTTGCCCGCGGCGATGGTGAGCTTCTTGGATGCCAGGCTGATGCCGACCTCGGTGTCCGGCAGCGACCGCAGGATGTCGATGAGCTTGCGGGCGTTGACGGTGATGGCGGCGTCGTCCTTGCCGCTGCCGAGCGAGGCAGCGGTGCGGACCTGGATCTCGATGTCGGTGGCCAGGAACGACACCTGGTCGCCCTGCTTGCGGACCAGGACGTTGGCGAGGATCGGTAGGGTGTGACGACGCTCGACGATACCCGCCACCGTCTGCAACGGGCGCAGGATCGCATCGCGGGTCGCCTTGATCATCAACATCTCTTTTCCTTTTATATGATTGTTGTTAGTTAGTTGTTGTGGTCGGTGGATATGTGGACAACCGCTGCGAGCCGCACGGGTGCTGACGCTGCGGGTGATGTGAACCCTGTGCACCACCCTCGTGGGATCGCGGGACGGCCGGGGACGAATCGTGTCCTGAGCGTCCCGGAGCCGGGTTGTTCCCTGCGAGTCCCGGGGCCGTCCACCGGAGACCCCCCCCGTCGTCCACCGGGTTGTCCACGGGGTTGTCCCCAGGCGTATACAACAGCGGTGGATGTGAGGAAGCGCTCACAGGTACTCCCGGAGCGTCTGGTCGAGCACGTGGATCTGGTGGTTCAGCTCGGGGCGGTGCTGCCTGAGCTCGGCGATCTTCCTGACCGCATGGAGCACCGTGGTGTGATCACGTCCGCCGAAGAGCTCGCCGATCTCGGGGAGGCTCTTCTGCGTCAGCTCCTTCGCCAGGTACATCGCGATCTGGCGGGGCAGCGCGATGTTGGCGGGCCGGCGCTTGGAATACATGTCGGCCACCTTCATCTTGTAGAAGTCGGCGACCGTCTTCTGGATGAATTCGACCGAGATCTGCCCGCGGTTGAACGACAGCAGGTCCTTGAGCGCTTCCTTGACCAGATCGAGGGTGATCGGCTGGTTGCGGAACTGGGCATAGGCGAGGATCCGGCGCAGCGCGCCCTCGAGCTCGCGGACGTTCTGGCGAATGTGCTTGGCGACGAAGAATGCAACGTCCTCATCGAGCGCATGCCCGGCGAACTCGCCCTTGCGCATCAGGATCGCGACCCGCATCTCGAGCTCGGGCGGCTCGATGGCGACGATCAACCCGGAGTTGAAGCGAGAGATCAGCCGGTCGTCGATGCCCGACATCTCCTTCGGATACGTGTCCGAAGTGATGATGATCTGCTTGCGTTCGGCGATCAGGTTCTCGAAGGCGTAGAAGAACTCTTCCTGCGAGCGCTCCTTGCCTGCGAAGAACTGGATGTCGTCGATGAGCAGCAGGTCGAGCGATTGGTAATACCGTTTGAACTCGTCGACCGACTGCCGTCGGATCGAGGCCACCATGTCCTGGAAGAACTGGTTCGCGGTGATGTAGCGGATGTTCGCGGCCGGGGCACGCGCGAGGATCGAATTGCCGACCGCATGGATCAAGTGGGTCTTGCCCAGGCCCACGCCGCCGTAGAGGAACAGCGGGTTGTAGGCCCCGCCCGGCCGCTCGGCCACCTGCAGCGCTGCGGCGCGTGCGAGGTCGTTGGCCTTGCCGGTGACGAAGGTGCCGAAGGTCAGGTCCGGGTTCAGGCGCGAACGCTCGGCCGCGGGCGACACCGAGGGCTGCAATGCGGAGAACCCGGGCAGCGCAACACGGTCCCTCGCTGCCGGCGCTTCGGCCCCGCCGGTCTGCACCGCGAACCCCGGCAGCGACGTGCCCGCAGCCATCTGCAGCGATTCATGCGTGACGCCAGGGCCGTTGGTGTGACCGGTGCCGGCGCCATGTCCGTTGCCGTCCGTGGCGCGCAGATCGGCATCGAGTTCAGCAGCGGCCGAGATCTCGAAACTCACCTTCGCATCGGGGTTGATCAGCTGCGACGCGAGCTCGGCGATCCTGTCCCCGTACTGCGTACGCACCCAATCGAGCTTGACGCGATTCGGCGCGCCCAGCTTGAGCATCCGCCCCTCCTCGTCGTAGCCGAGAAAGACCAGCGGCTTGATCCACGTGCGGTACAGCTGGGCGGGCAGCTCGCTCTCCAGGTGCGACGCGCAGGCTTGCCACAGGTCGTTCATCGGTCGTGTCTGGCGTGGGCCGTGGCGTGAGGGACGGGTCCGGCCGGCTGGAGGTCAGGGCTGGCCGTGGCATGCAACGGCAACGCTGACGGGCGCCGGGCCGGCTGCGCGGGAATCGCGAGTCGACTGAAAGGAAACGAGAATTTTACCTTATCCACAGGCCGAAAGCACGGCGGTAGGCTTGGCCGGGGCATCGCTGCCGTGTGTCCGTCGCGCAGGTGGCGTGCGTATGGCATGCAGGGCGCACCCCGACCGCCCTGCCCGGCAGGAGGGGTCGCGCGGCGGGTGACCGATCGGCACAAATTGACAGCCGGGGCCGCGCTTGATGTAATGGCAGGCTTTTTCCGAAAACGGCTGCAGCCATGAAACGCACGTATCAACCCTCGGTGGTCCGCCGCAAGCGCACCCACGGATTCCTGGTCCGCATGAAGACCCGTGGCGGCCGTGCCGTCATCCGCGCCCGCCGCGCCAAGGGCCGCAAGCGCCTGGCCGTCTGAGCCGCGCGCCGGGCGCCGCCAGGCACGCGTGCCAGAAGCGGCATCGTCCGGCGCTCCGGCAGGCGCCCGTGCAGGCCCCGACGCCGGCTCCCCGGCTGCCGTGGTCAGCCCCGGTACGAGTCCGCCCACCCGTTCCGGCGCAGCACGCTCCGGATCGAAGCGTCCTGCGCGGCTGGTCGGTGCCCATTTCGCGGTCGGCGCGCGCCGCACGACCGACGGAGCGACTCCCCGACTGATGATGGCCATCCCCAAGAAGCTCGTGCCCTCGTCGCCGGTCCGCAACCTGATCCGGCGCGTGATCCGCGAGTCGCACCGTGCGACGCTGCTCGGGCGCCCGGGCCTGCACGCGCTGTCGCTGCGCATCCAGCTGGTCGCCGTGCCTCAGGATCCGGCGAGTCCGCCCAAGGGCCCGGACGGTCGTCCGCTCAGGCCGTTCGCGCGCCGCCCGACCGATGGCGCACTCAGGCGGCTCGTGCGTGCCGAGCTCGACGGCCTGCTCGCCCGGGTCGCCTGAGGGCGGGCGGAGCGAGACGATGGACATGCCCCGCCCTGCCCCGTCGGCGCTCGCCCAGGCGCTGCGCCGGCTGCGCGCCCGTCTCGCGAGCCTGCCCATCCTGGTCTACCGCTACGGCATCAGCCCGGTGATCGGGCCGCGCTGTCGCTTCCATCCGAGCTGCTCCGAGTACGGGCTCGACGCGCTCCGGCGCTTCGGGATGGCGCGCGGCCTGTGGCTGACGGGCGCGCGGCTGGTACGCTGCCACCCGTGGCATCCCGGGGGCGTCGACCCGGTGCCCGACACCTTCGCCATTCGTCATACCTATCTCGGTCGCGCGATCCGACACGCCGCACATCGCGGCGCGCCCGACGCGACCTGTCCGTGCGACCCTGCGCGCTCCGCGCGCGAGGACCGCACGCCCTCGCCTCACCGTCCGTAGAAGCCGCCTCCAGCCATGCAGACCCAACGCACCATCCTGTGGGTGATCTTCACCATGTCCGTGCTGTTCCTCTGGGACGCATGGCAACGCCACCAGGGGCAACCGTCGATGTTCGGCGGCAGCACGACCACCCAGACGCAGCCGGCCCAGGCACCCGGGGCGGCCGGCGGTCCCGCCAAGGCCGACGGCTCCGTGCCGGCGCCCGGTCCGACCGCGGCCGTGCCGACCAGCCCGTCCACCGCGCCCGCCGTGGTGCCGGGTGCCGCGGCGCCCGCGGCCGGCGCCCAGCCGCCGGTGCGGATCGCCAACGACGTGCTCGCGCTCGACGTCGACCCGATCGGCGGCGAGATCCAGCGCGCCGAGCTGCTGAAGTTCCGCGACACCGACAAGCCCGACGCGAAGGCCAACGTCGTGCTGTTCGACGAGCGCCAGGGCAACGTGTACGTCGCGCAGAGCGGACTGGTCGGTGCGGCCGGCACGACGCTGCCGAACCACCGTACGCCGTTCACCATCGAGTCCGGCCCGCGCGAGCTCGCCGCCGGCAGTGACCAGATCGTGCTGAAGATGAGCGCCGAGCAGGGCGGCGTGCGGCTGGTCCGCAGCTACGTGCTCAAGCGCGGCTCGTATGCGATCGAGGTCAAGACCGAGGTGACCAACCTCGGCGCCGAGCCGGTCAGGCCCACCCTGTACATGCAGCTCACCCGCGACGGCAACTCGCCGTACCTGTCCCAAGGCCTGGCATCGACCTTCGTCACCAGCGGCTACTACGGTCCGGTGGTCTACACCGACAAGGACAAGTTCCAGAAGGTCGACTTCCCGACGATCGAGAAGGGCAAGCAGGAGCATGCGAAGGCCGCCAACGATGGCTGGGTCGGTGTGATCCAGCACTACTTCGTCGCCGCCTGGGTGCCCAAGCAGGGCACCCCGCGCACCTTCGAGACCGCGAAGATCGACAACAACCTCTACACGGTCCGCCTGCGCGAGCCGATGGAGGAGATCGCGCCCAACGCCACCGTCGCCGCGAACGCCACCCTGTACGTCGGTCCGCAGGACCAGCGCGTGCTGGCCGAGGTCGCGCCCGGGCTCGACCTGGTCGTCGACTACAGTTGGCTGACCGTCATCGCCAAGCCGCTGTTCTCGCTGATGCAGTTCCTGCACGGCATCGTGCAGAACTGGGGCTGGGCGATCGTGCTGCTCACGCTCGTCGTCAAGCTCGCGTTCTTCCCGCTGCAGGCCGCGAGCTACCGCTCCATGGCCAAGATGAAGAAGGTCGGCCCGAAGCTGCAGCAGCTGCGCGAGCGCTTCGGCGACGACCGCGTGAAGATGAACCAGGCGATGATGGAGCTGTACAAGACCGAGAAGATCAACCCGCTCGGCGGCTGCCTGCCGATCGTGGTCCAGATCCCGGTGTTCCTCGCGCTGTACTGGGTGCTGTTCGCATCGGTCGAGATGCGCGATGCGCCCTGGATCGGCTGGATCAAGGACCTCTCGGCGCCGGATCCGTTCTACATCCTGCCGCTGCTGATGGCGATCTCGATGTTCGCGCAGACCAAGCTGAACCCGGTGCCGCCGGATCCGCTGCAGGCGAAGATGATGATGTGGATGCCGCTCATCTTCTCCGTCATGTTCTTCTTCTTCCCGGCGGGCCTGGTGCTGTACTGGCTGGTGAACAACCTGTTCTCGATCGCGCAGCAGTGGGTCATCACGCGGCGCATCGAAGGCAAGCCGGTGTTCGGGCGGGCTGCTGCCTGACGGGCGTCGAGGAAGCGGCGTGAACTTCCAGCAGCTGCGTTCGCTCCGGGAGACCGTCCGCCGCGGGCTGAACCTGACGGCGGCGGCCGAGGTGCTGCACACCTCGCAGCCCGCGCTGTCCAAGCAGATCCGCGAGCTCGAGGACGAGCTCGGCGTGCAGATCTTCGTCCGCCACGGCAAGCGCTACACCGCGCTCACCGAGGCCGGCCAGAAGATCCTTGAAGCCGCCGAGCGCGTGCTCGACGAGGCCGCCGCATTGCGCCGGGTCGGCGAGCAGTACGCCGCCGGCCACGGCGGCACGCTGTCGATCGCGGCCACCCACACCCAGGCGCGCTACGCGCTGCCCGCGGTGCTGGCGCGTTTCCGCGCCGAGTTCCCGACCATGCAGTTCAAGCTGCTGCAGGGCAATCCGGCGCAGGTCGCCGAGTACGTCGTGCACGGCGACGCCACCTTCGGGCTGGCCACCGAGACGCTCGACGACCATCCGTCGCTGGACACGCGCCCGGCGTATTCGTGGCGGCACTGCGTGATCGTGCCGACCGGGCATCCGCTCGCAGCGGCGGGCACCGCGCCCACCATCGAGCAGCTCGCGGCCGAGCCGCTGATCACCTACACGCCGCAGTTCACCGGCCGCCGCGGCATCGACGCCGCGTTCGCGCGCCACGGCCTCGCACCGAACGTGGTGCTCGAGGCGATCGACTCCGACGTGATCAAGGCGTACGTGGAGCTCGGCTTCGGCATCGGCGTGATCGCAGAGATCGCGGTCGATGCGGAGCGCGACCCCGGCATCGTGAAGCGCCCGCTCCCCGAGGGCTTCCCGGTGCACACCACGCGGATCGCCTCGCGCATCGGCATGCCGCTGCTCCCGTTCGAGCGGCGCTTCGTGCAGATGATGCGCGAGTTCACGCCGGCCTCCGGCGCCTGACCTCCGCCCTCTGAGCCGCGGGCCACAACCGGCCCGATAGAATCGGCCGATGCCCGCACCGTTGCACGACGCCGACCCGATCGCCGCCATCGCCACCGCCCCCGGCCGGGGCGGCATCGGTGTGGTGCGCGTGTCGGGCCGCGACCTGTCGACCGTGATCGATGCGCTGTGCGGGCGTGTGCTCGCGCCCCGCACGGCCACGCTGCTGCCGTTCCGCGCGGCCGACGGCGGCACGCTCGACACCGGCCTGGCGCTGCATTTCCCTGCGCCGCAGTCGTACACCGGCGAGGACGTGCTCGAACTGCAGGGTCACGGCGGGCCGGTGGTGATGCAGCTGCTGCTCGAGCGCGTGCTCGATGCGGGGCGCGACATCGGGCTGCGCGTGGCCGAGCCCGGCGAGTTCACGCGGCGCGCCTTCCTCAACGACAAGCTCGACCTCGCACAGGCCGAGGCCGTCGCCGACCTGATCGACGCCAGCACCGCGCAGGCCGCGCGCTCGGCCAGCCGCTCGCTGTCCGGCACCTTCTCGCGCGCGGTGCATGTCGTGGTCGACCAGCTCATCGAGCTGCGCATGCTGGTCGAGGCGACGCTGGACTTTCCCGAGGAGGAGATCGACTTCCTCGAGCGATCGGATGCGCGCGGGCGGCTGGCGCGCGTGCGCGCCGAGCTCGACGTGCTGCTGGCCGAAGCGCGCCAGGGCGCGCTGCTGCGCGAGGGGCTGCACGTCGTGCTGGCCGGTGCGCCGAACGTCGGGAAGTCGAGCCTCCTGAACGCGCTGGCCGGCGCCGAGGTCGCGATCGTCACGCCCGTGGCCGGCACCACGCGCGACCGCATCGTGCAGGCCATCCAGGTCGACGGCGTGCCGCTGGTGGTGGTTGACACCGCGGGGCTGCGTGAGACCGGCGACGAGGTCGAGCGCATCGGCATCGAGCGGACCTGGGAGGAGCTGGGGCGGGCGGATGTGATCCTGCATCTGGGGGTGGCGGACGGGTCGCAGGCGGGGCAGGGCGGTGGCGTGTCGGGTAGCGGTTCGGCGAACGGCGTCGGCGCTGTGGCGGGCGGCGACATCGCCGCGCGGCTCGCGCTCGCGGCCGACCTCGACGCCGACATCGCCGCGCGCCTGCCGCGCGACAAGCCGATCCTGCGGGTGTGGAACAAGGTCGACCTCGCCGGGCTGCCCGCGCGCGCGACCGAGGACGCGGTCTGGCTGTCGGCGCGCGACGGCCAGGGCATCGACCTGCTGCGCGCGGCGCTGCTGCGCCTGGCCGGTTGGCACGGCGCGGGCGAGGGGATGTTCATCGCGCGCGAGCGGCACCTGCAGGCGCTGCGCGAGGCGTGCGAGTGTCTGGCCGCCGCGCATGTGCATGCGCAGCGCAGCGACGAGGTGCTGGACCTGTTCGCCGAGGAGCTGCGGTTGGCTCAGGAGCGGTTGGGGTCGATCACTGGCGAGTTCGGTGCGGACGATCTGCTGGGGGTGATCTTCTCGAGGTTCTGCATCGGGAAGTAGGGAGGAGGCCGGCGACAGAAGACACGGCTTACCCCAAAATGCCGCAGACCTCCGAGACACGCCACCGCAGCACAGACCGCGCGCGGGGCTGCCGAGTTCCATGGACTTATGGACAAGAGAGCACTCTCCGAAAGCGATGTCTGCGACAAGTTCATCCGGCCTGCCATGGAGCGCGCGGGATGGAACGGCATGGAGCAGATCTACCGGGAGTACCCGCTGCGAGCGGGCCGGATGGTGGTGCGCGGGCGCACGGCACGGCGCGACGCAAGCACGGTGCTGCGTGCCGACTACGCGTTGTTCTTCAAGACCAACATTCCCATAGCGGTCGTCGAAGCCAAGGACAACACCTATGCCATCGGCGCCGGCATGGCCCAGGCCATCCGCTACGGCGAGCTGCTGGATGTGCCGTTCTGCTTTTCGAGCAACGGCGACGGCTTCGTGTTCCGCGATGCCACGCTGGCCGACGGTGTGCTCGAACGCACGCTGACGCTCGATGAATTCCCGTCTCCCGCGGAACTGTGGACGCGCTATTGCTTGTGGAAAGGTTGGACGTCGGAAGTCCGGCAGGTGACGGAGTTCGACTACGCCCCGAGCAAGACCCCACGGTACTACCAGTTGCAGGCCATCAACCGAACGGTAGAGGCCATTGCCTGCGGTCGCAAACGCGTGCTGCTGGTCATGGCCACTGGCACGGGCAAGACCTACACGGCCTTTCAGATCATCTGGCGACTGTGGAAGAGTGGAGCGCGCAAACGCATCCTGTTCCTGGCTGATCGGAACATTCTGATCGACCAGACCATGGTCAACGATTTCCGCCCGTTCAAGGGCGCCATGGCCAAGCTCAGCCTGAATGCCAAGGGTGTGGAGCGGGTGGACGCGCAGGGCAAGCTCACGGTTGAAGAGCTCGATCTCGCCGTGAGCCCGACCACCAAGCAGGTCAACAAGAGCTACGAGATCTATCTCTCGCTGTACCAGGCGGTGTCGGGCGCCGAGGAGTCGCGCAACATCTACAAGCAGTTCTCGCCGGACTTCTTCGATCTCATTGTGGTGGACGAGTGTCACCGCGGAAGCGCAGCCGAAGACTCGGCCTGGCGCGAGATCCTGAGCTACTTCGGCAGCGCGACCCAGATCGGCCTGACCGCGACGCCAAAGGAGACTGAAGACGTCTCCAACAGCCACTATTTCGGCGACCCGCTCTACACCTACAGCCTCAGGCAAGGCATCGAGGACGGCTACCTGGCGCCGTACAAGGTGATCCGAGTCGATCTGGACAAGGACACCTTCGGCTGGCGCCCCACCGCTGGCATGACCGACAAGCTCGGTCATGTGATCGAGGATCGCGTCTACACCGGGCGCGACATGAACCGCCGTCTGGTGCTGGAGCGGCGCGACGAGGTGGTGGCGGCCAGAATCACCCAGTACCTCAAAGCCACCAACCGCTACGACAAGACCATCGTCTTCTGCGAAGACATCGACCACGCAGCCCGCATGCGGCAAGCGTTGAGCAACGCCAACGCCGACATCTGTCAGACCCAGCCGAACTACGTCGTGCAGATCACCGGCGACAACGCCGAGGGCAAGGCGCAGCTCGACAACTTCATCGACCCCGAGAAGTCGCTGCCGGTGATCGTCACCACCTCCAAGCTGATGAGCACCGGGGTGGATGCGCAGACCTGCAAGCTGATCGTGCTCGACCAGAACATCAAGTCGATGACGCTCTTCAAGCAGATCATCGGCCGCGGCACCCGGCTGCGCGAAGACCTGGGCAAAAGCTGGTTCACCATCCTGGACTTCAAGCGTGCCACCGAGCTCTTCGCCGACAAGGACTTCGACGGCGACCCGGTGCAGATCTACGAGCCGAAGGGCGATGACCCCATCGACCCACCGGATCCTGGAGGTGAACAGGAAGGCGACGGCGGTGGAACCGGGGCGGGTGACTCGCCGCTCGGTACACCGCCCGTGCCCCCAGCGCTGGGCCCCTTCAAGGGCGGGCCTGCCAATGCCCAGCCGCGCAAGTACCTGCTGGGCGGCTCAGTGAGCGTAAGCGTGGCCCGCGAGCGGGTGCAGTACCTGAACGCCGACGGCAAGCTCGTCACCGAGAGCCTGCGCGACTACACGCGCATCAACCTGAGCAAGGCCTATTCCTCGCTCGATCACTTCCTGCAGGCCTGGAACAGTGCCGAGCGCAAGGCTGTGCTGATCGAGGAGCTGGAGCGCCAGGGCGTGTTCCTGGATGCGCTCGCCGAAGAGGTGGCGCAGGCCGGCATGAAAGACCTGGACCCCTTCGACCTGCTGCTGCATGTGGCCTATGACCTGCCGCCGCTCACCCGCCGCGAGCGCGCGCAACGGGTGAAGAAGCGCAACGCCTTCGGGCAGTACGGGCCGGTGGCCCGCAAGGTGTTGGACGCACTGCTCGACAAGTACGCCGACGAAGGCATTGCCACCATCGAGAGCAACGAGGTGCTGCGCGTGCAGCCGCTTTCCGAGCTGGGTTCGCCGGTGGAGCTGGTGCGCAGCTTCGGCGGCCGGCCGCAGTACCTGCAGGCCTTGCAGGCGCTCGAACACGAGCTCTATGCGCCCGGCTTGAACTGATGTGCCGCTCGCTCTGCACCCCCCATCACTGAGACCGCATGTCCAACCTGTCCCCCGTCATCAAGTCCATCCAGGACGTCATGCGCCAGGACGCCGGCATCAACGGCGATGCGCAGCGCATCGAGCAGATGGTGTGGCTGCTGTTCCTGAAGGTGTTCGACGCGCTGGAGGAAGAGCTCGAACTCACCCGCGACGACTACCGCAGCCCCATCCCGGAGAACCTGCGCTGGCGGAACTGGGCCGCCGACCCCGAGGGCATCACCGGCGACGCGCTGCTGGATTTCGTGAACAACCAGCTCTTCCCCAAGCTGAAGAACCTCGCGGCCGACCCGGTGCGCAACCCACGGGGCTGGGTCGTGCGCGGCGTGTTCGAGGACGCCAACAACTTCATGAAGAGCGGGCAGCTGCTGCGGCAGGTGATCAACAAGCTCGCCGGCATCGACTTCAACCGCCAGGCCGACCGCCACCAGTTCAACGACCTGTACGAGAAGATCCTGCGCGACTTGCAGAGCGCTGGCAACGCGGGCGAGTTCTACACGCCGCGCGCCGTCACGCAGTTCATGGTGGACATGGTCAACCCGCAGCTGGGCGAGCGGGTGCTCGACCCCGCCACCGGCACGGGTGGCTTTCTGGTGTGCGCCATCGAGCACCTTCGCAAGCAGGTGCGCAACACCGAGCACGAGGCGCTGCTGCAGACCAGCATCCTGGGCGTGGAGAAGAAGCAGCTGCCGCACCTGCTGTGCGTGACCAACCTGATGCTCCACGGCATCGAGGTGCCGAGCAATGTCCGCCACGACAACACGCTGGCCCGGCCGCTGCGCGACTACACACCCGCCGAGCGCGTGGACGTGGTGCTCACCAACCCGCCCTTTGGCGGCATCGAGGAGCCGGGCATCGAGGCGGGCTTTCCGGCCGATATACGCACCAAGGAGACGGCCGATCTCTTTCTGGTGCTGATCAAGCACATCCTGAAGGCCAACGGCCGCGCCGCGCTGGTGCTGCCCGACGGCACCCTGTTCGGCGAGGGCGTGAAGACACGCATCAAGGAGCAGCTGCTCGCCGAGTGCGACCTGCACACCATCGTACGCCTGCCCAACGGCGTGTTCGCGCCCTATACCGGCATCAAGACCAACCTGCTCTTCTTCACCAAGGGCCGGCCGACGCAGGCCATCTGGTACCACGAGCACCCCTACCCGCCGGGCGCGAAGAGCTACAACAAGACCAAGCCCATCCGCATCGAGGAGTTCGATGTGGAGAAGGCTTGGTGGGGTAGCGAGGCGGACGGTTTTGCGACGCGGGTGGAGAACGAGCAGGCCTGGCGGGTGAGCATCGACGCCATTCGCGCAGCGGGCTTCAACCTCGACCAGAAGAACCCGCACGCCGCCGAGGCGGTGAGCCATGACCCCGATGAACTGTTGCGCGACTACGCCCGGCTGCAGGTCGAGGCGCAGGCTTTGCGGGACCAGTTGAAGGCGGTCCTGGCGGAGTCGCTGCGGGGTGGGCGATGACGCGCCGGGCCAAGGCGGGCGTACCGGCCACCCCTGCTGCAGCGGCCCAGGTCGTGCCGCGCAAGGGTTCGGCACCTGCGATAGGCGATACGGCCCCCGAGGCGCTGTATGGTCAGATTCGCGAGGTGCTGGCGCAGGCGCGGCAGCAGACCTGGCGCCAGGTCAACCAGACCATGGTGCAGGCGTATTGGCAGGTGGGGCGGCTGATCGTCGAGCACGAGCAGGCGGGGCAGGCTCGCGCCGCCTACGGAACCGGCCTGTTGCAGAGCCTGGCCCACCGACTGACCGCCGAGTTCGGTCCGGGCTTTGCCGTCCAGAGCCTGCGCAACTTTCGCCAGTTCTACCTGACCCTTGGCGCGGACGAGATTCGCTCCATGCCGTGGAGCGAATTGAGCTGGTCGCACCTGAAGGCCTTGATGCGCGTGGGCGACGAGCAGGCCCGGCGCTGGTACGCCCAGGAGGCCGCGCAACAGCGCTGGAGCGTGGCCGCGCTCGACCGGCAGATCGGTACCCTCTACTACGAGCGCCTGCTCTCCAGCCAGGACAAGGCCGGCGTGCAGCGTGAGGCTCAGGTCCTCGTTGAACGCGAGGCCCGTGCCGATCCGCGCGATTTCATCCGCGACCCTTACGTGCTGGAGTTCCTGGGCGCGCAGCCCGGCGCCAGCCTGTACGAGAAAGACATCGAGCAGGGCCTGCTCGACCAGTTGCAGAAGTTCCTGCTGGAGCTGGGCAAGGGCTTTGCCTTCGTGGCGCGCCAGCGGCACCTGCACATCGAGGGCGAAGACGGCTTCGTCGATCTCGTCTTCTACAACTACATCCTGAAGTGCTTCGTGCTGGTGGAGTTGAAGGTGGGCAAGCTCAGCCACCAGGACGTGGGCCAGCTCGACATGTACGTGCGGGTCTTCGACGAGCGCATGCGCGGCGAGGGCGACGGGCCGACCATCGGCCTCATCCTGTGCAGCGAGCGCAACGAGGCCGTGGCGCGCTACTCGCTGCTGGCAGAGAGCGGCCAGCTCTTTGCCAGCCGCTACCAGCCGTGGCTGCCTACCGAGGCGGAACTGCAGGCCGAACTGACCCGCGACCGCGCTTTGCTGGAAGGGGCGCGGGGCGCGAGGGACGAGGCGTGAGCGGCTTGCTTCTCCAGGAGTTCGATCGGCTCGCGCATGCGCCGGGCGGCGTGGCGCGGCTGCGGGAGTTGATCTTGTCGCTGGCGGTGCGAGGGCAGTTGGTTCCGCAGGATCCGAGTGACGAGCCGGCAACCGAACTCATGCATCGCGTTCGTGTCGCACGCGAGAACAACGAGTTGCCGGGCCGAGGCAAACGCGGTCGCCCTCCGGTATTGCATGCAATGCGCGAAGAGCCATTCACGCTGCCAGCTGGTTGGGTTTGGTCGACGTTGCCCGATCTGTGTGCGATCACCGGCGGCTCGACTCCCTCGAAGGCTTTAGCGAGCAACTGGATCGGGGGTATCCCTTGGGTGAGCCCGAAGGACATGAAGGTTCCGGTGATCGAGGATGCCGTGGACCACGTCTCCTCACAAGCGCTTGCTGGGAGCCTTTCTCTCATCCCCTCGGGCAGTTTGTTGATGGTTGTTCGAGGGATGATCTTGGCGCACTCGTTTCCCGTCGCAGTGACGCAGGTGCCAGTTACCATCAATCAGGATATGAAGGCGCTCACGCCCTTCGAGCCCGGGACCCTGCCGTTCTTGATGTTGCTGTGCCAAGGGATGAAGACCGAGGTACTGGCCTTGGTGGATCGATCCACCCATGGCACGTGCAAGCTTGAGTCGCACAAGGTCTTTGGACTGCCGATCCCATTGCCCCCGCTTGCGGAGCAATCCCGCATCGTCACCTGCGTCGACGAACTGATGCAGCTGTGCGATGCCCTCGAAGCCAAGGGCCGGCTCGAAGCGCAGCAGCATGCCCGCCTGCTCGAAACCCTGCTGGGCACGCTGACCGACAGCACCACGCCCGAGGAACTAGCCGCCAACTGGCAACGCGTGGCCGAGCACTTCGACCTGCTGTTGGATCGGCCGCAAGCGGTGGACGTGTTGGAGCAGACGGTGCTGCAGTTGGCGGTGCGGGGGCTGCTTGTTTCTCAGCTTGAGCAGGAGGAAGCGGCCTGTGTGTGGCTGGCGCGGCTGAAGAGCGCACCGCCCAGCGTTGCAGGCGCTCGATCAGCAGAGACGCCTTCGGCTGACCTTGTTCGGGCTCCGTTCAAGCTGCCTGCCGGTTGGGCTTTTTCGAGTTTGAGCGAGATGTGCTCGATTACCGGTGGGGCGACGCCGTCAAAAGCGGTTGCAAGCAACTGGTCCGGCGATATTCCTTGGGTCTCGCCCAAGGACATGAAGGTTCCCACTATCGAAGATGCTCAGGATCATGTGTCGCGCAGTGCTTTGAAGGGCAGCTTGTCGCTGATTCAGCCCGGAAGCCTACTCATGGTGGTGCGAGGAATGATCCTCGCGCATTCGTTCCCGGTCGCAGTGACGCGGGTACCGGTCACGATCAACCAAGACATGAAGGCCCTTACCCCGCTCGACTCTTCGGTTCTGCCTTATCTCTCGCTGGTTTGCATGGGCATGAAGCCGGAGATCTTGGCGCTGGTTGAGCGGTCGACACACGGAACCTGCAAGCTCGAGTCGGCCAAAATCTTCTCGCTGCCGATCCCGTTGCCTCCCCTCGCCGAACAAGCTCGTATCGTCGCCCGTGTCATCGAACTCCGCTGCCTGTGCGCCGACCTTCGCCGCCGACTCGCCGCCAGCCAGGCCACCCAGTCGCGCCTGGCTGGGGCCTTGGTGGAGTCGGTGGCAACGGCTTGACCGGCCTATCTCCGCCGCAAGGTAAACGACCGCCGCAGGAACCTGCCATGAACCCATCCGCTGAGATCTCCACCACCACCAGGAAGCGGGTCCGCAAGGCCAGGCGGCCGCGTTTGCAGTTGACCCACCTGGGGCCGATTCAGTCGGCCGATGTGAGCTTTGGCGATCTCACGGTCATCGTGGGGCCGCAAGCCACGGGCAAGAGCATCTTCCTGCAGACGCTGAAGCTGCTGGTGGACCGCGACCATATTCACGACACCTTCAAGCACCACAGCATGTCGTTCAACGACAAGGCCGGAGCCTTCATGGAGGGGTACTTTGGCCGTGGCATGGCCGGCGTCTGGGGAGCGCAAGCAACCTTGACCTGGAACGGTACCGCGGCCGCGCTCACCGACTATGCAAAGCCCACCAAGTCAAAGATCCGTTATGAGCGGATGTTCTACATCCCGGCCCAGCGGGTGATGAGCCTGCCCGGAGGGGTGTCGCAAAACTTCGGCCAGTTCAACTTTGGCGATCCATACACGCTTCGCGCTTTCAGCGATGCCGTGCACGACCTGATTCAGAACGAATTCGGGGCCAAAGGCGAACTGTTTCCAGGGCCGAACCGGTTGAATGAGACGCTGCGCAAGCCCATTCAGACCCATCTGTATGGCGGCCACCGCTTGCTGATCGACGACAAGGACTTCACCAAGCGCTTGGGACTTCAGGTCAAGGGGCAGGCCAAGCCGCTGGGCTTCTTGTCGTGGTCGGCTGGACAGCGCGAGTTCACGCCGCTGCTCATGGGCGTCTATTGGCTATGCCCAACGACCTACCGCCGTAAGACGGGCAATACCGCCAATGAGAGCATCGAATGGGTTGTGATCGAAGAGCCCGAGATGGGCTTGCACCCTCAGGGCATCGCGGCGGTGTTGTTGCTCGTGCTGGAGCTGATGCGACGGGGCTACCGGGTGGTGCTGTCTTCCCATTCGCCGGTGGTGCTGGAGATGGTTTGGGCCTTGCAGGAATTCAAGAAGTTGCACAGTTCCGAGCTTTCCGTCCGGCGAATTCTTGATTTGCCTGCCACCGCGGAGGCCAAGAAGATCGCCCTGTCGGCTCTGAGCAAAGACTACGCCGTGTATTACTTCGAGCGCGATGGCTCCGTGCGCGACATCTCCAACCTGGACCCGGCGTCGGTGGACCCGTCTGAAGCTGATTGGGGCGGGATCAGCGGGTTTGCTGCGCGCACGAACGAGGCCATTGCCGATGCGGTGAACACAGCCGCGGCCCCGCCGAAGAGGAAGAGGAAGAGGCAGCAGAACGCCGCCTCTGAAGGAAGCGGGACATGAAGGGTCGGGGCAAGAAGGCCGCGAGGGGGACCGGCCTTCAAGAAACAACAGCCTTTCATGTTGCAGCCTCCGCTGCAGGCTTGCTGCCGCTCGGCGGCAAAGATGCTGTTGAAGGCAGTTACCGCGCCCAGATCATCGTCAGCAAGGGGGCGCAGTTCACCGGAAGCGTGGACGTGGACGGGCACTTCAGTATTGCCGAGCCTCAGAGCCATCGATGGGACTACGGTCTCGGCCTCGCGCTTTCAGACGGCGCAGAGATCGCCTGCTGGGTGGAGCCGCACCCGGCTTCCAGCACCGGTAGTGTGGGAACCATGCTGAAGAAGCTGGACTGGCTGAAAGCCAAGCTGAAGACCCCACCGTTCACGCAGTTGAATGCCATGACCTTCAAGCACAACCAGGGCATCCAGCGCTTCCACTGGTTGCTGACCCCGCAGGGCGTGTGTCGAATCACCGCCACTAGCAAAGAGGCCAGGACGTTGGCCAAGGCGGGCCTGCGCATGCCGGCTCGGCAAATCACCTTGCTGTGAGCAAGCCTTGGCATGGGCGAGTGGTTGAGCCCGATGTGCAGGGGCTCTTGCACGTGCAGACTGCAGCCCATCCGCAGGCGGCCTGCGGCCGCGCCGGGCCGCGCGGCGAGGAGCCTGATTTGTTATCTTCGCTGGGAGATAACAACGCGCGGGGTGCCGAAAAATCCATACGCATCAACTACTTGACGTGATACTTGTTATCCAGCGCTGACTTCCAAGAATCTTCGAGTTCCCATGTACACATCAGCCCCCCGCCCGCTAAACCCCAGCAACCACGAGCCTTCCAGCCCATGATGCAGTTCTGCATCGGGAAGTAGGGCGGGCGTTCCTGCGGGAACGTTCATTGCGCATGTCGGCGCTCAGGCCTGGCCCCGCCAGCGTCGCGCAGGCCTCAAGCCCGAATCCTTGACGGTCATCAACCCGCCCGCCCGGCCCGCGCCGTGCGGTCGCATCGCGGGTGCTATAGGTGGACGCCGGTCCCCCGAGCCCCCCCGTCGAACGATGACCGCCCCGCAGCTCCTCGCCCTCATCGTCGCCGCGATGCTGCTGCAGCTCGGCGCGGGCGTCGGCTGGATGCTGTGGCGCGGGCGGGTCGGCAGCGTGATCGGACCGGCCGGGCCGTCCGTGGCGCTGCCCGAGCGCGGCGCCCGGACGGAGGCCGCCTGGCAGGGTCTGCGTGCGTTCCGCGTGACGAAGCGCGAATACGAAGACGCCGCGCGTTCGCAGTGCTCGTTCCACCTGCAGCCGGTCGACGGCGCAGCGCTGCCCGCGTTCCGGCCCGGGCAGTTCCTGACCTTCACGCTGGACGTCGCGGCGCCGGGCCCGGACGGCGCGATGGCGACCCGTTCGGTCACGCGCTGCTACTCGCTGTCGGACGCTCCCGATCCGACGCACTACCGCGTGACGATCAAGCGCGTACCCGCGCCACCCGATCATCCGGAGTACCTGGCGGGGCTGGCGTCCAACCAGTTCCACGACCGGGTGCAGGTCGGCGATGTCCTCCAGGTGAAGGCGCCTGGCGGCAACTTCTTCATCGACCCCGACCCGAACGTGTCCGTCGTGCTGATCGCAGGCGGCATCGGCATCACGCCGATGATGAGCATGCTGCGCGGGTGCGCGGCCGTCCAGCCGCAGCGACCGGTGCACCTCTACTACGGGGTGCGGCACGGTCGCGAGCAGGCGTTCAAGCTGGAGCTCGAGGCCCTCGCCGCCGCACATCCGGCGTTCAGGCTGAACGTGGTGTACAGCTGCCCGGATCCCACTGATCTCGTCGGCCGCGAACTGCGGCACGCGGGGCGGATCGATGTCGCGCTGCTGCAGCGCACGCTGCCGCCCGGCCGTCACCCGTTCTACGTCTGCGGTCCGCCCGGGCTCATGCAGTCGCTGGTGCCGGCGCTGGCGGACTGGGGCGTGCCGGTCGCCGACATCCACTTCGAGGCCTTCGGGCCGGCGACGGTCAGGCTGCCCGGCGCGGCCGCGGCCGACGGCACAGCGCAGGTCACCGACGTCGACATCCGCTTCACGCGCTCGGGCCGCACGCTCGTCTGGGACGGCCAGGACGCGACGCTGCTCGATTTCGCCGAACGCCATGGCGTCGCGGTCGAGTCGGGCTGCCGCTCGGGCGGCTGCGGGAGCTGCGAGACCCGGGTGCTGGCGGGCTCGGTGGCCTACGCGAGTCCGCCCGACCACGCACCGGCCGCGGGCCACTGTCTGCTGTGCGTGGGCCGACCGGCGTCGCCGCTGGTGCTGGAGGCGTGATGCAAGGCCAGGCCCGTCTGATGCGTCACGAGGTGCTGCCCTTCTTCGCGAGCCTGGCGGCGCTCGCGCTCGCGTCGCTGGCCGTCGACGGCGTGCTGCATGTCTTCGACCTGCTGTGGATCGGCCGCTGGCTCGGCATCCCGGGGACGCTGCTGATCATCGGGTCCACCGTCTACTCGCTGCGCAAGCGCAAGGTGATCCGCTTGAGTCAGCCGGCGCGGCTGCTGCGCTGGCACGAGGGGCTCGCCTGGGCGGGCTCGCTGCTGGTGCTGGTGCACGCGGGGGTGCACTTCAACGCGATCCTGGGCTGGCTCGCGGTGTGGGCGATGCTCGTCAACGTGGGCAGCGGCCTGACCGGCAAGTTCCTGCTGGCGCGGGCGCGCCGACGCATGGATGCGGCCCGGCTGACGCTGCGCGAGCGCGGGCTCGGCGAGGCGGAACTCGCCGAGCGCATGTACTGGGACAGCATGACCTTCGATGCCGTCCGGCAGTGGCGCGTGGTGCACGTGCCGATCACGCTCGCGTTCACGGTGCTCGCGCTCGCGCACATCGTCGCCATCATGCTGTTCTGGGGCTGGAATTGAAGAAGCGTCCTGTCCTGCTGACCGTCATCGCGCTGAACCTGATCGGGCTGGTGGCGCTGGTCTTCGCCTATCCGCACCTGATGGTGAGTCCGGGGCCGCTGGTGAAGGGCCACGCCGAGCTCGCCACCGACTGCTTCGCCTGCCATGCCCCCTTGCGCGGGGCCTCGTCGTCGCGCTGTGTCGAATGCCATGCGGCGCCGGACATCGGACTGCGGACGACGCTGGGGGTGCTCATCGCCGCCCAGACGATCAAGGGCTCGTTCCATCAGGAACTCATCGAGCAGGACTGCACGGCCTGCCACAGCGACCACCAGGGTCCGAAGCTCACGCAGCGCAGCCGCAAGCCGTTCTCGCATGGGCTGCTCAAGGAGCCGGTGCGCGAGCGCTGCACGTCCTGCCACGAGGCGCCCAAGGACACGATGCACCGCAGCGCCACGGCCGAGTGCTCGCAGTGCCATGCGAACACCGCGTGGAAGCCGGCGACGCTGGAGCACGACCGGTTCTTCGTGTTCGACCGCCATCACCGCACGAGCTGCGACACCTGTCACCGCAACGGCGACTACAGCCGCTACACCTGCTACGGCTGCCACGAGCACTCGCCGGCGAACGTGCGCGCCGAGCATCTGAAGGAAGGCATCCGGAACTTCGAGAACTGCGTCGAATGCCATCGCGACCCGCGTGTGGAGCCCTCGAAGGAGGGCGGCGGGGACCGGGAGCGGCGCAAGCGGGACTGAGTCGCCCCGGTTCCCCGCCCGCCGTCCAGCCTGTACAGTCTCCGCACGGGCCGGCGCATCGCACGGGCCGACCCAGGACCCTCCTCATGCCTGCCGAACCGACGTCGGACCCCACTTCCGCCGAGCCTGCCGCCTATCGCGGTCCGCACCGCATCGTCATCGTCGGCGGCGGCGCCGGCGGCCTCGAGCTCGCCACGCGGCTGGGCGACACGCTCGGCCGCAAGGGTCTGGCGCATGTCACGCTGATCGAGAAGTCGCGCTCGCACTTCTGGAAGCCGCACCTGCACGAGATCGCCGCCGGCAGCATCGACCTGCACGTGCATGCGACCGACTACCTCGCGCAATCGTTCTGGCACGGCTTCCGCTATCGGGTCGGCGAGATGGTGGGGCTCGACCGCGAGCAGCGGCTGGTGCACGTGGCGCCGGTCATCGACGACGACGGCACGCCGGTCACCGCGCCCTACACGCGCGCCTACGACACGCTGGTGATCGCGGTGGGCAGCCGCACCAACGACTTCGGCACGCCGGGCGTGGCCGAGCATGCGATCGCGTTGGAGACGCCGGCGCATGCGCAGCGCTTCCACCGCAAGCTGGTCGACGCCTGCCTGCGCGCGCACATGCAGGAGGGGCCGCTGACGCCGCGCCAGCTCCAGGTGGCGATCATCGGCGCGGGCGCCACCGGCGTGGAGCTGGCGGCGGAGCTGCACAAGGCGACGCGCACGCTGGTGTCGTACAACCTGGAGAACATCGATCCCGAGCGCGACATCCGGCTGAACCTGATCGAGGCCGGGCCGCGGATCCTGCCGGCGCTGCCCGAGCGCATCGCGATGTCGGCCACGGAGCTGCTGCTCGGGCTGGGCGTGAAGGTGCGCACCGATGCGCGGGTCACCGCGGTCACCGAGGCCGGCGTGCAGCTCGCCAGCGGCGAGCTGCTGCCGGCGGAGCTGGTGGTGTGGGCGGCGGGCGTGAAGGCGCCCGAGTTCCTCAAGGACCTGTCGGGTCTGGAGACCAACCGGCTCAACCAGCTCGTCGTGCGTCCGACGCTGCAGACGACGCTCGACGATGCGGTGTTCGCGCTCGGAGACTGCGCGGCGGCCCCTTGGCTCGGACACCAGGGCAACGTGCCGCCGAGGGCGCAGGCCGCGCACCAGCAGGCCTCGCACCTGGTGACGCAGCTGCGGCGTCGCATCGAGGGGCGGCCGCTCGCCGAGTGGCGCTACCGCGACTTCGGCTCGCTGGTGTCGCTCGGCGAGTACTCGACGGTGGGCAACCTGATGGGCGCGCTGGTGGGCGGCAACCTGTGGGTCGAGGGCCTGTTCGCCCGCGCGATGTACAAGTCGCTCTACAAGATGCACCAGGTGGCGCTGCACGGATACTGGAAGACCGCGGTGGGCTCGGCCTCGCGGCTGCTCACCCGCAGCACGGAGCCGCGGGTGAAGCTGCACTGATCCGGACGCAGGAAGCCGACCGATGCCCTCCCTTCAGCCGCCGATCGACAGCCCGGCCGGAGCGCGCTCCCCGACGCCACGCCGCATCCTGATGCTCGGCGCGACCGGCACCATCGGCCGCGCGACGGCCCACGCGCTGGTGCGTCGCGGCCACGAGGTGGTGTGTGTCCTGCGGCCCCGCGCGGGCGGGTCCGCGGGCGCGACGCCCGCTTCGCCCGACGGCATGCTGCCGGCGGGTGCGCAGGTGCGCATGGCGCAGGTCGCCGACCCGGCCTCGCTGGCGCGCGACGCGGTCCGCGGCGAGCGCTTCGATGCGCTGGTGTCGTGCCTGGCCTCGCGCACCGGCGCCCCCGCCGACGCCTGGGCGATCGACCACCGGGCGCACGTGAACGCGCTCGAGGCCGCGCGCGAGGCGGGCATCTCGCAGATGGTGCTGCTGTCGGCGATCTGCGTGCAGCGTCCGCTGCTCGCCTTCCAGCACGCGAAGCTCGCCTTCGAGCGCGTGCTGGTCGACTCGGGCATCGGCTACTCGATCGTGCGGCCCACCGCGTTCTTCAAGTCGCTGTCGGGCCAGGTCGAGCGCGTGCGGCAGGGCCGGCCCTTCCTGGTGTTCGGCGACGGCACGCTGACCGCGTGCAAGCCGATCGCCGACGAGGACCTGGCGGACTACCTGGCCGACTGCCTCGACGATCCCGCACGGCGCGACCGCGTGCTGCCGATCGGCGGGCCGGGCGATGCGATCACGCCGCGCGAGCAGGGCGAGCGGCTGTTCGCGCTGCTCGGGCGCACGCCGCGGTTCAAGCAGGTTCCGGTGGGCCTGCTCGACGCGATCGTGGGCGTGCTGGGCACGGCGGGCCGCGTGGTGCCGGCGCTCGCGGCGAAGGCCGAGCTCGCACGGATCGGCCGCTACTACGCGACCGAGTCGATGCTGGTGCTCGACCCGGTCACCGGCCGCTACGATGCGGCGGCCACGCCGTCGACCGGCACGCGCACGCTGTTCGACTACTACGAGCGGCTGCTGCGCGGCGAGGCCACGGCCGAGCGCGGCGAGCACGCGGTGTTCTGACGCTCAGGGCAGGAACGGCACCGAGATCCAGCGCAGCCCGACCGAGAACCAGCGCTCGGCCTGCGCGGCGCCGCTCAGTCGCAGGCCGAGCGTCGTGTCGACCTGCAGGTGATCGGGGATCAGCCAGATGCGCAGCCCCGCGTGGCCGAAGGGCCGCGAGCCGCTCTCGCCGAAGGTCTCGGCGATGAGCTGGGTGCGGCCGAACAGCCGGATCTCGGTCCCCAGGCCCCAGGTGCCCCGTGTGGCACGCGCCTGGCGGTCGTGCAGCGCGCCGAGATTCAGGTGCAGCACCACTGCGTCGTCGGCGAGCGACAGGCTGGCCGGAACGTACGCGTAGAGGTTGTCGATCAGGTTGGCGGTGGTGGCGATCGAGGAATCGTGGGCGACGCCGACCGCCAGGCCCCAGCCGAAGCCGTTGGGCACGAGCGGGCGGAACAGGGTCTTGACCTGCGCGAGCGAGTTGCCCGTCGACAGGCCGGAGCCGTCGCTCAGCAGCGAGCCGCCGAGGGCGAGCTCGAGGTTGCCGGTGGGGTTGCAGCTCGGGATCGCCCAGAGCTCGTCGGCGCGGCCGCGGTTCATGCGCATCCACGACTCGACCTGACAGGCCTTCGGGTCGACCAGTCGCGCATCGTCGGTGATCATCGGCCGCGCGGCGCGGGCGGGGGCGGTGGCGGTCACCGTCAGCGCGACGACTGCGAGCGCGAGGCCGGCGGCGCAGGTGCGCAGGGCCTGGCGAAGGGCTCCGTCGGGCGCGCCGCGGCGAACGGTCCGAGCCGGACCGTGACGGCCGGGATCAGGGCGAGGGGAGGCGGCTCGTGCGGGGTCGGGGCGGGCGGATCGCACGGATGGGGCGGGTCTGCGCACGGGGGCTCCGTCGGGGGGGATCTCGCGCCGCCCCGGCGGACGGCGCCGCGCGAGTCTACCGGTGCGCCTTGGGCGCCGTGTGACGGTTCGTCATCGCGCGTCGCGAGCGCGCGCCGCCAACCGGGTCCGCGTGTCCTCGCCCGGATCTCCACGGTGCATCCACAATGCAGGGGCCCACTGTCCGGTTCCGATGCGCCTGCGTCTCGTCCACTCCCTGTCGCTCGCCCTGCTGTCGGCCGTCGTCGTCAGCGTGGTCGCGATGGGCGGCTTCACGGCGTGGAACCTGCGCCAGGGCTTCGCGGCCTACGTGCAGTCGCGCGACGTACAGCGGCTCGAGACCTTCGTGCGGGTGGTGATCGATGCGCTCGACGCGGGCGGCGATGCGGGCGTGCTGACCGAGGGCCGGCTGCCGATGCGCAGCCTCGTCGACGAGGTCCTGCGGCGCGAGGGCCTGCGCGGGCCGCCCCGCGACGGTCCGTTCGGAGACGGGCCGCCCCGCGACGCCCCACCCCGCGACGGCCCACCCCGCGACGGCCCACCCAGAGACGGCCCACCCAGAGACGGCCCACCCAGAGACGGCCCACCCAGAGACGGCCCACCCGGAGCCGGTCCGCCGCGTGACGGCCGGCCGCCGCCCGGTGCGGGCCGTCGCCTGCCCGAGGACGCGTTCGCCGCCCGGGTCGTGCTGCTCGATCCGGCGGGCCGTCAGCTGCTCGGCCGCCCGCTGTCCGAAGGCCCGCTGCCCTTCGTGGATCGGCCGGTACGCTGGCGAGGCGCGGTGGTGGCGATCGCGCGGCTGCGGCCGATCGGCGGCTCGCCGGAGGCCAACGACCTCGACTTCCTGCGCTCGCAGTACCTGGGCATCGCCGGCGTCGCGGCCGCGCTCGTGCTGCTGGCGATCGGCGCCGCGGCCTGGCTCGCGCGTCGCTGGACCTCGCCGCTCGCCGAGGTGCAGGCGGCGACGGCGCGGATCGCGCGCGGCGAGCTGTCGGTCCGGCTGCCGACGACCCGCGACGACGAGATCGGCGACGTGATGCGCAACGTCGACGCGATGGCCGAGGCCCTGCAACGCATGGAGGGCGCGCGGCGGCGCTGGGTGGCCGACATCGCGCACGAGCTGCGCACCCCGCTGTCGGTGCTGCGCGGCGAGGTCGAGGCGATGCTCGATGGCGTGCGCCCGCTGACGGGCGCGGCGATCGGCTCGCTGCGCGAGGAGGTGCTGCGGCTCGGTACCCTGGTCGACGACCTGCACCTGCTGGCGATGTCGGACCTGAACGCGATGCCGTGCCGGTGGGCCGAGGCCGACGCGATCGAGCTGATGCGCGAGGCGCAGCGCCGCTTCGAGACCCGCGCACAGGCCGCCGGGCTCGTGCTGTCGCTCGATGCGCCCGCCGGCGCGGCCGCGGTCCGCTGGGATCCGGCCCGCATCGCGCAGCTGCTGTCGAACCTGCTGGAGAACGCGGTGCGCTACACCGACGCGCCGGGCCGCATCGAGCTCGCGGTGCGCGCCGATGCGCACCGGGTGCGGATCCGCGTCGACGACACGGCGCCGGGCGTGGCACCGGCCGATCTGCCCAGGCTCTTCGAGCCGCTCTGGCGGGCCGAGGTCTCGCGGGCGCGCCACGCCGGCGGCAGCGGCCTGGGCCTGGCGATCTGCGAGGCGATCGTACGCGCGCACGAGGGCGAGATCCGCGCGGCACGCTCGCCGCAGGGCGGCCTGCGCATCGACGTGATGTTGCCCAGACGGCCGGGGAGGGCCGGCGAATGACCGAAGCGAGGCGTACCGCGGTGATGGTGGTCGAGGACGATCCGAAGATCGCCCGGCTGCTGGTCGACTACCTCGAGAACGAGGGCCTCGCGGCGATCGCGATCGGCGACGGACTGCAGGCGCTGCGCGCGTTCGAGGCCGACCCGCCGTCGGCGCTGGTGCTCGACCTGATGCTGCCCGGGCTCGACGGCCTCGCGCTGTGCCGCGCGGTGCGCGCCACGAGCGACGTGCCGATCGTGATGCTGACCGCGCGCATCGACGAGATCGATCGGCTGATCGGCCTGGAGGTCGGCGCCGACGACTACGTGTGCAAGCCCTTCAGCCCGCGCGAGGTGGTGGCACGCGTCAAGGCGCAGTTGCGCCGCGCCGAAGGGCGGCTGGTGCGCCAGCGGCTGGCCTGGGAGATCGACGAGGCGGGCCTGCGCATCGCGTGGCGCGGGCACTGGCTGCCGCTCACGCCGCTGGAGTTCCGCATGTTCCGGCTGCTGCTCGAGCGGCCGGGCCGCGTGTTCGCGCGGGCGATGCTGCTCGACGCGGTGCATGCCGACCTGCGCGACGTCAGCGACCGCGCGATCGACAGCCACGTGAAGAACCTGCGCCGCAAGATCGAGGCGGTGGACCCGGGGTTCGAGGGCATCGTGTCGGTGTACGGCGTGGGCTACCGGTTCGATGCGCCCGCAGCACCGGGCAAGGCGGACCGCCCGGCTACAGCCTGACCGCGGCGCGGCCGATGCCGTCGAAGACGACGTCGACGCGCTCGCCCTCTGCCGCCTCGAGCATGCCGACCCAGCTGCCGGTGGTGACCACCGTGCCGGCGCGCAGCACCGAGCCGTCCGCGCACGCGTGGCGCGCCCACTCGGGCAGGCCGCGCACCGGGTCGCCGAGCGGATGGGTGCCGGTGCGCTCGACCGTCTCGCGCGCGTCGATGTTCACCGTGCAGCGCTGACGCGACCAGTCGCGCGGCGCGAAGGGCACCCAGTCGCCGAGCACCAGCGCGCCGTGCGACTGCAGGTCGGCCAGCGTGTCGGGGGCCGGGGCATGCAGGCCTTCGAGCCAGCGCGACTCGACCAGCTCGATCGACACGCAGACCGCGTCGACCCAGGCGCGTGCCGAGTCCGGCGTGGCCGCAGCGGCCTCGGCGGCATCGACGTCACGGCCCAGGCGCAGCGCGAGTTCCGCCTCGACGAGGCGCAGCCGCAGCGGCAGCGCCGTGGCGTCGGCGGGTGTGGCCGCGGTGGCGCGCAGCACGCCGGCCGAGGGCAGCGGTGCGTGCGTCGCGGGGCCCGAGCCGCCGGTCTTCCAGTGACGCGCACCGGCATCGGCCGGATCGCCGAGCGCGGCGAGCACCGCACGCTGCACGGCATAGGCCGCCGAAGCGTCGGGCAGGCCGGGGGCGGGCACGGCGGTGCCGAGGCGACGCGCCTCGAGCAGCGCGAGCGTGGCGCGCAGGATCGGGTCGTCGGGAGCGGGGGGCATGGCGGTGATCCTCGAGTCGATCACCGCATCGTAAGCCTGCGGCCGGCGCCCTCAGTACATGGAGGCGCCGACCACCGCGAGCGAGCCGAGCGGCCTGTGCGCCGCAGCGCCGGCGAGCGGGGCTGCATCCGGCGGCACCGGCGCACGCCGCAGCGCGGCATGGAACTCGCGCGCGCAGTCGGTGAGCGCGATGCGAGTGTGGGCGACCCGCCAGAACGCGTTGTAGAACTGCAGCACGCCGGCATGGCGGCGGCACTCGAAACGCGCGATCGGGTGCGTGTCGTCGGCCGTGTCGACGAGTGTCATCTCGGTCGCCGCGCCGCCCTGCGAGAACAGCGGCGCGAGCGGCCAGGGCAGCACCGCGAGCACCACGTTCACCAGCCGGTGCGGGCGCCATACTTCCGTGATGCGCGCCTCGATGCGATACCGGACGCTCGTCTCGTCTCGTCGGGGAGGGATCGCGTCCCGCTCTTCGTGTCGGACGACATCAGCGCGAGCGCGGTCGCATCGAGCAGCATCTCGCGCTCGGCCTGGGTGGTGCCGTCCTCGAGCTCGGCGCCCGCGGTCCAGTCGACCCGCACGTCCGGCGTCTGCACGGGCAGCGTGCGCAGGCCCTCGACCCGCTCGGGCGAGACCCAGACGCGCGACATGTTGAGCAGCCCCTGAGTCTCGGTCCAGGCCGGCGCCGGCTCGGACTGCGCGTGCGCGCTCGCCAGGGCCGTACCCAGCACGGCCGCCAGGCAGAGTTTCAGCAGGGGTCGTGCTCCGCCCGGCATCTCGAAGGCTCCAGGGACGCTCGGGCGTCCCGCTGCGGCGGACTCTAGTCGGCACGCCGCCCGCCGCATCGCGTCCGACCGACGGACGCGCGCCCCGGCTCCGCCGATGGGGGCGGCGCCGCGGACGGCGGGTCCGGTGCGACCTCTCGGCGGGCCTGCCGGGCTCATGGACCCTTCCGCACGCCGTCGCGCTCGGCCTCGGCCACCAGCCGGCGCGCGTCGTCGGCGAGCGCCGCGGCCAGCGCGGTGCGGGGAACGATGGGGTGCACGGAGTCTCCTCCCGGAGTTCGGGGCGTCTGGGCGGACGGCGCGACGCCTGGAGCCGCCTGCGGAGCCAGCTTAGTCCGGACACCGGGCGCCGGCTGCCGCCTGCGGGCCACGACCGGGTCCACCTCCCCGAAACCGGAACGCCATGCGGCGACGGCCGCGCGCATCATCGGGTCACGGCGTGCGCCGTCCCCGGTCGTGCGGGGCCGCGCGACACGCCGGTCCACACCGAGGAGACGACCCCCATGCGCACCCTGCTCGCGAGCCTGGCGCTCGCGCTGACCACCGCCGCGATCCTGCCCGGCGAGGTCTTCGCCCAATCGGCCCCGGCCCCGGCTGCAACCACTGCCGCTGCCGCGGCCCTGCCCGAGGCGAAGACCGCCACCTGGGTCGCGCGCGACTTCCGCTTCCACACCGGCGAGACGATGGCCGCGATGAACGTCGCCTACCGCACCGTGGGCGACCCGTCGGGTGAGCCTGTGCTGCTGCTGCACGGCACGACGGGCAATGGCTCGAACTTCATGGGCGCCACCTTCGCCGGCGAGATGTTCGGCCCCGGCCAGCCGCTCGACGCGCGCCGGTACTTCATCATCCTGCCCGACGCGATCGGCACCGGCGGCTCGTCCAAGCCCTCCGACGGGCTGCGCGCGAAGTTCCCGCGCTACAGCTACGAGGACATGGTCGATGCGCAGTACCGGCTGGTGACCGAGGGGCTGGGGATCAAGCGCCTGCGTCTCGTGCTCGGCAACTCGATGGGCGGCATGGAGACCTGGGTCTGGGCGACCCGCTATCCGAAGATGATGGATGCCGCGGTGCCGATGGCCTCGATGCCCGCCGCGATGTCGGGCCGCAACTGGCTCACGCGCCGGCTGATCATCGACTCGGTGCGCAGCGACCCCGAGTACAAGGGCGGCGACTACACCGTGCAGCCGCGCAGCCTGCAGTTCGCCTCGGTGTTCTACGGCATCGCCACCAACGGCGGCAACCAGGCGCTGGTCAGGGCCGCCCCCGACCGCGCGCGCGCCGACGCGCTGCTCGACGCCCGCATGAAGGCCCCGTTCGCCGGCGATGCGAACGACCACGTGTGGCAGTGGGACGCCTCGCGCGACTACGACCCGTCGTCGAAGCTCGGCGCGATCGAGGCGCACGTGCTCGCGATCAATTCGAGCGACGACGAGCGCAACCCGCCGGACCTCGGCGTGATGGAGCGCGAGCTCGCCCGCGTCCGCAACGCGCGGATGCTGTGGGTGAAGGGCGGCCCCGATACCGCCGGCCACGGCACCACCGCAAACGCGAAGTGGTGGAAGGCGGAGTTCGATGCGTGGTTCAGGGGCGTGCCGAAGCGGACGGACTGACGCGGGCCGCTTCGGCCGGATCCTCGGCCGCCGCCTCGCTCTCGGTGTGCCGCGACCAGATCCGCAGCAGCGCGAGCGTCGCGCCGAGCAGCACCGGCCCGACGAAGAAGCCCGCCATGCCGAACACGAACAGGCCGCCGATCATCGACATCAGCATCGGCACGGTGTGCAGCCGCACGCGGTTGCCGACCATCATCGGATAGAGCAGGTTGTCCGCCATGCCGACCACCGTCGTGCCCCAGGCGAGCATGACCACGGCCTTGATCCAGCTGCCGTCGAGCGCGAGCCAGAGCGCCGCCGGGAGCCAGACGACCGGCGTGCCTAGCACTGGCACCAGCGCGGTTACCGCCATCACGACCGACCAGAACAGGGCCGCGGGCACGCCGAGGATGAAGAACATCAGGCCGCCGAGCGCGCCCTGCAGCAGCGACACCAGCACCTTGCCGACCAGCGTCGCGTACAGCATGTCGCCGATCTCGCGCAGCAGCGCCCGACCCTCGGGTCGCGACAGCGGCAGCAGCGTGACGATCGCCCCGAGCACCTCGTCGCGGTCGCGCAGGAAGTAGAACAGCAGGAAGAAGGTCAGCGTCAGCTGCAGCACGCCTTCGAAGGAGGCCTGAACCGCCAGCGTGCCCAGGCCCGCCGCGAGGTCGCCGGCCCGCTGCACGAGCGCACCCGCATCCAGGTTCGCCTGCAGCCACGACCAGGCCGGCGCGAGCCAGGCCTGCGACGCGAGCAGCCGCGCGGGTTCGTCCGAGGCGAACCAGGTGCGCGCGAGGTCGATCGCCGAGCCCGCCTGCCCGACGATGCGAGGCACCAGCGCGGTGGTCGGCACGCCGATCACGATGAACACGACCAGACACGACAGCAGCGCGGCGAGCCCGGGCCGGTGCAGGTGGCGCACGAAGCGCCGCTGCAGCGGCCAGGCGACCACGGCGAGCGCGCACGCCCAGGTCAGCGAGGCGACGAACGGACGGGCGACCAGCCAGCACAGCCACAGCGCGAGCGCGGTGAGCGCGAGCAGCGCGAGGCGGTGCGCGGTCCAGTTCGCGTCGGGGTCGGCGACGGCGGGCGCGGGCGGCGCGTCGCCGGGGGCGGGGTCGAGGACGGCGCCGGTTTTCGGCAGCGTGGGTCGGGCGTCGTGCATCGGCCGATCGTAAGCGGCGCGGTGCGCTCGCCGCCCGGCCGAGCTGTCGCGGCGGCGTGGCGGCGGATGCCGAATGCGAGAGGACGCGTCGCGGGGCACCACGCGGCAGGACGCGGCGGCACGCGGCAGTACGCGGCAGTACGCGGCAGTACGCGGCGTCACGCGGTCGCCCACGGCGCCGACGTCCGGCGCGTGGGCCCGGTGCCCGCGCTCAGTAGGCGAACGCGAGCGGAATCAGCACCGCGCCGATCACGCCGTGCAGCCCCATCGCGAGGCTCGCCCAGGCGCCCGCCTCGGGATGCACGGTGAACGCGCGCGAAGTGCCGATGCCGTGCGCCGCGATGCCGATCGCCGCGCCCCGCTGCCACCAGGCACGGCAGCCGACCGCATCGAGCACGAAGCGACCGAGCGCCGCACCCAGCACGCCGGTGACCACCGCATAGACCGCGGTCAGCGTGGGCGACGCGCCGATCCTCTCGGCCACGCCCATCGCGATCGGCGCGGTCACCGACTTGGCCCACAGGCCCTGCTGCAGCGGCGCGTCGACGCCGAAGAGGCGCGCCATGCCGATCGCCACGCCGATCGAGGCCGCGCCGCCGCCCAGCAGCGCGGCGGCCAGCGGCAGCACGCGCCCGCGCAGCTGCGCGAGGCCCCGGTGGATCGGCACCGCGAGCGAGACCGTGGCGGTGCCGAGCAGGAAGTGCACGAACTGCGCGCCCTGCAAGTAGGTGGCATAGGGCATGTCGATCGCGAGGATCGCCATCGCGACCGCGGTCACCGCGATGGCGACCGGGTTGACCAGCGAGTGGCGCCCGCTGCGCTCGTAGAGCCAGGTGCCGAGCTGCCAGGCGGCGAGCGTGAGCGTGAGCGCCAGCAGCGGGCTGCCCGACAGGTAGACCCAGATCTCGTGGATCGGCGGCAGCGCGGTGTTCACCGGCGCGGCTCCGCGGGCGCGGCGTCGCGGGGGGCGCGATCCGCGGGCGCGGCATCCAGGCCTGCGTCGCCCTCCCCGTCGCCGTCCTCGCGCGGCGACAGCACCTTCATCAGCCACGCCGACACCGCGATCGTCGCCACCACGCTCGTGACCAGCGCGGCGAGCAGCCCCGGCAGCGACTCGCGCAGCTGCGGCAGGAACATCACCACGCCCACCGCGGCCGGCACGAACAGCAGCCCCAGGTGCCGCGAGAACGCGCCCGACACCTGCTCGAGCCCCTCGCCCGCCCGGCCGCGCAGCCGCAGCCAGGCGAGCAGCGCCACCAGGCCGATCACCGGTCCGGGCACCACCGGCAGCAGGAATCGCGCGAGGAGCTCGCCGATCCCCTGGAACACCAGCAGCTGCAGCAGCCCGGGGATCATCGCGCGCGGCGCCGGGTCAGTGGTCGTGGTTGACGTGGTCGAAGACCAGCCAGCCGTGGCGGCGCTCGGTCGCGAAGCCGACGGTCGCGCCGTGCGGCAGCGTGAGCTTGGGGCGGTCGTGGCCGAAGGGCAGGCCGGTGACGATGGGGGTCTTCGTCTGTGCGCGCAGCCACTTGAGGGCCGCCGGCAGGTCGTAGCCGCGGTCGTGCGGCGCGAGCGCGTAGCGGTTCACGTAGCCCAGCACCACCGCCTGCTGCGCGTCGAGCACGCCCGCGTGCAGCAGCTGCACCAGCATCCGCTCGATGCGGTACGGATGCTCGTTGACGTCCTCGAGGTACAGGATGCCGCCGCGGACCTTCGGGAACCACGGCGTCCCGAGCATCGCGCACAGCACCGACAGGTTGCCGCCCCACAGCGTGCCGCGGGCATCGACGCCGTCGGGCCCCGAGGCCTTGAAGCCGACGACCTCGAGCGCGCCCGACATCGCCTCGCGGAAGCAGCCGAGCGTGACCTCGTCGACGTCGGCCGGCGTGTCGACCGCGAAGTCGTCGAGCAGCGCCGGGCCCGCCCAGGTGATCGCCTTCGCGCGGGCGAGCATCGCGAGATGGAAGGCGGTGAAGTCGGACAGGCCGACCCACTGCTTGCCCGAGCGCGCGAGCGCGCGGAAGTCGAGCAGTGGCAGCAGCCGCCCCAAGCCGTAGCCGCCGCGCGTGATCATCACCACCGGCGCGTCCTGGGCGGCGGCGCGCGTGAACGCGGCGGCGCGCTGCGCGTCGGTGCCGGCGAAGCGCTGCGAGCGCCTGAGCGCGGCGGGGTCGAAGCGGGCGGGGTGGCCGAGCGACGCGAGGATGCCCGCCGCGCGCCGTGCCCGCTCGGGGTCGGCGACCGCGCCCGAGGGCGAGATCAGGTAGATCGAGGGGCCCGCGGGCGCGTCTGCGTCCGCGTCGCGGGTCGAAGCGGTCGTCTTGGGCATGGCGGCAGTCTGCCACGGCGTCCTCGGAATCGCGGTCGCCGCGCGGCCACGATGGGCGCAGGGGGCTTTCCGTACAATCGGCCGATCCCCCGATGGTCCGAGCGATGAGCCTGCCCGACGACACCCTGCTGTCCCTGTATCGCACCATGTGCCGCATCCGCGCGTTCGAGGACGCCGCCGAGGAGGCGAGCCGAGGCGGCGTCGCCGTGCTCGGCCAGGCGATCGGCAACGCCGCGGTGCGCGGCCCGCTGCACCTGTCCACCGGGCAGGAGGCGGTCGCCGCCGGCGTGTGCGCGCACCTGCGCCCGGCCGACTGCCTGACCTCCACGCACCGCGGCCACGGCCACACGCTCGCCAAGGGCGCGGACCCGACGCGGATGATGCTCGAGCTGTTCGGCAAGGCCGGCGGCTACTGCGGCGGCAAGGGCGGCTCGATGCACATCGCCGACTTCTCGGTCGGCATGCTCGGCGCCAACGGCGTGGTGGCCGCGGGCATCCCGATCGCGGTGGGTGCGGCGCAGTCGCTCAAGCTGCGCGGCGTCGACGCGATCGCGGTCAGCTTCTTCGGCGATGGCGCGATCAACCGCGGCCCCTTCGCCGAGGGCCTGAACTGGGCGGCCGCGTTCCGGCTGCCGATGCTCTTCGTCTGCGAGGACAACCAGTGGTCGGCGACCACCAAGACCTCGACGATCTCCGCCGGCGAGGGGGCCGCTGCGCGCGCGCTGGCCTCGGGCGTGCCCTCGGTGACGATCGACGGCATGGACGTCGAGGCGGTGCACGCGACCGCGCAGCGGCTGATCGCCGAGATCCGCGCCGGCAGCGGGCCGCGGCTGCTGCACGCGAAGACCTACCGCTTCAAGGGCCACGTGTCGGTGGACCCGGCCTCGTACCGCGATCCGGCCGAGGTCGCGGCCGCCGTGAAGGGCGACCCGCTGCCGGCGGTGATGGCCAAGCTCGCCGCGCGCGGCGTGCCGCAGGCGCGCATCGATGCGGTGATGGCCGAGGCGCGCGCCGAGCTCGCGCGCTCGATCGAGGCCGCCGCGGCCGCGCCCTGGCCGGCGCCCGAGGCGGCGTACACCGACATCCAGGATGTCGGTGCGGGGGTCTGGCGGTGAGCGGCGCGGTGAAGGCAGCGATGACGGATGCGGCGAAAGTGGCGGCGACAGGGGCAGCGAACGTGGCGACGATGACGTACGTGCAGGCGGGCAACGCGGCGCTCGCGCAGGCGATGCGCGAGGACCCGCGCGTGGTGGCGCTCGGCGAGGACGTGGGCCGCGGCGGCATCTTCGGCCAGTACGCCGGCCTGCAGGCCGAGTTCGGCGGCGACCGCGTGATCGACACGCCGATCAGCGAGTCCACCATCGTCGGTGCCGCGGTCGGCATGGCGCTCACGGGCCTCAAGCCCGTGGTCGAGATGCGCGTGATGGACTTCGCGCTGTGCGCGATGGACGAGATCGTCAACCAGGCCGCGAAGAACCGCTTCATGTTCGGCGGCCAGGGCCGCGTACCGATGGTGATCCGCATGCCGATCGGCATCTGGAGCGCGTCGGCCGCCCAGCACTCGCAGTCGCTCGAGGCCTGGTTCGTGCACGTGCCCGGACTGGTGGTGGTCGCCCCCGCGACGCCGCAGGACCACCATGGCCTGCTGCGCGCGTCGATCGACTGCGGCGACCCGGTCGCCTATCTCGAGCACAAGGAGCTGTGGGGCACCAGCGGCGAGGTCCATGCCGCGCAGCCGGTGCCGCTCGGCCGGGCCAACGTCGCGCGCGCGGGCGGCGACCTGACCATCGTCACCTGGAGCAAGGCCGTCCACTGGGCGCTCGCCGCGGCCGGGACGCTCGCCGCCGAAGGCATCCACGCCGAGGTGATCGACCTGCGCACGCTGTGGCCGTGGGACCGCGACGCGGTGTTCGCCTCGGCCGAGCGCACGCGGCGCGTGCTGGTGGTGCACGAGGCGGTGCAGGTCGCCGGCTTCGGCGCCGAGATCGTCGCGACGATCGCCGAGGCGGGCGCCGCGCGGGTCGCGCGGCTCGGTGCGCCGCGCGCGCCGGTCGGCTACTCGCCGGGGCTCGAGGCGCAGGCGCGCCTGGGTCCCGAGGGGATCGTCGCCGCGGCGCAGGCGCTGATGCGCCGGCCGTGATCGACGGCGCCGGCTGAGCCGGCCAGGCACGACCGGTCGCAGCGGGTCTGCCGCAGCGGGTCTGCCGTGGCCGATCCGGCGGGCGTCGGGCGCGGAAATTGACGCGCCGCAATCGATCTGCCCCGCCAACGGGTCGCCGCGACCGACGGACGGCGGGGCCTGCAGGATCGAGCCGCACGCACCGACGCGCGTCGTGACGGATGTCCTGCGCAGGGCCGCGGAGCGCGGCCTAGACTGCGTCCACGGTTGCACGAGTGACGAGACCATGGACAGACAGACGCAGACGAGCCTCAGGACGCAGCCCGGCGAGACCGGAGTCCGACGCGCGCGCCGCCCGGGCCGCGGTGACGCGGTGGTGATCGTCGACGTCGACCAGTTCTCCGCGATCCGCGCGATGCACGGCACCGATGCCGGCGAGCAGGTGACGCGCGCGGTCGCCGACTGCCTGCGCCGCCGGTTGCGCGGCGACGACCGGCTCGCGCTGCTGCGCGAGGACGAGTTCCTCGCGGTGCTGCCCGGTGCGTCGGAAGACGCGCTGCCGGTGATCACCGAGCGGCTGCGCGAAGGCGTCCAGGGCCTGCGGCTGGCGCTGGCCGGCCGCGTCTGGACCCTGTCGTGCACGATCGGCGCCGCCGCGGCCGCGCCGGGCATGAAGTCCTTCGGGCTCGAGGGCCTGGTGCGCGCCGCCGACACCGACCTGCACCGCGCACGCCGCGCCTCGATCGGTTCGCTCGACGCGTAAGCCGCGCTCAGGCGCTGCCCGGCGCCGGTGCGACCAGATCGCGATAGGCGTGCCAGGTCGCCAGGCCGATCCAGGGCACGGTGACGATCAGCCCCACGAACAGGGTCGCGAAGCCGACCCCTGTCAGCGACACGATCAGCGCGGCCCAGATCGCCATCGGCACGAGGTTGCGGCCGAAGGCCTGCGCACTCGCGAGCATCGCGGTGATCGCGTCGGTGCCGCGGTCGAGCATCAGCGGGATCGCGACCGCGGTGAACGCGAAGACCAGCGTCGCGAAGGCCGCGCCCACGCCGAGCCACGTGGCGATGAAGCCGACGTTCTCGCCGCGCGCGATCTCGTCGAGCAGGATGGCGACGCTCGGCATCCGGCGCGGGAAGAAGATCGCGATCACCATCATCGAGGAGCGCGCCCACAGCGCGAGCAGCACGCCCATGCCGATGCCGAGGATCGCGATGTTCGACAGGTTGCGCCGCCAGGCCACGGTGGTCGCCGACAGCCTGCAGGGCAGCCCCGCCTCGGCGCGGCGCGCAACCTCGTAGAGCCCCATCGCCATGAACGGGCCGACCAGCAGGAAGCCGGCGGTCATCGCCATCATCGTGCCGGGTGCGGGCCGCAGCAGCGCGCCGAGCAGCCAGCCCATCGCCGCGAAGCACACCCCGTAGAACAGACTGGGCAGGGGCCGGTCGCGGAAGTCGCGCGCACCGTGCGCGAGCCAACGGAACGGCGCGCCGGGCCCGACGCGCCGGACCTCGGGGAAGGGTGCGCGCACGGCGTCGGCGGCGGCCGGGGCGGACGGCGGCGCCTCGCCGGGCGGCGTGCCGGCACCGGTGGAAGGCGACAGGGTCATCGGCGGGCGGTGCGATGCGCCGGGCGGTGGTTCATCCGGCCAGTGTAGGCCGCAGCGGCGCCGGCGGCACCATGCATCGCAGCATCGACCGAACTCGTCACGAGTGTTACGATCCTGACGAGGAGATCCCACCATGTCCGAGACCGTCCTTGTGTCCACCGCCCAGCCGGCCCGCGGCGTCGAGCTTCGCCGGCGCGGCGGCCGCGGCGGCGTCTACGTGTTCGACCCGGCCGAGATGGCCTGGCAGGACGCCGGCAAGGCGGGCGTCGCGCAGAAGATCGTGCGGCGCGACGGCGAACGCGGCTGGTTCCTCGGTCTGATCGGCATGGAGCCGACGGTCCGCTCGGGGCTCCACCAGCATCAGGGCGTGGCCACCAGCTACTTCGTCGACGGCGGCCTCACCGACTACCAGGGTGCGATCCGCACCGGCGAGGTCGGCATCAACCTGAAGGGTGCGACGCACGACGCGATCACCTATGCACGCACGCTCTTCGTCGCGCGGCTGCAGGGACCGGTGACCTACCCGCCTCAGGACGGGCCGCTGCATGCGCTGCACGCGGGCGCGCGCCACGCCGTGCTGGTGAACCCCGCGCCCGAGGTCCCGCCCGACATCAACGTGGCGGTCGACGCGCTCGTCGCGGCGCCCACCGGCCTCGACGGCGTCGAACGACGCATGGTGTTCGACTACGCCGGCACGGGCGACGCGCACCGGATGGTGCAGCTCTCGATCCGGCCGCAGGTGCGCGTGCCGCGGCTGCGCGCGACCGACCATGTCGAGCTGTGGGTGCGCGGCGGTCTGCTCGAGGTCGACGGCCGCATCGTGCATGCCGGCTGCTTCGTGGTGATCGAGCCGGGGGCCGAGTTCGAGCTCGCGAGCCCGTTCGGTGCGCTGCTGCTCGGGTGGGCCGAGGGCACGCTGGAATGGGTGGAGCCGCCGGCGGCGCCGGCCGAGCTGTTCGGGTTCGACTGAGCGGCCGCGGGCCGCGACGCCCGGTGCCCGGTGCCCGGTGCCCGGTGCCCGGTGCCCGACGCTCAGTCCGCGTCGACGTCCTCGAGGCCGTCCGCGGCCAGCACCGACGCCGTCATCCGTGCGAGCAGCGCGGTCAGCTGCCGGCGCTCGGCCGCGCTCAGCGACCCGGTGACCGCCGCCTCGCGGGCCTGCGCCTCGCCGCGCAGCGCGCGGTAGAGCTGACGCCCCGCGGGGGTGAGCGAGGCGAGCGCGCGGCGCCCGTCGTCCGGGTCGGGCCGGCGCACGATGCGCCCGGCCGACTCGAGCGAGGCGAGCGCGCGCGACACGCTCATCTTGTCGAGGCCGGTGCGCTGCGCGATCGCGGTGGCCGCCGACCCGGGATGGGCCTGCAGCACCGCGAGCACCCGCCACTCCGACAGACCGAGCCGGTGGCTGCGTCCGATGCCCTCCTGGAAGGGCCGCGCGGTCAGGTTGACCAGCCGGACCATCGCGAAGAGCAGCGTGCGCTCGTGCGGCGGCGCGTCGCTGCGGGCTGCCGCCGGGGTGCGTGCGCGGGTCACGTCGTCCCTCAGGCCTTGCGGCTGCGGGCGACGGCCTCCTCGAACTTGCTGATCAGCCCCGGGTTGATCTGGGCCTTCCAGCGCGCGTACGGGCGGCGGCAGGCGATCTGCCACTGCTCCATCTCGGCGGGGGTCGGCACCGTCACGTCGACGCCCAGGGCGCGGACCAGCTCGACGTCCTTGGCGTAGACGTCGCGGACCTGGCGGAGGTTCTCCTTCGTGGCGTCGAGCGCGGCCTCGCGGACGATCTTCTGGTCGGCCGGCGACCACGACTGCCAGATCGGATTGGCGATCGCGATCAGCAGGATGTCGTTCGAGTAGTTCCACTTGGTCACGAACTTCTGGCCGAGCTGGTGGACCTTCAGGCCGAGGAACAGCTCCATCGGGTTCTCCTGGCCGTCGACCGCGCCCGAGGCCATCGCGGGCTGCGCGTCGGCCCAGCTCATCGCGGTCGGGTTCGCGCCCATGCCGGCCATGATCTCCTGGTACATCGGGCTCGCGACGATGCGCACCTTCAGGCCCTTGAGGTCCTCGGGCTTCCTGATCGCGCGCTTGCTGTTGGACAGCTGGCGGTAGCCGGTCTCGCCGATGGCGAGCGGCTCGGCGCCCGACTTGCGGATGATGTCGAAGAAGTCCTTCTGGACCGCGTCGGACGCCATCACCGCGTCGTACGCCTTGTGGTCCGGCATCAGGAACGGCAGCGCGAACGCGCCGCACTCGCGGACCGTGCCCGACCAGTTGATCGGCGCGCCGCACAGCACGTCGATGATGCCCTGGCGCATCGCCGCGAACTCGCGGTCCTGCTGGCCCTGCACCAGGCTCGAGCCCGGGTACTGCTTGATGTTGATCCGGCCGCCGGTGCGCTCGCGCACGTAGTTGCCGAAGTTCTCGCCGCACTTGCCCCAGGCGAGCGCCGTGCCGACGACCGTCGACATCTTGTATTCGGGCCGGTAGGCGTTCTGCGCCTTGAGGAGGGCGGGGAAGCCGAGCACCGCGCCGCCGGCTGCGCCGGTCTTCAGGATCTCGCGTCGATTCATTTCTGTGTCTCCTTGGGGGGATCGTCTGCAGGACTCAATAGCCGAGCGAGCGCGGCAGCCAAAGCGCGAGCTCGGGGAACACGGCCACCAGCGCGGCGGCCATCAGGAACGAGACCACCAGCCAGCCCACCCAGGGGATGGTCTGCTCGATGCGCACGCCGGCGATACGGCACGACACCAGCAGGTTCACCGCCATCGGGGGCGTGAACTGGCCGATCGCGACGAGCATGGTCATCAGCACGCCGAACCACACCGGGTCCCACTGGTAGAGCCGCATCAGCGGCAGCAGCAGGGGCAGGAAGATCAGGAAGATCGACACGCCGTCGAGGAACATGCCGACGATCAGCAGCAGCAGCGCGAGCAGCGTCAGCGTGAGCGCGCTGCTCCAGCCGAGCGCGCGGATCGCCTCGACCAGCGGGTCGGCCATGCCGAGCGTGGAGACGGCATACGCGAAGATCGCGGCCAGCCCCAGCACCAGCATGATCACCGCCGAGATCTCGGTGGCCTCGCGAAAGGTGTCCCACAGGTCGCGCAGGCCCATCGTGCGGTGGATGAAGATGCCGACGAACAGGCCGTAGACCACCGCCACCACGGCGGCCTCGGTCGGCGTGAACCAGCCGGCGCGCATGCCGCCCAGGATTAGCACTGGCGCGGCCAGGCCCCAGGACGCCTCGCGCAGGCTCTTCCAGAACGGCGGGCGCGGCAGGTCGCGCTCGGCGGCGCCCAGGCCGTGGTGGCGCGACAGCCAGATCGCCGGGATGATCAGCGCCAGGCCGGCGAGGATGCCCGGGAACATGCCGGCCGCGAAGAGGGCGGGCACCGAGGCGCCCGGCACGATCACGCTGTAGACGATGAAGGCGATCGACGGCGGGATCAGCACGTCGGTGGCCGCGGCCGCGCCGACGATCGAGGCCGAGAACGGCGCCGGATAGCCGGCCCGTGCCATCGCCGCGATCATCACGCCGCCGACCGCCGCGGCGTTCGCCGGGCCCGAGCCCGAGATGCCGCCGAGCACCATCGCGACCAGGATCGCGACCACCGGCAGCATGCCCGGACCGCGGCCGGTGCAGGCGATCGCGAAGTTGACCATCCGGCGGGCCACGCCCGAGCGGTCGAAGATCGAGCCGACCAGCACGAACATCGGCAGCGCGAGCAGCGGGTACTTGGCGATGCCGGCGTGGAAGTTCTGCGGTGCGGCGAGCGTGCCCCAGAGCAGGGTGTCCGGGTTCTCGAGCATGATCGCGACCATGCCGCCGACGCCGAGCGCCACGCCGATCGGCACGCCGAGGAACATCAGACCGAAGAAGGCGACGAAGAGGATCAGGCCGATCATCGGTCGCCACCGGCCTCGGGGTCCGCGCCCGGCAGCATCAGCCCGCGTCGCACCCGGCGCGCGACGGCGGCTGCGCGCAGCGCGAGCACCAGGCACATCGCCGGCACCCACACGGTGAACCACCAGCGTGGCAAGCCGAGCGCCATGGTGGTCTCCTCGTAGCGGTACTCGTCCCAGACCACGCGCGCCGACAGCGCCGACAACACGACGAAGAACACGCAGGTCACCGCCGCCGACAGCAGCGCCAGGCGCTTGCGGCGGGCGGCGCTGCCGGTCTCGTAGAAGTACTCGATGCGGATGTGGCGGTCGCGGGCCGCGGCGGCGCAGGCACCCGCGACGGTCATCACGACCATCAGCGAGATCGAGACCTCCTCGGTGGCCGCGAAGCTCTCGTCGGTGAAGTACCGGATCACCACGTTGATCAGCGTCAGCAGCACCAGCACGACCATGCAGGCGACTGCGATGATCTCCTCGATCATCACCGGCGCACGGGGTGCGGGCGGGGCATCGGGCTCGGGGCTGGACGACATCGACGGGGGCGGTTGACGGGCGCGAAGCGGGCCGAAACTGTAACACCCGTTACCAGCGCCACGCCAGCCGCGGCCATGCTGCGCTGCGCCAAGATGCCGCGCGGATGCAGGTGACGAGAATGACCGTGCCCGGCGCCGTGTATCGTCTGTCCGGACGACTCGGGGGATGGAGCGATGACGACCGTCGATGATGCGCAGGCGATGCTCGCCGATCTGTTCGCGCCGTGGGTGCAGGCGCTTGGCCTGCAGGTCACGTCCGTCGTGCCCGGCGAGGTCACGCTGCGCCTGCCCTTCGATGCGCGGCTGGCCCGCGTGGGCGGCACGGTGTGCGGGCAGGCGATGATGGCCGCGGCCGACACCGCGATGGTGCTGGCGGTGTCCTCGCTGCTCGGCGGCGGGCGCTGCGGTCAGCGGCGCGCTGCGGCCCCGATCGGGTCAGGCTGCGGCGCTGCGGTTCGCGGCGGCCTTGCGCGCAGGGGCCTTCGCGGCGGGTGCCTGGCGCGCACGGGTCTTCGCGCCCGCGGCCTTCGTCGCTGCGGCCTTCGTGGCCGTGCCCTTCGCGCGCGTGGCCTTCGCGCCGGTGGCGTTCGCACCCGCACGCTTCGCACCCGCGCCCTTCGCACCCGCGCCCCTCGCACCCGCGCCCCTCGCACCCGCACGCTTCGCACCCGCACCCTTCGCCGCCGGGGCCTTGCGCGGCGCGCGCTTGCTCGCCGGCGCGGTGTCCTGCGCGTCGCCGTCCGACATCGCCGCGGCGCGACGCGCGCGCGCCGCGGCCGACCCGCCCTGCGCCGCGGCCGCGGCGCCCGCCGCCGCGCCGCCCCCACGCGTCTGCGCGGCGCGCCGCATGGTCTCGGCCCCCGCCTGCGCGGCGGCGGCCGCGCGCTCGGCGATCGGGCGCAGCCGCTCGAGCATCTCGCCGAGCCGCGTCAGTGCCTCGGGCGGCACGCGCTCGGCGGCGCGCCGAACCGTCTCGCGCGCCAGCCGCTCGACGTCGCGCGCGGCGGCGCCCGAGCGGATCCAGGCGTCCACGTGCTCGAGCGTCTGCTTCAGGGTGGGGTTGGCCATGAGGGCCTCGCGGATGGGGTGGATCGAGTCCGCACGATAGCGCGAGCGCGGCGCGCATGCACCGCCAAGGCGGGTCGGCGCAGGCCGCGTGCGCGCGGCCCGTCGTGGTGGATCAGGGGCGCAGCCAGCACAGGGTCGGGACACCGCCGGCGGGGCCGGCCTCGAAGCGCGCGCGATGGTGGCCCGCGCGATCGAGCCGCAGCCACTCGAGCGCGCGCACCCGCAGCACGATCGCCGCGAACGATGCGAAGCCGGGCTCGGATTCGGCGGCATCGGGCAGGCGCGCGCCGAGGCCTGCGGGCAGGTTCGCATCGGGCGCCGCGGTCGGCGCGCCGGGCGTGCGCGGCGCGAGGTAGGCGCGGCGCGAGGATGCATGCAGCGCGTCCCAGGCACGGCGCGCGATCGCGTCGCCCTCGTGCACCGAGGCGTCGGCCCAGGCGCGCAGCTGCAGCTCGCGTGCGCGGTCGTGGAACACGAGGCAGGCCTGCGGCGCGGCACGCAGCTGCGCGAGCTTGCCGGCGCGCGCGTCGCTGTGGACCTCGAGCGTCCAGTCGCGTGCGTCGGCCCGCCGCAGCACCACGACCCGTGCATCGGCCGCGCCGCGTTCCGGTTCCCTCGAATCGACGCTCGCCAGCACCGGCCAGCGCCAGTCCTCGGGCGCCCGGTCCGCGGCCCGTCCGAGCAGCGACCACGCGGCCGCTAGAATCGCCTCGAGCGTCGCGTCGTCGCCGGGCACGAGGAAGGGTTCGGTAGTCGGCACGGGCGCAGTGTAGCCGGGGGCGTCCGCCGTCCGGCCCATGACCGGACGAGGAGACGAGGGTGAGCGCAACGCAGCAGGGACTGGACGGCCGCCTGGCCTGGGTGACCGGAGGCGGCACGGGCATCGGCCGCGCGACCGCGCAGTGGCTGGCGCGCGCCGGCGCGACCGTCGCGATCTCGGGGCGCCGCATCGAGGAGCTCGAGAAGACCGCGGCCGAGCTCGGTGCGCAGGGGCTGAAGATCGTGGTCGCGCGGGCCGACGTGTCGGACCCCGCGTCGGTCGCCGAGGCGCACGCGGCGATCGTCGCCGGCCACGGCCCGGTGTCGGTGCTGGTGTGCGCGGCCGGCACCAACGTGCCGAACCGCAGCTGGAAGAAGCTCGCGCCCGAAGGCTTCGCGAAGGTCGTGCAGATCAACCTCGCCGGCGTCGCGAACGCGGTGCTCGCCACGCTGCCCGGCATGCGCGCGGCCGGCACCGGCACGATCGTCGTCGTCTCCTCGTTCGCCGGCTGGGCGTACAAGGACTTCCCCGGCGTGGCCTACAGCGCGAGCAAGGCCGCGCTCGATCCGCTGGTGCAGAGCCTGAACGACGAGGAGGGCCCGCACGGCATCCGCGCCTGCCACTTCTGCCCGGGCGAGGTCGCCACGCCGATCCTCAAGACGCGGCCGGTGCCGCCGTCGGACGAGGAGGTCGCGCGCATGCTGCGCACCGCCGACATCGCCGACGCGATCGGCTATGTCGTGACCGCGCCGCCGCACGTGTGCCTGGCCGAGGTGGTGATCGCGCCGACCTGGAACCGCTTCTACATCGGGGGCGAGGACCTGAAGCGGCGTGCCTGAGGTGCCGGCGCGCCCGATCCCGCGCGGCGTCGGCCTGGCGCTGATCGCCGGGATCGCGGTGCTGTTCGCGTCGAACCACGTCGCGGCGCGCCTCGCGTTCGACCATGGCACGAGCGTCGTCGCCGCGGTGCTCGTGCGCTCGGCGGTCACCGCGCTCGCGGTGGCCGTGCTGCTGCGCGCGACCGGCTCCTCGTGGTCGCTCGCCGCACCGACGCGGCGCCACGCGGTCCTCATCGGCCTGGTGCTGTCGGTGCAGAGCGTGTGCCTGTACGCATCGGTCGCGCGGATCCCGGTGGCGCTGGCGCTGCTGACCTTCAACAGCTTTCCGGTCGTGCTGGCGCTGCTCTCCTGGGCGACCGGCGGCGAGCGCCCGACGCGGCGCACCGCGATCGCGATGCCGGTGATCCTGTCGGGGCTGGTGCTGGCCCTCGACGTGCCGGGCGTGCTGAGATCGGGCGGGCGCTCGCTCGAGGATCCGGCGCGCTTCGCCGCGGGCGTGGGCTTCGGGCTGGCGGCCTCGCTCGCCTTCGGCACCGCGCTGCTGCTCACCACGCGCTGGATGGGCGCGGTCGACGGCCGCGTGCGCACGCTGTGGTCGATGGGGGTGGTGTCGGCGGTGGCGTTGGCCGGCGGGCTCGCGATCGACGGCTTCGCCTGGCCCGTGGACACGCCGGGCTGGACGGGCCTGGCGCTGCTGACCGTGCTCTACGGCACCGCGTTCACCTCGCTGTTCGTCTTGCTGCCGCGGCTCGGCGCGGTGAACTCGGCGCCGGCGATGAACCTGGAGCCGATCGCCTCGATGGCGCTGGCGTGGCTGCTGCTCGGGCAGCGGATCGGATGGGTGCAGGTCGCCGGCGGGGTGCTGGTGGTCGGGGCGATCGTGTGGACGAGCCTCGGGCCGAAGCCCGCGCCGCGCGGCGGCTGACTCAGCCCGCGGCTGCCGGCACCGAGCGGCTCGCGAGCTGCAGCCAGCCCGCGTCATCGCGCGGCCAGACCCGCTCGGGCAACTCGTTCAGGCGCAGCAGGATCTGCTTGAGGTGCCAGGTGGGCGGTGCCTGCAGCGCCGACGGACAGTGGCGCCACAGCGCGCGCAGCACGTTGTGCTGCACGCCGAAGTGCGCGGCCAGCGCCTCGATCACCCAGCGGTCCTGGCCGGAGTCGATGGCCTGGCGCAGCGACTCCCGCGCGAGGTCGGGCAGGAGCGCGGCGCGTGCGTCATGCTCGGCCGCGGCGACCAGCCCGGTGCAGCGCCGCGGCGTCGCGTCGATCAGCGTATCGGCGAAGCACTGCGCGACGAGCGGCAGCTTGCCGAGCACGTACGCGCGCTGCGCCGCATGGCGCGGGTGGGTCAGCAGCCAGTTGTAGCAGCCGAGGTGCCGGCCGGCGCGCGTGCGCCCGAGGTCGGCGTGGGCCTCGTGCGTACCGGCAGCGTTGCGCTATGACGCGCCTCAGGGACGCACCCAGCGCATCGCGGGCGAGCCGCCCGCGGGGTCGGCTTCGAAGCGTGCGCGATGGTGGCCGGCGCTATCGAGCCGCAGCCATTCGAGCGTGCGGACCCGCAGCACGATTGCTGCGAACCACGCGAACTCCGGTTCGGACTCGGCGGCACAGGGGAGCCGCGCCGCCAGGTGCGCGGCCAGGTTCGCATCGGGTGTCGCGGTTGCCCCGCCCGGCGTGCGCGGCGCGAGGTAGGCGCGCCGCGACGAAGCGTGCAGCCGGTTCCACGCCCGGCGCGCGAGCGCGTCGCCGGTGTGGACCGACGCATCAGCCCGCGCGCTGCTGCAGCTCGCGGCCGCGGTCGTGGAACACCAGACAGGCCCGGGAATCGACACTCGCGAGCACGGGCCAGCGCCAGTCTTTGGGGGCGCGGGTGGCCGCAGCCGCGCGCTCGAGCCGCAACCGCGCGACCGTGAGAATCATCTCGAGCGTCGCGTCGTCGCCGGGCACGAGGAACGGTTCGGTGTGCGGCACGGGCGCAATGTAGCCGGCGGCGTTCGCCGAGGCGCCCGCCGCGATCGTCGCTCGTCTCGGCAGCACCGCTCTTGGGTCCGGCCTAGAAGGCGCGACCGACCGCATCCACGATGTCCTTGATCGCGGCGCGGGCCTGGGCGTGGCTGCGCAGATGGCGCGATTCTCCGTTCTCCGAGATTGAGGGCGCTTGCAGCGGCTCTGCGGGCTATGGGCCTGGCAGGTTGAGCGTTCCGGACGCAGATGGCAGAGACTCGACGAACGTCTCGATCGCGGTGTAGATGGTTTCGATTGTCTCGGGCGGGAAAGGCTGGCCTCGCTCGAATGCGCTCATGACTTCGTACACGACGCCAGCATTCCACGAAAGTACGCCGCGATCGGAGCGGCCACGGCCGATGGATGCGATATCCAGGCTGCGCAGGAACTGTGTGATCGCGGGCAGGTCCGATGCCTGCACCGCATGGCCGTTCAGCGCGTTGAGCACCGCGCCCGAGATGGCGATCCTGCGGTTGCCGGCATCGGGGAGCACCAACCTCGTGACGGCCTTGGGGTCGAGGCGCTCGCGCCCCGCAGGCGCCGCTACTTCGGCGCCTGCGGGGGCGTGCAGAACGATCCGCCCGGCTACGCCGGGCACGCTTCCAGGTACGAATGCGAGGTCGGGCAGCGGTGCCGGTTCCATCGCGTGTGGCCGTGTCGGCAAGGGTGCCCACAGGGTGGGCTGTTTCCTGGCGTATGCCGGTGAAGATGTGATGCTTTGCCGGTAGCCCTGAAGAGCTGCCGCCAGTCCGGCACGAAGCTTGATGCCGAGCCAGTCCGATTTCAGGACCTGGTCGGGCGTCTCCCGCCGATCTGGGGAGAGTAGCCGCGCGGCCAGGTTGCTCCAGCCCTTGGGGAGTCGATGGGTGCCCTCACGGGCTACCGATCCCGGCAGCGCGAACCGAACGCGCCACTTGGCGCGCGCCTTGATCTGGCCCGGCTGGTACCACAGCTCCTTGCACAGCGCCCCCTGGTTGATTGCGCGCGTGATCGCGGCCGCCAGTTGTGCGTCGATCGGGCCATCGAGTGTGACGTTCCAGACCTTGAGCACCTCGTGTTTCCAGCTCGGGTGCAGCGGCAGCGACGGCAGGCCCGGGATATCGAACGGCGCCACCCCGCGCGCTTCGACGACCTGAACGGCCAGCGGCGCGGCAAGCCTCCGGCCTTCGGGGGTTTCGATCAGATTCAGCGAATAGGTTTTCTTCCGAGGGTCGTACTTGACCGCGCCCGATGCCACTGCCGGTTCTATCTCCAGCACAAGCGAAGACAGGCGCTCTAAGCCGAAGCTTGACAAGCCGATGGGCGACGGCGGGAACATCGATACACGCCACGAGATTTCGGGCGGCAGACGCTTCGACAGGGTATCTGCAATCGCCTCCATGGGGCCGCGGCGGTCGAATGTGTTGATCAGTTCCGACCACAACAGAGCCGGCAGGGGATTGCCGTCCTGGGTCCAGGCGCGAACGAACAGCTCGTATGAGCCGGGAATGGACAAGGAAAAGTGGAAGCCGGTGCGAGTTTCGTTCAGCGCTGGCGCAGCTGAAGGCAGGGGCAGCAGACCCGGCGACTCGATCTCGAATGGCTGTAGCGGACGGGCGGTCGCCGGCCCGCTGGGCACAACCGCTGCATCATGCGGGCGTGCGCGCCGACCCTGCCGCGGGTCGCCGATCGCAGGGGCATGCAGCGGCAATTCTGGAAATGCATTGTCGCTTTCCGGTCCTTCGCCAGCCAAGGCAGCAGGGGGTGTTCTTCCGCCCGGAGGCAACCCACCCGAGGCAACGCCATCATTGCGCAAGGCAGCCACCACATCCTGCCCAGCGGCGCCTCGCAGCAGCATGCGGATCGCTTCGGCCAGTTCAGCGTCGGTGGCGTCGTGCGCAGCGTGGCGGATCAGGTCGGCAATGTCGGGGAATTGCTCGGTGTATCGCTGCCAGTCTTCGGACTCTCGAGGCGTGAGCAACGCTACGGTCTGCCGCGTGGAATCAGTGTCGATTTCGGCCGCGGGCGAGGCGGTGCGATCAGTCCCTGGGGCGTCGGTTTCCTGCGGCCGTAGCGCATCCCCGGGCAGCCACGTGTGCAGCGCCGCCGTTGCCTTGCGCGCGGCCTGCGCCACCTCGGGGGCAAGGCCTCCAGCGGGCGCTTGCAGCGCAGTCAGTGCGGGCAGCGTCGGCAGTCTTGCCTTCCGCGCGCCGGCCCCCGGTGCCGCCAGCGCCTGCACATACCGCTGCCCGGCCTGCTGCCACTGCGCCAGCGCGTTGATCTGCTCGCTCAGGCGGCCGCGCCGGGCATCGGCCGCCTGCGCCCAGCTGGACACTTGCTTGCGTGCCTGTGCGGTCTGCGTCGCCAGTCCGTGTCCGCCGTCACCTGCAGCAATCTGCCCCAGCTGCTGCCTGGCCGCTTTCAGCGCCGCCACCGGGGCGTTGGCTTGCCGGTAGACCGTGCGCAGCGCCTGCAGGCGGGCTTCCACTTCGCCAAGTGCGCCGCGCAGCGCCGGCTGTGCGGCCCGCTGGCCGGCCGCCTGCCAGTAGAAGCGAGCCAGCGACTCCTGCGCAGCGTCCCAGCCCGCCGCCGCGGTGCGCTGCTGCGCCCCCACCTGCTGGTTGCGCTCGCCGGCCTGGGTCTGCACCGCCTTGAGGCGGGTGCGCGCTGCCGCGACGGCCGGATCTATGCCAGGGCGTGATGCGGCCGCAGCAGTCGGGCCAGGCGCGGCGGCGGACGGTGGGGCCGGCACCGCCTGGGGCCGCCCGGCCGCTCGCGAAGGGCGGCTGCGTGCCAGGATGCCGCGCGCGGCGGCAAGCCTGCCTTGATCGGCTCCGCCTGTGCTGCCGGCGCGCAGCTCGAACAGGTCGAACAGGGCGGCCAGCTGCCGGGCTGCTTGTTCCGGCCGAGAAACCGCCAGCCCCCGAATCTGCTCGCGCGAGCGCGTCAGCAGAGTTTGCAGGGCGGTGCGCTGTCCGCTGAAGTCAGGCCAAGGGGTTGTTGCGGTCACCAGGCCGTCGAGTGCTTCAAAGGTCTGATCCAGCGTGGCGCGGCTCTGGGTCAGCCGTGGCAGCAGCGCGGTGGCAGGATCGAAGCGTTGCGCCGAATCGCCGCCGAGCGACAGAAGGGAGAAGGGGAGAAACCTACGGGCGACGGGAGCGAAGTCGATCAGCCTGCGGCCAATCTCGGCCAGACCTGCAGCCAGCGGGGCAAGCTGCGACGCTGCCGGCGTTGGCAGACTGGTGCTGCGCAGTAAGCGGGCGATGTTGTTGGCCGCCGCGGGTGCCGCGCTGGCCGCGCGAAGTGGCCGGGGTAAGCCAGACAGCGCGCCGGTGCCTGCAGAGCGAGCGGCGGCGGGGGCGCGAGACAGGCGAGGTGTTCCAGGCACGGCAGAGACGTTACGCGAAAGAACGGCGACGGAAGATAGAGCATTGCGCTTTACTTCGACTTTTCCCTGGCCGCAAAGGGCGGGATGCAATGTGTTTCGTTCGGGCGGCGCCAGTTATCGATGACGACCGCTGGATATTTGAACCTAAATCGCATCCGCACCGGTTCGCCGCCATCCGTCCGGTCGGACAGGATTTTCTAAGAGCTGCGCGAGGGGGGGTCTCGACAGATACGCTTGCCGCAGACTAAAAAGATCAATTAGGGTTCAATACCCATAACCCGCTGTTTGGAACAACAAAGCCAGGTGGAAAGCGGGTGTATTTATCGTAGTATATTTTATCCCTCCCTACTTCAACTGTGCCCCAGTCGATCGCCTTGGATAAATCACATCCGGAAATATCCGTGTTGTTAAACCTTGCGCCAGTAAATTTCGCGCCAGTAAAATCAGAGCCCCCCAAGGCAACCCCGAATAGTTTCGCATTCTGAAGATCTGCCTTCCGGAAGTCTGAATTTTTTAACTCCACATTAGCAAATACGGTGCGCTGAAAACTGGCGCCCGAAAACTGGACTTTTTCATTGAATCTCCAAGTTTCTATACGTGCGCCGTCGAAAATGGAATTCTTGAATGAAGTGCCGGGTTTAGACCGGACCTCACTCATGTTAGAAACCCTGATTTTGGAATTGCTAAAATTCACCCCTTCTGCGCGTCTAATCGAGGCCCAGGCGCTCCCGCGAAAAAATATGCCGTTGGAGTATTTTTCCTTCCAGCTCGCCTCTGTTGTTGACTTGCAGCAGCCCGGTACGCTTCCAATTGAACTCTGCGCCAAGATCAACTCTGGCCTGATTGAACTGGGTGACTAACCTGTCGATGGGTGTCATAATTTACTGCAGATGCCTCGCGTACATGTTTTAAATTTCCGCGAATGCGGCGGATTTCGAACTTAAACTGTAGTGCCATGATCGGCCGCCGAACAAGTTGGGGCCGACCCTATCTAGGGTCGACCCTGTCTGTGCAGTGATGCGATCACCTGCTCGGTTCTCTGGTGCCGCTTGAGGGTCGTGATCTCGATATGTTCGGCGCGGGGCGTGTCTGAACTGGGCGCCCGCCCGATGCCGCGAGCAGCCCGAGCGCCGATCAGCCCGCGCTCGCCGGCACCGAGCGGCTCGCGAGCTGCAGCCAGCCCGCGTCATCGCGCGGCCAGACCCGCTCGGGCAACTCGTTCAGGCGCAGCAGGATCTGCTTGAGGTGCCAGGTGGGCGGTGCCTGCAGGGCCGACGGGCAGTGGCGCCACAGCGCGCGCAGCACGTTGTGCTGCACGCCGAAGTGCGCGGCCAGTGCCTCGATCACCCAGCGGTCCTGGCCGGAGTCGATGGCCTGGCGCAGCGACTCCCGCGCGAGGTCGGGCAGGAGCGCGGCGCGTGCGTCATGCTCGGCCGCGGCGACCAGCCCGGTGCGGCGCCGCGGCGTCGCGTCGATCAGCGTATCGGCGAAGCACTGCGCGAAGAGCGGCAGCCTGCCGAGCACGTACGCGCGCTGCGCGGCGTGGCGCGGGTGGGTCAGCAGCCAGTTGTAGCAGCCGAGGTGCCGGCCGGCGCGCGTGCGTCCGAGCTTGACCAGGGTCACCGGCTCGAGCGTGCCCTCGATCATCGCGGCGGCGCGCTGCTCGGCCGCGGCCTCGCGCAGGTCGATCGAGCGCAGCACGCGGCCGTAGGTGGCGACGTCGAGCAGCTCGTGGCGCAGCGCATGGCGCAGCTGCGCGAGGAAGTCGGGGTAGCGCGACGCGCGGTCGAACAGCGAGCCGGGCTCGCCGGGCTCCAGTCGGTGTTCGCGTGCCAGGTGCCGGCCCCAGTCGTTGCGGCGCGCCTCGAGGATGGTGAGCATCGCGTCGCCGAGCGCGGCGAACAGCACGTCGAGCGTCGCGGCTTCGGCGGCGCGTGCGGGCAGGCCATCGCCCTCGCGCGGACCGGCCTCGTGCAGCCAGCGGGCGAGCGCGTCGACGAGCTTGCGCAGCGTGGTGTCGGTCAGCAGGCTGCGGAAGTCGTGCACGCACTGGTCGCGGTCCACGCCGATGAATCGGATGGTGTGGCCCCAGTCGCGCACCAGCTGCGAGAAGATCGGGTTGGCCATCAGCGACAGCCGCGAGGCCAGCGGCAACAGCACCACGAACAGCTTCCAGTCGGGCGAGGGGTTGCGCCAGACCAGTGCGCGCGGCGTGGCCAGGTAGACATGCATCGCCGCCGCGAGATCGGGCCCGACGTTGCCGGCGTCGATGAGCTCGGCGTCGATCGGGAAGCCGTCGACTCGGATCGCCTCGAAGTCCATCAGGGGTGCGTCGCCAGGAAGGGCGCAGGGGGCGGCAGGACGTGCCCGCCGGGCGGGGGCGGCCCCGGGGCGCGACCGTTCAGTCGGCGCGCTTGGCGAAGAACAGCAGGCCGCCGCCGACGGCGAGCAGGCCGCTGGCGATGACGGTGCGCGCGACCGAGCCCTGCCACATCGCCTCGAGCGCGACCAGGGCGCCGGCCGTCATGAGGATGCGGCCGGTGCCTGCGGTTCGCTGGGAGGGAGAGAGATCGGCCATGGCGCTACCCGGGAGTCGTGCCGGGGCCCGAGTCGCCACGGCGGGAAGATCGACATCATCCTATGCCTGTCGCAGCCGCGGCGCACGTCCCGTACGTTCCGGGCGGGCGATTCGGGCGGACGGGCGACAGGCCGTTCGAGGCCATTGTGTCACCGTTCGCGGCGCACGCAACCCGGGTGCCTACCGGGGCCGTGGGCGGCGCAGCCGATTCGAGGCGGCCTCCGACCCGCTGCCCGCCCCGGTCAGGCCGCCGCGTCGACCCCGTCGGCCAGGGCGCGCAGGTCGACGTTCGCGCCGCAGACCAGCACGCCGACGCGCTCGCCGTCGGCGGGCCGGAAGGCGCCCGAGGCGAGCGCGGCATGGGCGGTGGCGCCGCCCGGCTCGGTGGCGATGCGCACCTGCCGCCACAGCGCGGCCTGCGCGGCGGCGATCGCGGCATCCGGCACGAGCACGGCGCGCTCGATGCGCCGCTGCGCGAGCGGGAACATCAGCTCGCCCACCCGGCGCGCACCGAGCGAGTCGGCGGCGAGCCCCGAAGGCGTGATCTCGACGATCCGGCCCGCGGCCAGGGCCGCGTGCAGCGTCGGGCAGCCCTCGGATTCGACCGCGACCAGGCGCGGCACCCGCTGGCCGGCGCGTGCGGCCGAATCGAGCCAGGCGGCGATGCCGCCGATCAGCCCGCCGCCGCCCACCGCGACCAGCAGCACGTCCAGGTCGGGCGACTGGCGCAGCCATTCGCGCGCGAGCGTGCCCTGCCCCGCGAGCGTGTCGAACTGGTCGTACGCGTGCGATTCGAGCGCGCCCCGCTCGGCCGCCCAGGCGCGGCTCGCCGCGAAGGCCTGCGAGTACTCGTCGCCCACGGCATGCACCGTCGCCCCGAGCCCGCGCAGCCGCGCGAGCTTCGCGGCGGGCGTCGTGCGCGGCACGAACACGTCGGCGGACATCCCGAGCGCGCGCGCCGCATGCGCGACCGCGATGCCGTGGTTGCCGCCCGAGGCCGCGACCACGCCCGACGGCGGCGGCAGGCCCGCGGCGAGCGCGGATTCGCGCGCCGACAGCAGCCGGGCGAAGGCGCCGCGCGCCTTGAACGTGCCCGAGACCTGCAGGCATTCGAGCTTGAGCTCGATGCGGCACGGCGCGTGCTCGAGCGCGAGCGTCGGCGTGACCCGCACGTGCGGCGCGATCCGTGCGGCCGCCGCCTCGATGTCGGTGGCCTCGGGTGCCCGCGTGATGTCCTGGGGGGTGCCCGCCATGGTCAGGCGACCCCGAGGGTCAGGCCGGGCAGCGGCACGCCCGCGAGCGTCGTGCGCCAGGTCTGGCCCGCGGCGAGCGGCTGCGCGTCGGTCAGGGTGCCGGTGGTCACCACGCTGCCCGCCGCCACGCGCTCGCCGCGCGCGGCGAGGCCTGCGACCAGATGGCCGAGCGCCTGCAGCGGGCCGTCGAGCACGTTCGAGCCGACGCCCTGGGCGATGCGCTCGCCGTCGCGCCACAGCTCGAGCCGCAGCGCCGACAGCGCCCCGGCCGGATCGGTGCCGAGTGCGGCGAGCGGCACGCGCGGGCCGACGAGCAGCGCGCCGTGCAGCGCCTGCGCGGCGATGCCCTGCGCGGCGCCGAACTTCCAGCCCGGCCACACGCTGTGGACGATCTCGAAGCCGGGCGCGACCCAGTCGACGCAGGCCAGCAGCGCCGCGCTCGAGGCCGCGTCGTGCGCATCGGCGTCGGGCGGCGGCGAGGCCTTCAGGCCGAGCACGATCTCGGGCTCGAGCCGCGGCTCGGCGAGCCGCGCGATCGCGGCCTGCGCGTCGGTGCCCTCGAGCAGCGTCAGCGTCGTGTCCCACACCGGGCCCCAGATCGGCTGCTGCACGCCGTACAGGGGCCAGATCGTCCGGTTGGTGAAGCCGATCTTCCAGCCGACCTGCAACTCGCCGCGTGCGCGGCGCAGTGCGGCGACCGCGGCCTGCGTGCGCAGCGCGGCGTCGATGTCGGCGGGGTCGGCGCCGCCCGGTACCGCGGCGGGCAGCGAGTGGCCGGCGTCGGCGGCGGCGAGCAGGGTCTCGGGGCTGGGCAGGGTCATCGGTGCGTGGCAGTGCGGTCGGGAGCCGCCGAGGATGCCCGAGTGGTCTGCGCGCGTCGAGCGCGGCCCGCGGCCGCCGTTCCAGCGGCCGCGATGCCGGTCCCGGCGCGCCCGGTGGCGCTGGGCTCAGCGGTGCGCGTCGCCGCTCACCAGCCGGTCGAGCACGTCGTCCTCGCCCATCTGGCCGCCCTTGAGCATCAGCTCGAGCCCGTCGACCGCCGGATCGTCGGCATGGGCGCGGACCACCGGCGAGCTCGCGCCGACGCGGCCGACCCAGCCGAGCGCCCAGGGCGCGAGCGCCTGCACCGCGCGGCTCGAGGTGTCGCCGCCGACGACGCCCACGCGTGCGCAGCGCGCCTGCCCGAGCACGGCCGCCAGCAGCGCGCCGCAGGCGGGCGCGAGCGCCGGGTCGGCGCCGCGCGGCGCGGGACCGGCGATCGAGGTGCCGGCGAGCACGTGCGCGCCTTGCGCCAGGCGCGCGCCGATCGCACGGGCGGTGGCCTCGAGATAGCCGGCGTCGCCCGCGGCGAGCCGCCCGGCGTCGAGGGCCACGCGCTCGTAGGCGCGTGCCTGCGCGACCTGCCGTGCCGACAGCGGCGACAGGCTGCCCGCCAGCACGAAGACCGGCCCGCGCGCGGGCGCGACCGCGGCCCGCGCCACCGAGGGCTCGACCGCCGCGGCCAGCACGCCGCTCGCGCGCCAGCGGGCGAGCATCGCCTGCGCGACGCTGCTCGCGCCGACCGCGAGCACCGTGCGGCCGTGCGCATGGCGCGCGATCGCGGCGCCGGTCGCGGCGAGGTCGGCGGCGCTCAGCGTGTCGAAGAGCACGGTGTGCGGCGCGCCGGTCGCATGCTCGGGCGCGCCCGTGCCCATTCCCGCGACGATCGCCGCATCGATCGCCGGCGCGCCGCCCGCGAACGCCGCGAGGTCCACCCGCGCCACCGGCGCGCAGCCCTGCGCGGCGAGGTGCACCGCGAGCCGGGCTTCGCCCATCGGCGTGACCGGATGGCGGCTCATCGTCGGATGCCGGTCGATCCGGTACACCGGCCCGCCCGCCCCCGCCTGCGCGAACAGCTGGCCGTGTGCGCACCAGCGCCCGAGGCTGGGCTGCCCGCCCACCAGCGGCACCCAGGGCGCATACGCGGGCCGCCACAGCGTGCGGACCGCCTCGCCGATGTTCCCGGTACCGGGCGCGCTGTCCCAGGTCGAGCAGACCTTGTAGTGCACGACCGGCACGCCGCTGCCGGCGAGCCAGTCGGCGATCGGCGCGAGCACCTCGCGCATCGCGGCCGGCGCCATCGAGCGCACCGCGGTGGCCACGCCCACCGCCTCGAGCGGCCCGACCGCGGCGAGGCGCGCGGGGGTGGGCACGTCGAGGAACAGCAGCGCGCGCGCGCCGCCCGTGGCCAGCGTGGCGAGGGTGTCGGAGGCGCCGGTGAAGTCGTCGCCGACCCAGGCGATATACGGGCCGCTCATGGGCCGCTCATGCTCCGAAGAACGCGATCGCCTCGCGCAGCTCGGGCGCGTCGTGCGCCGCATCGGCCAGCGTGCGGCCGGCCTGCACCGCGGCCCAGGCCTGGCGCACGCTCGTCACGCCTGCCGCCGGGCCGCCCGGATGCGCGAGGATGCCGCCGCCGCACATGAACAGCAGGTCGCCGTCGGGCACCACCTCGAGGGTCGCGGGCAGGGTGCCGGCCCACTGGCCCGAGGAGAACGCGGGCATCACGCGGTCGGCGGTGTCGGCCGGATCGGCGAGCGGGGCGAGGCAGTCGCGCGCGCCCTGCGCGACGTCGGCATCGGCCTGCGCGAACTTCCCGCCCAGCCCGTGCACGTGCAGGTGGTCGACGCCAGCCAGCCGCCACATCGCCTGGTAGGGCTGGAAGCCCATGCCGAGCGCCGGATGCCGTTCGAACATGCCGAAGCCGTTGCGGTGGCCGTGGATCGCCAGCCGCGTGTGCCGGCGCAGCGACTGGATTGCCGAGAAGCCGCACCAGTTCAGGCTCGCCATCACGCAGCTGCCGCCCTCGCGCTCGACGAGCTCGGCGTGGCGCAGCATCGCTTCGTGCTCGTCGCTGATGTTGAACGCGACCATCACGTGCTTGCCCGACTCGTGCTGCCAGCGTCGCACGCGTTCCATCACCGCCGGCACGCGCTCGGCGAGCGGCGCGTGCTCGGCGTCGGCGTTGACCTCGTCGTCCTTGATGAAGTCGATGCCCGCGCGGCACAGCGCCTCGACCAGGTCCGCGGTCTCGGTCGCCGACAGCCCGACGTTCGGCTTGATGATCGTCCCGGCCAGCGGCCCGCGCGCCACGCCCGTGGCCGCGCGGGTACCGGCCACGCCCTGCGCCGGCCGCTCGAAGCGGGCGCGGAACGCGGCCGGCAGCACGAGCTGCTCGAGCCGCACGCCGGTGGTCTCGCCGAGGTCGAACAGGTTGCCCGCGACCGTGGCCGCGAGCGTCGGCAGGTTGCGCCCGAGGTTGGCCGGCGGGAACGCGACGGTGATGCGAGCGCGGTGCCAGGGGCCGCCCACGCCGCGGCGCTCGAGCCAGGCGTTCGGCAGGCTCGGCGCCGGCGCATCGGCCAGCGGCTCGATGTGCTCGACGGTGGCCCGGCTGCGGGCGCGCAGGTCGTCGGTCTCGCCGGCCACCCGCACGAAGGTGCCGCTGCTCTGCTCGCCGGCGAGCACGTCGGCGACGCGGGCGGGATCGAGCGGCGTCTCGATCAGGTAGGTGGCGAGGATGCGGTCGGTCATCGGCGGGAGGCGCTGGCGCGTCGTCGGGGACCGTGAGGATAGCCTCAGAGCGTCGTCAGGTCCGGGAAGGGACGTACCGGGTCGCAGGCGATGGTGCAGGCCTGCGTGCGCATCCTGTCCAATGCACGCGACGGGGGCGACCCGATGGCGGGTGTGGAGCCGGTGCGATTCTCGATCGTCACGCGCGAGAACCTGCCTTAGGCGGACGGCGCAGGCGGACGGGCGGACGGGCGGACGATCGGCCACCGGCGCCGTAAACGGCCGGGTTTGGCCAGGCTTTTCGTGGGTTCGGGGCCATGGGGAAGACCCTATTTTGTTCTGGTCAAGAACAACGACCGGGCGCAGCCCTGCGCGACCCGGCCCATTCTCCGAGCTACCCGGACCCTCCACCATGCCGTCTTCGAATCGATTCACGCTCGCGCAGCGCCTGTTCGCCATCAGCACGATGCTCATCGCCGCGATGGTGGGCGTGGCCGCGATGACCTGGGTGCTGATCGGTCAGCTGACCGCCCATGCCGAGCTCGTCGGCGCCGCGCGCGTGCCGCAGCTGCAGCGCATCGCCGAGCTCGAGCTCAACGTGACGCGAGCCTCGCTGCAGCTGCGTCACGCGATCCTCGCGCGCACCCCGGAGGAGATGGGCGTGGCGCTCGCCGATGTCGCCGACAAGGGCCGACTGCTCGAGGAGAAGCTCGAAGACTTCGGCAAGGCGATGGTCACGCAGGCCGGGCGCGATGCGCACGCACCGTTGCCGGCGCTGCTCTCGAGCTTCCTGAAGGTCGCCGGGGAGAACGTCATCCTGATCCGCGAAGGCAAGAAGGCAGAGGCGTTCGCATTCCTGGCCGACAAGACGGTGCCGGCGCGCAACCTGCTGCTCGCGCCGCTCAACGCCGAGAAGAACCGCCAGGGCACGGTGCTGCAGTCGGACCTCGCCGCCGTCGGCGACGAGGCGATCCTCGTGCGCAAGCTGGTCATCGGCGCGGTGCTGTTCGTCGGCCTCGGGATCGGCGGCTTCGCCTGGTACGTGACCCGCGTGATGCGCCGGCTCGGCGGCGAGCCCGAGCGTCTCAAGGAGGTGGCGAGCGCGGTGGCCGCGGGCGACCTCGCGACCCGCATCGAGCTGCGCGCGGGCGACACCGACAGCGTGATGGCGGCGCTGGGCACCATGCGCGACAACCTCGCCCGCACCGTGCAGGAGGTCCGCTCGAATGCCGATGCGGTGGCCGGCGCGAGCGGCGAGATCGCCAGCGGCAATTCCGACCTGTCGGCGCGCACCGAGCAGCAGGCGAGCTCGCTGCAGGAGACCGCGGCCTCGATGGAGGAGCTGGGCACGACGGTGCGCCAGAACGCCGACAACGCGCGCCAGGCGAACCAGCTGGCGATCGGCTCGTCGCAGGTCGCCGAGCACGGCGGCGAGATGGTGCGCGAGGTGGTCGAGACGATGCGCGGCATCAACGAGAGCTCGCGCAAGATCGCCGACATCATCGGCGTGATCGACGGGATCGCGTTCCAGACGAACATCCTGGCGCTGAACGCGGCGGTCGAGGCCGCACGCGCCGGCGAGCAGGGCCGCGGCTTCGCGGTGGTGGCGAGCGAGGTGCGCACGCTCGCGCAGCGCAGCGCCGACGCCGCGCGCCAGATCAAGGGGCTGATCGAGGAGTCGGTCGGCCGCGTGAACAGCGGCACCGCCCTGGTCGATCGCACCGGCGCGACCATGCAGGAGATCGTCGCGTCGATCCGCAAGGTGACCGACATCGTCGGCGAGATCAGCTCGGCGAGCGAGGAGCAGAGCCGCGGCGTGTCGCTGGTCGGCGAGGCGGTCTCGCAGATGGACCGCGTCACGCAGCAGAACGCGGCGCTGGTCGAGGAAAGCGCGGCGGCGGCCGAGGGCCTCAAGCAGCAGGCCGGGCAGCTGGTGCAGGCGGTGTCGACGTTCAGGCTGGCTTGAGGGAGGCGGGTCGGCGGTCGGTGGCGAGTTATGGTCTCCTGGAAGAGTTGCGTTGCTCTCTTGGGCGCTGGTCGAATGGGTCAAGTGGCAATGAGACCGAGGCTAACGGCTTCGGATGAAAGTCTGACCTGACTCTTGCAATCCGCGCGATGCTTGCCCGGCTTCAATGAGGCCGAGGCCAACGGCCTCGGATGAGCGGTGCATACGTCAGCGGAGACGACGGCGGGAAAGTGACGCTTCAGTGAGGCCGAGGCCAACGGCCTCGGATGAGGAGCGCCCAGGTGATCGGCGACGTGCCCGAGGCCTGGCTTCAATGAGGCCGAGGCCAACGGCCTCGGATGAGCCGGCCTACGAGGGCACGAAGGACGACCCGGTCGCGCGCGCTTCAATGAGGCCGAGGCCAACGGCCTCGGATGAGGGGCGCGGTCGCAGGGTCGCCGGGCACGCTGCCGACGCTTCAATGAGGCCGAGGCCAACGGCCTCGGATGAGGATGTTCGCGAACGCCCGGCCGGAGATGGTCGTGTAGCTTCAATGAGGCCGAGGCCAACGGCCTCGGATGAGAGGCCAGGTCAACCTCGACGACTTGTTGGTCTCGCGCCCGCTTCAATGAGGCCGAGGCCAACGGCCTCGGATGAGCCGCACCCCATCGCGGACGATCGTCATGGTCTCAACCGCTTCAATGAGGCCGAGGCCAACGGCCTCGGATGAGTCGCTGCAGGAGCGGGAGTCAGTAATGCAGCGGATGCTTCAATGAGGCCGAGGCCAACGGCCTCGGATGAGGATCGGGTTGTGCCGGTTGTCGCGGGGCCGGTGATGCTTCAATGAGGCCGAGGCCAACGGCCTCGGATGAGGCGTCCACCCTTCTGCGCCGGGTACTGCGTGCATCGGCTCGCTTCAATGAGGCCGAGGCCAACGGCCTCGGATGAGGGTCGGTCACGCCAGGCGCGTACCCCGTGGCGTCCATGCTTCAATGAGGCCGAGGCCAACGGCCTCGGATGAGTGACCGACCAGATCGCGCGCATGACCGCCGATATGACGCTTCAATGAGGCCGAGGCCAACGGCCTCGGATGAGCAGATCGCGTCGTTCCACTTGGTCGAGTCGAGACTCGCGCCGGTGCTTCAATGAGGCCGAGGCCAACGGCCTCGGATGAGCATGGCCTGCGGCCCGGGCTGAACGCTCGTCGGGATGCTTCAATGAGGCCGAGGCCAACGGCCTCGGATGAGCAGAGCACGCGCCGGTACGTGGCGCTTCGCCTGCGCGCGCTTCAATGAGGCCGAGGCCAACGGCCTCGGATGAGGGCCTTGCTGAAATGCCTGCAATCGGGGGACGCCCAGCTTCAATGAGGCCGAGGCCAACGGCCTCGGATGAGCTCTGCAGCCGGTTGACGTTGCGGAACCAGCGCATCGGCTTCAATGAGGCCGAGGCCAACGGCCTCGGATGAGGCTCGGTGAACCCCAGCTCGCCGAAGACCGGAACGTCGCTTCAATGAGGCCGAGGCCAACGGCCTCGGATGAGTCCTGCGGCGTTTTCCACGCCTTCGCGGAGTCCCAAGGGCTTCAATGAGGCCGAGGCCAACGGCCTCGGATGAGCTCTGCAGCCGGTTGACGTTGCGGAACCAGCGCATCGGCTTCAATGAGGCCGAGGCCAACGGCCTCGGATGAGGGTACATCTCGGCGATGACCCGGGCGCGGGAGACGGCGCTTCAATGAGGCCGAGGCCAACGGCCTCGGATGAGCTAGGGACGGGCGGCGGCGTCGTAACGACGGGCATTGCTTCAATGAGGCCGAGGCCAACGGCCTCGGATGAGAGCAGGTCGGAAGCGCCACGACGACGGCCGGGCCGCTGCTTCAATGAGGCCGAGGCCAACGGCCTCGGATGAGCGTAGCCGGTCTGCACCAGCGTCGGCGCGACCATCGCGCTTCAATGAGGCCGAGGCCAACGGCCTCGGATGAGGCAAAGCGCTCGAACGACCGGATGGCCGCGAAGGCGCTTCAATGAGGCCGAGGCCAACGGCCTCGGATGAGCATGATCGGGCGCGGCACGCAGCAGGGCACCGCCGCGCGCTTCAATGAGGCCGAGGCCAACGGCCTCGGATGAGGAGCCGTACGGCCCGATCATCACGGCTGTGCCAATGGGGCTTCAATGAGGCCGAGGCCAACGGCCTCGGATGAGGGGCTTCAGCTTGCGCTGACCGGAAACGCGACGGTGCAGCTTCAATGAGGCCGAGGCCAACGGCCTCGGATGAGGCGATGGAGACGTACAACGGCTTCACGATCAAGGTCACGCTTCAATGAGGCCGAGGCCAACGGCCTCGGATGAGAGCAGCACCGCGCGAGGCAGTGGGTCGAGTTGGGATTGCTTCAATGAGGCCGAGGCCAACGGCCTCGGATGAGTCGGCGATCGAGTCGGGGATGTCGAAGCCCGCCTCGCGCTTCAATGAGGCCGAGGCCAACGGCCTCGGATGAGAATCGTTCCAGTTCGATGACCCGTGGATTCTGAACCCGCTTCAATGAGGCCGAGGCCAACGGCCTCGGATGAGTCGGCGGCGGCCGTCGGCTCGTGCGAGTCACGTCCGGCTTCAATGAGGCCGAGGCCAACGGCCTCGGATGAGGTGACACTGCAGGCATGGGCAGACCTCAGTTCAGCAAGCTTCAATGAGGCCGAGGCCAACGGCCTCGGATGAGGCAGGCCGGTGGAGACGAAGCCGAAGTGGATGGTCGTGCTTCAATGAGGCCGAGGCCAACGGCCTCGGATGAGGTGCCCGACGGGTTCGAGCCGGTCGCATCGCCCTGGCTTCAATGAGGCCGAGGCCAACGGCCTCGGATGAGGACTTCGTTCGCGATGCCGGGCAGGCCGGTGGAGACGCTTCAATGAGGCCGAGGCCAACGGCCTCGGATGAGTTTGCGCACGCCTCAATCACCGCCTGCGCCACAGGCTTCAATGAGGCCGAGGCCAACGGCCTCGGATGAGAGCCCCGTCGGCGCATCGGAAGTCACCTCGGATGACCGCTTCAATGAGGCCGAGGCCAACGGCCTCGGATGAGACAAGGTTGGCGGCTCGCGTGTCAGCGACGACGAGCGGCTTCAATGAGGCCGAGGCCAACGGCCTCGGATGAGGATGCGACGCCCATCGTTGTTGACCCGTCGGCGCATCGGCTTCAATGAGGCCGAGGCCAACGGCCTCGGATGAGTAGAGCGGCGGGCACAGGCTATCGACAGCTTCCAGCCCGCTTCAATGAGGCCGAGGCCAACGGCCTCGGATGAGCTCATCGTGGCGGGCACCAAGCACTATTCATTCGCCGAGCTTCAATGAGGCCGAGGCCAACGGCCTCGGATGAGGTGACGGCTTGGTGCCCATGGCGCGCGGCGGCCCAGGAGAGCTTCAATGAGGCCGAGGCCAACGGCCTCGGATGAGACGATTACGCGCGGCGCTTCGTGAGCCTGGTGGTCAAGCTTCAATGAGGCCGAGGCCAACGGCCTCGGATGAGCTCGAGGCGCTGCAGGTCGCCGCGCAACTCGCGCTTGCTTCAATGAGGCCGAGGCCAACGGCCTCGGATGAGAGGGGACTTCGAATCGCTGCTCTCACGCGGATTTTGAGCTGCATCTGCGAGACCTCGCAAATTTTCCGCGCAGGGGCACCTGCCAGTCGCCGAGGCGTTTTGGCATTGAAACGACAAGTGTTTGATTGTTAAAGAGAACTTGCCATGCGAGCGCTGCCCGGGAACAGACGAGGCATTTCAGCGCTCGCACCCGCCGAGCGGCCGACCTCTCCGCACGTCGACTCAGAACGTGTGAAGCAATCGGCTCGTTGAAGGGATAATCGGCGCATGAGCACCGAGCCCCTTGAACGAGAAAGTGCCGGCCAGACTGCGGCGTTGTTCGACGACAGCGAACTGGCGGTGTCGGCCCGCGCCGATG
>JAPLQE010000058.1 GCA_026399835.1 Burkholderiales bacterium | reverse complement strand
CCCGCCTCCGGCACCAACGGGCCGGCCCGCAGGCCGCACCCGGGCCCGGCTCAGTAGCGGTCGGGCACGATCAGCTCGGGTGGCGTGGGCCTGCGCTGATAGTCGTCGTTGTGTTCGCGCGGGGGCAGTCGTACCTCTGGATGCTCGATCTCCTGGTAGGGGATCTGCTCGAGCAGGTGTGCGATGCAGTTGAGCCGAGCGCGCTTCTTGTCGACGGCCTGAACGACCCACCAGGGCGCCTCGGGGATGTGCGTGCGCTCCAGCATGGTCTCCTTGGCCTGCGTGTACGCCTCCCACCGCCGGCGGGACTCCAGGTCCATCGGGCTGAGCTTCCACTGCTTGAGCGGATCGCGGATGCGTCCCAGGAAGCGCAGATGCTGCTCGTCGTCGGTGATCGAGAACCAGTACTTGAGCAGCACGATCCCCGATCGCACGAGCATGCGCTCGAACTCCGGTACCGTTCGGAAGAACTCCTCGTACTCGGCGTCGCTGCAGAAGCCCATGACGCGCTCGACGCCCGCCCGGTTGTACCAGGACCGGTCGAACAGCACGATCTCGCCGGCCCCGGGCAGGTGCGAGACGTAGCGCTGGAAGTACCACTGGGTGCGTTCGCGGTCGTTCGGCGCCGGGAGCGCGGCGACGCGGCAGATCCGCGGGTTCAGGCGCTGCGTGATGCGCTTGATCACGCCGCCCTTGCCGGCCGCGTCCCGTCCTTCGAAGATGACCACCACCTTGAGCCGGGCGTGGACGACCCAGTCCTGCAGCTTGACCAGCTCGCCCTGCAGGCGGAACAGCTCCCTGAAGTACGCGAGTCGCGCATCGCGCCGGGGGTCGGTGCCGTCGGAGTCGGCGTCGGGCGGCGTGTCGCGGCCGATGCGGTCGTCGAGCTCGAGCTCGAGCTCCTCGTCGTAGCTGTCGATCAGATCGTCCTGCATGCGCCGGAAGGCTTCGGCGTCATCGGGCATCGCACTGCGGTCAGGGCTCATGGCGGTCGGCTCGGCCGTGGCATCGGTAGCCCCGAAGGTGCTTCGGGATGATGACGGCTGCGTGACAGGCGCCTGGCGAGGCGCCTGGCGAGGCGCCCGGCGAGGCGCCCGTCGAGGCGCCCGTCGAGGCGTCCGGCGCAGACGCGCGCCGTCGGCTCAGCGACGCTCGATGCGGTAGACCGCTGCCGGCGGCAGGTTGCGAAGCGCGATCGCGACGCGCGTGGCCTTCAGGCCCAGCCGCTCGAGCAGGCGGGTCGGCACCGGGCAGCGGAAGCCGTAGGTGAACTGGTAGAAGGCGCCGTCCGGACGCAGCCGCAGGAAGGCGTCCTGCAGCACGCGGCGCACGCGCGCCGGCGGCATCGACAGCAGCGGCAGGCCGCTGACCACGGCGCCGGCGAGCTCGCCGCCGAAGAACTGGATCGAGCCCAGCCGCGAGGCATCCTGGCGCACGAGCGTGGCGCGCGGATAGCGGGTGCGCAGCGCGTCGAGGAACTCGTCACCGAGCTCGACCAGCGCGAGGCGATGCTCCGGCACGCCGCGCTCGAGCAGCGCATCGGTGAACACGCCGGTGCCCGGGCCGAGCTCGATCACCGGCGCGCAGGTCGGGGCGATCGCGGCGGTCATGGCGGCCGCCAGCCACGGACTCGACGGCGCGATCGCGGCGATGCGCCGCGGGTCGCGGATCCAGGCGAGGAAGAAGGTCCAGCTCGAGCCGCTGGCCTCCTGCATGCGGCCGCGATGCAGCGGTCCGCGCTGCAGCCGGGGTGCCGCGCGCAGCGCACGCGACGCGACGCGTCGGCCCGCTGTCCGGATCACGGAAATCTTGGCCGCGGGCGGCACGCTGGACGACGCATCATGAGCCGGTGTCGGGAGGGGAAGCGCCGTGGGGCCGGGGCAGCGGACCGATTCGGACGACGGCTGGCAGGGTACCGCATCGAGGTGCCCGAGACCAACGCGGGGCCTTCCGTGCGCCGCAGGCCCGGGGGCATGGCGGGATGCTGCGGTGCACCTGTAGGATCGGGCCCACGAACCGAGGAGGAGACCCCCATGCTCGACGAAGCCCCGCGCATCCGGCGGCACGACTGGACCCGACCCGACGCCGCCCTGGTCGAGGCGCTGCGCGACGTGCCCACCGGCTTCGTCGTCGATGCGCTCGGCGGTGCCGGCGCGCTCGACTTCCGCGTCAAGCCGGCCATCGCCGGCCAGTCCCGCTTCACCGGCACGGCGCTGACCTGCGACTGCGGCCCGGCGGACAATCTCGCGCTGTGCGCGGCGCTCGAGTCGGTGCAGCCGGGCGACGTGCTGGTGGCCGCCACCGCGGGCCACACCGGCTGCGCGGTCACCGGCGACCTGGTGATCGGCATGGCCCGCAACAGCGGCGCGGTCGGCTTCGTCACCGACGGCTGCGTGCGCGACCTGCCGGGCCTGCGGGCGGTGGGGCTGCCGGCCTTCTGCATCGGCGTCACCCCCAACTCGCCGGCGCGCAGCGGCCCGGGCACCGTCGGCGCCCCCGTCGTGCTGGCCGGGGTCCGGGTGGCGAGCGGCGACGTGGTGGTGGCCGACGAGGACGGCGTCGTCGTGGTGCCGCGCGAGCGCCTCGCCGAGGTGGCGGCGCGGCTGCCGGCCATCCGCTCGGCCGAGGCCGACATGGACCGCCGCGTGCGCGAGGGGCTGCGCGTCCCGCCGTTCCTGGCCGGCGGCTGAGCGGCGCCGGATCCGGCGGGCGGCGCGGGATGACGGAGCAGGCCCCGGCCTGACTCGGCAGGACCCGCCTCGGCCGTCCTGCCGGCCCGATTGACCGTGCCGGATGGTATCGATACCATCTTCGCCTGACCCTCGGGTTGCCGCTCCGGACCGGCCGGCGCGCGGGCCCTTCGGGACGAGGAGACGAGCATGTCGGCCACCGCACCCGTGCAGACGGTCCGCAGCGCCTGGTGGGAGCCCCGTATCGACCGCGCGGTCCTCAAGAGCCTGATGAAGCGCTCCGACGCACCGGGGCTCTACTTCCTCGCCGTCTGGGCCGTGCTGCTGCTGGCCGGCGGCATCGCCATCCACCTGTCGCGCGGCTCGCTCTGGATCGTGCCGGCGGTGGTCGCCTACGGCTTCGTGCTCGGGTTCGCCTACGCGCCGTCGCACGAATGTGCGCACGGCACCGCGTTCCGCACCCGCTGGCTGAACGAGGCGGTGCTCTGGGCGAGCTCCTTCGTCTGGGGCGAGTCGCCGACCCACCGGCGCTTCGCGCACTCGCACCACCACACGCACACCTGGCACTGGACCGTCGACGCACAGATGGGCTACACGAACCCGGTGCGGCTGCGCACCTGGTTCGGCGACGTGATCGGCCTGCTCGAGTTCTGGCCGCGCGCGAAGCTCATGGTGCGGCACGCCCGCGGGCGCATCACCGACCGCGAGCGCACCTACCTGCCGGAGAACCAGGCGGCCACCGTGGTGCGCGAGGCGCGCCTGCTGATGGCGGGCTATGTCGGCCTGCTCGCCTGGGCCGTGATCGGCCAGACCTGGGTGCCGATGCTGTACTTCTTCATCCCGCGCTTCGCCGGGGCGTTCGGCGTGTACTCGTTCATCACGACGCAGCACATGGCGATGGCGCAGGACGTGAACGACCACCGGATCTGCACGCGCTCGATGAGCAACGCATGGCTGCCGCGCGTGCTGTACTGGAACATGAACTACCACATCGAGCACCACGTGTACCCGTCGGTGCCCTTCCACGCGCTGCCGGCGCTCAACGCCGCGATCCGCGACCAGCTGCCCGAGCCGAGCCCTGGGCTCTTCGCCGCGCATGCCGAGATCGTGCGCACGATCCTCGCGCAGCGCACCGACCCGAGCGTCACCGCGTACCACCCGCTGCCGCAGGCCGCGTCGGGACCGCGGGCCGCAGGCGGCTGAGGGGGCCCCGCCATGTGGGTCTCCCTGTGCCCGACGGCCGATGTGCCCGACGACGATGTGGTCGAGGTGCTGCGCGACGGCCATGTGTTCTGCGCCTACCGGATCGCGGGCCGTCACTACGTGACCGACGGCATCTGCACGCACGCGGTGGCGCGGCTCGCCGAGGGCTTCGTGCTCGACGACGTCATCGAGTGCCCGATGCACAACGGCCGCTTCCACATCCCGACCGGGCGCGTCGACGGGCCGCCCGCCTGCGAGCCGCTGCGCACCTACGCGGTCCGTGTCGAGGGCGACGCCCTGCAGATCGAGCTGTCGGATCAGGGCGTCTGAGCCGCCGTGAGCCCTCCGCGGTGAGCCGCCGCGCGCCGGGCGCGCCGCCCAGGATGGCCGACGTCGCCGCGCAGGCGGGGGTCGGCACCATCACGGTCTCGCGGGCGCTGCGCACACCCGAGCGGGTGTCGGCCGAGGTGCGCGAGCGGGTGCGCGCCGCGATCGAGGCGACCGGCTACGTGCCCAACCTCGCCGCCGGCACGCTCAAGTCGCAGCGCTCGCGGATGGTCGCGACGATCGTGCCGACCCTGCGCAGCGCGATCTTCGCCGAGACGGTGGACGCCCTCGCAGACGGCCTGCGCGCCCAGGGGCTGCAGGTGCTGATCGGCGTGTCCGGCTACTCGATCGAGGCCGAGGAGGCGATCCTGCGCACGCTGCTCGGGCAGCAGCCGGTCGCGGTCGTGCTGACCGGCACGCACCATGCGCCGGGCGTGCGCACGCTGCTGCGGGCGCGGCGGCTGCCGGTGGTCGAGACCTGGGACCTGGCCCAAGACCCGATCGACCGGGCGGTCGGCTTCTCGAACTTCGAGGCGGCGCGTGCGATGACGCTGGCGCTCGGTGCGCGTGGCTACCGGCGAATCGCCTTCGTCGGCACGCCGCCCGGCATCGAGCAGCGGGCAGCGCAGCGTCTCGCCGGCTACCGAGCGGCGATGGCCGGACTCGGGCTCGAGCCCGACGTGGCGATGCTCGACGAGCTCGGCGTGACGATCGCCTCCGGCGAGCGTGCGGCCGAGGCGCTGCTCGATCGCGCCACGCCCCCGCAGGCGGCGTTCTTCGTCAACGACGTGACGGCGTTCGGCGCGGTGCAGGTGTGCCAGCGCCGCGGCGTACCGGTGCCCGAGGGCCTCGCGATCGCGGGCTTCGGCGACTTCGAGCTCGCCCGCACGTCGAACCCGCCGCTCACGACGGTGCGCATCCCGGGCGCGCTGATCGGCGCGACCGCGGCGAGGCTGGTGCTCGAGCGGCTCGCCGCGGGCTTCGACGCGGACCCGGCCGCGCCCCGCGGCGTCGACCTCGGCTTCGAGGTGATCAGCCGGAGAAGCGCCTGAGGAGGGCGTTGCCCGGCGGCGGCAGCAGCCGGGCGAGGTCCTCGGCGCGCAGGATCCGGATCTTGTTGGCGCGCGCGAACGCGACCGCCTGCTCGCTGACCTCGCCGACCGCGACGTAGAGCGCGTCGTGCGCCTCGGCCCGCTCGCGCGCGGCGGCGAGCTCGCGCAGCGGCTCGATGCCGGTGCGCGCGACCTTCCAGCGCCGGAACGATGCGACGCTGCGCCGCCAGCCCTGCGTGAGCGCGAAGTCGGCGCCGCCGTCCGCAGCCCGGGCCACCTGCCAGCCCTCGCGGGTCCAGGCCTGCTCGAGCGCTGCGCCGAACTCGGCCGCGCCCATCGCGCGCACCGCCTGCTCGGTCGCCGCCACATGCGAGGCGCTCGGCGCCTGCAGCGTGCGCCAGCCGGTGATGCAGGCGATGACGATGAACGGCAGCGCGATCGGCAGCGCGAACACGAAGTAGGCAGCGGGCACGCCGAAGCGGGCGAAGGCGATCAGCGCGAGCGCGGTCAGCGCGCTGACCCACCAGGGCTTGCGCAGCAGGATCGCGAACAGCGAGTTCTCGGCCATCCGGAGCTTCATCGGTCGCCTCGGGCGTGGAAAGGTGAGGGCCGGAGCATACGGGGTCCGGCGCCATCCGCCGAGGAACGCCGCGCCACGGGGCGGGGCACTCGCCCGGGGGGGCCGGCACGGACGATCCGCAGGGGGTCGCGCCGATCGCGTCTCGGTACGCTCAGAGCCGCCGCGCGCTCGGCACCGCGAAGTAGAACCACTCGGCCCCGGGCATCGCGTTCGGGTTCGGGAAGACCACGAACCCGTCCGCGGGCGCGGCCACCGGGCTGCCGTCGCGCCGCAGGCCGATCGGTTCGCCGGCGCGCACCGCCTCGAAGCTTCTCCAGGCGCGGGCCAGCCGGTCGTCGGCGTGCTCGCGGTCGAACACCTCCACCAGCTGCAGCACCTCGCGGGGCGCGGTCGCGGGCTCGGTCGACGGGGCGGCCATCCCGAGGTGCGCGAGCGCGCGCAGCGCAGCGTGCAGCGCGAAGGCGGGCGCGGCCGGATCGTCGTGCTGCCCGCACTCGAGGGTGACCGCGCAGCCCCCGCGCGAGCGCATGTACTCGGTCGTGCCGACGCCGTACTCGGGGTCCGCGCCCGGTGCGTCGCGCGCGACCCGCCGGCGCACGCCGCGCGCGTAGGTGTCGAGCCAGCCCTCGACGAGCCGCGGCGCCCCCAGCGCGAGCGCGAACGCCTGCTCGCGTGCGGACTGCGCGAAGGGCTCGAGCGGGCCGTCGTTGTCCTCGGGACCGATCATCGCGAACGGCTCGCCGTCGGTGTGGAAGGAGTGCAGGTCGAGCAGCACGTCATGCGCCTCGAGCAGCGGGCAGAGCCGGTTGGCGATCCGGTCCTCGTGGTCGCGCGGCACCGCGGTCGGGCGCAGCATGCGGTTCAGGTTGCGCTCGCCCTCGCGGCGCCGGTGCGCGCGCGCCAGCGGGTTGGCGACCGGCACGACCGTCAGCGTGCCGCGCTCGAGCGCGATCTCGCCCGCGTCGATCGCGGCGACGAGCCGCTCGAGCGCGATGCTGCCGCTGGTCTCGTTGCCGTGCACGCCGCCCAGCAGGATCAGCCGCGGGCCGGGCCGCAGTGCGTCGAATCGGTGGGTGCGGAGCGGGGCGTCGGTCATGGCGACACGGTAAGCCGCGTGCCGCGCTGCCGCAAGACAGGCTGCGCCCGGTGCGGCCGGTCGCTCAGCGCGAGGTCGTCGCCGAGCACGCCGGCGGTCTTCTTCGTGGCGACCTGGGTCATCGTCGCCACGTCGTCCAGGATCGACGCGATGTCGTCGAGCAGGGCGAGGAGGCTGGCGGCGGCCATGGTCGGCTTTCCGGTGCGCGCGCTCAGCCGTCCGGGCCGGTGGTGGCTCCGTCGTCGGGGCGGTCGGGGCCGCCGCCCGGTCCTGCGGCCGCGAGCGGCGCCTGCCGGCGCAGCACGCGGCCCGGGCGCTCGCCGGTGGGCGCGCCGTCGCGCCAGACCGGCACGCCGTTGACGATCACCGTGTCGATGCCGATCGACGGCAGGCACGGGCTCGCGAAGTCGGCGCGGTCGATGACCGTCTCGGCATCGAACACGCACAGGTCCGCGAACAGGCCCTCGCGCACGAAGCCGCGCCCGGCCAGGCCGAAGGTGGTCGCCGACAGCCCGGTCATCCGGTGCACCGCATCCTCGAGCGGGAACAGCCGCAGCTCGCGGCAGTAGTGGCCGAGCACCCGCGGGAAGGTGCCCCAGAGCCGCGGATGCGGATGCGCGTCGAAGGGCAGGCCGTCGGAGCCGATCATCGCGCCCGGATGGGCGAGCGCCGCACGCACGTCGGACTCGGCCATCGTGAAGTAGATCGCGCCGGCCGGCTGCAGGCGGCGCGCGGCCTCGCGGGCGTCCACCCCCCAGTCGGCGGCGATGTCGGCGAGGTCGCGGCCGGCGACGCCATCGACCGCGTCGGACCAGGTGACCAGCACGCGCTCGGCGCGACCGATCATGTCCGGATGCAGGATCGTCGAGGTCGCGGTGTACGGATAGACGTCGAAGGCGACCGGCTGCGCGGCGCACGCCGCATCCATCCGGGGCAGCGTCTCGCGCATCCTGCCGAAGTTCGCGCGGCCGGCGCACTTGTGGTGGGACACCACGACGGCCGCGCCCGCGCGGCGGCCGATCTCGAAGGTCTCGTCCATCGACGCGAGCACGTGATCGCCCTCGTCGCGATGAGCGCGGTATCGTCGTGGGTGTGCGCGTCGATGAAGCCCGGGGCGAGCACGCGCCCGCCCGCGTCGATCTCGAGACGCCCGCGCACCCCGGCGCGCGTCGCGTCGTCATGACGCAGCACCGCATCGATGCGGTCGCCGCGCACGGCGACGTCGGCCCGGAAGCGCGGCGCGCCGCTGCCGTCGACGACGTCGGCGTCGCGGATGACCAGGTCGTGGGTGGGCGTCATCGGATGGGGTCGGTGTCGGGGCCTGCCCGAGTCTAGTCGAGCGCGCCGCGTCGCGGTCGCGGCGCGCCGCGCTCGCCTGCGCCGCGCCGAACGCGCATCATCCGCCGACGGCGCCGCGCGGCGCCGTCGGACGCGACGAGGAGCACGCGATGGCGATCACGCAGCTGGTCGAATACGAGGACGCACCGCCCGAGGTGCGCGCCGTGTACGACGACATCATGGCCACCCGCAAGGTGGACTGGGTCAACAACATGTGGAAGGCGCTCGCCCACCATCCTCCGACGCTCGCCCGCGTCTGGTCGGAGGTGAAGACGGTGATGGCCCCGGGCGCGCTGGATCCGCTGACGAAGGAGCTGGTCTACGTCGCGGTGAGCGTGACCAACAACTGCGAGTACTGCCTGCACTCGCACACCGCCGCGGCCCGCGCCAAGGGGATGACCGAGCCGATGCTCGGCGAGCTGATGGCGGTGGTGGCGCTCGCGAACCAGACGAACCGGCTCGCGATCGGCTACCAGGTGCCGGTCGACGAGCGCTTCAGGTCAGCGCCACCGAGAAGCCCCGGCTAGTCGCGGGCCGCGCCATCATCGCGTCGTACCAGCGGCGCACGTTGGGGAACTCGGCGAGGTCGACCTTGTGCTTCTCGTGGCGCCAGGCCCAGCCGACGATCGCGAAGTCGGCGATGCTGAGCTCGGTGCCGGCGAACCACTCGACCTCGGCGAGGCGGCGGTCGGCCACGCCGTACAGCCGCTTCGTCTCCTTCGAGTAGCGCTCCAGGCCATAGCGGCGGTCCTGCTCGTCCTGCACGCCGAGGAAGTGGTGGACCTGGCCGGGCATCGGTCCGAAGCCGCCCATCTGCCACATCAGCCACTCGTAGACCGGGATCCGGGCCCGGAGGTCGGCGGGCAGGAAGCGGCCGGTCTTCTCGCCGAGGTACAGCAGGATCGCGCCCGACTCGAACACGCTGATCGGTGCGCCGCCCGGGCCTGCGGGGTCGACGATCGCAGGGATGCGGTTGTTCGGGCTGATCCTCAGGAAGGCCGGATCGAACTGCGCGCCTTTCCCGATGTCGATCGGGAACACGGTGTACGCCAGGCCCATCTCCTCGAGCGCGACGCTGACCTTGCGGCCGTTGGGCGTGTTCCAGGCATGCAGCTCGATCGTCATGGGGCGCTCGCTCTCGGGGTGGGGGCAGGGGGGCGGCGATTGTCGCATGGGGCTCGGCGGATGCCGGGCAGGGGAGGTACGATCCGCAGGATCCGCAGGATCCGCAGGAGAACGGGACGACATGACATCCATTCGATCGATCGGACGGCGCGCGTGGCTCCTCGCATGCGTGTCGGCAGGCGTGGCGGCCGCATCGGGCGTGCAGGCGCAGTCGACCTTCATCGTGGTGGCATCGACCACCTCGACCGAGCAGTCCGGGCTGTTCAAGCACCTGCTGCCCGCGTTCACGAAGCAGACGGGCATCGAGGTGCGCGTGGTCGCGCTCGGCACCGGACAGGCGCTCGACGCGGCGCGTCGCGGCGACGCCGACGTGGTGCTGGTGCACGATCTGGCGGCCGAGCAGCGCTTCGTCGCCGAGGGCTTCGCGACCCGTCGCTTCGACGTCATGTACAACGACTTCGTGATCGTCGGGCCGAAGGGCGATCCGGCGCAGGTCGGCGGCCTGAAGGATACGCTCGAGGCGCTGCGCCGCATCGAGCGGGCGCAGGCGCCCTTCGTGTCGCGCGGCGACCGCAGCGGCACCCATGCCGCGGAGCTGCGCCACTGGAAGGAGGCCGGCGTCGACCTCGAGCGGGCCCGCGGCCCCTGGTACAAGGAGACCGGCTCGGGCATGGGGCCGGCGCTCAACACTGCCTCCGGCATGAACGCCTACCTGCTGACCGACCGCGGCACCTGGCTGAGCTTCCGCAATCGCGGCGAGCTGCAGGTGCTGGTCGAGGGCGACCGGCGGCTCTTCAACCCCTACGGCGTGATGCTGGTGAATCCCGAGCGCCATCCGCACGTCAAGCGCGAGGCGGGACAGCGCTTCGTCGACTGGCTGATCTCGGCCGAGGGCCAGCGCACCATCGCCGGCTTCCGCATCAACGGCGAGCAGCTCTTCTTCCCGGGCGCCGGCACCTGAGACGCCGCCGGGCCGCGCCGGACGGGGCCGGCGCAGCCGATCGTCCGCCCGGCGGACCCGCTCGTCCCGACGGCCGGCCGATCGACCTACAGCGTGCGCCGGGGCGGCCGACAACCCGTTCACGATGGCTTCCAGCCCCAGGCGCCGACCGTGAACCGCGTCACGCTGCTTGCCGCAGCCGCCGTGTGCCTCGCCCTGCTCGCGGCGCCGGTCCCGGCATCCGCGCAGCCCGCCCCCGAGCCGGGGAGCGCCTCGCCCGACGCGGCCCAGGTGCTGCGCTCGGCGGGCCAGACCATGCTCGTGCGCGGCAGCGCGTTCCTCTCGCCGGTCCGCGCCGAGGTGCCGGTCCGCTCCGGCGACCGGATCCGAACCGGCCCGGACGGCTTCGTGCAGCTGCGCTTCGCCGACGGCGCGCTGATCTCGCTGCAGCCCGGCAGCGACTTCCGGGTCGACGCGTGGATCTACGACGCCCAGCACCAGCGCAGCTTCTTCGAGCTGCTGCAGGGCTCGATGCGGGCGGTATCGGGCCGGATCGGCAAGCGCAACCCCGAGGACTGGCGGCTGCGCACGCCGACCGCCACGATCGGCATCCGCGGCACCGCGTTCTCGGTCCACGAGGCAGCCACCTGCCCGGTCGTCGGCTGCCCGGCCGGCATCGAGCCGGGCCTGACCGTCGAGGTCACCGAGGGGCGGGTCGCGGTGAGGAACGCGGCCGGCGCGATCGACGTGCCGGCCGGCTCGACCCTGCGGCTGCGCGATGCGCGCACCGTGCCGACGCTGGCGGCCGTGCCGTCGCGCAGCGCCCCGGCGCGCGTGCCCCGCAGCGGCGGCATCGGTGGTGCAGGCGGTGCGGGGGGCGGTGCCGGCGTCAGTGCCGGCCCCACCGGCGGTGACGCGACGCCGCCCGAGCCCGGTGGCCCGCCCGCCTGGATCGCGCCGGGCACCGGTGGCGCGCCTTCGGCCACGATCTCCTTCGGTCGCCGCTGACACCGCATCCCGGCGCCTGCCTTGGGACAGCGCCCGGCGTCGCGCCTACCCGACAGTCGGATGGCCCGTCGATCCGGCCGGCCGCCCTTCGCGCCGCAGGATCGACCGTCGGGCTAAAGTCGCGCTTTCCCGCGTATCGCCGAGTCCCGCCGCGCGCGACCATCCGTGCGACCCCTCGCACACGAACACGATTTCCGCCATGACCCTGCAGGAACACACCGTCCGCGCCTTCGACACCGACATCGCCGGCATGCGCCGCGCCGTCGTCGAGATGGGTGCGCTCGCCGAGCGCCAGTTTCGACGGTCGGTCCACGCGATGATCACCGGTGACCCCGGGCTGATCGCGCAGGTGCTCGCCGACGAGCGTGTCGTCAACGGCCTTCATGTGCAGGTCGACGAGCTGTGCAACCGCATCATCGCGCTTCGCCAGCCGATCGCCATCGATCTGCGCGAGGTGATCGGCGTGATCCACACCATCAACGATCTCGAGCGGGTCGGCGACGAAGCGAAGAAGATCGCGCTCAAGGGCCGCACGATCGAGCCGGGCGCGCTGCAGGACCTGCACGGGCGGGTGCGCAGCATGGCCGACCAGGCCGCCGACATGCTGAACCGGGCGATCGACGCCTTCGTGCGCCACGACTCCCGTGTCGCGGTCGAGCTCGGTGCCTGCGACGACGCCGTCGACGACCTGCGCGACGAACTGGTGGAGACCCTGGTGGCGAGGATGGGCCGCGAGCCGCATCGTGTGGCGCAGGCGCTCGACCTGATCCTGGTCGTCCAGTCGATCGAACGCGTCGCCGATCATGCGGAGAGCGTCGCCGAATACGTGGTCAACGTCGTTCAAGGCGTTGACATGCGCCACGGCAACCTGTCGGCCTAGAAGCCGCGAACAAACCTACTGCGCGTCCCGATCCGGCGCCTGCTCGCTACGGTTTCTTCGCGACTTCTGCGAAGCTGACCGTTCAGGCCGTCAGCGGCTGCGCTGGGTCCCCGGCATCCGATGATTCGTCTTCGGGGCGTTCCGCGGCGGCCTTGAGCGAGGCCGCGTTCGCGACCCGCGCCGACGGGAAACGCAGCGCGAACGTGCTGCCGTAGCCCACCCGGCTCTCGATCTCGAGCCGCGCATGGTGCCGCTGCGCGACGTGCTTGACGATCGCCAGCCCCAGTCCCGTGCCACCGGTGTCGCGCGAGCGGCCGCGGTCGACGCGGTAGAAGCGCTCGGTGAGCCGGGGCAGGTGCTCGGCCGCGATGCCGATGCCGGTATCCCGCACCGACAGCACGCCTTCGCCGTCGACGACCCGCCAGGTCACGGTGATGGTGCCGCCGTCCGGGGTGTAGCGCACCGCGTTGGTCAGCAGGTTGCGGACCGCGCTGTCGAGCTCGGCCGGCGTGCCGCGCAGCCCGGCGTCGCTCTCGATCTGCAGCGCGATCGGGTGCCGGCCGGCCGACAGCGCCCGGACGTCGGCGACGACCGCCTGCAGCAGCGGCTCGAGCGGCACGCCGGTGTGCTCGGGGGGCAGGCTGGCGCTCTCGAGCGTGGCGAGCGTGAGCAGGTCCTCGACCAGCCGCTGCATCGTCGCGGTCTGCTTCTGGACCATCTCCAGGCAGCGGCGGCGCTCCTCGGCGGGCAGCTCCATGTCGAGCAGGGTCTCGACGAAGCCGGCCACCACCGTCAGCGGCGTGCGGATCTCGTGCGAGACGTTGGCGACGAAATCGCGCCGCATCTGCTCGAGGCGGCTGGTCTCGGTGATGTCGCGGGTGACCAGCAGCCGGTAGGCGTCGTCGGTCGGCACGATCTTCAGCGCGAAGCGGTGTCCGGGCGTGCTCGGCAGCGCCATCGTCACCGAGCGCGAGAAGTCGCCGTCGCGCAGGTAGGCGAGGAACTCGGGCTGGCGCACGAAATGGTCGATCGGCCGCCGGGTGCCGAAGATGCCGTGCAGGTCCTGCGCGGACCGGTTGCTCCACTGCACGTGGTCGAACCGGTCGAGCACCACCAGGCCGTCGGGCAGCAGGTCGACCGCCGCATGCAGGCGCTCGAGCTCGGCCGACGTCTCGGCCCGCTCGTTCGTGTCCTGGCGCATGTGGCGGTTGATGCGGTCGAACGCATGGCCCCAGCTGCCGAAGCCGAACGGCAGCTCGCGCTGGCGCGGCAGGGCCGCCCAGTGGTGCAGGCGGGCGAGGTAGGTGGCGTGGTAGGCGACGAGCGCGGCGAGGCCGGCGATCAGTACCCACATCGCGGCCATCGGGGCGTGCAGCCAGGCGAGTGCGGCCGCCGCGAGCGCGATGGCGCCGACATAGAGCAGGGTGCGGAAGAGGATCAACTCGAAGCGCGATGCCGTCGGCCAGAGGGCACTCATTGTGGCAGGAAGCGATAGCCCCCGCCACGGACGGTCTCGACCAGCCGGTCGTGCCCGCTCGGCTGCAGCGCGAGGCGCAGCCGCCGGATGTGCACGTCCACCGTGCGCTCCTCGATGAAGACGTGATCGCCCCAGACGCCGTCGAGCAGCTTGCTGCGCGACAGCACCCGGTCGAGGTTGCGCATCAGGTAGTGCAGCAGACGGAACTCGGTCGGCCCCATCCGCAGGGCCTGTCCGCCGGCGATCACGCGGAAGGTCTGCGGCTCGAGGCGCAGGCCGGCCACTTCGATCGGCTCGTCGCTGGCCTCGGGGGCGCGACGGCGCAGCAGCGCCCGCACGCGCGCCACCAGCTCGCGCGGCGAGAAGGGCTTGGTCACGTAGTCGTCGGCCCCGGCCTCGAAGCCGCCGAGCTTGTCGGACTCGGCCGAGCGCGCGGTCAGCATGATCACCGGCAGGTGGCGCGTGCGCACGTCGGCACGCAGCCGGCGCGAGATCTCCACCCCGGGCTGGTCGGGCAGCATCCAGTCGAGGATCACCAGGTCGGGCAGCGCGGCGTCGATCTCGCGGCGCGCGGCCGCCGCGTCCGGGGCGAGCACCGGCTCGAACCCCGCATGGCGCAGGTTCAGCGCGAGGAGCTCGCGGATGGCGGGCTCGTCTTCGACGATGAGGATCTTCGCGGTCAAGGGTGGCGTCGTCGGGGCAGGAGTGCCGGCAGAGTATGACGCCTACGTGACCGAAGGATGACAGCCGTGCGAGCCCGGGCCGCGGGCAGGCGAGGGGGAGCGCCCGGGCTGACGGGCGCCCGGGCGGTGCGCGTCAGCCGGTGCGGCCGTACTTGTCCTCGAAGCGGACGATGTCGTCCTCGCCGAGGTAGTCGCCGCACTGCACCTCGATCATCACCAGGTCCATCACGCCGGGATTCTCCAGGCGGTGGCGGGTACCGATCGGGATGTAGGTGGACTCGTTGGCCGCGACCAGGAAGGTCTTGTCGTCGCAGCTGACCTTGGCGGTTCCGGACACGACGATCCAGTGCTCGCTGCGGTGGTGGTGCATCTGCAGCGACAGCGTGTGGCCGGGCTTGACCTCGATGCGCTTGATCTTGAAGCGCGCACCCTCCTGCAGCACGGTGTACGTGCCCCAGGGCCGCGCGACGGTACGGTGCAGGCGCGTGGACTCGTGACCGCGCAGCTTCAGGCGCGTGACGATCTCCTTGACCTGCTGGCTCGAGTCCTTGCTGGCGACCAGCAGTGCGTCGGGGGTGTCGACCACCAGCAGGTTGTCGACGCCGACCGCCGCGATCAGGCGGTCGTCGCTCTGCACGTGGGTGTTGCTCGAGCCGACGAACATCGCCTCGCCGACCGCGGTGTTGCCGTCGGCATCGGGCGTGAACTGCTCGGCCACCGCCTTCCACGAGCCGATGTCGCTCCAGCCGAAGGTCGAGCGCAGCATGACGACGTCGCGCGCCTTCTCCATCACGGCATAGTCGATCGACACGTCGCGGCAGGCGGCGAACGCCGTCGCCTCGAGGGTGACGCGATCGTCGCTCGCGCCCTCGCGGCTGGCCTCCCAGGTGGCGCGGGCCTGCGCGAGCACGTCGGGCGCGTGGGCCTCGAGTGCCGCGAGGATCGCGCGCGCGGTGAAGCAGAACATGCCGCTGTTCCAGACGAAGTTGCCCGCCTGGAGGAACTCGGTGGCGCGGGCGGCGTCGGGCTTCTCGACGAAGCGGCGCACGCGCCGCGCATCGGTGCCGGTGACCGCGTCGCCCGCCTCGATGTAGCCGAAGCCGGTCTCGGGCGCGGTCGGCTGGATGCCGAACAGCACCAGCGAGCCATCCTGGGCGATGGACGCGGCGTTGCGCGCGACCGCCTGGAAGGCGGCCTCGTCGGGGATCAGGTGATCGGCGGGCAGCACGAGCAGCGTGGCGCCCGGCGACACCTGCTCGGCCCACAGCGCGGCCATCGCGATCGCCGGCGCGGTGTTGCGGCCCATCGGCTCGAGCAGCTGCGTGCAGGCGATGCCGCGCGCGGCGGGCAGCGTGTCGACCTCCTCGCGGGTCTTGAACAGGTATTCCTTGTTCGTGACGATCGCCACGCGCTTGCCGTCGGCGAGCGGCAGGCAGCGCGACAGCGTGCGCTGCAGCAGGCTGAGCTCGCCACCGAGCTTCATGAACGGCTTGGGAAAGGCTTCGCGCGAGACCGGCCAGAGCCGGGTTCCCGAGCCGCCGGACAGGATGACCGGGATCAGCATGGGCGGGTCCGATGAGATGCGTTGAAACGAGACAAATTGTACGCGCCGGGTCGCGGCGGCATGGGAACATGTTCACGATCGAACGCACGGGAGCAAGCATGGGCGGCAGGATTCTGGTGACCGGCGGAGCCGGCTACATCGGCTCGCACACGGTCGTCGAGCTGTTGCTGGGCGGCTTCGAGGTCGTGGTGCTCGACAACCTGTCGAATGCCAGCCCCGAGTCGCTCGAACGGGTCGCGGCGATCACCGGCCGGCGCGCCGAGCTGGTGATCGGCGACCTGCGCGACGAGGCGCTGCTCACCCGTCTGCTCGCAGAGCGCAGCTTCGATGCGGTGATCCACTTCGCCGGCCTGAAGGCCGTCGGCGAATCGGTCGCCAAGCCGCTCTCGTACTACGACAACAACGTCGCCGGCACCGTGACGCTGCTGCGCTGCCTCGACGCCGCGGGCGTGCGCCGCATCGTGTTCAGCTCGTCGGCCACGGTATACGGCGACCCGGAGTCGGTGCCGATCCGAGAGGACGCGAAGACCGGCGCCACGAATCCGTACGGCCGCACGAAGTGGTTCATCGAGTTCATCCTGCAGGACCTCGCCGCTGCGGACCCGCGCTGGTCGGTCGGCAACCTGCGCTACTTCAATCCGGTGGGCGCGCATCCGAGCGGACGCATCGGCGAGGACCCGGCCGGCATCCCGAACAACCTGATGCCTTTCGTCGCGCAGGTCGCGGTCGGGCGGCGCGAGTCGCTCGCGGTCTTCGGCGGCGACTGGCCGACGCCGGACGGCACCGGCGTGCGCGACTACATCCATGTCGTGGACCTCGCGCAGGGGCACCTCGCGGCGCTGCGCCGGGTGTTCGACGTGCCGGGCTTCTGGACGGTGAACCTCGGCACGGGCAACGGCTACTCGGTGCTCGAGATGGTGCGTGCGTTCGAGCGCGCCAGCGGCCGCCCCGTGCCGTACCGGATCGTCGATCGCCGTCCCGGCGACATCGCCTCGTGCTACGCGGACCCGGAGCAGGCCGAGCGGCTGCTCGGCTGGCGCGCGAAGCTCGACATCGACGCGATGTGCACCGACGCCTGGCGCTGGCAGCACGGCAACCCCGACGGCTATCGCGGCTGAGCCGCGCGGGCGCGGCGCGCCTCAGCGCGCCTCAGCGCGCGAGGTTGATGAACTCGCGCCGACCGCGCATGCCGGCCACATGCTGCAGCAGCAGCTCGAGGTCGGCGTCGCGCTCCACCGGGTTCAGGTGCTCGGTGTTGACGATCAGCAGCGGCGCCGCATCGAAGTGGTGGAAGAAGCGGCTGTAGGCGTCGCCGAGCGCGCGCAGGTACTCCTCGCCGATCGATGCCTCGATCGGGATGCCGCGCCGGCGCACGCGCTCGACCAGCGTGTCGGGCTGCGCCTGCAGGTAGATCACCAGGTCCGGCGTCGGGGCCTGCGGCTTGAGGCTGTCGAAGATCTGGCGGTAGAGCGCGAGCTCGTCGTCGGACAGCGTCAGCCGCGCGAACAGCGGGTCCTTCTCGAGCAGGAAGTCGCCGACCGCGGCCGACTCGAACAGGTCGCGCTGCGCGAGGTCGCGCAGCTGGTTGACGCGCTGGAACAGGAAGAAGAGCTGGGTGGGCAGCGCGTAGCGGGCGCTGTCGCGATAGAAGCGCTCGAGGAACGGGTTGGCCTGCGGCTCCTCGAGCACCGTCTGCACGCCGAAGCGCTCGGCGAGGCGCTTCGCGAGCGAGGTCTTGCCGGCGCCGATCGGTCCTTCGACGACGATGTGGCGCCAGCGCTCGAACGGGTTCATCGGCACGGGTTCAGGACCTGAAGATGAAGTGGACGGCGCTGCACGATCCTGGGTGCGTTCGACAGCACGAGCAGGCCGACGGTCTGGATCGGGATCGGCAGCTGGGCGAGGAAGGTGGACATCGGTGGAGCGCTTCAGGGCCACGGGACGCAGCGCTGGTCGGCGACGCGCGCGAGCCATTGTCGCACCGGTCCCCGGCCCGGGACCACGATGCGCGCGTCGATGTCGGCCATCGGCCTCAGCACGAAGGCGCGCTCGTGCAGCCGCGGGTGCGGCACGACGAGCGAGGGCGTGTCGATCGTCGCATCGCCGGCGAGCAGCAGGTCGAGGTCGAGCGTGCGCGGCGCGTTGCGGTACGCGCGCTCGCGGCCGAAGCGCGCCTCGATCGCCTGCAGGGCGGCCAGCAGCTCGTGGGCCCCCAGCAGCGTGTCGAGCCGCGCGATCGCGTTCAGGTAGTCGGGCCCGCCGGCATCGACCGGTGCGCTCGCCCACAGCCGCGAGCGGGCGACGAGCCGGGTGCGGGGCAGCGTGCGCAGCGCGTCGAGCGCGGCCTCGATCGTCGCACGGCGCTCGCCGAGGTTCGCGCCGAGGCCGATCCACGCGTCCATCGGGCGCCGCCGGCCTCAGGCCGGCGGGTCGCGGTCCCGCGGCGAGCCGCCGCCCTGGCCCGGAATCTCGCGCCAGCGCGGGTCGTCGTCGGGCTCGCGGCCGACGGTGCCGCCGTCCTCGCCCCCGACGCCTTCGCCGCCCGCGTCACCGGCCGCGTCACCCTCGCCGGCGCCCTTGCGCGCGCCGCTGCGTCGCCGGCGCCGGCGCTTGGTGGCGGCCGCCGGGCGGGCGTCGCCCGGGCGCGCATCGAGCAGCTGCTCGCGGGTGGCCGAGTCGCCGTCGACGAAGTCGGTCCACCAGCGACCGAGCTCCTCGGGCAGCTCGCCGGCCTCGACGCGCAGCAGCAGGAAGTCGTAGCCGGCCCTGAAGCGCAGGTGTTCCAGCGCCCGGGCCGCGCCGCGTCCGCCCTTCTCGAGCCGCGGCTGCAGGCCCCAGATGTCGCGCATGTCGGCGATGTAGCGCCGCTGGATCGCGAGCTTGGAGGCCTGCTCGTCGAGCACCGAGTCCATCGCCTCCATCAGGGCCGGGATCGAGTGCTCGCCCGCGGCCTGGCGGGCCCGCCAGCGCACCGACACCAGCTGCCAGAGCAGCGTGGCGAACAGGAAGCCGGGCGACACCGACTTGCCGGCGCGCACGCGCGCATCGGTGTTGGCGAGCGCGACCTCGATGAAGCGCTCGCCGTCGGGCTGCTCGACGATCACGTCGAGCAGCGGCAGCACGCCGTGGTGCAGCCCCTCGGCGCGCAGCCGGCGCACGCAGGCGAGCGCGTGCCCGGACTCGAGCAGCTTGAGCATCTCGTCGAAGAGCCGGGCCGAGGGCACGTTCTCGAGCAGCTCGGCGAGCTCGGCGATCGGGGCGAGCGTCGCCGGGTCGACGTGGAAATCGAGCTTGGCGGCGAAGCGCACGGTGCGCAGCATCCGCACCGGGTCCTCGCGATAGCGCGTGGCCGGGTCGCCGATCATCCGCAGCGTGCGCGCCTTGAGGTCGGCGACGCCACCCAGCCAGTCCTGGACCTGATCGGCGATCGGGTCGTAGTAGAGCGCGTTGACGGTGAAGTCGCGCCGCAGCGCGTCCTCCTGCTGCGTGCCGAACACGTTGTCGCGCAGCACGCGTCCGTGCTCGTCGGTCTCGGCGTCGTTCTGCAGCGCCCGGAAGGTCGAGGTCTCGATCGTCTCGCGGCCGAACATCACATGGACGATCTTGAAGCGCCGGCCGATGATCCGCGCCCGCCGGAACGAGGCCTGCACCTGCTCGGGCGTCGCGTCGGTGGCGACGTCGAAGTCCTTCGGCGTCAGGCCGAGCAGCGAGTCGCGCACGCCGCCGCCCACCACGTAGGCCTTGAAGCCGGCGCGCTGCAGGATCTCGCAGGTGCGGATCGCGGCCTGCGAGATCTGCTCGCGGTGGATGCCGAGCTCGCTGCCCTTGTAGGTGCGCAGCCTCGGGCCGGACGAGGTGGCCGGCGCTGCGGCCGCCGGGGCGCCTGCCGCACCGGCCGGCCCGCCGCCGAACAGGCGCTTGAAGAACGCGATGACCATGTGGGGGTGGGATCCTTGGAGCGGAGCGTCAGTCGACGCCCTCGAACAGCCGGATCACCGGCCAGCCGCGATCGATCGCGGTCGCGTGGAGCACGGCGTCGGGGTTGGTGGCGACCGGGTCGGTGACCCGCTCGAGCAGCGGCAGGTCGTTGCGCGAATCGCTGTAGAACCACGAGCGCTCGAAGCCAGACAGCACGTGTCCGAGCGACGCGAGCCATTCGGTGGTGCGCACGATCTTGCCCTCGCGGAACGACGGCGTGCCCTCGGGGCGGCCGGTGTACTGCCCGTCGGGCCCGACCTCGATGCCGGTGGCCACCAGGTGCCCGATGCCGAAGGCACGCGCGATCGGCGCGGTGACGAACGCGTTGGTCGCGGTGACCAGCGCGATCAGGTCGCCCTGGGCGGCGTGACGGCCGACGAGCTCGCGGGCCTGCGGCAGCATCCGCGGCGCGATGACCTCGGCCATGAAGCGCCGATGCCAGGCGTCGAGGGTGGCGCGCGGATGCGCGGCGAGCGGGGCGAGCTGGAAGCGCAGGAATTCGGCGATGTCGAGCGTGCCGTCCTGGTACTGGCGCAGATAGCGGTCGTTCTCGCGCTCGTAGGTCGCGCGCTCGAGCACGCCGATCCGTACCAGGAACTGCGACCATTCGTAGTCGCTGTCGATCGGCAGGAGGGTGTGGTCGAGGTCGAACAGGGCGAGGTTCATCGCGGCCGCGATTCTACGGCAAGTCGCTACGGCCGGTCGTCGGCCGGCCCCTCCGGCGACCGGGGCGCCGGCGCCGGCGGCTCCAGCGGCAGGCCGGCCTGCGCGAACTCCCGCAGCAGCGGCACCGTGATCGCCCGCTTGCGCGCCAGCGCGTAGCCGTCCAGGGCGTCGACGAGGGCGCGCAGGCTGCCCAGGTCCCGCGGGGCATGGGTCATCAGCCAGGGCACCACGTCGGGCGCCACCGACAGGCCGCGCTCGGCGAAGGTCAGGCCGAGCGCCTGCGCGGTGTCGGCGTCGGACAGCCGGCGCAGCTGCAGCACCAGCCCCCAGCCCAGCCGCGTGGCCAGCTCCGGCATCAGCCCCAGGCGGCCGGGGGGCTCGGCGCCGACGCAGGCGAGCGCCGCGTCGGCATGCGCGGCGACCGCGTCGAACAGGTGCCAGGCGGCGGCCTGGCGAGGCGGGTCCAGGCGGTCGCAGTCGTCGATCAGCCAGGTGCGGACCCCGGTGTCGTGCACGAAGGCCTCCGGGGGCGAGGCGGGGTCGAGGCGCCGCACGCAGGCCGCGGGCAGCGCGCCCTCGAGCGCGCGCAGCAGGTGGCTGCGGCCGCTCGACGCCGGACCCCAGAGGTACAGGAAGCGGGCGCCCGCGCCACGTTGCGGATCGGCGAGCGCGCGCGCGGCCTCGAGCGCCTCGTGGTTGTCGCCGACCACGAAGGCATCGAAGGTCGGCGGCGGAGGCGGACCGAGGTCGAGGACGAGCTGGGACACGGGCTGGGGGCGGGGAGGGGCGGGCCGGTACAATCCCGGCTCGCGCCATTGTATCGGCCCCGGTCGCGGGGCCCGCCCGCCCCCATGAGCTCCACGCCCTCCAAGCCCGCCGCGCCGCTGACCTACAAGGACGCGGGGGTCGACATCGACGCCGGCGACGCGCTCGTCGAGCGCATCAAGCCGCTCGCCCGGCGCACGATGCGCGAGGGCGTGCTGGCCGGCATCGGCGGGTTCGGCGCGCTCTTCGAGGTGCCCAAGCGCTTTCGCGAGCCGGTGCTGGTGTCCGGCACCGATGGCGTCGGCACCAAGCTGCGGCTGGCCTTCGCGCTCGACCGGCACGACACCGTCGGCATCGACCTGGTGGCGATGAGCGTCAACGACATCCTGGCGCAGGGCGCGGAACCGCTGTTCTTCCTCGACTACTTCGCCTGCGGGCGGCTCGACGTCGACACCGCGGCCCGGGTGGTCGGGGGCATTGCCGCAGGCTGCGAACAGGCGGGCTGCGCGCTGATCGGCGGCGAGACCGCCGAGATGCCCGACATGTATCCGGACGGCGAGTACGACCTCGCCGGCTTCGCCGTCGGCTGCGTCGAGAAGTCGGCTGCCATCGACGGCCGCTCGATCGGTCCGGGCGACGCGATCATCGGACTGGCCTCGAGCGGCCCGCACTCGAACGGCTATTCGCTGGTGCGCCGCGTGATCCAGCGCGCCCACGGCTCGCTCGAATCTGCCGCGATGGACGCGCCGTTCGGCACCGCCGGCAGCTTCGCCGACGCGGTGATGGCGCCGACCCGCATCTACGTGAAGCCGGTGCTGGCGCTGATCGGCGCGCTGCCGGTCAAGGGCATCGCCCACATCACCGGCGGCGGGCTGGTCGAGAACGTGCCGCGCGTGCTGCCCGACGCCTGCCAGGCCGTGCTGCAGCGCTCGGCGTGGACGATGCCGCCGGTGTTCGACTGGCTGCAGCGCGAAGGCGGCATCGCCGACGCCGAGATGCACCGTGTCTTCAACTGCGGCATCGGGATGGTGATCGTGGTCGATGCGGCGCTGGCCGACGACGCGATCGCGCGGCTGCGCGCTGCTGGCGAGACCGCCTCGAGGATCGGCGAGATCGTCGCCCGGCCCGCGGGAGCGCCGGCCACCGTCGTGATCTGAGCGCAGCGACGGACGCAGGCCGCAGGGCCCGACGATGCGCAGCGAGCGACCCCTGCCGCCCGGCCGCAGGCGGGACGCTGGGGCGCTGCTGATCGCGGCGGGCCTGGGCTGGTGCGCGGCGGCGCCGGCGCAGGGCACGGACGAGGTCGTGCCGGCCTCCGTCTCCGCCGCCGCCGCTGCCCCTGCCCCCGCTGCGGCGCCTGCCCCCGCTGCGGCGCCTGCCCCCGCTGCGGCGCCCTCCGCGGCGCCCTCGGACGGTCGGCCCGAGGCGCGGCCCGCGCTCGGTTTCCTGTCGAAGCTGCCCTTCGTGGGCAAGTGGTTCGGCGGCGGCGAGGAGACCGGCAGCGCGGACGGCAGCAAGGTCGCGCCGCACTACGTGCTCGAGGTCGAGGCGCCCGAGCCGGTGGCCCGCCAGATCCGCGAGTTCACGCTGCTCGGCCGCTGGCGCCAGCGGCCCGACTACGACCCGTCGCAGCTGCCGCTCTTCGTGCGGCGCGCCGACCAGGAGGTGCGCGAGCTCCTCGCCGCGGAGGGCTGGTTCTCGCCGACGGTACGGGTCAGGCAGATCTCAGGCGGCGTGCGCATCGAGGTCGAGGCCGGGGAGCGCGCCCGCGTGGCGGGCACCACGCTGCGGCTCGAGGGCGAGCTCGCCGAGCCCGCGCACGCCGCGCTGCGCGAGCGCATCGGGCGCGCGTGGCTGCTGCCCGACGGCGCGTTCTTCCGCTCGCCGGAGTGGGAGCGGGCCAAGCGCGCGCTGCTCACCGGGCTGCGCGACAGCGGCTTCCTGCGGGCCCGCATCGAGGACTCCGAGGCGCTCGTCGAGCGCGAGCGGGCGAGCGCGATGCTGGAGATCGAGGTGCAGTCCGGGCCGCCGCTGTACTTCGGCGCGCTCGAGATCGGCGGGCTGCAGCGCTATCCGCGCGACGTGATCGACGGCCTCGCGCCGTTTCGCTTCGGCGATCCGTACGACGCCCGCCGGATCACCGAATTCCAGACCCGCCTGAACGGCGCCGGCTGGTTCACCTCGGTCAACGTGCGCCCCGACATGCCGGCGCTCGAGCGCGAGCCGGAGCTGGCCGAGGTGCCGGTGCGCATCGACGTGGTCGAGCGCCAGAGCAAGCGCTGGACGCTCGGCGGGGGCTACGACACCGACCGCGGCGTGAACGTGCTGGCGGCCTGGGAGCACCGCAACGTCGGCGGCATCGGCGTGCAGACCTTCAACGGCATCGAGCTCGACGTCGAGCGGCAGGTCGTGTACTCGACCTGGGAGACGCCGCAGGACGTCCAGGGCTGGCGCTGGCAGTTCGGCGCGCGCGGCGAGCACCGGGACATCCAGAACGACCTGGTCGATGCGGCCTCGGTGTTCGCGTCGCGCAACCGGCGGCGCGGCGAGGTCGAGACGGCGCTGTCGCTGCAGTACCAGGCCGAGCGGCAGAACGTGGTGTTCGGCCCGGACGAGGAGCGGCTCTACGAGAACCGCGCGCTGGTGCTCGGCTACACCTGGACACAACGCCGGCTCGACTCGCCGATCTTCCCGTCGAAGGGCTACATCGTGTCCGGTCAGCTGTCCGGTGCCTCGTCCTCCTTCGGCTCTGCCCGCTCGTTCGTGAGGGCCTACGGCCTGGGCTACGGGATCGTGCCCCTCGCGGCGGCCGACGGCGAGGAGTTCGGCCGCGTCGTGCTGCGCGGAGAGCTCGGCGCGGTGCTGGCCGACGGGCGCGACGGCATCCCGTCGGCCAACCTGTTCCGAACCGGCGGCACCAAGTCGGTCCGCGGCTACGGTTCGCAGAGCCTCGGCGTGCCGCTCGGCGAGGCGACCGTCGGCGGCCGCTTCCTGATGGTCACCAGCGCGGAGTACCAGCACCTGATCACCCGCGACATCGCGGCCGCGGTCTTCTACGACTGGGGCAACGCGGCCGACGCGCGCCGCGACCTCTCGCCGGTCGCGGGCTACGGCGTCGGCGTGCGCTGGCGCACGCCGGTCGGCCCGCTGAACCTCGACCTCGCCTGGGGCGAGGCGGTCCGCGACTGGCGATTGCACTTCTCGATCGGGGTGGTGTTCTGATGGCCGGGCCGGTGTCGCCCGCGCTGCCGCCCGGCCCGGACCCCGCGTCCGGCCGCCCGCCGCGCCGGCGCCTGCGGATTGCGCTGATCGGGCTCGCGGTGCTGGCCGCGCTGTCGTCGGTGCTGCTCGGGGCGGGGGCGTCGTGGCTGGGCTCCGAGTCGATGCTGCAGACGGTGGTGGCGCGCGCGGTGGCGGCCAGCGGCGGCCGGCTCGAGGTCGAGGCGCCGACCGGCTCGCTGCTCGGGACCGTGCGGGCGGCGCGCGTGCGCTGGGCCGACGGCGCGACGCTGGCGAGCGTCGACGAGCTCGCCGTGACGCTCGACTGGCGCGGGCTGCCGGCGCGGCGCGTGCGTGTCGTCGCAGCGAGCGCGGCCCGCGTGGAGGTGTCGACGCCACCGTCCGATGCACCGCCCGCGCCGCCCGCATCGCTGGCGCTGCCTTTCGGTGTCCGGGTCGAGGTCGGTGGGCTCGACATCGCCGAGCTGCTCGTGCGCAGCGGCGATGCCGAGCCGGTGAAGCTCTCGGCGCTGCAGGGGGCGGTGCGCTACGGCGGCTCCGCCTGGACGCTCGACGCGCTGTCGGTGCGGGGCGATTTCGGGGCGCTGCGCGCCGACGGCACGGTGCGCGACGCGCCACCGTTCGCGCTGTCGGCGAACGTGCTGCTCGAGACGCGCGTGCTCGACGAGCCGATCGCGATCGCCTCGAGTGCGACCGGCGACCTGTCGGCGCTCGCGATCGAGGCGCGCACGGTGCTGCGGGAGGCCTCGGCGAACGCCCGGCTGCGTGTCGCGCCGTTCTCGCCGCGCCCGCTGCTCGCGGCCGACGTCGGCATCGCGAACCTCGACCTCTCGCGCTTCGGCGCCGGCCTGCCGGCCACCCGGCTCGAGGGCCGGCTGCAGGGCACCGCGCCGTCCGCCGCCGCCGGGTCGCCGGTGCCCGCGCTGCCCGCGCTCGGCGGCACGCTGAGCCTGAGCAACACGCGCCCCGGCCCGCTCGATGCGGCGCAGCTGCCGGTGGAGACCGCGACGACGCGCTTCGCGTTCGACGGCGCGCTGCTGCGGCTCGACGGGCTCGTCGTGGCGGGTCCACCCGGGCGCCTCGAGGGCGATGCGAGGCTGCGGGTGCCCGCGGGCGGGGCGCGACTGCCGACCGAGTTCGCGCTGCGCCTGGCCACGCAGGGCATCGACCTGCAGCGCGCGCATGCCGCGCTGCGGCCCACCGCACTGCGCGGCGAGGTCCGCGTCGCGCCCGAGCGCGGCGGGCTCGCGCTCGACGGCCAGCTGTCCGACGGCGAGCTGTCGCTCGATGCGCAGGCGCTGCTGGTCGACGGGCGTCTGAGCATCGCGCGGGCTCGGCTGCAGGCGCGCGAGGGCATCGCCGAGTTCGCCGGCAGCGCCGGCATCGCATCGCCCTACCGGTTCGATCTGGCCGGTACCGTCGCGAGGCTCGACCCCTCGCGGTTCGCCGACGTGCCGGCGGGTCTGCTGAACGGACGCTGGCGCGTCACCGGCGAGGCCGGTCCGAAGCCCTCCGTCGAGGCCGAGGCCTCGCTGTCCGACAGCCGCTGGCGGGGGCAGGCGCTGTCCGGCCGCGCGAGCGGGCGCTGGCAGCCCGACCGGGTGAGCCGCGTCGATGCGGCGCTGCGCTGGGGCGGTGCCACCGCGAGCGCCCGCGGCGATCTCGGCGCACCGGGCGACCGGCTGGCGGTGGCGATCGACGCGGCCCGGCTGCAGGAGCTCGACGCGCGGCTCGGCGGGCGTCTCGCGCTCGAGGCGACGCTGCGCGACGCGCTGCGCGAGCCCGGGCTCGCCGCCACCGTGACCGGGCGCGAGCTGCGCATCGAGGACCGCCTGAACGTGCGCAGCCTGCGCGCGGCGGTGGAGGTCGCGCGTCCGGCCGCGCTGCGCGAGGTGCTGGTGCGGCTGGGGGTGGTGGAGGCTGCTGCGCCCGCCGCGCCCGCCGCGCCCGCCGCGCCTGCTGCGCCCGCCGCGCCCCGCGCGCCTCCCGCTCGCGTGCAGACACCTGCCCCCGCGCGGGGCGGACCGGGCGCGGTCGCGAGCAAGGAGGCCGGTGCCGCCGCCGGCGCGGGCCAGGCCGGGGCCACCGTCCCCCGGGGCGGCTGGAACGCCGCCACGTCGGCCCTGTCCGCCACGCTGCAGGCCGACGGCCTGCGGCTGGCCGGCACCCCGGTCGATGCGCTGCGCGTCGAGCTCGCCGGCGACGCCGACCGCCACGGGCTCGCGGTCCGCGCGAGCGCGCCGGGTCACGCGGGCCTGGCGATGGATGCGGCGCTGCGCGTCGAGGGCGGGCTGGAGCGCGGTGCGCCGCCGCGCTGGCGGGGGCGCCTCGTCGAGGCGGCCAATGTGGTCGCGCCGCGGCTGCGGCTGCTGCAGCCGGCCGAGCTCGCGCTGTCGGGCGAGGCCGCGCGCGCCGGGCCGCTGCGGCTCGAGATCGATGGCGCCGACGGCGCGCGGCTGCAGCTCGACACCGCGTCCTGGGAGGCCGGCCGGCTGCGGCTGCAGGGCGCCCTGTCGGCGGTGCCGCTGCGCTGGCTCGCGCCCTGGGTGGCCGACTCCGGCCTGAGGGTGAACGAGCCGGACGCGCTGCGCCTGGGCGCGCGCATCGACGTCGCCGGTGCACCGGGTGCGGCGGGCGAGCTGCGCGCGCGCATCGAGGCCTTCCGGGAGTCCGGTGACCTGAGCATCGAGATGCCGGCGGCCGGCGGCGGCGTCGAGCTGCTGCGCGCCGGGCTGCAGGCGCTCGAGGCGCGGGTCGACGTCGCCGATGGCCGGATGAGCGCGACGGCGTCGATGCGCGGCGGTGCGATCGGCACGCTGCGGGCCGAAGCCCGCGCCCCGCTCGCCTGGACGCCTGCGGGCATGCTCGACACCGCGGTGGCGCTCGAGGGCGGCGCCGAGCTGTCGGTGCCATCGCTCGCGTTCACCCGCGCGCTCGCCGGCGAGGCCTGGCGCTTCGACGGCGCGCTGCAGGCCCGGCTCACGCTCGCCGGCACGCTCGGCGCGCCGCGGGTGACCGGCCGCATCGAGGGCACGCGCCTCGCCGCCGAGCAGCGCGAGCTCGGCATGAAGCTGGTCGATGGCGAGCTGGCCGCGAGCATCACCGATAATGCCGTCGTGATCGAGCGGCTGCGGTTCGCCAGCGGGCAGGGCTCGGTGTCGATGACCGGCTCGCTGCGGGCCGACGAGCGCAGCGAGGCGGTGCTGGTGCTCGATCGCATGCCGATCCCGCTCGGCGCCGGGCAGCGTCTGCTGCTGTCGGGCGAGGCGCGGGCCGCGCTGCGGGGCGGGCTGCTGACGCTGCGCGGCAGGCTGCGTGCCGACGAGGGCGTGATCGAGCTGACCGCGTACGACACGCCGAGCCTCTCGCGCGACGTCGTCGTGGTCCGCGACGCCGCCGAGGCCGCGGCCCGCGCCAGCCGGCGCGCGGCCGAGCGGCGCGGTGCGACGCAGGCCGCCGCGGCCGAAGCCGATCCGGCCGCGGGCAAGGGCTTCCGGATCCTGAGCAACCTCGAGATCGACCTGGGCGACCGGTTCCGCGTGTTCGGCGCCGGGGTCGACGCGCGTCTCGTGGGGCAGCTGACGCTCGGCGGCCGGCTGCCCGACGCGCCGCGCCTGAACGGCACGGTGCGGGTCGCGCAGGGCACCTACACCGGCTTCGGCCAGAAGCTCGAGATCGAACGCGGCGTGCTGGTGTTCAGCGGACCGGTCGACAATCCCTCGATCGACTTGGTCGCCTACCGGCGCTACCTGCCGGTCGAGGCGGGCGTGTCGCTCTCCGGCACCGCGCGCGTGCCGAAGCTCACGCTGGTGTCCAAGCCCGACGTGCCCGAGCCGGACAAGCTGTCCTGGCTGGTGCTGGGCACCGGCTCCGACAGCGCGCGCAGCGGCGGGCAGAACTCCGCGCTGCAGGCCGCCGCCGCGACGATCCTCGCGGCCGCCGACCCGAGCGCCGCCGGTCCCGGCATCGCGTCGACCTTCGGGCTCGACGTGCTGTCGGTACGGACCGCGCAGGTCGGCAGCACCGGCGAGTCGGGGTCGGCCGCGACCTCGGCGCAGGACAGCATCGTGACGCTGGGCAAGCGCCTGACGGATCGGCTGTTCGTGAGCTACGAGCAGAGCCTGCGCGGGCTGCAGAACCTGCTGCGGCTGCAGTACGAGATCACCGAACGGCTGTCGGTGCGGACCAAGGCCGGCACGCAGAACGCGGTCGACCTCCTCTGGACCTACCGCTACGACTAGAGCGGGGCTACGGTTCCTTCACGGCTTCTCGAGCGCCGGTCAGGCCGCGCGCCGCGGCCTCGGCCAGGGCCTCGACCGACGCGTCGACGTCCACGGTCACCGCGTCCTGCGGCGCCTCGAGCGCCTCGAACTGACTGGCCAGCAGGCTCGCCGGCATGTAGCGGTGCTGGCGCTGCGCGAGCCGCGCCGAGATCAGCTCGAACGAGCCGGCCAGGTGCACGACGCGCAGCCCGGGCAGCCGCTCGGCGAGCGCGGCGCGGTAGCGCGCCTTGAGCGCCGAGCAGGCGAGCACCACCGGCTCGCCCTTGGCGACCGAGTGACGCATCACCGCGTTCAGTCGGGCGAGCCAGGGCGCGCGGTCGGTGTCGTCGAGCGGCGTGCCGGCGCGCATCTTCTCGACGTTGGCCGGCGGATGGAAATCGTCGGCATCGACGAATCGGGCGCCGAGCCGCCGCGCGAGCGCCTCGCCCACCGAGGTCTTGCCGCAGCCGGACACGCCCATCACGACGACCGCGAGCGGCGCGCCGGCGCCGCGGGCCGGTGCCTCGCCGCCGCCGACCGGCGCGGGCGCCCGCGCGCCGCCCGGGTCGGCGGCGTCGCGCGGATCGCAGCTGCGGCTCACTTCGTCTTGACGGCGTGACCGCCGAATCCCTTGCGCATCAGCGACAGCAGCCGGTTGCCGACGTCGGCGCGCCCCTGCGACGCAAAACGGCTCATCAGCGCGAGCGCGATGACCGGCGCGGGCGTGCCCTGGCGCACCGATTCGTCGACGGTCCAGCGGCCCTCGCCGGAGTCGGCCACGTAGGGCGCGACCGCGTCGAGCGCACCCGGGTCGTGCAGCGCATCGACGGTGAGGTCGAGCAGCCACGAGCGGACCACCGAGCCGTGCCGCCAGAGCTCGCCGACGGCGGCGAGGTCGAGGTCGAACTCGGTCTTGCCCTCGAGCAGCGCGAAGCCCTCGGCGTAGGCCTGCATCGCGCCGTACTCGATGCCGTTGTGGATCATCTTCACGAAATGGCCGCTGCCCGGCGGCCCGCAGTGCAGCCAGCCCCGATCGGGCTCGGGTGCGAGCAGCCGCGCGATCGGCGCGAGCCGAGCGGCGGCCTCGGCGTCGGCACCGTACATCAGGCAGTAGCCGTTCGCGAGGCCCCACACGCCGCCGGAGACGCCGCAGTCGGCGAAGCGCAGCCCGTGCGCCTCGAGGTCGCGGGCGTGGCGCTGCGAGTCGAGGTAGTTCGCGTTCGCGCCGTCGACGACCAGGTCGCCGGGCGCGAGCCGCGCGACGAGCTCGGCCAGCGCCGTCTCGCTCGGCTCGCCCGCCGGCAGCATCAGCCAGACCGTGCGTGGCGCAGGGAGTGCGGCCACCGCATCGGCCAGGCTCGTGTGCAGCACGACGCCGGGCTCGTCGGCGAGCGCCGTCCGGGCCTCGGGCTGCGCGTCGAAGCCGTGCACGTGCGCGCCGCCGCGGGCGAGGCGCCGCGCCATGTTCGCGCCCATGCGGCCGAGGCCGACCATCGCGAGCGTCGGGGCAGGGGTGAGGGGGTCAGCGTTCATGGGCGGCGATGATAGCGGACACCCGCTCGAGCGCGTCGGGCGCGAGGCAGTCGAGCACCTCGCGCGCGCGCATCGAGCGCAGCCAGGTGAGCTGGCGCTTGGCGAGCTGGCGCGTGGCCGCGATCGCCTCGTCGACGAATCGCTGGCGCCGCGCCCCGCCACCCTCGCCGGCCTCGAGATCGTCGAGGTAGGACCAGGCCTGGCGGTAGCCGACGCAGCGCATCGACGGCATCGTGGGCGCGAGGTCGCCGCGGGCGCGCAGCGCGCGCACCTCGTCGAGGAAGCCGGCGGCGAGCATCGCCTCGAAGCGGGCGGCGATCCGCGCATGCAGCACCGCGCGGTCCGCGGGTTCGAGCGCGATCGTCGCCAGCCGCGGCGGCGGGCCGTCGGCCGCGCGCGTGCCGATCAGCGCCGACATCGGCCGGCCGGTGAGCGCGTGCACCTCGAGCGCCCGCTGCACGCGCTGCGAGTCGCCCGGCTCGAGGCGGGCCGCGGTGATCGGGTCGATGCAGGCGAGCCGCGCATGCAGCGCGGGCCAGCCGTCGCGCGCGGCCTCGGCATCGAGCGCGGCGCGCACCGCGGGGTCGGCCCGCGGCAGCTCGTCGAGCCCCTCGGCCAGCGCCTTCGCGTAGAGCATCGTGCCGCCGACCAGCAGCGGCAGCCGGCCGCGCGCGCGGATCGCCGCGATCAGCCGGCGCGCATCGGCGGCGAATGCCGCGGCCGAGTAGGTCGCGGTGGGCGCGATCGTGTCGATCAGGTGGTGCGGCACCGCGGCGCGCTCGGCGGCGGTCGGCTTGGCGGTGCCGATGTCCAGGCTCCGGTAGACCAGCGCCGAGTCGACGCTGACGATCTCCAGCGGCAGGCGCTCGGCCAGCGCCATCGCGATCGCGCTCTTGCCCGAGGCGGTCGGGCCGAGCAGCAGGATCGCATCGGGGCGCGCGGCGCCCGCGGGGCCGCTCATCGCGCCGCCGCGGGCAGCGGCCCCGCGTGCACGCCGCCGAAGACGAACGAGGCCTCGGACAGGAACGAGAACAGGCCCCAGTACATCGCGGTGCCGATCAGCGCGAAGCCGAGGATGGAGACCGACAGCGTCGTCTGCACCGCGCCCGCGTCCAGCCCGAGGCCGGCGGCGATCGAGGGCATCGACGGCAGGTACAGGTCGGTCGACAGCGGCTGGAAGGCGATCAGCGTCGCGAGCAGCAGCACGGCGCGACGGTCGTCGCGGCGGCGTTCGAGGGCCGCCGGCGCATGGGACCCGGGGGGCGGTGACCCGGCGGACGGGGGCTCGGCGGGCATCGTGCTCAACGCCCGCGCAGGAACCAGCGGTCGAGCTCGGCCATCGGCAGCTGCACCCAGGTCGGCCGGCCGTGGTTGCACTGGTCGGCGCCCGCGGTGGTCTCCATGTCGCGCAGCAGCGCATTCATCTGGGCGAGCGACAGGGCCTGGTTGGCGCGGACCGCGGCATGGCAGGCCATGGTCGCGAGCAGCGCGTCGCGGCGCTCGGCGAGCAGGCGGCTCGCGCCGTGCTCGGCGAGGTCCGCGAGCACCGAGCGCGCGAGCGCGACCGGATCGCCCGCGGCGAGCGCGGCCGGCACCGAATGCACCGCGATCGCGCCGTCGTCCAGCGCCACGAGGTCCAGGCCGAGCGCGAGCAGCGCATCGCGCTCCTCCTCGGCGGCGCGCCGCTCGTGCGCGTCGGCCGCGAAGGCGGGCGGGATCAGCAGCGGCTGCGCGGGCACCTCGCGCGCATCCAGCCCGGCCTTCAGGCGCTCGTAGACCACGCGCTCGTGCGCGGCGTGCATGTCGACCACCACCAGCCCGTGCGCGTTCTGCGCGAGCACGTAGACGCCGTGGACCTGGCCGATCGCGAAGCCCAGCGGCGGGAGCCCGGCGGCGGCGGTGGCGGCGGTGTCGGAGGCGGTCGTGGCGTCGGCCGAGGCGGTCGGACCCGTTGCCCGCATCGCGTCGCGCGGATCCCGGTGTGCCGCGTCGCGGGCACGGACGCCCCCGTCGGCCCCCCCGTCGAGGCCCGCGTCGGCGCCCGTCGGCGCATCCGGCGCCAGGAAGCGCATCAGCGGGCCGATCGACTGCGGCGCCGCGGCCAGCGGCAATGTCGCCTGCCAGCCCGGCCTGGCGGCGTCGGAGGCGGGCCATCGGTCGGCGCCCGACGGGGCGTGGCCGACCCCGCGGCGCGGCGCGGCGCCGACGTCCGAGGCGCCCGGCAGGTCCGCGCCCGCTGCGCCGACACCCGGAGGGCCTGCGCGTCCGGAGCCGGGGGGGCCGGTCCCCGCGATCCCTGTCCCCGCGCGCTCCGCGGCCGCGAGCCCCGGCCCCGCGATCCCCGTCCCCGGCGCCGCGCCGCGCACCGTCGACGCCACCCCGTCGGCCGCCGCGCCCACGCGCAGCGCCTCGCGCACCGCGTGGAACACGAACGAGTGGATCGAGCGCGCATCGCGAAAGCGCACCTCGGTCTTGGCCGGATGCACGTTGACGTCCACCTCGACCGGATCGATCCACAGGAACAGGCACCAGGCCGGATGGCGGTCGCCGTGCAGCACGTCGGCGTAGGCCTGCTTGACCGCGTGCGCGAGCAGCTTGTCGCGCACGAAGCGCCCGTTGACATAGAAGAACTGTCGGTCGGCGCGCGCGCGGCTCGCGGTGGGCACGCCGGCCAGCCCGTGCAGCCGCAGCGGACCCGCGACGCGCTCGATCGCACGGGTGGCCACCTCCTCGCCGAGCGCCGCCGCCGCCCGCTCGGGGCCGCGCACCGCCGGCCAGTGCTCGACGCGCCGGCCGTCGACGAAGCAGGCGAACGCGATCGCCGGATGCGCGAGCGCCACACGACGGAACGCATCGAGCGCATGGACGGTCTCGGTCCCCTGTGCCTTGAGGAACTTGCGGCGGGCGGGCGTGGCCGAATAGAGCTCGAGCACCTCGACCGACGTGCCCACCGGGCCGGCGGCCGGCGCCAGGCCCGACACCGTGCTGTCGATGACGGTGGCCGCCTCCGCGCCCTCGGTGCGGCTCACGATGCGCACCCGGGCCACCGAGGCGATCGCGGCGAGCGCCTCGCCCCGAAAGCCCAGCGTGCGCACGCGCTCGAGCTCGTCGAGCGACACGATCTTGCTGGTCGCATGGCGGGTCAGCGCGAGCGCGAGCTGCGCGGGCGGGATGCCGCAGCCGTCGTCGACGACGGCGACCCGCCGCACGCCGCCTTCCTCGAGCCGCAGCTCGACATGGCGGGCGCCGGCGTCGATCGCGTTCTCGAGCAGTTCCTTGACGACCGAGGCCGGCCGCTCGACCACCTCGCCGGCGGCGATCTGGCTGACCAGGTGGTCGGGCAGGGCGGCGATCGGCCGCCTGACGACCGGCTCGGCGACGCGGTCTGCGGGCGTGGCCGGGCCCGTCCCGGGAGGTGTGTCGTCCATCACGGACGCATTATAGGTGCCGTGTATGATCCCGTCGGCCATGGACATCGCGCAGTTCATCGACGTTTTCCTCCACCTCGACAAGCACCTCGAGGCGGTCGTGGCCCAGTACGGCGTCTGGGTGTACGCGATCCTGTTCGCCATCATCTTCGTCGAGACCGGCGTGGTCGTGATGCCGTTCCTGCCGGGCGACTCGCTGCTCTTCGTCTGCGGCGCGATCGCCGCGATCGGCGGCCTGTCGCTGCCTGTGCTGATCGTGCTGCTGATCGTCGCGGCCGTGCTCGGCGATGCCACCAACTACGCGATCGGCCGGCACTTCGGTCCGCGGGTCTGGAGCTGGGAGCAGTCGCGCTTCTTCAATCGCGCCGCCTTCGACCGCACGCACGCGTTCTACGAGCGGCACGGCGCGATCACGATCATCGTCGCCCGCTTCATCCCGTTCGTGCGCACCTTCGCGCCCTTCGTGGCCGGCGTCGCCGAGATGACCTACCCGAAGTTCGCGCTCTACAACGTGTTGGGTGGCGTGCTCTGGGTGACGAGCCTGACCGTGCTCGGCTACCTGGTGGGCAACCTGCCCTGGGTGAAGGCGCATTTCTCCTGGATCGCGCTCGCGCTGATCATCGTGCCGGGCCTGCCCGCGGTGTTCGAGGTGCTGCGGCACATGGTGTTCAAGCGGCGCGCCACGCGCGCCTGAGCGGCCGCCTGATCTCGGGGCCCGAGCCGAGCCCCTGATGCCGCCGGGTCAGTGCAGCCCCGCCAGCCTGAGCACCAGCCCCGCAGCACCGCAGGCCAGGATCAGCCGGACCACGCCCACCTTGTAGCGGAACAGCGCGACCGCCGCTGCCGCGCCCAGCGCCGCGGCCACGGCATCGAAGCGTCCGCCGAAGCCCTGCGGCCAGAGCACGTGCTGCGCGAAGAAGAGCGCGAGCGCGGCGATCACGCCGACCACCGCCGCCGAGATGCCGGCGAGCGGCGCGGTCACGCGCAGGCTGCCGCGGGTCGCCTCCACCAGCGGCCCGCCTGCGAGGATGAACACGAACGAGGGCAGGAAGGTGAACGCGGTGGCCACGACCGCGCCCGCCGCGCCCGCCGCGAACAGCGCGTCGGGCCCGAGCGCCTGCAGCGTCCAGCCGCCGACGAAGCCCACGAAGGCGACGATCATGATCAGCGGCCCGGGCGTGGTCTCGCCGAGCGCCAGGCCGTCGATCATCTGCGGCCCGGTCAGCCAGCCGTAGTGCTCGACCGCGCCCTGGTAGACGTAGGGCAGCACGGCGTACGCGCCGCCGAAGGTGAGCAGTGCGGCCTTGGTGAAGAAGCCCGCCATGTCGGCGAACACCGGGCTCGCGCTGGGCCAGGCGTGCAGCAGCCCCCAGCCGAGCGCACCCAGCCCGATGCCGACCGCGAGCACCGCCGCGAAGTGCCCGCGCGAGAAGCGGGCGTGCGCCGGAGGCGGCGTGTCGTCGTCGATCAGCGCCGGCCCGTGCGCGGCGCGCGCCGCGCCGTGTCCGGCGCCCGCGCCGCCGAAGCCCGAGGGCGCCAGGCGACCGCCGATCGCGCCGAGCGCGGCCGCCGCCAGCACGATCGCCGGGAACGGGACGTCGAAGGCCGCGATCGCGACGAAGGCCGCGATCGCGATCGCCCAGGCCGCCGGATGCCTGAGCGAGCGCGACGCGATCCGCCAGCCCGCCGCCAGCACGATGGCGATCACCGCGGGCTTGATGCCGGCGAGCACGCCGCCCACCGCCGGCACGTCGCCGAACGCGAGGTAGACCCAGGACAGCGCGATCAGCAGGAACAGCGAGGGCAGCACGAACAGGCCGCCGGCGATCAGTGCGCCCGGCGTGCGGTGCATCAGCCAGCCGATGTACGTGGCCAGCTGCTGCGCCTCGGGCCCGGGCAGCACCATGCAGTAGTTGAGCGCGTGCAGGAAGCGACCCTCGGAGATCCAGCGGCGCCGCTCGACCAGCGCCTCGTGCATGATCGCGATCTGTCCGGCCGGCCCGCCGAAGCTGATGAAGCCGAGCTTGAGCCAGAAGCGAAACGCCTCGCCGAAGGGCACGGTGGCGGGCAAGACGGGCGGTGCGTCGGTGCCCGCGCTCGGTGCGGGGGCGCTCATCGTGCCGCTCCGGGCTGCCAGCGGTGCGATGCGTGCCGCGCGTCGCGGCTCCATGCGTACAGCGCGTCGTACATCGGCATCGCAGCCTCGAGCATCGCGGCGTCGTCGTCGGCATGCAGCCGCGACAGGCCGAGCGACAGGGCGAGCAGTCCGGCGGCCTCGGGCGCGAGCCCGTGCCGGTCGGTGTCGGCACCGCGCACCACCGGTGCGAGCCGCGACAGCGCGGCATCCTGCAGGCCCGCGGCCTCGCACAGCGTGTCGAAGCTGCAGCGCTCGCCGTCGTGCGTGATCGCGCCGCCGGGCAGGTCGAAGGCGATCGCGCCGGTGCGGGCCGCGAAGCTGAGCACCTCGGCCTCGGGCAGGTAGACGAAGCGTGCGCGCGGATCGACGAAGCGGCGCACGAGCCACGGGCAGGCGATGCGGTCGACCTTCGGGCCCGCGCGCGTCACCCAGGTCGAGCCGCCCTCCGCCGGGATCTCTAGCGGCGCATCGGCGCGACGCAGCGCACCGCCCGCGGCACGCCAGGCCTCGATGCCGCCGGCGAGCATTCGCGCCCGGAATCCGCGGGCGCGCAGCGCGCTCGCTGCGTCTCGGCTGACCTCGTGGCCGTGCACGCACACGCAGACGATCTCGCGCGACGGATCGAGCCAGACCGGTGCGTCTGCCAGGCGATCGGGTGCGCAGCGCAGCGCGCCGGCGATGCGCTCGGGCGAGGCGTCATGCGCCGGGGCGCGGCGCACGTCGAGCACCTGCGGCCAGCGCGCGCTGCCCGCGAGGCCGCGCAGCGCGTCGGCGTCGATCGATGGCACGCGGTCGGGAAGGACTGACACGGAAGGCGAAGCGGGGGGAGGCGATGCGGTGTCCATGCGGGCCGGGCTCCATGAGTGGATGGCCAGGGCTTGGACGGGACACCGTCTTGGGAGCCGGGAGCCTGATTCCCGACCGCCCGACGGTACGTGCGGCGGGTGACCGATGTCAAGCAGGCTGCGGGTCGGTCGGCTCGAGGCGCGCCGTCTGCCCGCGTGGCAGCGGCGGGTTGCGCCGGAAGTGGTTCCGGATGCCGGCGAAGATCGCGTCGGCGATCTGCAGCTGGTAGCGCGGGTTGCGCAGCTTGCGCTCCTCGTCCGGATTGCTGATGAATGCGGTCTCGACGAGGATCGAGGGGATGTCGGGCGCGCGCAGCACCGCGAACGCCGCCTGCTCCACCCCGGGCTTGTGCAGGTCGCCGATGCCGCGCAGTTCGCCGAGCACGGCGGTGGCGAGCCGCTTGCTCTCGCGGATCTGCGCGGTGGTCGACAGGTCGAGCAGCACGCTGGCGACCTCGCGGTTGCGCTTGGGCAGGTTCACGCCGCCGATCAGGTCGGCGCGGTTCTCGCGGCTCGCGAGCCAGCGCGCGCCGACGCTCGACGCGGTGCGGTCCGACAGCACGAACACCGACGAGCCGCGCGCGTTGGGCAGCACGAACGCGTCGGCATGCACGGACACGAAGAGATCGGCCTGCACCGCACGGGCCTTCGAGACGCGGGTGGCCAGCGGCACGAAGAAGTCGGAGTCGCGCGTGAGGAAGGCGCGCATGTTCGGTTCGGCGTTGATGCGCTCGCGCAGCCGGAAGGCGACCGCGAGCACCACGTCCTTCTCGAGCGTGCCGTAGCGACCGACCGCGCCCGGGTCCTCGCCGCCGTGGCCCGGATCGATCGCGATGGTGACCATCCGCGTGACCGCCGGCGAGCCGCCCTTGCCGCGCGCCGCGGCGTCGCGCTCGCGGATGAGGGTGGCGAGCGGGTCGTCGCCGGGCAGGGCGCGGGCAGCGGACGGGGCGGACGCGGCGCGCGCTGCGGACCCGGCGCCCGCGCCCGCGCCCGCGCCGGAGGACGGCGCGCCGCCGGCCGCAGCCGTCGAGGCCGCGGACGACGCGCCGGATGCCGGGCCGGAAGCCGAAGCGGACGACGCGAACGCGGACGGGCCCGGCGTCGCCGCCGCGCCCGAGGCCGTCGAGGCCGCGGTCCCCTCCGGGGACGCTGCGATCGACGACCCGGCACCGGCGGCCGCCGCCGTGCCCCCTGTCGCGTCGCGCTCGCTGCCGATCAGCTGCGCGAGCGGATCGGGCGGCTCCACCGGATACAGGTCGAGGACCAGCCGGTGGCGGTAGACCGCGATCGGCGGCAGCGCGAACACCTGCGGCGCGACCGGCGCCTTCAGGTCGAACACCAGGCGCGTGACCTTGGGCCGGTTCTGGCCGACCCGCACCGTGGCGATGTACGGGTCGTTGGCCTGGACCTTTGCGACCAGGTCGCGCAGCTGCGCGTCGATCTCGACGCCCTCGAGGTCGACGACCAGCCGCGGCGGATCGGCGACGGTGAAGTGCGAGGCCTTCAGCGGCGCATCGAGCTCGAGCGTGACGCGCGTGTAGTCCTTCGCGGGCCAGACCCGCACCCCGACGATCGTCGCGCCGTGCGCGAGCGGCAGGTCGAGCGCGAGCAGCGCCCCGGGGACCGTGCTCAGGAAGCGGCGACGGCCGCGTTCAGGCACCGCAGCCCCGCATCGCCGAACGCATCGATCTCCAGCACCCGGGCGGTGCCGGTGCCGCCGACGTCGCCGTCGGCGAAGCCGAGCCGGAGCGCGAGCTCGGGCCGCGGCAAGTCCGGGCCGGCCAGATCCGGCCATTCGACCAGGCATGCCCCGTCACCGCGGAAATACTCGTCGAAGCCCGCATCACGCCACTCGTTCGCCGAAGAGAACCTATAGAAATCAAAGTGATAGACCGGGAACCTCACCAGATTATAAGGTTCGAGCAGCGTGAAGGTGGGGCTGCGTACGTTTCCGGTGTGGCCCAGCGCCCTCAGCACGCCGCGCACCAGCGTCGTCTTGCCGGCCCCGAGCCCGCCCGACAGCCAGATCACGGTGCCCGGGCCGAGCGCGGCCGCGAGCCGGGTGGCGAACGCGGCGGTCGCGGCCTCGTCGGGCAGCTCGAGCCGACGCGTCGCGGTCGGCTGGGCCGGAGCGGGCGCGGGCTGCGTCATCGGGGTGGCGCGCTCAAGGTGCGATGTCGATCGCGGCCGGCGGCAGCCCGGCGCGCGCCCGCGCGACCATCGCGCGGTAGGCGGCCTCGAGGGCGGCGACGGTGCGCGGCGTGTCGAACAGCGGCGCCGTCCGCCGGTTCCGCACGAGCGCGGCCTTTGCGTCGGCGAGCCGCCCGGGATGACGGGCCAGCCCGATGGCGAGCGCCTCGTAGTCGGCCACCGAGCGCGTGACCAGGCCGGGCAGGCCGACGGCCTTCAGCAGGCTCGCGGCCACCCGCCCGGGGAAGGTGCTGCCCTCGAGCGTCACGACCGGCACGCCCGACCAGAGCGCGTCGCTCGCGGTGGTGTGCGCGTTGTACGGCAGCGTGTCGAGCACCAGATCGGCCGCGCTGTGACGCGACAGGTGCTCGGGGGGCTGGACGATCGGCGCGAACACCAGCCGCGCACCGCTCACGCCGCGCCGCTCGGCTTCGAGCCGCAGGTTGGCGGCCGCCGCCGGGTTCGCGTCCCGCAGCCACAGCACGCTGCCCTCGACCGCCTGCAGGATGCGCATCCACGAGGCGAAGGTGGCGGGCGTGATCTTGTAGGCGCTGTTGAAGCAGCAGAACACGAAGGCGCCTGCCGGCAGCCCGAGCTCGACGCGCGTGAGCACGCGCTCGGCCATCGGCCGCTTGCGGTCGTTCGCCTGGTAGCAGTGCGGCAGCCGCACGACCTGCTCGCGGTAGTGTTTCCGGCTCGCGTCGGGCACCACGGTCGGGTCGGCGATCAGGTAGTCCATGTAGTCGGCACCGCTGGTACCGGGGAAGCCGAGGTAGGTGACCTGGATCGGCGCCGGGCGCATCGCGAACACGCCCTGGCGGCCGCGTCCGAAGAAGCCGTTCATGTCGACCAGCACGTCGATGCCGCTCTCGTGCACGAGACGCGCGGCATCGAGGTCCGACTTGCAGGAGATGTCGGTGAACCGGTCGAACGAGCGCTCGAGGCGCGCGCGCCGCGGGCTCGCGTCGCTCCAGCCGGCGTCGAACGCATGCAGCTCGAAGGCGTCGCGGTCGTGCAGCTCCCACGCCTCGGCCATCAGGATCGAGGTGGCCTGCTCGCGGAACTCGCCGCAGACGTAGCCGATCCGCAGCTTCGGACCGGCCCCGGGCAGGCGCCGCGGGAAGCCGACCTCGGTCCGCGGGAAGCGGCTCGCGGTGAAGAGCTCGGCGCAACGGCGCAGGCTCGCCTCGTCGTCGCACAGGCCCTGGTAGCCAAAGGGGCGCGCCGCCCGGCGCGAGGCCGCCACGTCGGCGCGCAGCGAGCGGTCGAGCGCGTCGAGCCCGGCCCAGTCGCAGGCCAGCATCTTGGCGTGCAGCAGCGAGCCCTTGGCGAACGGGTAGACCGGGTCGATGCGCAGCGTCTCGCCGAAGGCCTCGATCGCCTCGTCGAGCCGCTGCATGCCCTGCAGCACCATGCCGCGCTCGTAGTGGGCGTCGGCGTGGCGCGGGTTCAGCGCGAGCGCGCGGCCGAAGCACTGCAGCGCGGCGTCGTAGCGCTCGCGGTCCTTCTCGACGCAGCCGCTCGCGTAGTGCGCCTCGGCGTGGGCGGGGCTGACGGCGAGGGCGCGTTCGTAGCTCGCCAGCGCCTCGTCGTGCCGCTTCGTCATCGCCAGCAGGTTGCCGCGGTTGACGTGCAGCGACGCCACGCCGGGGTCGACCTCGGCGGCGCGGTCGAAGAGCTCGAGCGCGCGGCGATGGTCGTGCAGCGCCTTGCACAGCACGCCGAGGTTGTTCAGCGCGTCGAACTGGCGAGGCTGGGAGGCGAGGATCGCCTCGTAGATCGCCCGCGCCTCCATCAGCCGGCCGGCCTTCTGCAGTGCGATCGCGCATTCCAGGATCGGGCGGATGGCGGCCGCCACCGGGTCGGCGGCCGGCTTCGGGGCGGGGGGGCGGTCGGGCGTGGGCTGCATGCGGTCGCGGGGGGCTCGGGGCGAATCGGAAGCGCGGCAGGGTTCGGGGTGCGCTTCTGTTCCTACAATGGCGGATGGACGAAGTGACCCTGGACGACTGGACGGAGCGGCTGCGCGGCTGGGCCCGGGAACTCGGCTTCGCGTCGTTCGGTGTCGCCGACGTCGAGTTGTCCGCCGCTGCCGAGGGCCTCGCACGCTGGCTCGACGCCGGTTTCCACGGCGAGATGGATTATATGGCCCGCCACGCCGGGCTTCGCGCGCGGCCCGACGCGCTGTTGCCGGGCACGGTGCGGGCGGTGATGGTGGGCATCGACTACGCGCCCGAGGACCCGCAGTGGCTCGATCGCGCCTGGGAGACGCTGGCCGACGGCGAGCGCGCCTACGTGTCGCGCTATGCGCTGGGCCGTGATTACCACAAGGTGGTCCGCGCCCGGCTGGCGCGGCTCGCGCAGCGGCTTCAGGAGGCGATCGGGCCATTTGGCTGGCGGGCGTTCTGCGACTCGGCGCCCGTCATGGAGGTGGAGCTCGCGCGGCGTGCCGGGCTGGGCTGGCGCGGCAAGCACACCCTGCTGCTGTCGCGCGACGGCGGCTCGATGCGGTTCCTCGGCACCCTCTACACCGACCTGCCGCTGCCGGTAGACGTCCCGGTCGACGAGCACTGCGGGCGCTGCATTGCTTGCATCGCGGCCTGCCCGACGCAGGCGATCGTCGCGCCCTACCGGCTCGATGCCAGGCGCTGCATCTCGTACCTGACCATCGAGGCGCACGGCGCGATCCCGGAGGCGCTGCGCGAGGCGATCGGCAACCGGGTCTACGGCTGCGACGACTGCCAGCTCGCCTGCCCGTGGAACAAGTACGCCGCCACCGCGTCGCTGCCCGACTTCGCGAGCCGCAACCGGCTCGATGCGGCATCGCTCGTCGAGCTCTTCGCCTGGGAACGCGAGGACTTCGAGACCCGCTTCGAGGGCTCGGCGATCCGCCGCATCGGCCACGAGCGCTGGCTGCGCAACCTCGCGGTCGCGCTGGGCAACGCGCCGCGCTCGGACGCGGTCGTGGCCGCGCTGCGCGCCCGCGAGCACGATGCGTCGGCGCTGGTCGCCGAGCATGTGCGCTGGGCGCTGGATCGGCACGGCGAGGCGGCGGCCGCGGCGGCGCCGGCCCCCGCGGCGCCGGCCCCCGCGGCGCCGGCCCCATCGGCGCCACCCCCATGACCCGCCGCCCCCGCACCCCGGGCGCGGCCGGCCCTGGCCCCGGCGCCGCAGTGCCGCCCGACGCGGCCGACCGGGACGCGGTGCGCGCCTTCGTCGACGCGCTGTGGCTCGAGGACGGGCTGTCGGTCAATACGCGCGACGCCTACCACGGCGACCTCGCCCGGCTCGCGCAGTGGCTGGCCGGCCGCGGCGTCACGCTGCTGGCCGCCGGCGAGGTCGACCTGCAGGGCTACGTCGCCGCTGCGCACGCGGGCTCGCGCCCGAGCAGCGCGAACCGCCGGCTGGCCGTCTTCCGGCGCTTCTACCGATGGCTGCTGCGCGAGCGGCGCCGTACCGACGACCCGACGCTGCGCCTCGTCTCGGCCCGCCGCCCGCCGCGTTTCCCCAAGACCCTGTCCGAAGCGCAGGTCGACGCGCTGCTCGGTGCGCCCGACGTCGAGACGCCCCTGGGGCTGCGCGATCGCGCGATGCTCGAGACGCTCTATGCGACCGGGCTGCGCGTGTCCGAGCTGGTGGGCCTGCGGACGGTCGAGGTGGGGCTGGTCGACGGCGTGCTGCGGGTGATCGGCAAGGGCGACAAGGAGCGGCTGGTGCCGCTGGGCGAGGAGGCCCGGCACTGGATCGAGCGCTGGCTGGCAGAGGGGCGCGCTGCGCTGCTCGACGGCCGGCCGGCCGACGCGCTGTTCGTGACCGCCCGCGCCGCGCCGATGACGCGGCAGATGTTCTGGACGCTGATCAAGCGCCATGCCCGCGTCGCCTGCATCGACGCACCGCTGTCGCCACACACGCTGCGTCACGCGTTTGCCACCCACCTGCTGAACCACGGCGCCGACCTGCGCGTGGTGCAGATGCTGCTCGGGCACGCCGACATCTCGACCACGCAGATCTACACGCACATCGCGCGCGAGCGGCTCAAGACGCTGCACGCGACGCACCACCCGCGGGGCTGAGCGTCGCGGCCGGCCCCTGCCTAGGCCTGCGCCCGCCGTCCCCGCCGCGGCACCTCTGCCTGCACCGGTGCGCCGGCCTTCGCGGTGCGGCGAGGCGCGGCCACGGCGGCCGGTTCGGCGACCCCCGCCTCGAGCCGCTCGGCGAGCCGCGGCAGCAGCTCGTACAGCCCGGCGAGCGCTTCGTCGCCGACCGCCTCGCCGATGGCGCGATAGCGCGACTCGGAATGCGGCGCGACCCGCTCGATCAGCGCGACGCCGGCGGGTGCGATGCGGATGCTCGCCCCGCGCGCGTCGTCGGCGGCGGCGCTGCGCCGCACCAGCCGGCGCGCCTCGAGCGCCGGGAGCAGCCGGGACAGGCTCGGCTTGCTGATCAGCGTCAGCTCGGCCAGGCGCGTGATGCGGGCCTCGTCGACCGAGGACAGCGCCCGCAGCACCCGCCACTGCTGCTCGGTGATGCCGTGGGCGCGCAGCACCGGCCTGAACTGCGCCATCACCGCCTGGTGGCTGCGCAGCAGCAGCATCGGCAGCGAGCGCGAGAACGCGCGCATCGCGCGGCTCACGGCCGCTCGTCCTCCACGCGGTTGCCGAGCGTGCCGATGCCCGGCACCTCGACCTCGACGAGGTCGCCGGACACCAGCCACTTCGGCGGATCGAAGCGCGCGCCGGCGCCGGTCGGCGTCCCGGTGGAGATCACGTCGCCGGGTTCGAGCCGCATGAAGGTGGAGATGTATTCGATCAGGTATTCGAAGGGGAACATCAGGCGTGCGGTGGTGTCGTCCTGCCGGACCTCGCTGTTGACGCGGGTGATCACCCGCAGGTCGCCGAAGTCCGCGAAGGCGTCGGCCGTGACCAGCCACGGGCCGATTGCGCCGCTCGCCTCGAAGTTCTTGCCCTGGGTGACGTTGAACTTGCCGTGCCGCAGCCAGTCGCGCAGCGTGCCCTCGTTCATGCAGGTCAGGCCGGCGACGTGCGCGGCGGCGTCGGCGCGGGCGATGCGTCGTCCGGCGCGGCCGATCACGATCGCGATCTCGCCCTCGTAGTCGAGCTGAGTCGACTCGGGCGGACGCAGGATCGGCTCGCCGTGCGCGACCAGCGAGCCCGCCGTGCGGATGAAGAGGCTCGGCCACTTCGGCCGCTCGCTGCCGTCCCGGTACTCCTCGTTGCGCTCGACGTAGTTCACGCCCACGCAGATCACCTTGCCCGGGCGCGCCACGGGCTTGCGCAGCCGCAGGTCCGCCAGCGCCAGATCGGGCTCGGTGCGCGCGGCGAGCGCGCGGGCCTCGTCGAGGGCGCCGGCCGCGAGCAGCGCGTCGGTCGTCGGGTAGGCGGGCAGGCGCGCGCCGAGCGCGATCACGCCGCTCTCTGGGCCGCCGTCGCCGGTCACCGCGCCCCAGCCTTCGCGCCCGCCGAGGGCATAGCTCACCAGCTTCATCCATCGTCCTCCGGGGTGGGCCCGTCGCCGGTTCGCGGGCCGCGGAGGACGTTAGCATGTCAACCAAATCGGCGACAAGCACGGTGCGGCGCGCAACGCCAGCGGCAAGGCTTGACGACCCGGGTTGTTGTCATGTCAACTTCCGGTCGGCCGGTGCTTCGCTGCCGTCCGACCGCTGGAGACCGGTGCATGCCCCACGTCGTCGTCGAGTATTCGGCCAACCTGCGCCAGCGCGCCGACGTGCCGCGCCTGCTGCGTACGGTGCACGACGCCGCCCTCGCCACCGGCGTGTTCCCGCGCGGCGGCACCCGCACCCGCGCCGAGGAGCGTACTGACTACCTGATCGCCGACGGCCATCCGGACAATGCCTTCGTCCATGTGATGCTGCGCATCGGCCACGGCCGCGACCTCGACACGCGCAGGCGGGCGGGGCAGCAGGTGTTCGACGCACTCTGCGCCGAACTCGCGCCGGTGCTGGCGACGTCGCCGCTGGCAATCTCCTTCGAGGTGCAGGAGATCGATCCGGACCTGAGCTTCAAGTGCAACACCGTCCACGAGCACGCCGCCGCGCGGGACGCCGCCGGACATCGCACCGCATGAGCACCCCAGTGAGCCTCCCACCCCGATGAGCACCGCACTCGATACCCAGCTCAAGAACGCCGAGGCCGCGCTCGCGCGCTTCGCCGCCGAGCCGCTCGGCCACTGGATCGGCGGCCGCGCGGTGGCCGGCGTCGGCGAGGCCTTCGGCAACCGCTCGCCGGTCGACGGCCGATCGCTCGGCCTGGTCGTGGACGCGACCGCGGCCGAGGTCGCGCTCGCCTGCGAGGCGGCGCGCGATGCGTTCGCCGGCTGGCGCGCCACGCCCGGCACCGAGCGGCGCCGCGTGCTGCATGCGATCGCCGACGCGATCGAGGCCCGCGCCGAGGAGATCGCGCTGGTCGAGTGCATGGACACCGGCCAGGCCTGGCGCTTCATGAGCAAGGCGGCGCTGCGCGGCGCCGAGAACTTCCGCTTCTTCGCCGACCGCGCGCCCGACGCGGCCAACGGCGTGTCGCTGCCGACCGACTCGCACCTGAACTACACGATGCGCCAGCCGGTCGGGCCGGTGGCGGTGATCACGCCGTGGAACACGCCGTTCATGCTGTCCACCTGGAAGATCGCGCCGGCGCTCGCCGCCGGCTGCACGGTCGTCCACAAGCCGGCTGAGTGGAGCCCGCTCAGTGCCCGGCTGCTCGCCGAGATCATGCACGAGGCGGGGCTGCCCGCCGGCGTGGCGAACCTGGTGAACGGCTTCGGCGAGACCACCGGCCGCACGCTCACCGAGCATCCGGCGCTGCGCGCCACCGCCTTCATCGGCGAGTCGAGCACCGGCAGCCTGATCATGTCGCAGGGCGCGCCCACGCTCAAGCGCGTGCACCTCGAGCTCGGCGGCAAGAACCCGGTCATCGTGTTCGACGACGCCGACCTCGAGCGTGCGCTCGATGCGGTGGTGTTCATGATCTACAGCCTGAACGGCGAGCGCTGCACCGCCTCGTCGCGGCTGCTGGTGCAGCGCTCGATCCACGACGGCTTCGTCGAGCGCCTCGCCGAGCGCGTGCGCCGCCTGAAGGTCGGCCATCCGCTGGATCCGGCCACCGAGGTCGGGCCGCTGGTGCACGAGCGCCACCTGGAGAAGGTGCTGTCCTATGCGGCGATCGCGCGTGGGGAGGGCGCGAGCGTCGCGGTGGGCGGAGCCCGTGCGACCGGCGCCGGGCTGCCGCCCGCGGGCTGCTTCGTGCAGCCGACGCTCTACGTCGGCGCCACGCCGTCGATGCGGATCGCGCAGGAGGAGATCTTCGGCCCGGTGCTCACCGTGATCCCCTTCGACGACGAGGCCGACGCGCTGCGCATCGCCAACGGCGTGCGCTACGGTCTGGCCGGCTACCTGTGGACGGGCGACGTCGGGCGCGCCAACCGCGTCGCGCAGGCGCTCGACGTCGGCATGGTGTGGGTCAACTCCGAGAACGTGCGCCACCTGCCGACGCCCTTCGGCGGCATGAAGTCCAGCGGCATCGGCCGTGACGGCGGAGACTGGAGCTTCGACTTTTACATGGAGACGAAGAACGTGGCGCTCGCGCTCGGCATGCACGCCATCCCGAAGCTGGGGCGCTGAGATGGGCACGCTCGCGCTCGCCGCCAAGATCACTCATGTCCCGTCGATGTACCTGTCTGAGTTTCCCGGGCCGCACCATGGCTGCCGGCAGGCCGCGATCGACGGCCACCACGAGATCGGGCGGCGCTGCCGCGCGCTCGACGTCGACACCATCGTCGTCTTCGACGTGCACTGGCTGGTCAATGCCGGCTACCACGTCAACTGCGCGCCCGAGTTCGAGGGCGTCTACACCAGCAACGAGCTGCCGCACTTCATCCGCAACCTGCCGTACGCCTATCCCGGCGAGCCCGCGCTCGGGCGCGCGATCGCCGAGTGCGCCACCGAGGACGGCGTCTTCACCCGCGCCCATGACGCGACCACGCTGCACCTGGAGTACGGCACGCTGGTGCCGATGCGCTACATGAACGCAGATCGGCGCTTCAAGGTGGTCTCGGTCGCCGCCTGGTGCGCCTGGCACCGTCTCGAGGACAGCGCACGCTTCGGCGCCTCGGTTCGGCGCGCGATCGAGCAGCGCTTCGACGGGCGGGTCGCGGTCTTCGCCAGCGGCTCGCTGTCGCACCGCTTCAGCGACAACGGCAGCCCCGAGTCGTCGATCCACGAGATCAGCGACGAGTTCTTCCGGCAGGTCGACCTGCGGGTGGTCGAGCTCTGGAAGCAGGGCGACTGGAAGACCTTCATCCGGATGCTGCCCGCCTACGCCGAGCGCTGCGTGGGGGAGGGCGGCATGCACGACACCGCGATGCTCCTCGGGCTGCTCGGCTGGACCGCGTACGACAAGCCGGTCGAGATCGTCACCCCTTACTTCCCGAGCTCCGGCACGGGCCAGATCAACGCTCTCTTCCCGGTATGACCATGAAGACCTGCATCGTCGGACTCGGTGCCATCGGCGGCTTCGTCGCCCACCGTCTCGTGGAGGGCGGCCAGCCGGTCTCGGCGCTCGCCCGCGGCGCGACGCTCGCGGCGGTGCGCCGCAACGGCCTGGTGCTGCGCGACGCCGCCGACCCCGAGCGCGGGCGGGCGGTCTCGATCGCAGCGAGCGACTCGCCCGCCGAGCTCGGCCCGCAGGACCTGGTGGTGCTCGCCGTCAAGACCACCGCGCTGCCCTCGATCCCGGCGAGCATCGCGCCGCTGCTCGGGCCCGACACCGTCGTGCTGTCGGCGATGAACGGCGTGCCCTGGTGGTTCTTCCACGGGCTGGGCGAGCGCTGGCGGGGCACGCGGCTCGAGGCCACCGACGCGGACGGTTCGCTGTCGCACGCGGTGCCGCCGGCGCGCGTCGTGGGCTGCGTCGTGCACATGTCGGCCTCGATGCCCGAGCCGGGCGTGGTGCGTCATGCCTTCGGCGACCGGTTCATCGTCGGCGAGCCGGGCGGCGGGGCGACGCCGCGGCTCGCCGCCGTCGCCGACCTGCTGCGGGCCGCCCGCCTGCAGGTCGAGGTCTCGCCCCGCATCGAGCTCGACGTGTGGCTCAAGCTCTGGGGCAACATGACGATGAATCCGGTCTCCGCGCTCACCGGCGCGACGATGGATCGGATCCTCGACGACCCGCTGCTGCGCCGCTTCGTGTCCGACGCGATGGTCGAGGCGCGCGCGATCGGCGACGCGCTCGGCCTGCCGATCGCGATGACGCCCGAGGAGCGCCATGTGATCACCCGCAAGCTCGGCGCGGTCCGCACCTCGATGCTGCAGGACGTCGATGCGGGTCGCCCGATCGAGCTCGACGCGCTCATCGGCTCGGTGTCGGAGATGGGGCGGCTGGTCGGCGTCGACACGCCGAACATCGATGCGCTGCTCGGGCTGACGCGGCTCTTCGGTCGCGTGCGCGGCCTCGTGCCGCCCGCCTGAACGCCCCGTGTCGGCGGGCCGCGAGGCGACCCGCCGGTCATGGGCCGGGACCGACCGGCCACGCTCCGACATGGGGCGTCCTCCGACACTTTCGGGTGCGTGTCAGACTTGTGTCGGGGCGATATGCGCGTATAGTCCGTCCTTGCATCTGCCTCGAAGCCCTCCGCAGTTCCGCGGTTTCTTCTGCGCCCCCGCCTCCACGCGGACCCGGCGTTCTGGAATCCCCCCGGTGGTTCGTCTTTGTCGCGCATGCCCCCACCGGGGCGCGAGCCCCATCTCGTCACGTTTCCAGAAAGGCTACACACCATGTCAGGCACTCAAACCGGTACCGTCCAGCGCTTCATGAGCGACAAGGGCTTCGGCTTCATCAAGTCGGACGTCGACGGCGCCGAGCTGTTCGTCCACTTCTCGGAGCTGCAGGGCTCGGGCTTCCGCAACCTCGACGTCGGCCAGCGCGTCGAGTTCACGCCGCGCAAGGGCCCTAAGGGCATGCAGGCGTCGGCCGTTCGCGTGATCGACTGATCACCGACTGACCGTCGACCGGCTCCGGCCGGTGCGCCGTCGGCATCCGCTGCAGAGCGGGTCCCGGCGGCGCGTTCGTATTGGGGGCTGCGCAGGCATGGTATCGATGCCCTCGATTCGGTCCCGCTATCATTCGCGGATGGCCGCGAAGCATGTCTCCGAGACCCCTGCGACGGCGCTGCTCAGGCAGCGCGGCATCGCCTTCACCGAGCATCCCTACGACTATGTCGATCATGGCGGCACCGCGGAGTCCGCGCGCCAGCTCGGGCTCGACGAGCATGCGGTGGTCAAGACCCTGGTCATGCAGGACGAGGCGGGCAAGCCGCTCGTCGTGCTGATGCACGGGGACCGCAAGGTCTCCACCAAGAACCTCGCCCGACAGTCCGGGCGCAAGTCGATCGCGCCCTGCGAGCCCGAAGCGGCGAGCCGCCATTCCGGCTACCTGGTCGGGGGCACCTCGCCCTTCGCCACGAAGAAGCGCCTGCCGGTCTACGTCGAGCGCAGCGTACTCGCGCTGCCGCGGATCTGGATCAACGGCGGGCGGCGCGGCTACCTGGTCGGCATCGAACCGTCGGTGCTCGTCGAGCTGCTGCAGGCTGTGCCGGTGGACTGCGCGCTTGCCGACTGACAGGGTCTAGGGCCTGCTCGCTACGGTGTCGTCACAGCTTCTGAGTCCGCAACGCGGGCCTCAGCCCGACAGGAAGTCGGGCTGGCAGAACCGCGTCTCTAGAAACCGCCCGTTGGCGAGCAGTGTCTGGGCGTCGCCCGCTGCCAGGTTCGCAACGACCTCCTGCAGCTTCACAACTAGCCCGCGTGCACGTCGAAGGCGGCGCGCACTTTCGCCCCCTAAAGGCTGTGCCTCAGGTGACTGTCCAGCTCTTCGGGAACGCCGGCGCCGAGGGTCCACAGATCGGGGGGCGTCGGCTGGCAGCCCGACCCGAACACCGCACTCTCGGCCACCGCCGCCGATGACTTCGATAGACACGAACCGGTGTACAAGGCAGGTCTGAGAATCAGACTGCAAGACCGATGTGGCGCGGGCCAGCGTGCATGGTGGCGGGACTTTCGTCACGCACGCATTGCGCTCGAGCGGTCAGGATCTAGCCATGCGCATCGGTTCGCCGCGGCCCCATCGCCCTCCCGACACGACTTTCAGACTTTCAGTCATTAGGCAGGCGGTGGCTAAGCGGCACACGGACTTGTCCGCTACGCGAGCGTCGATAAACCCTGCGAGTTCAACATGCTTGTATCGGTCATCATCCCCTGCTGCGGAGCTCGCGCAACCATAGCGCGTGCGGTGTCCAGCGTCATCACGCAAACGTTCACCGACTGGGAGGCTGTCGTCGTGACGGACGACGGCACCGACTATGCCGCTGCGCTGGAGGGCTGCGGCATCGCTGATGAACGTCTGAAGTTCGTCTCGACAGGGCGGGTGAGGTCGGGTTGCCACAACGCCCGAAACGTCGGTTTGGCGGCGGCACGTGGCGATTACATCGCCACGCTCGACGCGGATGACGAGTTTGCCCCGGATCGGCTGGCGCTCATGGTCCCGCTCGCCAGGGAGCATGGCGCTGCGGTCGATAATGTCGCTGTCTTGTCGCCTGCAACCGGTGCGCAGATCTCGCTTGTTCTTGGCGAGACACCACCGGCTCGCCTAGATGCCGGCAACTTCTTTGGATTGACCCTGCCGTTGTCTCCGGTCGTACGGCGCGATCATGCTCAGCCGCGTCTGGCCGGCGTCGAGTACGCCGAGGATGTCGTTGCTAACCTGAGACTCATCGACCGGATCGGCATGCTCCATGTCGAGCCTCGCCCGATGTACCGCTACCATTTGGGGGCTGATTCGATGTGCGGCGCGAACGATGCGGTCGCGAGGTTTGAAGGCTCGTACGGCGAACTGCTGGATCGCATCGAGCACGGCGACGGGCTCGATCTGTCGCCCAGTACCCGGCTGGCCGCGCTGCACGGCTTCATGCGCAAGCGCGAGCTCAATCGCGCCTTCGGTCTAGCGCGGCGGGCCGATCCAGCACTCGATTTCGCATCGTTTGCGGCAGCACACGCGGGCCGCGACCAGGGCGTTCATGACGCAGACGGCCTGAGAGATTCGCAGGCCGTCATGCAGGTCGCAAGATTTGCCGGAAGAACCAGAACAGACAGCCTATCAGCCTAATCGACGCCGGCACTATGAGCACCCCGGCCAGCGCGATGCTGCACGCGGTGCTGGCGTTCAATCCAGAGCCACTGGCGGCCAGTGTTCCGGCCACGCTTGACATGACGCTAAGCTAGACTGGCCTGATGGCCCAGACCCTTTCGTTCGGCGTTCCCGCCACACTTGTCCTCGCCGCGCTGGTGCTCATCGTAGGGCGGCGCCTCGTCGGGTCGATCGAGCGGCTGCAGCGTCATTCGATACCCCCGGCGGTGGTCGGCGGACTGGTGGCCGCCGTGCTGTTCAGCGTGATGCATGGACTCGGCACAGACGTGTCGTTCGCCGCCGGATTGCAGCCCGGGATGATGCTCGCATTCTTCGCGACGGTCGGATTGAGCGCCGATCTGCGAATGCTAGTGCAGGGCGGGGCGCTGCTCGCGCGCTTTACGGTCGGGGTTCTGCTGATGCTCGTCGTGCAGAACCTGGTGGGCGTATTCGCGGCCCGGGCGATGGGTATCGACCCGGCGATCGGCCTGCTGGCCGGATCGATCACGATGGCTGGCGGGCACGGGACGGGCGCGGCCTGGGGCGAGCGCTTCGCGCAGTCCTACGGCATCGAGGCGGCGCCTGCAATCGCGATCGCCGCAGCGACATTCGGGCTGATCGCGGGTGGCTTGGTCGGCGGCCCGGTCGCGCGACGGCTGGTCGAACAGCTCGCGGCGCGTGGCCAGCCGCTCGGATCGTCTCGCTCACTCAGCGGCCCCGACGACGGCGCGCATGCGAGCGCCCGATGATGGTGATCCTGCTCCTGCAGGTGATCGTGGTCACGGCCCTCGCGCGCTGGGTCACGTTCCGGCTGGTCGGCAGGGACTACGAGGCCGCGGTGCTGGTCGCCGGTCAGTGCGGCTTCGGTCTGGGTGCGACGCCGACCGCGATCGCCAACATGCAGGCGGTGACCGAGCGGTTCGGCCATGCGCCGCGTGCCTTCATCGTGGTGCCGATCATGGGCGCCTTCGTGATCGACCTGCTGAACGCGTTGGTGATCGGCGCCTTCGCAGCCTGGCTGCCGTCACTGCGATCCTGATCACGCTGCTTGTATCTCAGGCCTGTGCTGCGTCCCGCACCGTGGCCATCGGCACCCCGAGCGCCACGACGAAGCAGCTGTTCGCGCCGAGCTCGGGCCAGCGCAGCGATTCACCGACGCCCAGCAGCCGTGCATCGAGCCGCAGCGCCGTCGCGAGCGCCGCGGGGCCGCTCTCGCGCACTAAGACGAAGCGCATCGTGCGACCGTCGCGGCGCAGCACGAGCTCGGCCTGCGGCCAGTCCGAGGGCAGGCAGGGCGAGACCGTGAGCAGGTCGGCGCGAAGGTCCAGGCCGAGGATCGACTCGATCGCCGCCCGGTGCAGCCATCCGGCGGCGCCGGTGTACCAGCTCCAGCCGCCGCGGCCGACGTACGGCGGCTGCGTGTAGACGTCGGCCGCCATCACGTAGGGCTCGATGCCGTAGGTCGGGCCCAGGCTCGGGTCGCTGGCGCGATGCGCCGGGCTCAGATGACGAAAATAGCGGTATGCGGTGTCACCGTCCCCAGGCAGCGCGTGATCGCTGCCGGCGAGCGCAGCCCAGGCCATCAGCGCCCACACGCCTGCGTGCGAGTACTGGCCGCCGTTCTCGCGCACGCCGGGCGGGTAGGCCTGGATGTAGCCTGCGCTCGGCAGCGCCCGCACGAGCGGCGGATCGAGCAGCCGGATCAGACCGGCCTCATGGTCGACCAGCAGCGCTTCGGCCGACTGCATCGCGGCGCGCTGGCGCGCCGGGGGCGCCACACCGGAGAGCACCGCCCAGGCCTGGGCGATCAGGTCGATGCGCGCCTCGCGATTGGCCCCCGCGCCGAGTGCGCTGCCGTCGTCGAAGAAGGCGCGCCGATACCAGGCACCGTCCCACGCCTCGGACTCGAGCGCTGCCCGCCAGCCGGCCGCCGCGACCTCCCAGTCCCTGGCGCGATCGGACTCGCCGCGTTCCCGCGCGAGCACCGCGAACCCGGCGACGATGGGGCACAGGAACCAGGCCAGCCAGACCGACTCGCCGCGGCCTTCGTGGCCGACACGGTTCATGCCGTCGTTCCAGTCGCCGCATCCCATCAGCGGCAGCCCGTGCGCGCCGACGCGCAGGCTGCGGTCGATCGCAAGCGCCGCATGCTCGTACACGCTCGCGGCCTGCACGCTGACGGTCGGTGTGTCGTACAGGTCCTCGGCACCCGCTGGGATCGCGGCGCCGTCGAGGAAATGCACCTGGACCTCGAGGAGGTCGGCGTCGCCGGTGGCGCGCAGGTAGCGCAGGCAAGCCAGAGGCAGCCACAGCAGGTCGTCCGAGAAATGCGTGCGGACGCCGGCGCCGAGCGGTGCGTGCCACCAGTGCTGCACGTCGCCGGCGACGAACTGGCGCGAGGCGCACAGGACGATCTGCGCGCGCAGGTGCTGCGGTGCCGCCCAGGTGAGGGCCATCGCGTCCTGCAGCTGGTCGCGAAAGCCGGTCGCGCCCCCCGCCTGGTAGAAGCCGGACCGGGCCCAGAGCCTGCACGCCACGGTCTGGTAGAGCAGCCAGCGATTGACCATCACGTCGAACAGCGGGTCCGGCGTCGTCACGGTCGTCGCCTCCAGCAGCGCGTCCCAGGTCGAGGACGCCTGCTCGATGCGCCGCTGCGCGGGCTGCGTGGCGGCGCGCGTGGCGAGGGCGCGCGCCGCGTCGGGGCTGTCCGCATGGCCGAGGAGAAAGACCCGCTCCACCGACCCGCCCGCGGTCAGTGTCACCGAGGCGGCGATCGCGGCGCACGGATCGAGTCCGCCGCCGCGCTGCTCGCCGAAGTGATCGGGCAGCACCAGGCGGCCGCGCGCGTCGAAGCACTCGCGCCGGTCGCAGGTCCAGTCGTCCGCGTCCTCGGCGGGCCCGGCCAGCGCGAGGAACGCGGTCCCCTCGCCGAAGCCGGCCGAACGCTCGCGCTGGGTGCACAGCAGCGCGGTCAGCCTGCCGTCGGGCAGGGGCTGCCGGAACAGCGATGTGTGCGCGGTCGCGCGGTCGCGGCGCTCGGCGCCCATCATCCATTCGGCGATGCCGATCACGCGCAGCTCGAGCGTGCGCGCGCCGCGGTTGCGCAGCCGCAGCCGCACCTGCTTGACCGAGGCCTGCGCGTCGACGCACCAGGCGGCACTGACCTCCAGGTCACCGCGACGGTGGCCGATCTCGCTGTGGCCGGCACCGTGCGACACGCGATAGACGGCGTGCGCGTCGCCCCAGGCCGAGGGCGCGACGCTCCACGCCTCGCGCGTGCGCCGGTCCTGCAGCAGGAACCATTCGGACGGCGGATCGGTCAGCGGGTCGTTCGACCAGGCCGTGATCTGGTTGAGCCGGCTGTTGCGCGCCCAGGTGTAGCCGCCGCCGGCCTCCGACAGGTGGGCGCCGAACGCCTCGTTCGCGAGGACGTTGATCCAGGGGCGCGTGGGCCGCAACCGGGCGCCGACGTCGAACGAGAAGTCGCCGGAGCCCTGTGCGAAGCTGCCGACCGGCGCCGGCACCGGCGCGTCGGTGGCCCACGGCAGCGCCACCGGTGCGGTCGAGGTGTCGTGGCGTCGCTCGAAGGCCTGCTCGTGGGCGTCGATCCATTCCTGCACGTGATGCAGCAGCGGTCGGCCGTCGGCGCGCAGGCGCACGCGCGCCAGATGGGCGAGCGTGCTCCATTCGTCGCCCGAGAGCGTCTCGGCCCGCAGCACGTGCAGTGCGGTGACCGCGGGACCTCCCTGCGCCGCGATGTCGGCGGCGTGACGCTCGCGCATCTCGGAAAGCTCGGCGTGCAGGGCCATCGTGTACGACGTCGGCTCGGTGTCGACGATCACCAGGTCGCAGGCGACGCCGCCCCAGGCCCAGACGCCGAGGGCCTGGTGCAGCGAGCGCAGCAGCCCGAGGTCCTGGCGCGTGCCGGCAGACACCAGCACGATCGGACGATCACCGGAGATGCCGAATCGCCACAGCAGACGCTTGTCGCACACCTCGCCGACCGGACCCTCGGCGCGGTCGGCCGCGGACCTCGGGCGCGCGAGGCAGAACACCAGCGCGGTGGTCAGGGACTGGATCGCGGCGAAGCTCTCCGGTCCGATGCGCAGGGTCCGCAGGCGGATGCCGGCCAGCGTGGCCGACATCAGCGAGGCACGCTGCACGTGGCTCGCCTGGCGGTACTTGTCGATCACGGCGCTGAGCACGCCGCCATTGTCCGAGGCCGCAGTGGCGAAGGTCAGCAGGGCCTTCGAGTGCGGCTCGATGCGAACGTGCACGGCGAGCGCGCACACCGGATCCAGACCGGTGTCGAGTGCCTGGCCGATCTGGATCGTGGTCTGCGGCATCGCATCGAAGGCCGCGAGCGGCTGGCTCGCTGCCCGGTTGCGACCGAGCCAGCGCGCGCGGTCGGTCTGTGCCTGCACGGCGAGCACGGGCGGCTCGCTGCCGGCCAGGAAATGTGCCGCCCACAGGCCCTGCTGGGTGCCCAGGCGCGGGCTGCGCTCGAACACCAGCGCCTGATGGGGGCTGCGCCAGGAGGCACGCACGAACAGATTCGAGAACGTCGGGTGGGCCTCGTCGGCGCGCGGATCGGCCAGCGTGACCTCGAACGCCGAGAGCAGCTCGAGCTCGATCGTCCGCTCGCCGAGGTTGCGCAACTCGACCTGGCGGAACTCGACGTCGTCCTCCGGGCTCACCCACACGGTGGTCTGGGCCTGCAGTTCGGGCCAGGACGCGTCGAAGCAGACGCGATCGGCGTGGTACGTGCTGCGGTAGACGGCATCGGGGTCGGGTGCCGGGTGCTGCGTGATCGAGACCGGCCGAGGTTGCCGGTCCCATCGCAGGTACAGGAAGCTGCCGAGCGCGTCGCGCAGCGCGTCGTCGCGCGAGCGCGTGATGCCGGCAGTCCCCCATCGGCTCTCGCCGGCGCCATTGGCGCGCAGGGTCACGCTGTAGCGTCCGTTGGAGAGCACGTGCGTCGGCTCGACCGCGTTGTCGCCAGGCCGCACCTCGCGCAGCATGCCGGGCGGCTGCCGCTGCAGGGTCTGCGGCAGGGGGCCTTCGGGTGGCGCATGCAGCGTCGAGACCTCGCGCGGTGCGCGTTCGTGCAGCAGCGGTGAGACGGCCTCGAGGCGCGCGTGCGACATGCCCCAGCGCCGGGGCGCGCCGGCGAGCAGCAGGTTGGCCAGGGCGACGATCGTCATGCCCTGGTGGTGCGCCATGTAGGTGCCGACGGGAGTGAAGGTCGCGCCCAGTGCCTGCCGGGCCGGCGAGAAATCGAGCGCCTCGATGAAGCCGTAGCGGCCGCGTGCGCCCAACCCCTCGAGCGCGGCGAAATTGGCGCATGCGCGGTGCACGGCGAGCTGAGCCGCCAGGGCCGTCGCGTAGGGCGCCACCACGAGTTCGTCGGTCGGCGTACGGCGCAGCGCCAGGCGCGGCACGCCATGCGGCGCGTACTGATAGGCGAGGGTATGGTCGCGCCCCGCGTAGGCCGACTCCGAGATGCCCCATGGCACCGACAGCGTCGCGCCGAATGCCATCTGCTCGCGCAGCGCGGCGCGGCAGGCGTCGGCGAGCACGCTGCCGGGCGGCTCGTCGAGCACCAGGCCGGGCATCAGGTACTCGAACATCGAGCCTGACCACGAGCGCAGCCCGGCCACTGCGCCGACCGCGTAGAACGGGCGGCCGAGCGCCGCCCAGTGCTGCATCGGCACTTCGCCCTTGGCGATCGCGAGCAGGCTGGTCAGCCGCGATTCGGACGCCAGCAGGTCGTAGAAGGCAGCATCGAGCTGCTGCTCGGCGACGCGGTAGCCGATGTGGAAGAGGTGCCGCTTGGGGTGGTAGAGGAACCCGAACTCGGGCTCCCACGCGAGTTGCTCGCAGCGATCGGCCAGCACGCGCAGCTGCGGTCCCGCGGTATCCGCGCGTGCCAGCTCCCGGCATGCCCCGGCCACCGCGAGCAGATGGCCGCTCAGGTTTCCGCTGTCCACCGTGGACACGTACATCGGCAGCAGTGCCGCGCCCGACAGCGTGTCGTACCAGTTGAGGAAATGGCCGCGGTGGCGCGGCAGCGTGTCGAGCGTGCCGAGCGTGGCATCGAGGCGCGACACCAGCTCGGCCGTGTCGATCCAGCCGAACCGATGCGCGCAGGCCGCGCTCAGCAGGTACATGCCGATGTTGGTCGGCGACGTCCGGTGCGCCGTCATGTCGCCAGGGGCGATCTGCAGGTTGTCCGGCGGCAGATGGTTGTCCTCGACGCCAACGCAGCGATCGAACAGTCGCCAGGTGTCGCGCGCGACACCTTCGAGGTAAGTCCGGTCCTGCCTCGGCAGCACGGCCTCCGCGTCCTGCGGCCGGACGCGGCCGGACCACCAGATCCACAGCGGCGAGCCGGCCCACAGGGCGCACAGCACCGCGGCGAGCAGGGGTGACTCGGTGTCCGTCGCCAGCAGCGCCCCCAGCAGCGTGCAGGCCGCCACGGGTTCGAGCGCATGCCGGCGCGCGACCGAGGCCAGGTCGACCTTCATCCGAGCCTGCGCGATTGCGGCGGTGGTCCACTGCAGCAGGTGGTGCCGGCTGACGGCCATCCGCCAGGCCGTACGTGCCAGGGCGTCGAGGGCGAGCAGGGCCTGCTGCGGCAGCATCGCGATGTGCCACAGACCGCCCAGCAGCGCCCGCGCCAGATCGGCCAGGGCGTGGCAGCCGAAGTGGAAGACGGCGACGTCGCGACGGCTCGGCAGCAGGCCGGCCAGCGCCCCCATCAGGGGGCCCGCGGCGAATGCCATCAGGACCAGCGCCAGCACGAGCATCACGGGCGGCGCGGTGCCCGACCCCGCCAGCGCGAGCAGCAGCAGCGCGAGCGAGGCGGGCGCGACGAGCGAGCGTCGCAGGTTGTCGAGCATCTTCCAGCGGTTGATGGCGCGCAGACGCATGTGACCGCACACGAGAAACGGCAGCAGCTGCCAGTCGCCGCGGATCCAGCGGTGCGCGCGCGCGGCCGCCACGTCGGCGTGCGACGGTGCCTCCTCGATCACGGTGATGTCGGAGACCGCCGCGCAGCGCACCAATGAGCCTTCGAGCAGGTCGTGACTGAGCACCCGGTCCTCCGGCAGTCGGCCGCTCAGCACGGCGTGCACCGCGCGCACGTCGAGCAGGCCCTTGCCACAGAAGCTGCCTTCGCCGAAGACGTCCTGGTAGATCTCCGAGCTCGCGGCGCTGTAGGGATCGATGCCGCACTGCCCGGCGAACATCCAGTGGAACGGCGTCAGTTCACCGGCGGCTGGCAGCGGCATCGCGACGCGCGGCTGAAGGATGCCGTAGCCCGCGACCACGCGGCGTCCGTCCGCGTCGAGGCGCGGCCGGTTCCGGGGATGCGCGGCCACGCCGACCAGTGCACGCAGGCGCCCGGGCGGCAGGCGGGTGTCGCTGTCGAGCGTCAGGACGTGCCGCGTGTCGGCGGCGATGCGCGACTCGGCGCCGAGGTCCAGGAAGGCGTCGGCCCGGCCTGTGGCCAACGCGACGACGAGCTGCTCGAGCTTGCCTCGCTTGCGCTCCCAGCCGATCCAGCGCTGCTCGGATTCGGAGAAGCGCCGCGCGCGGTGCAGCACGATGAAACGGGGGGCTGCGCCCGGCTCCGGCGTGCCGCCATGGTCGCGGTTCAGCGCGCCGATCTGCTCGACCGCATGCGCCAGCAGCGCCGCATCGGACGGCAATGTCGGCCGGTCGGCGTCGGCGAAGTCGGTCAGCAACGCGAACTGCGTGGGGTCCTCGACGTTGGCGAGGTGGTGCAGCAGCAACCGTCTCGCCAGGCGCTCGGTCGAGGCCGGGTCGGTGAGCATCGCCGGGATCACGACGATCACGCGGTGCTCCGGCGGAACCCCGTCTGCCAGCGCCAGGCGCGGCAGCGGTTGCGGGTGCACCGATTCGCTGATCAGTCGGTGGATGACCGCCACCACCGCCTCGGACGCCGGGAACAGCGCCAGCACAGCCGGCAGCAGCATCGACGCCGAAAGCGGGGGGGCGCTGTCCGGGGCATGCCACATGATCCAGGCGACCAGGCCGAAGGACCCCGTCAGCAGCGCGCCGAGATAGATCGGCAGGGCCATGCGATGCACGAGCGCCCCCCCGCGGGCGAGCGCCCCCTCGCGCAGCCCCAGCGCGCGCAGCAGGCCCGGTCGGCCGGTGCCGCCGAGCCAGTGCCCGGCGACGGCAGCGTCGGCGTCGGACGCGCTGCCCATGCAGGCGAGCAGCGCCTGCGCGACGGCGAGTTCGCCGCGGCCGCTGTGCCGGGCCAGCCGTTCGATGCCGTGCAGCGTGTGGTCGCGCGTGGCCGTGTCCTCCGCTTCGAACAGCGGCGAGCCGAGCATCAGACGCATCAGCGGGCTGGTGCGGGACACGATGTCGGGCCAGTCGGCGGCGTCGATGACGCGCAGTGAGCCGACGGCGTTGCCGACGCTGAGGTTGTCGGCGGCCTGATCCGCGATCTGCTGCAGGCGCGCCGCCGCCGGGTCGGGGAGCTCGCGCTGCAGCCATTGCCTGTGACTGTTCAGCGGGTCGCTCGGATCTGCGTTGTCCTGAAGCCGCTGCGCCATCTGGGCGAGGAAGACGCGTGCCACGCCGCGGTGCTCGAGCAGCCGGAGCACCGCGGTGAGGTCCTCGATCGGGAGGGTGCTCAGCCGGTCGCAGCACAGGTTGGCCAGCTCGCGGGCGGCCTTGTTGGCGGCGACGCGCTCGGCGAGACGACGCAGCTGCTCGACGAGCACGATGCGCAGCGTGGTGGGCAGCGCCCAGGACTCGCCGAGGTCGAGCGGGCAGACCCGATGGTAGGCGATCAGGAATGCTGCCAGGAGGTCGTCGTCGAACGCGCCGTCGGTGTGCGCGACAAAGGCCCAGGCGACGCTGTAGATGCGGGGCAGGCCCGCGAGCGGCGGCTCGGTCAGCAGCGGCAGCGAACGGAAGTAGCGTCGGGGCAGGCCTTCCCGGATCGCCCGCAGCTGCGCCTCGATCAGGTGGAAGTTGTCCAGCAGCCACTCGGCGGCCGGGCTGACGTCGTAGCCCATCGCGGCCTGTGCACCGATGTACCGGTGGGCATCGCGGAGCATGGCGATGTTGGCATGCAGGCGAGGGTAGAAGCTCGTGGCGCGCCAGCTCGAGCGCTCTGACCGGTGCGTCGCGGCGAGGCTCGCACCATGCTGCTCGAAGCGCTCGCGGCCGAAGATCTCGGCGCGGATCGGCGGCTCGAGCGGGCCGCGCGCGCCGTCGAGCATGTCGCACAGCGACGGCGACGCCTCCGGCACCCAGCGCGAGAGGCTGGCCCGTCTCACCCGGCCTGGAGCGCTGCGACCACCGCGCCGATCACGACGGCTGCCACGACGAGCGTGGTGACGATGCGTGCGGCCAGGAAGCCGTGCACCGCCTCGCCGCCGCACTGGAGCGCGAACAGGTGTCCGCTCGCACCGGAGCACGTGCGCAGGTGCGCACCGAGCTCGGACAGTTCGGCGGGCGAGGCGACGGCGGCATGGCCGAACGAAGACGTGCTCCAGCCATGCGACGCCGGATTCGCCTCGGGGAAGGGGGTAGGGGAGCGTGCGTTCATGACACGGAAGCTAAAGGGTGTCGGGTCAGCCGTCCGTGCGATGGAATACATAGCGGCCTTCGCCTGCGAGCTTGGCCGTGGCCGCCGGCTCGAGCGGGTGACCCGGCCGATCGGCTCGGGGCCGGTCCGTCGGCCGGGCACGGAACTCGCTAAGTGCGCTGGCGCACACACCCATGTCATCCGGGCGTCTAGCACGGGCCTGCAGCGTATCTGCGCGGCCCCTGCTCCGATGCCCCCCAACCGGAGCAGACCGATGCCAGCAGCGTCACATCCGCAAGACAACCATCTGGTGGCCGCCCTCACGCCCGAGGTGTGGCGGCGCTGGGAGCCGCTTCTCGAACTGACCGACCTGCCCCTGGGCATGGTGCTCTGCGAGTCGGGCTGCACGATGAGCTACGCGTACTTCCCGACCACTGCGATCGTGTCGCTGCTGTACGTGACGGAGGACGGCTCGTCGGCCGAGATCGCGGTGGTGGGCAACGATGGCATCGTCGGGGTCGCGCTCCTCATGGGCGGCGAGTCGACCCCCAGCCGGGCGGTGGTGCAGAGCGCCGGCAGTGGCTATCGGATGCGAGCCGAAGCCATCCACAAGGAGTTCGAGCGCTCGTCGGACGTGCGGCACCTCCTGCTGCGCTACACACAGGCGCTGATCACGCAGATGGCTCAGACCGCGGTGTGCAACCGGCACCACTCGCTCGACCAGCAGCTGTGCCGCTGGCTGCTGGTGAGTCTGGACCGGCTGCAGAGCGACGAACTCGTGATGACCCAGGAACTGATCGCGAACATGCTCGGCGTGCGCCGGGAAGGCGTCACCGAGGCCGCCCTGAAGCTGCAGGCCGCCGGCCTGATCCGCTATGCGCGAGGACGCATCACTGTGCTCGACCGTGCCGGGCTCGAGCGGCGCACCTGCGAGTGCTACGCCGTCGTCAGGGACGAATACCACCGGCTGCTGCCGGACGTGGCGGTCGCCACGCTGTGAACGCACTCGCGCCCCGCTTGCGCGGGGCGCAGTCCGGCCCGATCGCCTGCGCGTGTCACGGCCGGCCTCTTCCTCGCTTTCAGGGGTGTGCGACCGTAGAATGACCGCGATTGCAGGGCGCACCCATGCCCGGCCGTCCCATCGCATCGCATCGCACCGCAGTCCGTTCGACTGCATTGAAGCGTCGAATCCGAGTTCAATGCGCGCCCGCCCTCTGCTGCTCGAACAGACGCTCGCCGTTGCACAGCGCCTGCTGCTCGAACAATGGCGGCAACGCCGGGGCCTGATCTTCTGGGCTGTGTTTCCGGCCGCAATGATGGTGCTGTTCGGACTGGTCTACGCCCACAACGACAGCATGCGCGCCGGGCTGGATGCGGCCGCGGCGGGCATCCTGATGGGCGCAGCGCTGTTCTTCAGCTGCCTGGGCGGGACGGTCGCGATCATCGCCGCCGAACGCGAGCGCCGGACCTTGCGGCGCCTGCTGGCTTCGCCGCTGCATCCGGCGGCGTACTTCCTCGGCGTGGTGACGGCGCAGCTGCTGCTGGCGGCGGTCCAGGTGGTGATGCTGTACGCCATCGCAGCCTTCATCGGCGCGCGCTATCACGGCAGCCTGTGGCTGGGCGGGTTCATTCTCCTGCTCTCGGTGTTCTCCTACGTCGGCATGGGGTTCTTTCTCGGCGCGCGGTTCGCCCGGCGCAGCGAGGAAGTGGTGGTCGCCCTGTCGGCCATCGGGGTGCCGCTGCTGGTCCTCGGCGGGACGTTCTTCCCGCTTGAGATCATGCCTCGTGCGATGCAGCTCGTCGCCCAGCTCGACCCCGTGCTCCACATGAACCAGGCGTTCAAGGGCGTCGCCGCGTACGGCCAGGGGGTCGGCGAACTGCGCTTCGAGCTGGGCTTTCTCGTGCTGTTCTGCGCACTGTCGCTGGCGCTGGGCGTCAGCTCGTATCGGCGTCTGCTGGTGCTGGATCAGCGGGCATGACCGCGGCCCTTCGGATCGACGGCCTCCACAAGCGCTTCGGCAGCCGCCGGGTGCTGGACGGCTTCAGCCTGGAGGTGGCGCGCGGTGAAGTCGTGGGCCTGCTCGGTCCCAATGGCTGCGGCAAGTCCACCGTGCTGAACATCGTCTGCCAGCTGCTGCAGGCCGATGCGGGCGAGATTCGGCTGATGGGCGAGCCGCTGGCCCGGCTCGGGGCAGCGGCGCGTGCGCGGGTGGGTCTGTGCGCGCAGGACTGCGCGCTGTACCCCGACCTGCTGCCAGCGGAGAACCTGCACTTCTTCGGCCGCCTGCACGGCGTGCCCGCCGACCAGCGCCATGGGCGGGTCGCCGACCTGATGGCGCGTTTCGGTCTGGGGCCGCACGCCGCCACCCAGGTGGGCCGACTCTCGGGGGGCTGGCAGCAACGCCTTCACCTGGCCGTGTCACTGATCCATCGCCCCGAACTGCTCGTGCTCGACGAGCCCACTGCCGCGGTCGACGTGGCCGCGCGGCTGGACCTGTGGCGCCTGATCGAGGGCCTGCGCGACACCGGCACCACCATCCTGCTGACCAGTCACCAGCTGGCCGAGGCCGAGCGACTGTGCAGCCGCGTCGCCGTGATGCAGGGGGGGCGCGTCGCGGCCCTGGGTACCGTGCCCGAACTGCTGGCCCGCGTACCCGGCCAGTCGGTGGCGACGGTGCAGTCGCGAGACAGCGAGCTCACCGTGCACCGCGCGCAGCGCCTCGGCTGGGCGGTACGCCAGCGCTCGGGGCAGCTCAGTTGCCTGCTGCCGCGCCACTTCAGCCTGCGCGAAGTGGTGGACGCGCTGGACGGCCCCGAGGTCAGCGCGGTCAGCGTGCGCGCGGTGGCGCTGGAGGATGCTTACCTCGAACTGGTCGGCGACGACGCCGGACTCGACTAGCGGCTGGGCCGGCTCGACCTGTCGCCGCAGGCCGGGTGCGACGGCAGCATCGGGCGTGCGGCGCGCGCCCCGAGAGGCCTGGCCGTATCGCCAGATGGCTGGCGTCAGCGGAGTGGATCGACAGACGAAGTCAGCACACGGCGACCGCACGACGACGGCGCCGGGCGAGCGCGGCCACGGCGCCGAGCCCCGCGGCGAGGATCAGCGCCGGCTCGGCCTCGGGGATCGGGGCGATCTGTTCGGCGCCGACCAGTACCCGGTTGCCGATGACGATCGACTCTCGGGGCGCGAACGCATAGTCGTAGAGCGTGGTGATGCCGGTCAGATCGAAAGAGTCGATCGACACGTCCTGCCCCGCGTAGACGAACGCGGCGAAGGGTTGCGCCACGCCGGGTGCGAGGGTGAAGGTCGTCGTTCCGAACCGCGATGAGAAGGTGTTCGCCGAGTACGTGAGCGAGATGATGTCCGCGTTCGTCGTGCTCGAGGGCACCGCCCCCACCGCGGCCTCGCCGAAGTAGAACGACGCCAGGGGCGGCGCGGCCAGGCCGAACGGCGTCACGATGGGGTCGAAGGTGCCGCTCGCCATCATGCTGAAGCTGATGTCGAGTGCGGTGTTCGAGCTGACGGTCCCGACGATCGAGATCCACTTGCCGCCGGACTTGTTGCCGCCGCTCGAGTTCACGTCGATCTCGACGGTGTCCCGCTTCCAGGTGTCCTCCACCCAGGTGGTCGTCGTCTGCGGCGTCGAGTACAGATACATCAGCCCGCTCGTCGTCTCCGTGGGCGGGGTGATGACCTCGGACGACAGCAGGTTCACCGTCGAAGACCCGTAGTTCCGGTTCGACGAGATGTTTTGCGTCGACACGCTCGGACCGGAGACGCTCGGCGTGCCGGGCCCGAGGTTGAGCGACGAGACGGTGGGTGTGCCGGCCGTCACCGTGGCGGCCGACGCGCCGCCGATCGGCAGGAACGAGCAGATCCCGATGACCGTTGCCGGGAGCGTGACGCCGAGTCGTGAGAAACGCATCGTGTTTTCCTTTTCGGTTTCACCGAGCATCCGCGCCGCGCGTGAACCGCTGCGGCGGCCCGGTGACACCGCGGTGGATCCGATCCGATCAATCGTTCCCCGGTCGGGCGATCCATAACGGACCACTGCGTCGGGGTGTGACCGGCTCCAGATCGTGGCGAGGCTGCCGATCAAGCGGCCGCCATCCGTTCGGAGGTGGTCTGTCTGAGCGTCGATCAAATGGTACTTGACACCGTCTAGCCATCTATCTAAGCTTCGCTCACATTAATTCGAAGGACGATGTCATGACGCTCGATCGACCCCGCTTCCCGCGCCCCGCCCTGCTTGCCGCCGCGCTGCTGTGCGCCGTGCCCGTCCGCTTCGCCGCAGCCGCGCCGAACGACTCGGACGTCCGCCTGGAGGTGTCCGGACTGCGCGACGCCAAGGGGCGGGTCGGCTGCCTGCTGTTCGCCACCGCCGACGGGTTCCCGAGCGATCACGCCAAGGCCTACGCCGAGAAGCAGGCCGTCATCGAGGCGGGTCGCGCGAGCTGCGTGTTCGCCGACGTTCCGAGCGGAACGTATGCGGCCATCGTCTGGCACGACGAGAACGTCAACGGGAAGATGGACAAGAACTTCGTCGGCATCCCGCAGGAGGGCTACGGCGGGTCGAACGACGTGCGCCCCGCCTTCGCGGCGCCGGGCTTCAAGGAGTCGTCGTTCGCGGTCAAGGCCGGGACGACGTCCCGCCTGTCTATTCGTATCGGCTACTGAGGGCGATGCCCATGATCGGATCGACCGCACTCGTCACCGGTGCCTCGGGCGGCATCGGCGCCGCCATCGCGAACCGACTCGCCGGCGAAGGCATCAGGCTCGTTCTCGTGGCGCGCTCGAAGGACGCGCTCGATGCCCTGGCAACGACGATCCACGCGCGCCACGGTGTGCGTCCGACCGTGATCGTGCTGGACCTGGAGCGGCGGGGCTGCGGCGCCCTGCTGCTGCAGCAGGTGCGGGCGGCGGGCATCGAGGTGGACCTGCTGGTGAACAACGCGGGCTTCGGCACCTACGGGCCCTTCGAGACCCTGGACCCGGAGGTGGAGCAGGCGCAGATCGCGGTGAACATCGGCGCCGTGGTCGACCTGACCCATGCCTTCCTGCCCGGCATGCTCGCGCGCGGCCGGGGGGGCATCCTGAACATCGCCTCCACCGCGGCCTTCCAGCCATGTCCGTTCATGGCCGTCTATGCGGCCACCAAGGCCTTCGTGCTGAGCTTCAGCGAGGCGCTGTGGGCGGAGTACCGAGGGCGCGGGGTCCATGTCGCGGCGCTGTGCCCGGGCGCGGTCGACACCGGGTTCATCGGCAAGCTCGGCGATCCCGGGGTCCGCGAGACCGCCGTGTTCTCCAGCACGCTCAGCCCGCAGGTGGTCGCCGAGCAGGCGATCCGCGCCCTGCGCAGCAGCGGACCCACCCACATCGTCGGCCTGAAGAACGCGCTGCTCGCGAACTCGGCCCGTGTGACCCCGAGGCGCCTCATGGCGCTCGTCAGCGGGGTCATGCTGCGACCGCGTGCGCCCGCGCGGGGGGGCTGATCGGGTCCTGCGAGCGGTCGACCCCGTTCGCGCACGGGTCCACGACGCGTTGCGTCACACACCGACTTGTCGGACACTCGGCCGGCGATGCGCGTCAAGAAGAAGACCGGCTATCACCATGGCGATCTGAGGCAGACCCTGATCGACGTCAGTGTCGACGTCATCGATCGGGACGGCCTGGAGGCGTTGAGCCTGCGTGCGCTCGCGACTCGCGCGGGCGTGTCGTCGGGCGCGCCGTACCATCATTTCGCCGACCGCGCGGCGTTGCTCGCGGCCATTGCGCTGGAGGGCTTCGAGCGCATGGAGCAGGCCATGATCGAGCGTCGCGATGCCGCGCCCCCCGATCCGGTCTCGCGACTCGATGCGATCGGCCAGGCGTACGTGGCGTTCGCGGGGTCCAACACCGGACACTTTCGCGTCATGTTCCGCGACAACAGTCCGGCCGGCCGCAATGCGGCCCTGAGCGCGGCGAGTCAGAAGGCCTACCGGCTGCTGTACGGTGTCGTCGAGGAATGCCAGCGCGTCGCCGCGGCCCCAGCGGGCGACCCCGGGCCCCTGGTGTATGCCGCATGGGCCCTCGTGCACGGCCTCGCCACGCTCTGGGTGGACGGCGCATTGCCCACCGCGCGAGTCGACCCGGCTCGGCTGGCACCCGAGGTGACCGGGCTGCTCGGCAGGATGCTCGTCGCGCTCGCGCGCGAGGAGGGGGCTCGGTGCTGATCGAGATGCCCGAGGCCGTGCCGGTAAACTGCGCGCTCGAGGATTGACCTCCGCTCCCCGGATCCCGCCATGGACCTGCTGCCCGCGCTCGTCGCGATCGTCGTCGCCTACCTGATCGGCTCGGTATCGTTCGCGGTGGTGGTCAGCCGCGCGATGGGGCTGGCCGACCCGCGCTCCTACGGCTCCGGCAACCCGGGCGCGACCAACGTGCTGCGTACCGGCAACCGCCGCGCGGCGATCCTCACGCTCGTCGGCGATGCGGCCAAGGGGGCGGTCGCGGTGCTGCTCGCGCGTGCGCTCGCCGATCGCTTCGGCTTCGGCGACCTGACGCTGACGCTGGTCGGGCTGGCGGCCTTCATCGGCCACCTGTACCCGGTCTTCCACGGCTTCCAGGGCGGCAAGGGCGTGGCCACCGCGGCCGGCGTGCTGCTCGCGCTGTCGCCGTGGCTCGGCCTCGCGACGCTGTCGACCTGGATCGTGGTCGCGGTGTTCCTGCGCTACTCGTCGCTCGCCTCGCTGGTGGCGGCGGTGTTCGCGCCGGCCTTCTACCTGCTTCTCGTCGGCGCCGACGGCGTGCTGCTGGCGCTGGCGGTCATGAGCGTGCTGCTCGTCTGGCGGCACCGCGGGAACATCGCCAACCTGATGGCGGGCACCGAAGGGCGCATCGGGCAGAAGAAGAAGGCGGGCTGAGGGCGGGTACCCCCGTCAGTCGGCGGTGCGCCCACCGTCCCCGCGGACCGGGAGCATGACGGGCCTCTCTGCTGCCGTGCTCGCGCGGCGCGCCCGCAGCTGCCCGCAGCCGCCGTCGACCTCCTGCGCCGCCGACCAGCGCAGCGTCGCCATCGTGCCGCGCGCGCGCAGCCCGCGCACGAACGCGACCGCGCGCTCGAGCGGGGGCCGCGCGAAGTCCGAGCCCTCGACCGCGTTCCACGGGATCGCGTTGAGGATCGCGCGGCGCCCCGCGAGCAGCGCGGCGAGTGCCTCGACCTCGTCGCCGCCGTCGTTGATGCCGTCGAGCAGGGTCCACTGCACCAGCAGCGGAAAGCCGCTCGCGCGCGCCGCGGCGTCGGCGAGCGCGACCAGTTCGTCGGGCGCGATCCGCGGCGCCCGCGGCAGCAGGCGCTCGCGCAGGTCCGCCCGCGTGGTGTGCAGCGACAGCGCGAGCGACGGGCGCACCGGCGCCTGCGGCAGACGCTCGAACGCGCGCCGGTCGCCGACGGTGGAGAACACCAGCTGCTCGCGCGCGATGCCGCCTTCGGTCCCGAGCAGCGTGATCGCGTCGAGCACCGCATCGAGGTTGTGAGCCGGCTCGCCCATGCCCATGAACACCACCTTGCGGACCGCTCGCAGCCGGCGAGCGAGCGCGACCTGTGCGACGATCTCGGCGCCGCCGAGCTGGCGCAGCAGGCCGTCGCGGCCGGTGGTGCAGAAGGTGCAGCCGACCGCGCAGCCGATCTGGCTCGACACGCACAGCCCGCCGCGCGGCAGCAGCACGCTCTCCACCGCCTGCCCGTCGGCGAGGCCGACCAGCAGCCGCTCGGCGCCGTCTCCGGGCGCACGCTCTCGCACGCACGCCAGCGCATCGAGACGCGCGCCGATCGCCGGCAGCGCCTCGCGCAGCCGGCGCGGCAGGAAGTTCGCATCGCCGCGGTACGGCGTGTCGAGCGGGCGGGCGTTGAGCCACTGCTGCATCAGGTGGCGCTCGTGCACGGGCGCCGCGCCCTCGGCACGCAGCATCTCGCGCAGATCGGCGATGGATGTGCGTGCGGGAACGGGCTCGCGAGGGGCGGGACCCACGCTCGCCGTCATGCCCGCGCCGGACGTCGCGCCGCTCACCAGGTGTCCACGAACGGCCGCTTCTTGCCAGTGCGCGCCGGGCGCGGCGGCATCGCGCGCAGCGTCTCGACGAGCACCTGCCGGGTGTCGGCCGGATCGATCACGTCGTCGACCTCGAACAGCGACGCGGTCGACAGCGCCTTGCCCTGCTCGTACATCTGCGCGACCCGACGCTCGTACTCGGCGCGGCGCTCGGCCGGATCCTCGATCGCGGCGAGCTCGTTGCGCCAGGCGAGCTTCACCGCGCCCTCCAGCCCCATGCCGCCGAACTCGCCGGTCGGCCAGGAGACCAGCAGGACCGGCGCCCAGAAGCTGCCGCCCGCCATGCCCTGCGCGCCCAGCCCGTAGCCCTTCCTCAGCACGACGGTGAGGATCGGCACGTCGACGCTGCCCGCGGTGACGTACAGCCGGCAGCAGTGGCGCACCAGCGCGCACCGCTCGGCCTCGGGGCCGACCATGTTGCCGGGCGTGTCGCAGAGCGTGAGGATCGGCAGGTCGAAGGCGTCGGCCAGCTGCATGAAGCGCGCGGCCTTGTCTGCGCCGTCGCTGTCGATCGCGCCGCCCAGGTGCATCGGATTGTTCGCGATCAGTGCGACCGGCCGGCCCTCGATGCGGACCAGCGCGGTGATCATGCCGGGGCCGAAGCGCGGCCGCAGCTCGAGGACGGTGCCCTCGTCGGCGAGCGCCTCGATCACGCGGCGCACGTCGTAGGCGCGCACGCGGTTCTCCGGCACCAGCCGGCGCAGCACCCGCTGGTCGACGCAGGTCCAGTCCTCGAGCGGGCCCTGGAAGTACGACAGGTAGCGCTTGGCGGCGTCGACCGCGGCCGCGTCGTCGTCGACCAGGATGTCGACCACGCCGTTGGCGTCCTGCACGTCCATCGGGCCGACCTCCTCGGGCCGGTACACGCCCAGGCCGCCGCCCTCGATCATCGCCGGGCCGCCCATGCCGAGGTTGGCGTCCTTCGTCGCGATGATCACGTCGCAGCAGCCGGCGAGCACCGCGTTGCCGGCGAAGCAGCGGCCCGAGACGATGGCGACGAGCGGCACCAGCCCCGAGAGCCGTCCGAACAGCTCGAAGGCGCGCGTGGTGAGCTGTGCGGCGATCACGCGGTCGGTGTCGCCCGGACGCCCGCCGCCGCCCTCGGCGAACAGCACCAGCGGCAGCCGCCAGCGCTCGGCCAGCTCGAACATCCGGTCCTTCTTCTCGTGGTTTTTGTAGCCCTGCGTGCCGGCGAGCACCGTGTAGTCGTAGGACATCGCGATCACGCGGGCGCGCTCGTCGGCGAAGCGATCGCCGTTGACGCGGCCGATACCCATCACCAGGCCATCGGCCGGCGTGCGCGCGATCAGCTCCTCGAGCGTGTTGCGCTGCCGGCGTGCGGCCACCGCCAGCGAGCCGTACTCGACGAACGAGCCGGCGTCGCACAGGTCGGCGACGTTCTCGCGCGCGGTGCGCCGCCCGAGCGCATGGCGCTTGGCCACCGCCTCGGGGCGGGCCGCGTCGTCGCGGGCCAGGCGCTGGCGCTCGAGCACCTCGGCGAGGTCGGGCCGGATCGCGTCGACGTCCTCGAGCGCGGCGTCGACGGCCGTGTCCGCGACGGCGCCATCGGCCTCGATCCACGCGAGCCCGTCGCCCCCGAACACCGTGTCGCCGGTGGCCGCATCGAGCCGCCGCACGATGCCCGACTGCGCGGCCTCGACGACGTGCTCCATCTTCATCGCCTCGAGCACCAGCAGCGGCTCGCCGCGGCGCACCCTGGCGCCCTCGGCGACCGCGATCGCGAGCACCGTGCCCTGCATCGGCGAGCGCGTCGGCAACAGGCCGTCGGCCGGCGCCTCGCGTGCGTCGCGGGCCGCGTCGGCGCCGCCGGCGGTGGCGGCCTCGCGTCCGAGCACGAGCACGCCCAGCGGATCGTCGCCGGCCGTGCGCGCTCCCGCACGCCGGGTCGTGTCCGGGCCCTCGGCTGCCGCGGCCTGCGCCGACGGCTCGACGTAGCGGCGGCGCGCGGCGCCGTCGACCTGCGCGAGCAGCTCGCCCACGCGCTCGTCGACGAAGACCGTGGACACGCGCCCGGCGCGCACGTCCGGATGCGCGAGCAGCGCCTGCAGGAAGGGCAGGTTGGTGGCCACGCCCTCGATGCGGCACTCGGCGAGCGCGCGCTGCGCCTTGGCCGCAGCCTGCGGCAGGCCGCCCGAGTCGACCCGCACGATCAGCTTGGCGAGCAGCGAGTCGAAGCGCAGCCCGGTGCGCCAGCCGGCATAGCCGCAGCCGTCGACGCGGATCCCGCGGCCCGAGGGCAGCTCGTAGGCGGTGATCGTGCCGGCCGAGGGCCGCGCCGTGCCGTCCTCGGCCATGGTCTCGAGGTTGATCCGGGCCTGCAGCGCGCAGCCCGAGACCAGCGCCGGCGAGCGCGCCAGGCCGAGCTGCGCGAGCGTGGCGCCGGCCGCGATCTGCAGCTGCAGGCGCACCAGGTCGAGCCCGAGCAGCTCCTCGGTGACGGTGTGCTCGACCTGCAGCCGCGCGTTGGCCTCGACGAAGGCGAACTCGCCGTCGTTGCGACCGGCGCCGTCGGCGTCGACCAGGAACTCGATGGTCGCGAGGTTCGACAGGCCGGCCTCGCGCGAGAGCCGCAGCGCCGAGGCGAGCAGCCGGTCGCGCAGGTTGGGCGCCAGGCCCGGGGCCGGCGCGATCTCGACGAGCTTCTGGCGCTGGCGCTGCAGGCTGCACTCGCGCTCCCACAGGTGGACCGCGCTCGAGCCGTCGCCGGCGACCTGCACCTCGACGTGCCGCGCGCGCGGCAGCAGGCGCTCGACGTACAGCGCGTCGCTGCCGAAGGCGGCCTGCGCCTCGGACGCGCAGCGCGCCCAGGCGTCGTCGAGCTGCGCGGGGTCGGTCACCGGCCGCATGCCGCGCCCGCCGCCGCCGGCCAGCGCCTTGAGCATCACCGCGCCGCCGGCGCCCAGCCGCGCGAGGAAGGCCCGCGCCTCCTCGAGCGTGGTGGCGCGGTCGGTGCCCGAGAGCACCGGCACGCCGCAGCGGATGGCGTGTGCGCGGGCGGCGGCCTTGTCTCCGAAGAGATCGAGCGTGCGCGGGGCCGGGCCGACGAAGGCCAGGCCCGCCTCGATGCAGGCGCGCGCGAAGTCCGCGCGTTCCGACAGGAAGCCGTAGCCGGGGTGGATCGCGTCGCAGTCGTGCTCGCGCGCGGCCATGATCAGCGCGGCCGCGTCGAGGTAGGCGGCAGGGCCGTCGGCCCCGAGCGCGTGGGCGGCGTCGGCCTTGCGCGGATGCAGCGCGCTCGCGTCGTCGCGCGAGAACACCGCCACCGTCTCGATGCCGAGCTCGGCCGCGGTGCGGGCGATGCGGATGGCGATCTCGCCGCGGTTGGCGATCAGCAGGCGTCGGATCGGGCGTGCCGGGGGGCGGGCGCCGGCGGTGGCGTCTGTCGTCATGGGTGTCGGGTCGTCGGAGAGAAGGTCGGAGGAAGGTCAGTCGCGCGCGCGGGCGGCGGCGGCTGCGCGCCGCTCGTGGCGCTCGAGGCCGACGATCGAGGCGACGATCACCGCGCCGCCCAGCAGCGTGGTGGGCCGCAGCGTGTCGTTGAACGCCAGCCAGCCGAACAGCGCCGCCCACAGCAGGTCGACGAACTTGACCGACTGCGTGGCGGAGATGTCGGCCGACGCGAACGAGCGCGTGAGGAAATAATGGCCCGCGGTGCCGGCGATGCCGCCGATCAGCGACAGGCCCCACTGGCCGGGCGTCGGGCTGACCCATACCGGGATCGCGAGCGGCACCGACATCAGCGTGATCAGCAGCGTCTGCCACAGCACGATGACCGCGGCCGAGTCGCGGCGGGTCAGCACCTTGGTGACCAGGAACGAGGCGGCGAACACCGGCGCGGAGGCGAGCATCAGCAGGTTGTACCAGCCGCCGGTGCCGGCGATCCCGGGCCCCACGATGACCAGCACGCCCGCGAAGCCGACCGCGACGGCCACCCACCGGGCCGGGTTCATCGGCTCCTTGAGCAGCCAGGCCGCGCCGATCAGCACGAACAGCGGATTGGTGAAGCTGATCGCGGTCATGTCGGCGAGCGGCATGTGCGGCAGCGCGGTGAACCAGAGGATGAGGCCCAGCGTGTGCAGGCCGCTGCGCCAGACCTGACCCTTGATCGATTCCGGCCACAGCCGGTGCAGGCCGCCGGCGAGGACGACCATCGGGACGAGGGGCAGGATGCCGACGAAGTAGCGCAGGAACTGCGCCTGCATCGGGTCGATCGCCAGCGACAGCGCACGCATCGACGCGTTGGCGGCCTGGAACGACAGGCCCGCGCACAGGGCCCACAGGATGCCGCGGGTGGTCGGCGACAGCGCCGACAGCTGCATGCGCCAGACCCGGCCCCGCACCCTCAGGCCGCGCAGGCCGCGCCGAATCCGGATCCGCATCGTCGCCGCGCCCGGGGAAGGTGTGTCGGCCATGCCCGGATTGTAGTGGGTGCGCGGCCGCGGCCCCGTCGCGACCGGGCCGCAGGGGCCGCGCGCGCACGGGTTTCCGGACCGGCGATCGCCCCGCTTTGTGGACCGGCCGGGCCGGGACGCGGCGCTAGAATCGACGCCCCCGGACCGTCCGCGGCCCGCCCCCTGCCCAGGACCCGCCATGCCCGCCATGCCCCCGATCCGACTCGACGCCGCCGCCACGCTTCCCGCCGACGCGAGCCGCGCGGCGCTCGCCGGCCGCGCCTGGCTGCCCGCCGTGGGCGGCCCCGCGACGATCGCGGTGCGCGACGGCCACGTCTTCGACGTGTCGATCGCGTTCCCGACGATGCGCGACCTGTGCGAGACGCCCGACCCGGCCGTCGCGCTGCGCGCCGCCGGCGGCACGCCGCTCGGTGCGCTGCAGGCGCTGCTCGACAACACGCCGCCCGAGGTGCGCGACACCACGCGCCCCTGGCTGCTCGCCCCCTGCGACCTGCATGCGATCAAGGCCGCCGGCGTGACCTTCGCGGTGTCGATGCTCGAGCGGGTGATCGAGGAGCGGGCACGCGGCAGCGCCGACGCCGCCAATGCCATCCGCGGCGAGGTGGCCCGCCTGATCGGCGACGACCTCTCGAAGCTGCGTCCGGGTTCGGACGAGGCGATGGCGCTCAAGAAGGTGCTGGTCGAGCAGGGCGCCTGGAGCCAGTACCTCGAGGTCGGCATCGGGCCCGATGCGGAGATCTTCACCAAGGCCCCCGCGATGTCCGCGGTCGGCACCGGCATGGATGCCGGCCTGCATCCGATGTCGAGCTGGAACAACCCCGAGCCCGAGGTCGTGCTGGCGATCGCCTCGAGCGGCGCCGTCGTGGGCGCCGCGCTCGGCAACGACGTGAACCTGCGCGACGTCGAGGGCCGCTCGGCGCTGCTGCTCGGCAAGGCCAAGGACAACACCGCCTCGTGCGCGATCGGCCCGTTCATCCGCTTCTTCGACGCCCACTTCACGATGGACGACGTGCGCGCGACCACGGTGTCGCTGACGGTCGACGGGCCCGAGGGCTTCGTGCTGAAGGGCGCGTCCTCGCTGTCGAAGATCAGCCGCGATCCGGCCGACCTCGCCGCGCAGACGCTGTCGGCGCACCACCAGTATCCGGACGGCGCGATGCTCTTCCTCGGCACGATGTTCGCGCCGATCGAGGACCGTCATGCACCCGGCCAGGGCTTCACGCATGTCTACGGCGATCGCGTGACCATCTCGGCACCGGCGCTCGGCGCGCTGGTCAACCGGATGCGCCGTACCGACGAGTGCGAGCGCTGGACCTTCGGGGCCGGCGCGCTGATGCGCAACCTGGCCAAGCGCGGGCTGCTCTGAGGCCCGGCCGCGCCCGGCCGGGGCCGCCGCGCCTCAGCGCACCGTGCGCGGCGTCACGCCGCACCAGCGCGCGACGAAGCGCGCGAGCACCTCGGTGACCTGCACGGTGCTGTCGATCGAGACCCACTCGTCGATGCCGTGGATGTCCGCGCCGACCGGTCCGTAGCAGGTGGCCGGGATCGGGCCGTAGAGGTTGAAGCTGCGCGCATCGGTGGTGCCGGTGCCCACGACCAGCTCGACCTCGGTGCCGACGACCTCGCGGTGCGTGGCCGCGAGCTCGGTGACCAGGGGCGCCGCGCGATCCAGAAGGCAGCCTTCCGACTGGAAGCCGCGGTAGGTGACGGTGTACCGGATGCCTTCGCGCCCGGCCATCGCCTCGTGAGCCTCGGCCAGGCGCGCCTCGACCGCGGCCCGCACGGCCTCGCGGCTCATGTCCGGGTAGAACGACAGGCGGATCTCGGCGACGCAGGTGGTGGCGACCGAGGACGCCCATTCGCCGCCCGACAGCTTCCCGAGGTTGAAGTTGATCGGATGCTCGTGCGCGCACCACATCGCATGCCGGCGCCTGGGCTCGTTCCACTCGCGCTCGAGCAGCTTGAGCTCGGCGAACAGGTTGCGGGCCGCGTCGATCGCGTTGGTGCCGGTGTGCGCGACCATCGCGTGCACCGGCACGCCGGTGACCTCGAGCGTCAGCCACATCACGCCGAGCTGGCCGACCAGGATCGCGTTGCCCGGCTCCGGGATCACCGCCGCATCGGCGTGATAGCCCTGCACGAGGCAGGCGAGCGCGCCGTTGCCGGTGCATTCCTCCTCGATGACCGACTGCAGGTAGACCGGCGCGGCCGGCTCCAGGCCGAGCGCCTGCAGCGCCCGGAACGCGTTCAGGTAGGCGACGATGCCGGCCTTCATGTCGGCCGCGCCGCGACCGTAGAGCCGGTCGCCCTCGATGCGCGGCGCGAAGGGCGGCGACGTCCACATCGTCGCGTTGCCCACCGGCACGACGTCGATGTGACCGTTGAGGATCAGCGAGCGGCCGCGCGTCTCGCGTGGCCGGTGCACGCCCACCACGTTCGGGCGGCCGTCGTACGACACGATCGACGGCGACCAGCCGCGGTGCGACTTGAGCTTCGCCTCGTCGATGTCGAACCGGTCCACCCGCAGGCCCATCGTGCCCAGCGTGTCGGCCATCCAGCCCTGCGCCGACCCCTCGTCGCCGAGCAGCGAGGGCAGCGCGACCAGTTCGGACAGCATTCGGACGGTATCGGTGCGTGTGGCGGCGACGGCCGCATTGAGCTCGCGGACGAATCCGGAATCGGTGGCGTCGGGCATCGTGGGGCTCCGGGGCGGGTGCGCCGCTAGACTACCCCACCGATGACAGAGCCCGCCCCGCGCCGTTCCATCGAGCGCCGCGCGGTGCTCGCGATGCTCGCCGCCCTCGCCTGCCTGATCCTGCTCGACGCGAGCGGCAAGTGGCTGGGCATGCGCGGCGTGCCGGTCGCCGCCACTACCTGGTCGCGTTATGCCGGGCACCTGCTCGCGGTGCTCGTGCTGTGCCTGCCGACGCACGGGCTGTCGGTGCTGCGCACCGCGCATCCGCTGCGCCAGGCGGCGCGCGGCTCGCTGATGGTCGTGATCACCCTGCTGTACTTCGCCGCGCTCAAGCTGATGCCGCTCGCGCAGGCGACCGCGGTCTTCTTCACCACGCCGATCCTGGTGATGCTGTTCGCCGCCGCGTTCCTCGGCGAGCGCCCGACCTGGGCGACCTGGGCGGCGGCGCTGGTCGGCTTCGCCGGCGTGCTGGTGGTGGTGCGCCCGGGCACGGCGCTGCCGCTGGCGGGGGTCGCCCTGGTGCTGGGGGCGGCCGCCGGCAACGCGGGCTACCAGACGCTCACGCGTGCGCAGGCGCAGGCCGACTCGCCGATGGTGCAGGTGCTCTGGAGCGGGCTGGTGGGCGCGACGATCATGACCGTCGCGGCGCCGCTGTGGTGGGTGCCCGGCTGGTGGCGCGATCCGTCGTTCACCGCGCTGGACGTCGCGATATTCGCCGCGATCGGGCCGCTCGGCGCGGTCGGGCACCTGCTGCTGGCCCGCGCCTTCCGGCTCGCCCAGGCCTCGCGGCTCGCGCCCTGGGCCTACACGCAGATGCTGCTGTCGATCGCGCTCGGCTGGGCGGTCTGGGGGGAGGTGCCGGATGCGGTGGCGCTGGTCGGCATGGTGCTGATCGCCGCCGGCCCGCAGCTCGCCCGGCTCGGCACCCGGGCGCCGGCGGCCTGAGACCGAGGCGCGCGCTCGGGCGCACCCCGGCGCGTTCGGGCTCGTTCAGGCCGGTTCGGGTCCGATCAGGCCACGGGCTCCGTGGCGTCGACCGCCGTCTCGTCGAGGTCGCGGATCAGGCCCCAGACGCTGCCGGGCGCGAGGTTCAGCAGCGCCGCGAGCGCGGTGATGTCGTCGGGCAGGGCGGCGTTGTCCCAGCCGTGCTGGCTGTGCCGGGCGAGCGCCGTCGCCAGCAGCACGTTGAGCACGCGGGGCACGTTCGACAGGCGATTGTTCGTCAGAAGCTGCAGCAGCTCGGGCAGCCGCCAGGCCTTCATGAGTGCCTGCTCGAGGTCGCAGAGCTGCACGTTCAGCACCTCGCGCTGCGCGTGCGCCGAGCGCAGCGTCGGATCGGCCCGCTGGCGCCGCTCGATCTCGAGCGCGAGCTGCGGCGCGTGGCACCAGAGCAGCGCCTCTGCGAAGTCGTGCAGCAGCGCGGCCTCCTGGATGATCTCGGCGTCGGTGTCCTGCCGGTGCATCGCGAAGCCGATCGCGAAGCGCGCGGCGCGGTGCGCACGCCGCAGCACCAGCTCGACGCCCTCGAGCGCGCCGGGGATCGGCGCGAGCGTGGCCTCGATGGTCTTCTGGCCCGCGAAGGTCCGGAAGAAGCTGCTGATGCCCATCATCAGCACCGCGGCGGTCACCGTCTCGGTGTCGGTCACCATCCGTGCGGGGCGGTGGCGGGCGACGTGCGACAGCACCTTGAGCGACATCAGCGGGTCCTCGAGGACGACCTCGGCGATCGCCCGGGGGGCGATGTCGTCCTCGTCCTCGCGCATCGCGTCGATCGCCGCGGCGGTCCGCGCCAGCACCGGGATCTCGGCGGCGCTGATGGCCTGGATCCAGCCCGACAGGCCTGCGGGTGCACGGGTCAGCATGGTGGTGTCCTCAGCTATGCGTCCTACTCTATAACGGTCTCGCGCGGGCTGCGCTGAAGCGGGGCGTCGCGCGTCGGCTGCTCCGCACCGACCGTCGGCGCGGCCGCGCCGACGGTCGGGGCACGGACTGCGCCGTGCCCGCTCAGAGCGGTCGGCCGACCGCGATCGGACGCATCGCCGCCGGATGCAGCACCGAGCGCGGCGAGCGGCTCCATGCGTGGCCGGTGGGCCGCCCTGCGGCATCCGCATAGAGGCGCATCACGCCGCGCCCGGCGCCGGTGCGCGGCGGCGGCCCGGCGCGCTCGTCGTCCAGGCCGTGCGGGCTCGCGGTCGCATCGATGACCGGCAGGGCCCACTGCGTCCAGCCCGGATGCGCGGGTGTGCCGTCGAGGGGCTCGGGGACGGCGTCGACGAGTACCACGTGCCCGGTATCGGAGGCGCCCGGCGGATAGGCGATCGCCACGATGTCGCCGGGCACGATCGCATCGACGCGGGTGATCCGCAGGAAGCCGTCGTCACGCCCGATCGCGGCGACGTAGTCGATCGCCTGGGGGCGCCTGTCCGGGCTGGCCGCGACCAGCGCCGCCAGCGTTTGCGGATCGGCGCGCCCGAGGATCGCATTGAGCAGGCCGCTGCAGTCGGTCCAGGCGAGCGAGGGCCGCGCCGCGTCGGCGAAGCGCACCTGCGAACGATGGCGGTAGCCGGTGCGCGCGGGCTCGAGCGAGGCCAGCAGTTCGCGTGCCAGTGCCAGGCGGGGCGGCACCGCCGTCGCGGAGCTGCCGGCCGGCTCCTGCGCAGCCTGTACCGTCGGCCGAAGCCCGAGTGCCGCGGCCAGTGCCGAAGCCAGCTGCAGGCGGCGCATCGGCGAACGGGGGACGCGGCTCATTCGTGACGGTGCGCGGTCGGGGCTTCGCGCGGCCTCAGGCAGGCGCGAGCTGCTCGAGCGGCCAGCGCGGGCGGACGTCGAAGCCGCCGGCGTGCGGCACGGCGAGGCCCGCCTCGCGCAGCGCACGCAGCCGCAGCGCACCGGCGAACGCGATCATCGCGCCGTTGTCGGTGCACAGCGCCGGTTCCGGGAAGCAGACGCGCAGCCCGTCGCGTGCGCTCGCATCGGCCAGCCGTTCGCGCAGCCGGCGGTTGGCGCTGACGCCGCCGGCGATCACCAGGGTGCGCAGCCCGGTCGCGCGCACCGCGGCCAGCGACTTGGCGACCAGCACGTCGACGATCGCGGCCTGTGCCTCGGCGGCGAGGTCGGCACGCGACTGCTCGGTGGGCAGGCCACGGGCGATGCGCGTGGCGACCGCGGTCTTGAGTCCGGAGAAGCTGAAGTCGAGGTCGCCCGAGTGCAGCTTCGGGCGCGGCAGCTCGAAGCGGCCCGGCGTGCCGGACTCGGCGAGCCGCGCGATCGCGGGTCCGCCGGGGTAGCCCAGGCCGAGCAGCTTGGCGCTCTTGTCGAAGGCCTCGCCGGCGGCGTCGTCGACCGATTCGCCGAGCAGCGCATAGCGGCCGACGCCGTCGACCCGCAGCAGCTGCGTGTGGCCGCCGGAGACGAGCAGTGCGACGAAGGGGAAGTCGGGCGCGTCGGCCGAGAGCAGCGGCGACAGCAGGTGCCCCTCGAGGTGGTGCACGCCGAGCGTCGGCACGCCGAGCGCGAAGCCGAGCGACTGGGCGACCGCGGCGCCGACCAGCAGCGCGCCGGCCAGGCCCGGCCCCTCGGTGTAGGCGATCGCGTCGACCGCATCGAGCGCGACCCCGGCCTCGGCGAGCACCTGGCGCGTGAGCGGCAGCAGCCGCCGGATGTGGTCGCGCGAGGCGAGTTCGGGGACGACCCCGCCGTAGCGCTCGTGCATCGCGACCTGCGAGTGCAGTGCCTGCGCGAGCAGGCCGCGCGCGTCGTCGTAGAGCGCGACGCCGGTCTCGTCGCAGGAGGTCTCGATGCCCAGGGTCAGCATCGGTGCAGTGTAGCAAGCGCGCTCGGGGCGCCCCCGTGGCCGTGGCGCGCTTCTTGCGTGGACGGGGCATGCGGATCCTGGTGGTCAACGACGAGGCGCAGCTCGCCGAGGCGCTGCGCGAAGGTCTCGCCGAGGCGGGCTACACGGTGGTGGCGACCGTGCCGGCCGACCTGCGCCTGCCCGAGCGGGTGGCCGAGCTGTCGCCCGATCTCATCGTCATCGACGAGGACAGCGCCGGCCGCGACATCCTCGAGCACGTCTGCGTCGCCACCCAGGACGCGCCGCGCGCGATCGTCATGTTCACCCAGGACCGCAGCACCGACCGGATGCAGCGGGCGATCGCCGCCGGTGTCTCCGGGTACGTGGTCGCGGGGCTGGCCGCCGAGCGGGTGCAGCCGGTGCTCGACGTGGCGCTCGCGCGCTTTCGCATCGAGCAGGACCTGCGCGCGCAGCTCGCGGACGCCCGCACCCGGCTCGAGGACCGCAAGGTGCTCGACCGCGCGAAGGTGCTGCTGATGTCGCGCCAGGGCCTGAGCGAGGACGACGCGCACCGGCGGATGCGGCGCATCGCGATGGACCGCAACATGAAGCTGGTGGACGTCGCGCGACGGCTGATCGACGCGGCCGACCTGCTCGGATGACGGGCCCGACGGTCATGCTGCGCCGCACGAAAGCGGTGCGGCCTCCCGGATCCGGGGCGGGGCGGGGCACCGCCATGGCGCCCGCCCGGTCGCATCGCTCCCGGCAGCACGGGGGGCGACGCCCGGAGAGGCCCTGTTCATGCGGGTTTCCGGAGGGGCGTCTGGCGCGCGAGCATCTGGCACGGCTCGTGCATGCCTGCTGGCCACGGCTAATGGCGGCCGGACTGCAGTCAACGGCGACTGCGAGGGCGACGCGAGAGCGTCGGCATCCAACCCTGTCCGGGATCGCGCCATGTCTGCTGAAGCCAACGTTCCGTCGTCGCTCCGTTCCTCGCCTCTCCTCCCCTCTCCGGCGCCCGAGATCGCGAACAACGCGCCCGGCCCGGCCCTCTCCGGGCGCCTCGACGCGCTCCCCGGCGCCGACGCTCCCGTCGCCGCCGACCGCCGCCGCTTCGTGCGCGGCCTCGCCGCGGCCGGTGCCGCAGGGATCACCGGCATGATCGACCCCGCGATCCGCAACGTCGCCTGGGCCGCAGGCTCCGACGCGCCCGAGAAGAAGGAAGTGAAGATCGGCTTCATCCCGCTGACCGACTGCGCGTCGGTGGTGATGGCGGCGGTCAACGAGTTCGACAAGAAGTACGGCGTCAAGATCGTTCCCACCAAGGAGGCCTCCTGGGCCTCGGTGCGGGACAAGCTGGTCAACGGCGACATCGACTTCGCGCACGTGCTGTACGGCCTCATCTACGGCGTGCAGCTCGGCATCGGCGGTCCGAAGAAGGATATGGCGATGTTGATGAACCTGAACCACAACGGCCAGGCCATCACGCTGTCGAAGAAGCTGTCCGACAAGGGCGCGGTCGACGGTCCTTCGCTCGCGAAGCTGATGCAGACCGACAAGCGCGAGTACGTCGGCGCGCAGACCTTCCCGACCGGCACCCACGCGATGTGGCTGTACTACTGGCTCGGTGCGTACGGCATCAACCCGCTGCGCGACATGAAGGTCATCACCGTGCCGCCGCCGCAGATGGTCGCGAACATGCGGGTCGGCAACATGGACATGTACTGCGTGGGCGAGCCGTGGAACCACCGCGCGATCGCCGACGGCATCGGCGTGACCGGCATCACCACGCAGGACATCTGGAAGGACCATCCCGAGAAGGTGCTGGGCACCACCGCCGACTTCGTCAAGCAGAACCCGAACACCTGCCGCGCGGTCACGACGGCCGTGCTCGAGGCCGGCCGCTGGATCGACGCGGGCCTGCAGAACAAGAACAAGATGGCCGACGTCATCTCGCAGCAGGCCTACGTGAACACGTCGCGCGACGTGATCATCGACCGCATCCTCGGGCGCTACCAGAACGGCCTGGGCAAGACCTGGGACGATGCGAACCACATGAAGTTCTTCAACGACGGCGCGGTCAACTATCCGTACCTGTCGGACGGGATGTGGTTCCTGACCCAGCACCGCCGCTGGGGGCTGCTCAAGGCCGACCCCGACTACCTCGCGGTCGCCAAGCAGGTCAACCAGACGGCGATCTACAAGGACGCCGCGGCGCAGCTGAAGGTCACCGTGCCCAAGAGCGACCTGCGCAGCTCGAAGTTCCTCGATGGCGTGACCTGGGACGGGACCAACCCGGCCAAGTACGCCGAGAGCTTCAAGATCCGCACGATCGACCGCGGATAGGCCTACTGCGCGTCCCGATCTCGCGACTGCGGTGCTCGCCGTACATCACGTACGGCTGCGCTCCTCGTCGCAAGCTCGGGCCTGCTCGCTACGGCCTCTCCGCGATCGCTCGCGCAGCGGCACACGAGCTTCCAGTTCCGATGCGATTCGGCCGACGCCGGATCCCCGTTTTTCACCGGAGGCAGCCATGAGTGCTCTCGCTTCTCCCGTTCCCGCGCCGGCCGACGGCGCGCCCGCCGCGGCGCAGGTCGCATTGCCCGAGGCGGCCAACGAGCCGGCCGTGCCGGTGGTGTCCGCCGCGGTGCGCCGCCGGGCCCGCAACGAGCTGCTCGCGAAGGTGGTCGCGCCGGTGCTCGGCATCGCGCTGCTGCTGCTGATCTGGCAGCTGATCGCCAAGGGCAGCCAGTCGATCCCGGGGCCGGGGCCGACCTGGCAGGCCGCGGTCACCGCGTTCTCGGACCCGTTCTACCGCAACGGCCCGAACGACCAGGGCATCGGCTGGAAGATCCTCGCCTCGCTCGGACGCGTCGCCACGGGCTTCGGCCTGGCCGCGCTGGTCGGCATCCCGCTCGGCTTCCTGATCGGACGCTGGTCGTTCCTGAACCGCATGACCGGCCCGGTGATCTCGCTGCTGCGACCGGTCTCGCCGCTCGCCTGGCTGCCGATCGGCCTGCTGGTGTTCAAGGGCGCGCATGCCGCCGCCATCTGGACGATCTTCATCTCGTCGATCTGGCCGATGCTGATCAACACCGCGGTCGGCGTGCAGCGCGTGCCGGCCGACTACATGAACGTCGCCCGCGTGCTGAACCTGTCGGAGTGGAAGATCTTCACCAAGATCCTCTTCCCGGCCGTGCTGCCCTACCTGATGACCGGCGTGCGCCTGTCGATCGGCACCGCGTGGCTGGTGATCGTCGCCGCCGAGATGCTGACCGGCGGCGTGGGCATCGGCTTCTGGGTGTGGGACGAGTGGAACAACCTGAAGGTCGAGAACATCCTGCTCGCGATCATCGTGATCGGGGTGGTCGGCCTGTTGCTGGAGGCGGCGCTGATGGCGCTCGCCCGGCGCTTCGCGTACGAGTGAAGGAGTCACGACCATGATCGGCGAACTCAAGACGGATCCGCAGGGCCCGGCCCGCGACGCATTCGAGTCGAACTACCTGGTGATCGAGGGCGCGGGCGTCGTCTTCGACACGAAGAAGGGTCCCTTCGTCGCGCTGCGCGACATCGACCTGAAGGTCGCCAAGGGCGAGTTCGTGACCCTGATCGGCCACTCGGGCTGCGGCAAGTCGACGCTGCTCAACCTGGTGGCGGGTCTGAACACGCCGAGCAGCGGGCACCTGCTGTGCGCGAACCGCGAGATCAGCGGGCCCGGCCCGGAGCGGGCGGTGGTGTTCCAGAACCACTCGCTGCTGCCCTGGATGAGCTGCATGGAGAACGTGCTGCTGGCGGTCGAGCGGGTGTTCGGGGCCGAGGAGTCGAAGAAGCAGCTGCAGGTCCGCAGCCGCGCCGCGCTCGAGCTGGTGGGCCTGTCCCATGCGGCGGACAAGCGGCCCCAGGAGATCTCCGGCGGCATGAAGCAGCGGGTGGGCATCGCGCGGGCGCTGGCGATGGAGCCGCGCGTGCTGCTGATGGACGAGCCGTTCGGCGCGCTCGACGCGCTGACCCGCGCGCACCTGCAGGACGAGCTGCTGAAGATCATCGCGACCACCGGCAGCACCGTCTTGATGGTGACCCATGACGTCGACGAGGCGGTGCTGCTGTCGGACCGCATCGTCATGATGACCAACGGCCCGGCGGCCACCATCGGCGAGATCCTCGACGTCGACCTGCCGCGCCCGCGCGACCGCGTGGCGCTGGCGCAGGACGCGCGCTACATGCGGCTGCGCACCCGCGTGCTCGAGTTCCTGTACCGGCGCCACGCCCGCGTCGAGCTGACGGTGGCCTGACATGGGCAAGCAGAAGCTGGTGCTGATCGGCAACGGCATGGCCGGCGTGCGCACGATCGAGGAGCTGCTGGCGCTCGCGCCGGACCGCTACGAGATCACCGTGTTCGGCGCCGAGCCGCATCCGAACTACAACCGCATCCTGCTGAGCCCGGTGCTGGCGGGCGAGCAGCGGCTCGAGGACATCGTCCTCAACGACCGCGAGTGGTACGCGTCGAACGGCATCGCGCTGCACCTGGGCTGCCGCGTCGTCGACGTCGACCGCCGCCGGCGCGTGGTGCTCGCCGACGGCCCCCAGGGGCGCATCGAGGCGCCGTACGACCGCCTGATTCTGGCCACCGGCTCGCAGCCGTTCATGCTGCCGGTGCCGGGCGTCGAGCTGCCCGGCGTGCTGGCCTACCGCGACATCGCCGACACCGACGCGATGATCGCGGCCGCCGCGCGCTACCGCGAGGCGGTGGTGATCGGCGGCGGCCTGCTCGGGCTCGAGGCGGCCAACGGGCTGCGCGCGCGCGGCATGGACGTGACGGTGGTCCACATCATGCCGACGCTGATGGAGCGCCAGCTCGATGCCGAGGCGGCCGGCCTGCTGCGCGGCGCGCTCGAGCGGCGCGGCCTGAAGTTCGCGCTGGCCGCCAAGACCGAAGCCCTGGTCGCCGGCGACGACGGTCGCGTCGCGGGCGTGCGGCTCGCCGACGGCCGCACGCTGGCGGCGCAGCTCGTGGTGATGGCGGTCGGCATCCGACCCGAGACCACGCTCGCGCAGAAGATCGGGCTGCACTGCAACCGCGGCGTCGTCGTCGACGACACCATGCAGACCTTCGATCCGCGGATCTACGCGGTCGGCGAGTGCGCGAACCACCGCGGCATCGCCTACGGCCTGGTCGCGCCGCTCTTCGAGATGGCCAAGGTCTGCGCCAACCACCTCGCGCACTTCGGCATCGGCCGCTACAGCGGCTCGGTCACCTCCACCAAGCTCAAGGTCACCGGCATCGACCTGTTCTCCGTCGGCGACTTCCTGGGCGGCGAGGGCACGGAGTGCATCACGCTGTCGGACCCGATCGCCGGCGTCTACAAGAAGCTGGTCATCAAGGACGAGAAGCTGGTGGGCGCCTGCCTCTACGGCGACACCGCCGACGGCGGCTGGTACTTCCGGCTGCTGCGCGAGGGCCGCTCGATCGCCGAGGTCCGCGACCGCCTGATGTTCGGCGAGTCCAACCTCGGCGACACCGGTCACCAGGGCCAGGACAAGGCGTTCACGATGCCGGACACGGCCGAGGTCTGCGGCTGCAACGGCGTGTGCAAGGGCACGATCGTCGATGCGATCAAGACGAGGGGCCTGTTCACGCTGGAGGAGGTCCGCAAGTCCACCAAGGCCTCGGCCTCCTGCGGCTCGTGCACCGGGCTGGTCGAGCAGATCCTGATGAACACGCTCGGCTCGGACTATTCGGCGGCGCCGAAGAAGAAGGCGGTCTGCGGCTGCACCGAGCTCGGTCACGAGGACGTGCGCGCAGCGATCCGCCAGCCGCGTGCGGACGGCACGAAGCTGCTGACGCTCGCCGCCACGATGGCCGCGCTCGACTGGCGCACGCCCGACGGCTGCGCGACCTGCCGGCCGGCACTGAACTACTACCTGATCAGCACCTGGCCGCGCGAGGCGCGCGACGACCCGCGCGCACGCTTCGTCAACGAGCGGATGCACGCCAACATCCAGAAGGACGGCACCTACTCGGTGATCCCGAGGATGTGGGGCGGCGAGACCAGTGCCTCCGAGCTGCGCCGCATCGCCGACGTGGTCGACGCCTACGCGATCCCGACGGTGAAGGTCACCGGCGGTCAGCGGATCGACCTGCTCGGCGTCAAGGGCGAGGACCTGCCGGCAGTCTGGAAGGCGCTCGGCATGCCCTCGGGCCATGCGTATGCCAAGGGCCTGCGCACGGTGAAGACCTGCGTGGGGTCCGAGTGGTGCCGCTTCGGTACCCAGGACTCGACGCTGATGGGCAAGCAGCTCGAACGCGACCTGTGGCGGATGTACGCGCCGCACAAGGTCAAGCTCGCGGTGTCGGGCTGCCCGCGCAACTGTGCCGAGGCCGGCATCAAGGACGTCGGCGTGATCGGCGTCGACTCGGGCTGGGAGCTCTACGTCGCGGGCAATGGCGGCATCCGCACCGAGGTCGCCGAGTTCCTCGTGAAGGTGACGACGCACGAGGAGGTGCTCGAGTACTCGGGCGCCTTCCTGCAGCTCTACCGCGAGGAGGGCTGGTATCTGGAGCGGACGGTGCACTACGTCAAGCGCGTCGGCCTCGACGCGGTGAAGAAGCGGATCCTCGACGACGCCGCGGGGCGGCGCGCGCTGTGCGAGCGGCTGCAGTGGTCCCTCGCCGAGGAGCCCGACCCCTGGCACGAGCGGGCGCGGGCGGGCGTCGACGAGCGGCAGTTCGCGCCGCTGTCGATCGCATGAGGACGACGGTGGACACCCGGGAGACGGTCGCGATGGACCACGACGATCAAGGCCGGCTGCAGCCGGCGCCGAAGACCGTCCCGATCGTCGCGGCCTCGGCCGTGGCGCCGGACGCCACCATCGACTGGATCGACGTCTGCGCGGTGGAGGACGTGCCGCTGCAGGGCGCGCGCGTGCTCAGGCGCCCGCGCGGTGGCGACGTCGCCCTGTTCCGCAGTGCCGCCGGCGCCGTCTTCGCGCTGCTCGACCGCTGCCCGCACAAGGGCGGACCGCTGTCGCAGGGCATCGTCTTCGGCGAGCGCGTCGCCTGCCCGCTGCACAACTGGAGCATCGGGCTGGCCGACGGCCAGGCCGCCGCGCCCGACGTCGGCTGTGCGCGTCCGTTCGCGCTGCGGGTGTCGGCCGGCCGGGTGTGGATGGACGCGACCGAGCTGCGTGCCGGCGACTGAACGGGCGCCGGACCTCCCGACGATGGACGCCACGCTCTCCGACGACGAGGTCCGTTCGACCTGCCCGTACTGCGGCGTGGGCTGCGGCACGATCGTGCGCACGCAGGGCGAGGGCGAGGCGCGCCGAGTCGTCGAGGTGCGCGGCGACCCGCAGCATCCGGCGAACTTCGGTCGGCTGTGCACGAAGGGCGCGACGCTGGCGAAGACGCAGCGGGTCGAGCTGGTGCGACCCGGCCGGCTCCTGTCGCCGATGCTGCGCACCGCGCGCGACGCCCCGCGCGGGCGCCTCGCCTGGGACGATGCGCTCGATCATGCGGCCACGCGCTTCGCCGACTGCATCGCGGCGCACGGGCCGGACTCGGTCGCCTTCTACGTGTCGGGCCAGCTGCTGACCGAGGACTACTACGTCTTCAACAAGCTGGCACGCGCGGTCGCCGGCACCAACAACGTCGACTCGAACTCGCGGCTGTGCATGTCCTCGGCGGTGGCGGGCTATCGCCGCACGCTCGGCGCGGACGCGCCGCCCGCCTGCTACGAGGACATCGATCTCGCCGGCTGCCTGTTCTTCGCCGGCTCGAACGCCGCCTGGGCGCATCCGGTGCTGATGCGCCGCGTCGAGGACGCGCGGCGTGCGCGACCGGACCTGAAGCTCGTCGTCGTCGACCCCCGCCGCACCGACACCGCCGAGCTGGCCGACCTGCACCTGGCCATCCTGCCGGGCACCGACGTCGCGCTGTTCCACGCGATGCTGCACGCGATGCTCTGGGAGGGCTGGGTCGACCGTGCGTACATCGACGCGCACACCGAAGGCTTCGAGGCGCTGCGCGCCGCGGTGCGCGACTGCACGCCGGCCTGGGCGGCCGAGGTCTGCGGCGTGCCCGTCGAGTCGATCCTCACCGCCGCGCGCTGGTTCGCCACCGCCGGCCCGACGCTGTCGCTGTACTGCCAGGGCCTGAACCAGTCGAGTTCGGGCACTGCCAAGAACGCGGCGCTGATCGGCCTGCACCTGGCGACCGGCCAGATCGGCCGTCCCGGCGCGGGCCCGCTGTCGCTGACCGGCCAGCCCAACGCGATGGGCGGGCGCGAGACCGGCACGATGGCGAACCTGCTGCCCGGGCACCGCGATCCGTCGAACGCGGCCGATCGCGACGCGGTCGCGCGGCACTGGGGCGTCGATTCGCTGCCCGCGGCGCCGGGCCTGACCGCGGTCGAACTGTTCGAGGCGGTCGGCGCGGGTCGCGTGCGCTGCGTGTGGATCGCCTGCACGAATCCGGTCCAGTCGCTGCCCGACACCGAGGCCGTCGCCGCAGCCCTGGCCCGCGCCGAGTTCGTCGTGCTGCAGGAGGCCTACGCGGGCACCGCCACCGAACCCTTCGCCGACCTGCTGCTGCCGGCGTCGACCTGGCCCGAGAAGTCTGGCACGGTGACCAACTCCGAGCGCCGGGTCTCGCGCGTGCGTGCGGCGCTGCCCGCACCCGGCGAGGCCCGCGCCGACTGGGCGATCGCCGCCGACTTTGCGCTGCGGCTGCAGGTACGGCGGCCGGCGGCCCGCGGCGCACGCTTCGACTGGGACGGGCCCGGCGCGGTCTGGGACGAGTGGCGCGGACTCACCGCGGGCCGCGACCTCGACCTGAGCGGGCTGAGCTGGGACGTGCTCGAGCGCGACGGCCCGCAGCAGTGGCCGTATCCCGCGGGGGCGAGCGCGGGCCGCGCGCGGCTGTACGAGGACGGCCGCTTCCCGACCGCCGACGGTCGCGCCCGCTTCGCGGCCGAGCCGTGGCGCGCGGTCGCCGAGGCGCCCGATGCGCGACGCCCGCTGCGGCTGCTGACCGGTCGCACCCGCGATGCCTGGCACGGCGGCAGCCGGACGGGCCTCGTGCCCCAGCTCTTCGCGCACGACCCCGAGCCCTCGCTGCAGCTCGCGCCCGCCGAACTCGAGCGGCGCGGCTTCGTCGACGGCGAGCTGGTCGAGGTCGCCAGCCGCCGCGGCGCGCTGACGCTGCCGGTCCGGGGCAGCGGCACGCTGCGCGCCGGCCAGGCCTTCGTGTCGATGCACTGGGGACCCGAATGGGTGAGCGGCGGCGTGAATCGCCTGACGCTCGGCGCGCTCGATCCGGTGTCGAAGCAGCCCGAGCTCAAGCACGCGGCGATCTCGGTCCGGCGAGCGGCGCTGCCCTACCGGCTGACCGCGGTCGGGCGCGTCGCGCCGCAGCATCACGCAGCCGCTCGTGAAGCGCTGCGCGCCTGCTTCGGCGCCGCGGGCCATGCGAGCTGCCTGCCGTTCGGGCGCGAGGAGAGCGGCTGGACGCTGCGGCTCGCCTCCGACGAGCCCTTCGGGGAGGCGCTGCCGCAGGCCGTCGCCGCTGCCTTCGGTCGCGACCCGGGCACGCTGCTGCGCTACGAGGACCGGCGGCGCGGGCGACTGCGCTGGCTCGCCGCCGAGGGCGGCCGGCTCGACTTCGCGCTGGTGGCCGGCGACGGCGGCGAGGCCGACGAGGCCGAGGCGCGGCGGCTGCAGGCCACCGTCGTCGAAGCGACGCCGCTGCGTTCGCTCGCCGCGCTGCTCGGGCCGGCGGGCGCCGCCGACACGCCGCGCGCGCGGACCGTCTGCAGCTGCGTCGGCGTCACCGACCGGCAGATCCTCGGGTTCGTCGCGCGGACCGGCGAGCGACGCCTCGACGCGGTGCAGGCCGCACTCTCATGCGGCACCGGATGCGGCTCGTGCCGGATCGAGGTCGCCCGGCTGGTCGCCGAAGCGCCGGTCGCCGACACGCGGACGGCATGAGCCGCCCGGATCGCCCGACGATCGTGCGGATCGTCGTGTCCAGGACACCCGGCACGGCCCTTGCAATACGCAGGGCTGAACCCGGAGTGCTCATGGATGCCCAGCCCTTCATCAAGGAGATCGGACGCGGCCGCGAAGGCGCCCGCGGGCTGACCTACGACAGCGCGGTGACGATGTTCGACTCGATGTTCGGCGGGGGCTTCGCCGACATCGAGCTCGGTGCGATCCTGATCGCGCTGCGGATGAAGGGCGAGAGCCTCGACGAGATCCGCGCCGGGGTCGACGTGCTCGAGCCGCTGATCGCGCGCGTGCCGGTCGACGCGGCGCGGCCGGTGGTCTCGATACCGAGCTACAACGGCGCGCGCCACACCGCGAACCTGGTGCCGCTGCTCGCCTGCCTGATCGCCGATGCGGGCGTGCAGGTCGTCGTGCACGGCGTGACGAACGATCCGCGCCGCACCACCACTGCCGAGATCATGCAGGCGATGGGCCTGGGCTCGGCCGGCGGCACGCACGCGGCCGAGGCCGCGATCGCCCGCGGCGACCCGGCCTTCCTGCCGGTGTCGACGCTGTCCTCGCGGCTCGCGGCGCTGCTCGAGCTGCGCTGGCAGCTCGGCGTGCGCAACGTCGGCCACACGCTCGCGAAGCTGCTCAACCCCACCACGTCCGAGACCTGCCTGCGGCTCACCGCATTCACGCATCCGGAGTTCGCGACCCTGCAGCATGCGTACTTCGAGGCCACCGGCCGCACGGCGCTGGTGATGCGCGGCACCGAGGGCGAGCCGGTGGCGAGCACCCGTCGTGCCGCCCAGATCGACTGGGTGCACGAGGGCCGCAGCGAGATCCTGGTGCCGGCCACCGCGGGACCCGCGCGCGACATGCCGGCGCTGCCCGATGCGCACGACGCCCCGGCGACCGCCCGCTGGATCCAGTCGGTGCTGGCTGGCGAGCGGCCGGTGCCCGAGCCGATCGAACAGCAGGTGGCCGCGGTGCTGCAGGCGGTCGGCGTGCGGCCCCGGATGCGGGCGGCGGTGGCGGCCTGAGCGGCCCCACCAGGGTGACCGGACCCGACGATGTCCAGGACGATCCACACGCCGACACGTACGCCGCATCCGGTCGCCCTGGTCGGGGCCGGCCCCGGCGATCCCGACCTGCTCACCGTGCGCGCGCTGCGCGCGATCGAGGCGGCCGACGTGCTGCTGGTCGACGACCTGGTCGATCCGCGCGTGGTCGCGCTCGCCCGGCCCGCCGCCCGCGTGATCCGCGTCGGCAAGCGCGGCGGCTGCCGCTCGACCCCGCAGTCGTTCATCCAGCGGCTGATGGTGCGCTGCGCACGCACCGGTGCGCGCGTCGTGCGGCTCAAGGGCGGTGACCCGATGGTGTTCGGACGGGCAGGCGAGGAGATCGCCTGGCTCGCCGCCCACGGCATCGGCTGCGAGGTGGTGAGCGGGCTGACCGCGGGCATCGCCGCCGCCCAGGCGCTGGGCACCTCGCTGACCCACCGTGAGCTCGCGCACGGCGTGGCCTTCGTCACCGGACATCCGGCCCCCGGCGGCGACGAGGTCGACTGGGCGGGCCTGGCGCGCTCCGGGCTGACGCTGGCGGTCTACATGGGCGTGGCGCGGGCCGCCGAGATCCGCGACGCGCTGCTGGCCGGCGGGCTGCCGGCGTCGCTGCCGGCCGCCGTCGTCCAGTCCGCGGGTCTGGCCGGGCTGCAGCGCACCGTGCGCACCACGCTCGGTGCGCTGCTCGAGACCCTCGCCCGCGAGCGGCTCGGCAGCCCCGCCATCCTGCTCATCGGCCGCGCCCTCGCCGCGGAGGCGGCGATCGTGCCCGCTGCCGAGGCGGCGATCGTGCCCGCTGCGGAGGCGGCGATCGTGCCCGCTGCGGAGGCGGCGATCGCCCCTTCGGCCGAGGCCGCGAACGGCGTCCGCGCCGAGACACCGATCCCGCTCGAGGCCGACCCGGTCGCCCCGGCGCGTGGCGCGCGGTCGGGCGTCCGGCACGCGCTGGGCTAGACTCGCGGGCTTCGAACCGGGCGCCTGCGCCCACGAGGGCTCATGCGACAGCGATTCGACGCGGTCATCGTCGGCGCCGGCGCGGCCGGCCTGTTCTGTGCCGGCGTCGCCGCGCAGCGCGGCCTGAAGGTCGCCCTGGTCGACCATTCCGTGCGCCTGGCCGAGAAGATCCGCATCTCGGGCGGCGGGCGCTGCAACTTCACCAACGTCGACGCCGACCGGCCGGAGCGCTTCCTGTCGGAGGATCCCGGCTTTGCGCGGCACGCGCTGCGCGCCTACGGGCCGCGGCGCTTCGTGAAGCTCGTCGAGTCGCACCGCATCGGCTGGCACGAGAAGCACCGCGGCCAGCTGTTCTGCGACGATTCGAGCGAACGCATCGTCGAGCTGCTGCGCGCCGAGTGCGAGCGCGGTGGCGTCACCTGGTTCAGGCCGTGCGCGGTGCACGAGGTGCTGCGGCCCGATGCCCCCGCCGACGCCGGCGAGCGCTTCGTGCTCGGCACCGACGCGGGCGAGCTCGCCTGCCGGTCGCTGGTCGTCGCCACCGGCGGCCTGTCGATCCCGAAGATCGGCGCCACCGACTGGGGCCACCGCCTCGCCCAGCGCTTCGGCCTGCGCCTCGTCGAGCCGCGCCCGGCGCTCGTGCCGCTCACCTTCACGGCGCAGTCCTGGCAGCCGTTCGCCGAGCTGTCGGGCCTCGCGCTCGAGGTCGGCGTGTCGGTGCCGGGCGTGACCGGCGCCACGCCGTTCGTGGAGGACCTGCTCTTCACGCACCGCGGCCTGTCCGGGCCGGCCGTGCTGCAGATCTCCAGCTTCTGGCGGCCGGGCGAGCCGCTGTCGATCGACCTCTCGCCCGGCCGGCCGATCACCGAGGCGCTGCTGGCTGCCCGCGAGGGCGCCCGCCTGCAGCTCGGCACCGCGCTGGCCGCCATCGTGCCCAGGCGGCTCGCCCAGGCCTGGCTCGACGACGGCTCGGCCGGCGGCCCGCCCCCCGAGCGGCGTCTGGCCGAGCTCGGCAACAAGGCGCTCGCCACGCTCGCCGCGCGCTTCCACGACTGGCGGGTGCTGCCCGCCGGCACCGAGGGCTGGCGCAAGGCCGAGGTCACCGCCGGCGGCGTGGCCACCGACGAGCTCGATCAGCGCACGCTCGAGGCGCGCCGCGTCCCGGGGCTGCACCTGATCGGGGAGGTCGTCGACGTGACCGGCTGGCTCGGCGGCTACAACTTCCAGTGGGCCTGGGCGAGCGGCTTCGTCGCGGGGCAGGCGCTCGCCGGGACGCCCGAGTCGTGACCGGCCCTCAGAACCCGATGCGCTGCCGGCGAGCGCTGCGCTCGAGCAGGTCCTCGGGCGACAGCGTGTCGCGGCCGTCGAGCCGAGCGCTGCCGAAGGCGCCGACCAGCGCCCGCCGCATCTCGCGCGGCGCGAGTCCGGCCAGCCGCTCGAGCACCGGCGCCTCGAGCCGCTCGGGAAAGCGCCGGCCCCAGGCGTGCGCGTCGCGGATCTCGCGGTAGATCGACTGCGCGATGCGCCGCGCGCCGTCGGCGTCGGGCGGCTCGATCTCGTAGACGTTCATCCGGTTCAGGATCGGCTCGGGAATCCGCGAGGCCTCGTTGGCGGTCGCGATCCAGACGATGTCGGAGCAGTCGAGCGGGACCTCGGCGAACTCGTCGGTGAAGGTGCGCGCGGTGTCGTGCTCGAGCAGCGAGTAGAGCGCCCCGAGCGGGTCGTAGTGGCTCTCGGCCGACGCCTTGTCCAGCTCGTCGATCACCAGCACGGGGTTCGCGTAGTCGCCGTGCACCAGCGTGTCGAAGACCTTGCCGGCGCGCGAGTTCTTCCACTGGGACGAGGCGCCCGAGAGCACCCAGCCCGCGGTCAGCGAGCTCATCGACACGAAGCCGTAGCCGGTGCCGAGCAGCTGCGACACCCGCTTGGCGAAGTGCGTCTTGCCGATGCCTGGGTCGCCCAGCAGCAGCATCGGCGAGATCTCCAGCGGGTCCTCGGTCTCCATGCACAGCGCGAGCTGGCGGCGCAGGTCGGTCAGCACGTCGGCGAAGTTGGGCAGCTCCCGCTCGAGCTGGTCGAAGTCGGGCATGCGCCCGGGCTTCACGCTGAAGCGCTCCCCGCCGACCCGGATCATCTTCTCGTAGGTCGTTCGCAGCGCGTCGTTCGCGCCCGGGGGCAGCTCGTCGAGTGCGGACTCGACCGCCTGCCTGGAGTAGACCTGCTTGAACCCGGCGATCGAGAACGTCGAGCCACCGGGGGGCAGGGTGAGCGCATGCGGCATGGAGACCTCCACTCGAAGCGACCGACTGCTGGGGACTGCAGGGAAATTCTGCGCACGTCCGCGGCTGACAATCAACATCCGTGCCAGCCGTCGGTCGGAGGAGACGGGGTCGCGCCACGTCCGGATCCGGGTCGACCGCCGCTGCGCCGCCCGGTGCTGGCGTCCGACAGAAGGGTCTGTTATCCTTGCGGGCTCAGCTGAAAGGGAACGAGTCTTCCAATGCCGACCATCCGTGTAAAAGAGAACGAGCCGTTCGACGTCGCGCTGCGCCGTTTCAAGCGCACGATCGAGAAGACGGGTCTTCTCACGGAGTTGCGTGCGCGCGAGTTCTACGAGAAGCCGACGGCCGAGCGCAAGCGCAAGAAGGCGGCGGCGGTCAAGCGCCACTACAAGCGCCTGCGCAGCCAGATGCTGCCCAAGAAGCTGTACTGATCGCCTTCGGGCGATCGCTTCAGCGTCTCTCCCGCAGCACCGGGAGCCCGATGGCGGCAGCGCCACGGGCTCTTCGTGTTTTTCGGACCTGCCCCAGCCCCCCCCCCCCTTCGAAGGACCCGATGACCGCCCCCACGCTCAAGGACCGGATCACCGAGGACATGAAGGCGGCGATGCGTGCCCGCGAGGCCGATCGCCTCGGCGCCATCCGCATGCTGCTGGCCGCGATCAAGCAGAAGGAGGTGGACGAGCGGATCGTCGCCGACGACGCGCAGGTCGCCGCCATCGTCGACAAGCTGATCAAGCAGCGCCGCGACTCCATCGCCGCGTTCGAGCAGGCCGGCCGCACCGACCTGGTCGAGCGCGAGCGGGCCGAGGTCGACGTGCTGAGCGTCTACCTGCCCGCCCAGGCGAGCGAGGAAGAGGTCGCTGCCGAGGTCGAGGCCGCGATCGCCGCCACCGGCGCGGGCGGCCCGCAGGACATGGGCAAGGTCATGGGCGTGCTCAAGCCGAGGCTGGCCGGGCGCACCGACCTGTCGAAGGTGTCGGGGATCGTCAAGGCGCGGCTCGCGCAGCGCTAGACTCGCGGGGTGATTCCGCAGTCCTTCATCCAGGAGCTGCTCGCCCGCGTCGACATCGTCGACGTGGTCGGTCGGCATGTGAAGCTGAAGAAGGGCGGCGCCAACTGGATGGGCCTGTGCCCGTTCCACGGCGAGAAGTCGCCGTCGTTCAGCGTGTCGCCGACCAAGCAGTTCTACCACTGCTTCGGCTGCGGAGCCCACGGCTCGGCGATCGGTTTCCTGATGGAGCATGCGGGGCTCGGCTACGTCGACGCCATCCACGAGCTCGCCCGCGGCATCGGCCTGACCGTCCCCGACGACCGCCCCGGCCCGGACGACGCCCGCCGCCGCGACCCGGACCTGTTCGACACCCTGCTGGCGGCGGCGAAGTTCTACCGGCAGCGGCTCAAGGACACCCCGAGGGCGATCGACTACCTGAAGGGGCGCGGCGTCTCGGGCGAGACCGCGCTGCGTTTCGGCATCGGCTTCGCGCCCGAGGGCTGGCGCTCGCTCGAGGCCGCGGTCGCCGACTACTCGGCCAGGACGCTCGTCGAGTCGGGGCTGGTCATCGAGTCCGAGCCGGACGCCGAGGGCGGCAAGAAGAAGCGCTACGACCGGTTCCGCGACCGGGTGATGTTCCCGATCCGCAATCCGCGGGGCCAGGTGATCGGCTTCGGCGGGCGGGTGCTGGGACAGGGCGAGCCCAAGTACCTGAACTCCCCCGAGACGCCGGTCTTCTCCAAGGGCCGCGAGCTCTACGGGCTGTTCGAGGGCCGCGACGCCATCCGCCGCGCCGACTGCGTGATCGTCGTCGAGGGCTACATGGACGTCGTGATGCTGGCCCAGCACGGCGTCGAGAACGCGGTCGCGACGCTCGGCACCGCAACGACCCCGCAGCATGTGCAGAAGCTGATGCGCCTGGTCGATCGGGTGGTCTTCGCCTTCGACGGCGACGGCGCGGGTCGGCGCGCCGCCTGGCGCGCGCTCGAGGCCTGCCTGCCGATGGTGGCCGACACCAAGCGGATCGACTTCCTGTTCCTGCCGCCCGAGCACGACCCGGACAGCTTCGTGCGCGAGCATGGGGCCGACGGCTTCCAGGCGCATCTGGCGAGCGCGCAGCCGCTGTCGGAGTTCCTGCTGCGCGAGCTCTCCGGCCGGGTGGACCTGAGCACGCCCGAGGGACGGGCCCGGCTGCAGGCCGAGGCCAAGCCGCTGCTGGTGTCGATGCCGCCCGTCGCGCTCAGGCTCCAGCTGGTGCAGGCCGTGGCCACGCGCGTGGGCGTGCGGGCCGAGGATCTGCTTCGTTACCTGGAGCTGGACGCAGCGGGCGGCGCGGGCGCGCAAGGCTCGCCGCGCCGGCGCGACGACAGTGGCAGCGCGGCGCCTCAGGGTGCGGACGACGGCCGGTGGGCTGACGAGCAGGGCCAGGGCGGCGGTGGGGCGTGGCGCGGCGAGCCGCAGGGCGGCTGGCGGGGCGGCGCAGGCGGCGGGCCGGGCGGACGGCCGGGCGGCTGGCGCGGTGGCGCGGCGCCGGGCGAGGGCGGGCGCTGGAGCGGGCCGGGGCAGGGTGGGCGCTGGAGCGGCGGCCAGGACGGCCAGTTCGGCCAGGGGGCGGGCCGGTGGTCGGGCGAGGGCCGGCGGGGCGGGCGATGGCAGCCGATGTTCAGGCCGATGCCGGTCACGCTGCCCGACCTCCCGCGGCGCGCCCGGCTGCTGCTGGCGCTGCACCCGGCGATCGCCCAGGACGCCTGGCCGACCGACTTCCTGCCCGAGCCGGTGGTGGACTGGATCGCACGGCTGGCGGCGCTGCCGCCCGGGGCGAGCTTCGCGCAGCTGGTGGAGTCGCTGCGGGAGTCGGACCCGGAGCTGTCGGCGGCGCTCCAGGCCGAAGCCGCGCAGGATCGCGGGCTGCTGGCCGAGCTCGAGCCGGAGCAGGCGCGGCGGGAGTTCGAGGGCGCTTTGGCCCGCATGCGGGACCTGCGGATCAAGGAAGAGGTCGATCGGCTCGCCGAGGGCGGCCTGGCCGACGAAGCACAGCGCGCGCGCTATGCCGAACTCCAGGCGCTCCGAAAAGCCCTTACGTCCCCCGAAGGGACTTGATAGAATAAAAGGTTTTCCCGATTCACATATCGAGGACCGGTTGTGAGCAAAGCCAGCACGAGACCCAAGCGCCCCGCTGCCACGATTGCGACTGCCCGGAAGCCGGCCTCGAAAGCCGGTTCCAAGGCGACGACGAAGACCGTGCCCAAAGCCGCACCGAAGGCCCCGCCGAAAGCGGCGCCGAAGACCGCGGGCGCGACCCGGGCCGGCGCGACCAGGGCCGTGACCAATGCTGCTACCAAGGCGGGTACCAAGGCTGCCACTGCGGCCGCGGGTGCCGCGTCCAAGGCGGGCCGCGCCACCGGGAAGCTGACGGTCAAGGCCGTGGCGCCGCGGGGCACGGCCAAGACCGCATCGCCGATGGCGGCCACCAAGGCCACGTCGGGCAGCACGTCGTCGTCCAAGTCCTCGAACGCATCCAAGGCGCCGGTGCAGGCCGCAGCGCCCTCCCGCGCCACATCGAAGACCGGTGCGTCGCCGAAGTCGACCGCCAGGGTCGCCGCGCCGGCGACGAAGGTCCCTGCCAAGCCCGCGACCACCGCGGTCAAGGCCCCGGCTGCCAAGCCCGCCGCCCGCCCTGCCGCCAAGCCGGCAGCGCGGTCCGAGGCCAAGGCGCCCGAAGCCCGTCCGACCGCACGTGCGGTCGGCAAGCCCCAAGAGAAGGTTCAGGACAAGGTGCAGCACAAGGTTCCCGAGAAGCTCCCGCAGGTCGCGCCCGCCGCTGGCGGAAAGACCAAGTCCGTCGCAGCCAAGCCGGCCGCCAAGGCCCCGGCCAAGCCCGCTGAATCCGTCACCGAACCGGTGACGCCGAAGACCGTCGACCTGTCCGCATCGCCCGCCGAGGGCAAGTCCGCCGCGGCCAAGGCGCCCGCCAAGGCCGCGAAGGCCCCGGCCGCCCCGGCCGCCAAGGTGGCGAAGGCCGTCAAGCCGGCCAAGGCCAAGGCGCCGGCCGGCAAGGCCCCGGCCAAGGGCAAGGCCCTGCCCGTCGGCGACGACGGCGACCTGGACCTCGGCGGCGACGTCGAGGACACGCTCGAGGAGGTCGACGGCGACGGTGGCGAGATCATCGAGGAGCCGCCCGCACCGCCTCCGCCGAAGGTCAAGGCGCGCGACAAGCGGGCCAAGGAGAAGGCGCTGATCAAGGAGGCCCTGTCGTACAACCAGGGCACCACCGAGGAAGAGCTCGAGGCCAAGCTCAACAAGCCCAAGATGCTGATCAAGCCCGGCAAGGAGCGCGGCTTCCTCACGTACGCCGAGATCAACGACCACCTCCCCGAGGATCTGGTCGATGCCGAGGCGATCGACTCGATCATCACCACGTTCAGCGACATGGGGATCACCGTCTACGAGCGGGCCCCGGACGCCGAGACGCTGCTGATCAACGACAACACCCCGGTGGTGAACTCGGACGAGGACGCCGAGGAGCAGGCCGAGGCCGCGCTGTCGACGGTCGACTCCGAGTTCGGCCGCACGACCGATCCGGTGCGCATGTACATGCGCGAGATGGGCTCGGTCGAGCTGCTCACGCGCGAGGGCGAGATCGAGATCGCCAAGCGGATCGAGGACGGCCTCAAGCACATGGTGATGGCGATCTCGGCCTGTCCGACGACCATCGCCGAGGTGCTCGCCGCCGCCACCAAGATCCGCGCCGACCAGATGCGCATCGACGAGGTGGTCGACGGCCTGGTGGACCCGAACGCGGTCGAGGACTTCTCGCCGCCGCAGCCGGCCGCCGCCGCCGCCGCCGCGGACTTCGAGGACGACGAGGAGGCCGCCGACGAGGCGACCAACGCCAACGCCGCGAAGCTCGCCGAGCTCAAGCGCGCCGCCCTCGAGAAGTTCGAGGAGATCGAGCGCTGGTTCGACCGGATGCGCGTCGCCTACGAGAAGGAAGGCTACAAGTCCAAGCCGTACGTCAAGGCGCAGACCGAGCTGCAGAACATGCTCATGACCATCCGCTTCACCGCGAAGATGGTCGAGCGGCTGTGCGACACGCTGCGCAGCCAGGTCGAGCAGGTCCGCACCTTCGAGCGCGCGATCGCCGAGATCTGCGTGCACAAGGTCGGCATGCCGCGCGAGCACTTCATCCGCTCGTTCCCCGGCAACGAGACCAACCTGCGCTGGGTCGAGAAGGAGGCGGACGCGCATGTCGCCTACGTCGAGACGCTGCGCCGGAGCATCCCGGCCGTCCAGGACCTGCAGCAGAAGCTGATCGACCTGCAGGCGCGCGTCGTGCTGCCGCTCTCCGACCTCAAGGAGATCAACAAGCAGATGGCGATGGGCGAGGCCAAGGCACGCAAGGCCAAGCGCGAGATGACCGAGGCCAACCTGCGCCTGGTGATCTCCATCGCCAAGAAGTACACGAACCGCGGCCTGCAGTTCCTCGACCTGATCCAGGAAGGCAACATCGGCCTGATGAAGGCGGTGGACAAGTTCGAGTACCGCCGCGGCTACAAGTTCTCGACCTATGCCACCTGGTGGATCCGGCAGGCCATCACCCGCTCGATCGCCGACCAGGCCCGCACCATCCGCATCCCGGTCCACATGATCGAGACGATCAACAAGATGAACCGGATCAGCCGCCAGATCCTGCAGGAGACCGGCACCGAGCCGGATCCGGCGATGCTGTCGGCGCGCATGGAGATGCCCGAGGACAAGATCCGCAAGATCCTGAAGATCGCCAAGGAGCCGATCTCGATGGAGACGCCGATCGGCGACGACGACGACTCGCACCTGGGCGACTTCATCGAGGACACCGCGACGCTGGCCCCCGCCGATGCCGCGCTGCACGGTTCGATGCGCGACGTGGTCAAGGAGGTGCTGGACTCGCTGACGCCGCGCGAGGCGAAGGTGCTGCGGATGCGCTTCGGCGTCGAGATGAGCACCGACCACACGCTGGAGGAGGTCGGCAAGCAGTTCGACGTCACCCGCGAGCGGATCCGCCAGATCGAGGCGAAGGCGCTGCGCAAGCTGCGTCATCCGTCGCGGGCCGACAAGCTGAAGTCCTTCCTCGAAGGGCAGTGAGCACGGGCGGGTGAGACGCATCCGGTAACGGTCGTTACCACCTGCCCCGACGGGCGCGATCGCGAAGGCGGCCGCGCCCTTCTTTTTGGCGACGAGCGCCGATCCACGGCGACGCGAGGAGACCTCCATGCACGACCTCGTCATCCGCGGCGGCACGATCGTCGACGGCACCGGCGCACCGCGCTTCACCGGCGACCTCGCGATCGACGGCGGGCAGATCGTCCAGGCCGGCGGCACCGCCGGTGCGGCGCGGCGCGTGATCGATGCGCAGGGCGCGCTGGTCACCCCGGGCTGGGTCGACGTGCACACCCACTACGACGGCCAGGCGACCTGGGACCCGTGGCTCACGCCCTCGTCGTGGCACGGCGTGACCACCGCGGTGATGGGCAACTGCGGTGTCGGCTTCGCGCCGGTCAGGCCGCAGGACCGCGACTGGCTGATCGGGCTGATGGAGGGGGTCGAGGACATCCCGGGCGCGGCGCTGTCCGAAGGCATCCGCTGGCAGTGGGAGACCTTTCCCGAGTACCTCGACGCGCTCTCGCGCACGCCGCTTGCGATCGACGTCGGCGCGCAGGTGCCGCACGGCGCGCTGCGTGTCTGGGTGATGGGCGCGCGCGGCGCCGAGGAGGACTCGGTCGCCACGCCCGCGGACATCGACGCCATGGCCGCACAGGTGCGCGCCTCGCTCGCCGCCGGCGCCCTCGGATTCTCGACCTCGCGCACGCTGATCCACCGCGGCGCCGACGGCCGGCTGGTGCCCGGCACGCACGCCGCGCGCGACGAGGTGTTCGGCATCGGCCGCGTGCTCGGCGAGTTCGGCCACGGCGTGTTCCAGATGACCTCGAACCATGTCGACATGCCCGCCGAGACGGTGTGGATGCGCGAGCTCGCCCGTGAGACCGGCCGGCCGGTGCTCTTCAACCTGCAGCAGATCGACGAGCGGCCCGAGCTGTGGCGCGAGCTGGTCGCCGCGCTCGACGAGGCGCGCGCACAGGGCCTGCCGCTGGTGGGCTCGATCCCCGGGCGGCCGGCAGGCGTGCTCTACGGATGGCGCTCGTCGATCCATCCGTTCATGTTCCATGCCGCGTGGCACGAGGTCCGCGAGCTGCCCGTCGACGCGCGGATGCAGGCGCTGCGCGATCCGGCCTGGCGCGCGCGGCTGCTCGCCGAGCCGGAGCCGCCGGTCGACAATCCGCGTGCCCGCTTCATGCTGCGATCGTTCGCGAAGATGTACCCGGTCGATGCGACCCGGCCCGACTACGAGCCGCCGCCCGCGGCCAGCGCCGCCGCCGTGGCCGCTGCGCGCGGTGTCCCGCCGCTGCAGGTGGTGCTCGACTGGATGGACGCCGACGGCGGCGAGGGCCTCGTCTACTTCCCGATCTTCAACTACGCGTACAACGACTTCTCGCATCTGCATGCGCTGCTGCAGCATCCGTCGACGATGATCAGCCTCGCCGACGGCGGCGCGCACTGCGGGATGATCGTCGACGCGGGCCTGCCGACCTACATGCTCACGCACTGGACGCGCGACCGCACGCGCGGCCCGACGCTGCCGCTCGAGGACATCGTGCGCCGCCAGACCTCGCACACCGCGTCGGTCTACGGGCTCCACGACCGGGGCGTGCTCGCGCCGGGCAGGAAGGCCGACGTCAACGTCATCGACTACGCGCGTCTGGGCTTCGACGCGCCGCGGATGGCCTACGACCTGCCCGCGGGCGGCCGCCGGCTGCTGCAGGGCGCGCGCGGGTATGTCGCGACGGTGGTCGCGGGCCGACCGATCCTCGAGGCGGGCCGGCCGACCGGCGAGCTGCCCGGGCGGCTGGTGCGCGGGGGGTGAGGCAGCGGGATCAGTAGACCCACTGCGCGCGCAGCAGCACCGCGTCGGTCACGCCGCGCGTGCCGGCGTCGTCGAGCCAGGTGCGGCCCCAGCCGCCGCCGAACTTCAGGCGCGGCGTGGCCCACCAGTTCGCGCCGAGGTAGGACTTGACGAAGCGCCCGCCCTGCACCGCGCCGTCGTCCAGGTCGACTCGCCGGTCACCACCCAGCTCACGCCGAGGTAGCCGCCGGTGAAGCTCGGATCGCCCGAGCGCGGCGCGTCGACCTTCGCATGCACCCACTCGCCGATCACCGACCACGGCCCGTGCTGCCACAGCGCCTCCAGCCCGAGGTGCAGCGCGCGATCGGCCGCGAAGGTGCCGGTGTCGACATAGAAGTCCGAGACGTTCGATTCCGGTCGGCCGCGGTAGCGCAGCGTGCCGCCGTCGGCGCCCGCGCGGCGCACCGAGCCGCCGACGTGCATCAGGCGGCGTCCGCCGTCCTCGAGCCACAGCGCGCGCGTCACCCGCAGCGTCACGTCGGTGCCGTCGTTCGGCCCCTTGGCGCTGCTGCCGCCCCAGCTGTCGTTGAAGACGCCGAACGAGACGGTCGACATCCGGTCGTCGGTCACGTGGGCGATCCGGGCGCCCACCGCGCGCGACACGAAGAACGGGCTCAGCACGCGCTCCTGGAACGCGAGGTTGGCCGCGTCGCCGACCATCTCGTAGGCGAATGACTCCTTGGTCTTGCCCACCGTGAGCGTCGTCGACGGCCCGCGCAGCGGGAAGGTCAGCGACACGTCGGTCATGTCCCAGTTCCTGTCGTACGCGGTGTCGAAGCCCTTGTACTCGCCGGCCACCAGATAGCGCACCACATAGCCGGTGCCGATCGTGCCGCGCATCATCATCCGCGCGGCCCGCAGCTGGCCGAGGTTGTCCTGCTCGCCGACCTGCGCCAGCGAGGCCGCGTCCTGGCGGAAGAACGTGTAGTCGGCGAGCAGCACCAGCCCGGGCTTGAGCGTGAAGCCGGGCGTCGACACCCGGGTCGCGTCGTAGGTCGACGGCGGCACGTCGGGCAGCAGCGCGCCGGGCACCGGCGGCGGGATGCGGCCCTCGAAGGCACCCGGGTCGGGCGGCAGCTCGGATTCGGGCGCCTGCGCGCGGGCGCTGCCCGGCATGAGGACCGCGAACGTCGCGCAGAGCAGGGCGACGGACAGGGCGACGGCGGAACGACGGAACATGGGCGGCACCGGGCTGATCGGACGCCGGACGATGCCGCCGTCGCACCGGTGCAGTCAAGGCGCGTCCGCAATGCCGGCCCCCTCGGGCGTCACGGGCTTCCCCCAGGGGAAGCGGCCGCGGCTCAGCCGACGGTCAGCAGGAACGCGGTGCCGGCCGCGAGGCCGTTCAGGTCGAGCACCGTGCTGTTGCCTGCACCATCGGCGATGCTCGCCGAATAGGCGTGCGGCCCGGTCGCCAGCGCGGCGTCGGTGACCGTCGTGGTGCCGCCCGAGGTGGCGGAGCGGATCGGCGCGCCGTCCCGGGCGATGACCAGCGTCTCCCCCGGCCCCAGGACCGCGTCGAGGGTCAGCGACAGCGTCGGCGTCCGGTCGTTGGTGGTGCCCCCGTTCGGCAGCAGGCCGGTCTGCGGCGCCTGGTCGTCGAGGGCGGTGAACGCGGCGACGCGCTGCCGCGGCGGCGCGGTGTCGAAGGCCTGCGTGGCCCGTGCCGCCGCGCTCGGGTTGCCGAGCGCATCGGTCATCGCGCCTGCGAAGACCTCGGCCGACAGCGTGCCTGCGTCCACACCCGCCTGCGGCGTCGCCACCAGCGAGGCGCTGCGCCCGTCCGCTGCCAGCACGAAGGCGCCCGCGGTGCCCCCGCCGACCACCACGTCGGCGGCGGTGAAGCCGATGACCGGCTCGTCGAAGGCGAAGCGGAAGCTCACCGGCTGGTTCGTCGTGGACGCCGCCGTCGCGTCGGTGATCCCCGGCACCGGCCCCCGGGTGTCGTAGGCCTGGGTGTCGCGTACCGCGGCCACGCTCGGGTTGCCCGCGGCGTCGGCGGCCGCGCCGGTGCCCACGTCGACGGTGATCGTGCCCGCCTGGCTGCCGGCCTGCGGGGTCACGGTCATCGTCCAGGTGCGAGCGTCGGGCGAGGCGAGGAGCGGCCCCACCGTGCCGCCGCTCACGGCGACGTCGGTGGCGGTGAAGCCGGTGACCGGCTCGCTGAAGGCGAAGGTGAAGGTGACCGGGCGGTTGGTGAGGCCGGCGCTGTTGTCCGTGATCGTGAGCGTCGGCAGCGTGGTGTCCGCTGCCGCTGCGGGCGCAGGCGCCGAGGCCGGTGCTGGCGCAGGCGCAGGCGCAGGCGCAGGCGCAGGCGCAGGCGCCGAGGCCGGTGCTGGCGTCGGCACGGTCTCGCTCGCACCGAGCACGGCCGTCGACCCGGTGGCCGCGGACGTGCCGCCACCCCCGCCGCCACCCCCGCCGCCACCCCCGCCGCCACCCGCTGCGCCGGCAGCGATCCCGAGCGCGCCCAGGAGCGCCAGCGCGCCCTTGCCGAAGCCCGGCCCGCCGTCGCCGGATCCGCCGTCGGCGGCGGCGGCCGCGCTGCCGCCGTCGGCGGCACCGACGAGCACGAACGAGCCGTCGGGCAGCGCCGCGAGCGGTGCCGTCTCGTTGCCCACCACGAGCTCGGTCGCGCCGGTGACCGCGATCGAGAGCGAGCAGTCGCTGCCCGGGCGGCAGGCACCGAAGAAGTTGCCGAGCTCGAGCTCCCGCGCATCGGGCAGCCCGGTGACCACCATCGCGTTGCCCATGCGCAGCACCCGCAGGTCGGGCGGGATCTCGCCGGGGTCGCCGAGCAGCCGGTACTGCTCGCCCGGGGCCGCGGCGATGGTGTTCCGGCCAGGCAGCAGCGGCACCTCGCGCGGTGCCGCCCCCGGGGCGGTGATCTGGAGTCGCAGGCTCATGTCGCGGCGATCGTGTCACCCGGTCCGGGGGGCCGCAAGCGCCCGCGCCGCCGGCGCGGCGGTGACCTACACCGATCCGGCGCGATCGCCGGGTGTCCGCGAGTTGGGCCTTGGCGCGGCGTGCCGGGCGACGCGCGGGCGCTGCGGCAGGCGCGGTCGCGGTCACGGCCCCGCCCGCGTTGCGGCCGCGGGGCCCCGCCGACACCCGGGCGGCGCTGCAGGCCCGCGGACCCGAGCCGGTCGCGCTGCCGCTCGACCTCGAGGCGGTCGACGATGCAGCGCCGATCGCCGCGCTGCTGCGCGAGCGCGTCGGGCGCCTCGACGCCCTCGTGCTCAACGCCGCGATCGGCGGCGTGCGCACGCCGATCGCCGAGCAGCCCGAGGCCGAGTGGCATCGCGTGTTCCAGGTCAACGTGCACGCGAGCCGCGCGCTGCTGGCCGCCGCGCACCCGCTGCTGGCCGCCTCCGACGCCGGTCGCGTCGTCTGCATCAGCACCGGCGTCGCGCGCCGGCGCAAGGCCGGCACGGGCGCCTACGCCGCGTCGAAGGCCGCCTTCGACATGATGGCGGGGCTCTACGCGCTGGATGTCGCGGACACCGCGATCCGCTGCAACATCGTGAACCCCGGTCCGACCCGGACCGCGATGCGGGCCGCCGCGTTCCCGGGCGAGGACCCGATAACGCTCAAGCCCCCGGAGGCGCTGCTGCCGCTGCTGCTCGGGCTGTGCGGACCAGGGTGCACCACGCATGCCGCGACGATCGACGCGGACGACTGGCTGGCGGCGTCCCGGTAGCGGATCCGGTCGCGTCCGGTGGCGTGTGGCAAGGCGGGAGGCCGCCTCGGGCGCGACGGTCGGAGCGGTCGCGGCCGGATCGGCCGGCTGCTATGCCCGAGCGCTGCGCTCGGAATCGGCGTCGTCGCCGCAGCGAGGCCGGGCATGCTGCACGCAGCGAAGCGGCCCGATGCCGCGGTCGCGCCCCAACCCGGATGGAAGTCGAGATGGCCAAGGTCGATGAAGTGCTCGCCCAGAAAGAACCCGCCCTGCACCACGTGACCCCGGCGGACACTGTCCTCACGGCGCTGCAGATCATGCGCGAGCGCAAGATCCGCGCGGTCGTCGTGCTCGACGAGGGGCGGCTGGTGGGCATCGTCTCCGAGCGCGACTGCGCGCTGAAGGTGCTGCTGCCGGGGCTCGACGCGAAGACCACCTCGGTCGCCGACGTGATGACGCGCGACGTGATCACCGTCGCGCCCGCCGACCCGATCGAGCGCTGCATGGTCGAGATGACCGGCCGCAGCATCCGCCACCTGCCGGTGGTCAAGGACGCGCGGGTCATCGGGATGATCTCGGTCGGCGACGTCGTCAAGGAGGCGATGCGCGAGCAGGCCCGCCACATCGGCTACCTCGAGAGCTACATCAAGGGGCACGGCGTCCCGTACCAGTGATCTTCAGGCGCCCGTGAGGCGCCGCCGGTCAGGTCGAGGCGCGCCCGGTGGCCGCCGCACCGAGCGTTCCGAGCAGCCCTGCGACGCCGAGCACGTACCAGAGCGGCAGCGTGCTGCCGGTCGCCTCGCGCATCTGCGTAGCGGTCGCGACCAAGCCCGCCGCGGCGGCGAGCGCGAGCGCGAGCAGCGCGATCGAGACCGCGAACACGGGTGCGCGCAGCGCAACCGGCCGTGCGCCGGTGGCGAGCAGCGCGAAGCCGGCGAGGCAGAAGAGCGGGAACAGCACCCACAGCACCGGCCCGGCCGACAGCGTCGCGATCCCGAGCGGCACCGCGACCATCACGCCGCCGCACAGCAGTCCGAGCGCCAGCACCAACACGCCCACCACCGACAGGATCATCGTCGACGCCTCGGGGGGGGGCGGCCGATCCGCCCACGATTCCGATGGTAGGTCCAGGCGGGCCCCTGCGGAGGGCCCGTGCCGATGGACGGACAGGGTCGAGGCCGCTGGCGGCGACGCGGACCTCAGACGATCCGGCTGCCGCCGTGCCCGGCCCAGTACTTCTCGCGCAGCGGCTTCTTGTAGAGCTTGCCGGTGGGCAGCCGCGGCATCGCGTCGATGAAGTCGACCGAGCGCGGGCATTTCATCGAGGCGAGGTGCGCGCGGCAGAACGCGATCAGCTCGGCCTCGAGCGCCGGACCTGCGGCCACGCCGGGCATGACCTGCACGACCGCCTTGACCTCCTCGCCGAGGTCCTCGTTCGGCACGCCGAACACCGCGGCGTCGGCGACCGACGGATGCGTGATCAGCAGGTTCTCGCACTCCTGCGGATAGATGTTCACGCCGCCCGAGATGATCATGAAGGTCGAGCGGTCGGTCAGGTACAGGAAGCCGTCGTCATCGACGTACCCCACGTCGCCCACCGTGCTCATCGTGCCGTCGGCCGAGCGCGACTGCTGCGTGCGCTCCGGGTCGTTGAAGTAGACGAAGGGCGACGCGGTCTTGAACCACAGCTCGCCCGGCTGGCCCTTGGGCACCGGCTGCATCGACTCGTCGAGCACGTGCAGGTCCCCGAGCAGCACGCGCCCGACCGTGCCGCGGTGCGCCAGCCACTCGGCCGAGTCGCAGGCGGTGAAGCCCAGGCCTTCGGTCGCGCCGTAGTACTCGTGGATGATCGGGCCCCACCACGCGATCATCTGCTCCTTGACCTGCGCGGGGCAGGGTGCCGCCGCATGCACGGCGATCTCGAGCGAGGACAGGTCGTAGCGGGTGCGCACCGTCTCGGGCAGCTTGAGCATCCGGCTGAACATCGTCGGCACGAGCTGGGTGTGCGACACCGTGTAGCGCTCGACGAGTGCGAGGTACTGTTCCGGATCGAAGTGCTCCATGATCACCACGGTGCCGCCGTTGCGGATCGTCAGCGATACCGCGGCCTGCGGCGCGGAGTGGTAGAGCGGCGCGGGCGACAGGTAGATCATGTCGGGCCGGTAGCGCCAGAGCTTGTCGAGGAACCTGAAGAGCGGCAGCGGCTCGGACGGCGGGTTCTCGGGCAGCGGCCGCAGGATGCCCTTGGGGCGGCCGGTGGTGCCTGACGAGTAGAGCATCGGCGTGCCGAGCGCCTCGTCGGCGATCGGCGTGTCGGGGAAGGCCGAGATCGCGCTCGCGTAGTCGGCGACGCGGCAGTGCGCGGGCATGGCGGGCAGGCCCGGGATGCCGTCGGTGCCGCCGACCACCAGGCACAGCGTCACGCGCGGGCACTGCGCGATCGCCCGGAGCGCGACCTCGAGCTTGCCGCGCGAGGTGACCAGCACCTTCGACTCGCTGTTGACCAGGATGTAGGCGAGCTCGTCGGGCGTCAGGTACGAGTTGACGCAGGTGCAGTAGAGCCCGGAGCGCTCGCCGGCCCCGCAGGACTCGAGGTAGCGCTCGTTGTTCTCCATGAAGATCGCGTAGTGATCGAGGCGCGCCAGGCCGTGCGCGCGCAGCAGGTGCGCGAGACGGTTGGTGCGGGCGTCGAACTCCGCGTAGCTCGTCGACGCACCGGTGCTCGCCATGATGAAGGCGGGCCGATCGGGGTGCGTGCGGGCGTGCTGGCCAGCGTACATGGCACGGTCTCCTCGTCGTTGTGTGCGGCGACGATAGCACGCGTGGGGGGCATGCGCGCCCGGCGCGGCGGGCTCCGGAACCGATGCCCGATCGCGCGACCGGTCAGCTCAGAACGCGCACCACAGGCCGGTGCACACGCCGAACGCCCACTGCGCGAGCAGGTCGAGCACGGAGCCGACGACGAGCACCGGCACGGTCGCCCACGCGGCGATCGTCAGCACGCCGGCAGCGGTGAGCCGCGGCTCGGGGAGCGTGTGACCGAGGATGGTCTCGGGGGGCTTGCGGAACACGTCGGGCCTCGCGGGTCGATGGGGCGGGCGCGTCCGGCGCGGTGCCGGGCGGTACACTCGGAGCATGCGGGCGACCTGGAGCGGACTCGAGCGCGACGCGTGGATGCGCCTGCATCGTACCGCGGCGGCGGCACTGCAGCAGGACTGGGCGTACGGCGACGCGATGGGCGCGCTCGGTACCGAATGCCTGCGCGCCTGGGTCGACGAGGGCGGCGAGCCGGTGGCCGCCGCGCAGTTCCTGGTGCGCCGCATCGGCGGGCTGCTGCCGGTCGCGCTGTGCTCGCACGGCCCGGTGTGGGCGCCCGGCACGATACCCGAGCGCCAGGCCGCGGCGCTGCAGGCGCTCCGGGCCTCGGCGCCGCTGCGCTGGCCGCGCGCGCTGCTCTACACGCCCGATGCGCCGCTGGCGGACTGCACCGGCTTCGCACGGCTGCGCCGGGTGATGACCGGCCACTCGACGGTGCGCATCGACCTCGCGCTCGAGCCCGACGCGCTGCGCGCCGCGATGCACGGCAAGTGGCGCAACCGGCTCGCCGCGGCCGAGCGCTCGGCGCTGAAGGTCGAGCGCGTCGGCGCCAAGCCCGCGCAGTACCGATGGCTGCTGGATCACGAGCTGGCGCAGCGCAGGCGGCGCGGCTACATCGCGCTGCCCGACGGGTTCGTCGAGGCGTGGCAGGCGGCGGCGGGGGGTGGGGCGGGGGGCAGGGCCGGCGGGGGCGCCCGATCGGCGAAGGGCGCGGCCGATCTCGGCGAGCCGGTGCTCACGCTGCGTGCCGACCTGGGCCGTGACGTGGCCGCCGGCATGATGTTCCTGGTGCACGGCGAGGCCGCCACCTACCAGATCGGCTGGGTCGGAGAGGCCGGCCGCGAGCTCGGCGCGCACAACCTGCTGCTGTGGCACGCGATGCTCGAGCTGCGCGGGCGCGGCGTGCGCACGCTCGATCTCGGCGGGGTGGACACGGCGCGCGGCGCGGGGCTCGCGCGCTTCAAGCTCGGGACGGACGGCGAGGTGGTGACGCTCGCCGGGTCGTACCTGGCCCGTTAGCCTGCCGAGGGGCGCCTGCGCGCCGAGCGGACCCGGGCGGCGATCACGCCCCGCGCGTGTTCTGCAGCCGTTGCGCCTCGTCCCGGTTCGCCACCGTGATCAGCTCGTCGAGGATCCGGTCGGCCATCGAGTGCTCGATCTGGCAGGTGCCCGCCGCGAGGTGGCCGCCGCCGCCGTAGCGCAGGCACAGCTCGCCGACGTCGGTCGCGCAGGTGCGCTCGAAGATCGACTTGCCGATCGCGAACACGGTGTTCTGCTTCTTCAGGCCCCACATCCGGTGGATCGACAGGTTGCACTGCGGATACAGCGCATAGACCATGAACCGGTTGGTCGCCCAGATCGGATCCTGCTCGCGCAGGTCCACCACCACGACGTTGCCGTGCACCGTCGTCGCCGACAGCAGCTGGTCGACCGCGCGGGGCTCGTGCTGGAAGTAGAGGTCGACGCGCTCGCGCACGTCGGGCAGCAGCAGGATCTCCTGGATCGTCTGCGTGCGGCACGCGTCGATCAGCGCCATCATCAGCTGGTAGTTGGAGATCCGGAAGTCGCGGAAGCGCCCGAGGCCGGTGCGCGCGTCCATCAGGAAGTTCAGCAGCGTCCAGCCCTTCGGATGCAGCACCTCCTCGAGCGAGTACTGCGCCGAGTCGGCCTGGTCGACCGCCCGCATCAGCGAGGCGTCGACCCTCGGGAACGCCGCCTCGCCGCCGAAGTGGCGCCAGACGACGCGGGCCGCGGACGGCGCGTCCGGGTCGATCACGTGGTTGCCCACGTGCGCCGTGTTGCGCAGCATCTCCGAGCGGTGGTGGTCGAACGCCAGGTGTGCCGCCGCCACGTACGGCAGGTTCGTCGTGATGTCGCGTGGCCCGATGTCCACGCGGCCGTCCTGCATGTCCTTCGGATGGACGAACAGGATGTCGTCGATCAGGTCGAGCTCCTTGAGGAGCACCGCACAGACGAGACCATCGAAATCGGAGCGGGTGACGAGACGGTACCTGGGCTGCGACATGGAATGGATCTCCGGGTGATTCGCGAGGATTGGCCGCGCCGCCCTCAGCGGCAACCTGCAGGCGGACGGGCGGTCACGGGCGGGCGGCGGTCGGGTGCACCGCGTCAGCGGCGGGCTTCGCGCTGGCGGCGCTCGGCCTCGTCGCGCTGCACGGTGGCCAGCAGCTCGCCGAAGACGCGGTCGGCGAGGTCGTGCCCGATCTGGCAGGTGCCCGCGCCTGCCACGCCGCCGCCGCCGTAGCGCCGGCACAGCGCGCCGATGTCGGTCGCGCAGGTGCGCTCGAAGATCGAGCGCCCGAGCGCGAAGACCGCGTTGCCGCCCTGGCGGCCCCACATCCGGTGGATCGACAGGTTGCACTGCGGGAACAGCGCATAGACCATGAACCGGTTGGTGGCCCAGATCTTGTCCTGCTCGCGCAGGTCCACGACCACCGCGTTGCCGTGCTGGCTCGAGCACTGCAGCAGCTGGTCGACGGCGAACGGCGAGTGGCGCGTGTAGAGCTCGACGCGCTCGGCGACGTCGGGCAGCGCGAGCAGCTCGTCGGCCGAGCGATCGCGGACCTGCTCGGTCAGCGACAGCATCAGCGCGTAGTTCGAGCGGGTGAAGCGGCGGAAGCGCCCGAGCCCGGTGCGCGGATCGGTGACGAATCCGAGCAGCGTCCAGCCGGTCGGCTGCATCACCTCGTCGAGCGAGTGGCCCGCCGAGCTCGCCCGGTCGACCGCATCGATCAGGGACGGGTCCATCGAGCGGAACGCGGCGGCGCCGCCATGGTGGTTCCAGATCACGCGCGCGGTCGAGGCCGCATCCGGGTCGACCACCTGGTTGCCCACGTGCTCGGTCCGGCGCAGCGTCTCGGCCGCATGGTGGGCGAACGACTGGTGGACCGCAGCGACGTAGGGCAGGCCGGCGGTGATGTCGCGCGCGCCGAACTCGACGCGTCCGTCCTGCACATCCTTCGGATGGACGAACACCACCTCGTCGACCCGGTCGCAGGCCTTGAGCAGGGCGGCGCACACGAGGCCGTCGAAGTCGGCACGGGTGACGAGCCGGTAACGGGAGTGCTGCATGGAGGCTCCTTCGGAGGTGTGAGCATGGGGGGTGGCCGGTGCGCGCGTTGAGGGGCGCGCCGATGGGCGGCCGGTGCCGAGCGGCAGCCGGGGGGCGGACGCCCGACGGATCCGGAACGTCGGGCCGCCCGCCGGGCCCGGCCGCGGCTACGATGCGGCATGACGCGCGGCCTGCTGATCGCCTTCCTGCTGTCCTTCGGCCCGACGGTGTCGAACTCGTTCGCCCGCTTCGCGTACGCGCTGGTGCTGCCCTCGATGCGCGCCGACCTCGCGCTCGACTGGTCGAGCGCCGGCTGGCTGAACACCGCGAACGCGATCGGCTACCTCGGCGGGGCGCTGCTCGCCCGGATGCTCGTGCGGCGCACCGGCAACCGGGTGCTGTTCGCCGTCGGCATGGTGGTCACCGCGATCGCGCTGACCGCGACCGGCCTGGTCCGCGACGTCGGCGCGCTGACGCTCGCGCGGACCCTGTCCGGGGTCGGCGGCGCAATGGTCTTCGTCTGCGGCGGCGCGCTGTCGGGCAACATCTTTCCGGGGCAGCCGGCGCGTGCGACCACCACCATCGCGATCTTCTTCGCCGGCGGCGGCATCGGGCTGATGCTGTGCGGCGTCGCGGTGCCGCTGCTGCTCGAGGCCTGGGGCGATGCGTCCTGGCCGCTCGCCTGGCAGGCCATGGGGGTGGCGAGCCTCGTGATGGCCGCCGCGAGCGTGTGGGCCGCGTGGCGCATCGAGGAGCCGGGCGCCGCCCCCGGCAGCGCCGACTGGCGGCTCGCGCCCTTCCTGCCGCAGTTCCTCGCCTACGTGTGCTTCGGGCTCGGCTACATCGGCTACATGACCTTCGTCATCGCCTGGATGCGCGTGAACGGCGCGAGCACCGGCATGGTCATCGCGGTCTGGACCGTGCTCGGCGCCGCGACCCTGGCCGCGCCCGCGGTCTGGGCCGGTCCGTGCGAGCGCTGGCGGGGCGGGCGGCCGCTGGCGGCGGTGATGGCGGTGCTGTCGGTCGGCGCGATGCTGCCGATGGCGTCGCTGCATCCGGCGGCGCTGCTCGCCTCGGCCGCGCTCTTCGGCGTCGCGATGTTCAGCGCGCCGTCCGCGGTCAGCAGCCTCGTCAAGCACCTGCTGCCCAAGCCCGCCTGGGGGCCCGCGATGGCCACCTTCACAGTCGCCTTCGCCGCCAGCCAGATCGTCGGGCCGGTGGCCACCGGCTGGGTGGCCGACCGCTTCGGGTCGCTGCGCCCCGGGCTGACCGCGTCGGCCGCGGTGCTGGTGCTGGGAGCGCTGCTCGCGCTGGCGCAGCGGGACCCGCGGGGCGCGGCGCGGCGCTGAGGCGTCGGGGGCCTTCAGCGCGGCCCGAACAGCCCCGCGTCGCGCATCGCGTCGACGCTGGTCCGGGCGAGCGCGCCGATCTGCACCGGGGCGTCGTCGGCGACCGGGCTGGTCGCGCGCACCGACCACATCTCGCGGCCGCTGGCGGCATCGAGCACGGCGCTGCCCATGCCGTAGGACGTCTGCGGGCGCACGCCGCCCAGCGGCACCGACATGCCGATGCCGCCGAAGCCGATGCCGCCGCGTCCGCCGCCGAACCCCCCGCCGAATCCGAAGCCCAGCGACGGGCCGAAGCCGGACTGCGTGACCCCGGCGACGTTGACCGCCGCGGCGAGCGCGGCCGACGCGCCGAGATCGCGCGCCGCCTTCGCCACCGCCTCGTGGCCGCCCGCGGCGTCCACCGGCACCGGCGCGAGCAGCGGCTGGCCGCCGGCCTCGCGGACCGCGGCGGCCAGCCGCTCCTCGCACAGGCGCGCCAGCGTCGAGTCGGGTGCCCGGCAGCTCACCAGCACCTTCTGGTCGCGCAGCGAGCGCGTCGCGAACGCGGGGTCGGCCCACTGGCCGTCGATCCGCGGTGCCGCGCAGCCGGCGGCGAGCAGGGCCGCGGCGGCGGCGAGGCAGGGACGGGCGATCGGGGTCATGGGCATGCGGCTCCTCGTGCTTCGCCGTGCGGGCAGGGCGCGTGCCCGGGCGGTGGTGGGATGGCGGGACACCGTCATGATGCCCGGCGCCGCGACAGCGCGATGCCGAGCGCCGCCAGCAGCAGGCCCGCGCCGATCATCACCGACTCGTGGCCGATCGCGGGCGCGATGCGCGCCGCCAGCGCCACGCCGACCGACTGGCCGATGAAGATCGCGACCGCGAACAGCCCGATCGCGGTGGCGCGGGCCTCGGGCGCGAGCTGCGTGGCGAGCGTCTGCAGCGTGTTGTGCAGCATGTAGAAGCCGATCCCGGCCAGTCCGCAGCCGCCCATCGCGGCGGCGAAGGTGGCCAGGCCCGCCGGCGGGCGCGCGAACAGGGCGACCGCCGCGTAGCCGATCGCGATCAGCGCGCCGCCGAGCGCCAGCAGCCGCCGCTCGCCGAGCCGCGGGATCACCCGCCGCGCATTGGTCGAGTACAGCAGCCCGCCGATGCCGAGCGCGGCGACCGCACCGCCCGCGGCCGACAGCGTCATGCCGGTGCGGTCGTGCAGCCAGGTCGGCACGAAGGCGAGCGCGCCGAACATCAGCGCGCCCTCGGCGAAGGCCGCGCCCAGCAGCACGCGGGCCGAGCCGCGGCGCAGCACCGTCGCCATGCCGCGCAGCGCCGGCACCGCGGCCGGGCGCGGCGTGTCCGCATGGCGCGCCACGAGGCGCAGCGCCGCCGTGCCGGTCGCCAGGAACACCACCGCCAGCACGCCGAAGGCGACCCGCCAGCCGACGGTGTCGGCCGAGAGGCCGCCGAGCACCTGGCCGGCGATCATCCCGGTGAGCGTGCCGGTGGCGAGCCGCGCGAGCGTCGCCTGCCGGATCTCGTAGGCGACGGTATCGCCCACGTGCGCGATCGCCAGCGGGATGATCGCCGCGCAGCAGGCCCCGGTCAGCAGCCGCGCCGCCGTCAGCCAGCCCAGGCTCGGGGCGAGCGCGCAGGCTAGCGAGCCGAGCGTGGCCGCGAGCGCCGCCCAGGCGAGCACGCGCAGCTTGCCCAGCCGGTCGCCCAGCGGGCCCCAGACCAGCTGCATGACGCCGTAGGCGATGGTGAAGGCCATGATCACCGGGGCCGCCTGCGCCGGCTCGCCGCCGAACTCCGCGGCGAGAGCCGGGAGCATGGGGTCGGCGATGCGGATCGATGCCATGCTGGCGAAGCCCGCCGCCGCCAGGTACGGGAGCGCGCCGCCTGCGACCGCGGCGCTGCGGGCGGTGGCGCTCAGGGCGTGGTCTGCCGGAACGTGTCGCAGGCCTCGAGCGAGCCGGTCTTCATGCCCTGGCCGAACCAGTGGGCGCGCTGCGCGCCCGAGCCGTGGGTGAACGCGTCGGGCACCACCGTGCCCGAGGCGCGGCGCATCATCTTGTCGTCGCCGATCTGCGCCGCCGCGTTCAGGCCGGCCTCGATGTCGCCACGGTCGAGCCAGCTGCGGGCCTTCTGCGAGTGATGGGCCCAGACGCCCGCATAGCAGTCGGCCTGCAGCTCGAGCCGCACCGACAGCTGGTTGGCCTGGCGCTCGCCGGCGCGCTGCTGCGCGGCCTGCACCTGCTTCATCGTGCCCAGCAGGTTCTGGATGTGGTGGCCGACCTCGTGGGCGACGACGTAGGCGTTGGCGAACTCGCCCGGCGCCTGGAACTTCTGGGCCAGCATCCGGTAGAAGCTGAGGTCGATGTAGACCGTCTGGTCGTTCGGGCAGTAGAACGGGCCGGTGGCGGTCTGGCCGGTGCCGCAGGCGGTCGGCGTCGCGCCGTCGAACATCACCAGCTTGGGCGGCCGGTACTGGGCGCCAGCCGTCCGGAAGACCTGCTGCCAGACGTCCTCGGTGCTGGCGAGGATCACCGAGGTGAAGCGCCCGCCCTCGTCCTGCACCGGGCCGCGCTGGCCCTGCACCTGCTGCTGCTGCTGGGTGGCGCCGCCACCGAGCTGGCTCGCGCCTTCCATCAGGCCGAGCACCACCATCGGGTTGATGCCGAACAGCCAGCTGCCGAGCAGCGCGATGACCAGCGTGCCGATGCCCACGCCGCCGGTGCGCCCGCCGGGCATCCGCATGCCGCGGCGGTCCTCGACGTTGTCGCTCTGCCGTCCGTCTTCCCAGCGCATGCTCGCTCCCCGCGCGGTACCCCGCTCCGAATGGCGGATTCTATCGCGCGCCTCCGAGTTTGCCGGCCGCGGCCCGTCGACCCGCGCGTATCATCGCGGACGCGGGCCTCTAGCTCATGGTGGTCAGAGCAGCGGACTCATAATCCGTTGGTGCCGGGTTCGACCCCCGGGGGGCCCACCAAGAATGCCGCGTCCCTGCGCCGAGGCGTATCCCTCATCGCCCGCCCGCAGCCGCACGTTGTGACCCGCGCCGCACAGCACCGCATGCAGCGCGTCGCCCAGGGCCCCTTTGAGCCAGTTCCGTCCGAGTCGTCCGTCGGTCTTCACGTGTCCGATCGTCTCGCCGAGCGTGTGGCCGTCGTGCAGATTGCCCGGCATCGAGCGCATCCCACCACGAAGCCCGCCTTCAGAGTCGCGGCCACCGTTACCTTCACGCCGAATTCCGAACGGCCGCGCCGCCGATTGTGGACATTCGATACACAGTGGCGTGGACTCGGGGCGCCTCAGGAATGCGGGGCGCCAGTGGGCCGGTTCGAAGGCAACGCACAAAGAAGTGGCAACATGGCCGGCCCGCCTTCCAGGAGACGTCCATGCGCCCCGTCCTTGCGCTCTTCGTCGTGGCCGGCCTCGCCGCGCCCCTGCACGCCCAGGAACTCCCCGCGTGCCCGTTCAAGCCCGTCGATCTCGAGGCGGCGCTCGGAGAGAAGTTCGAGGAGGGCAAGCCGGGCATGGCCTACGGGGCCGGGGGCATCGACCTGCGGTCGTGCCAGTACGCAGCCCGCCGCTGGTCGCTGCGGGTCGGCACGCAGGTTTACACGAACGCGCCGGACGCCAAGAAGTTCGGCATGGTGCTCGCCGGCAAACTGGTGCCGGTGCCGGGTGATCCCGACGGTGCTGCGTTCCAGGAAGGCCAGGGCGACAACACCGCGCCTACGGTGTGGTACGAGCGGCGTGGCGTGGTCGTGGAGCTGCGCGCAGGGGGCACCTGGTACAACGACCCGACGAAGCGCCAGGCCGACCTGGAGTCGTTGCGCGGCAAGCTGCTGAAGATCCGGCGCGTGCCCTGAGGCGGCGATTCCCGCGCCTCCCACGCCTCTCGCGGCTCGACGCGAACTGCCTTCCGGCCTCGCGATGTCGACGCACCCGATCGACTCGCGATGCACCTGCGCAGGTGCAGCAGTCCGGCCGGCCGCCGAGGCGGCAGGGCAGGTCGGCCCGTCGTGCTCGCTCGGTCTTCGGGTTGTTCGAGGCGGACCATGGAGGCCGCACAACGCGACCTAGACTTGCGGGCTGCTATGCCGAGCTCGGCTGTCGAGTGGGCTTGATCAGATCTTTTCGATGACCTGTCTCTCGACTTCGTAGACGGGCAATCCCCTGATGACTTCAAGCCTCTTGTCGGCCGGAATGAACGTCAGGTTCCCGCTTTCGTCTCTGCTCTCGCGGAAGTTCGAAGGCGAATACGCTGCCTCGGCAGTCAGTACCTCGACTCTGTCATTCAACAGGTCGTCTCGAACAAAGAAGGCGTTGTTGCCTGCGGTGTTGGTTCCTACCAGCGAGTAACCCTTCTTGTTCGCAAGATACGTGATGGCTGCCAAAGAGGCTCCGCCGTACAGGTTCGAATGGTGAGCTCTGGTTCGCTGGAAGTCGGCCTGATACGGAACCGTGATCTTTCTGCTTCCGCCAAAGACGGCGTTGTACTCGCAGATCAGAATGCGCGGGCTGAAGCTGCCGATTGCTTCGAGTATGTGGAAGTCGTTTCCGTCCAGGTCGATGGACAATATCCCGAGGTCATGTTCGAAGCCGCTCATCGCGAGAATGTCTTCGACGTTCTCTCGGGTGATGAACCTGTCGACCGCGTCCAGATGATGCTTCCAGTAGAAGTACGAGTCCTTCAGCCGCTGGATGTTCGATGTCGAGCCATCGACGACAAAGCCTTTCCAGTCGTCCTTCATGAGCAGGAAGCGGCAGTTGGACTCGAAGAAGTCTTCCACTCCCAGCTCGAAGAAGGTCTTGTTCTTCATCTCGATCGATTGGGTCAGGTGTTGAATGATCCCGTCTTCGCCCCATTGGGAGAACACCTTGAACTCATACTCCTTCAGATTCTTCGTCGATTTGTTTTCATTCAACGAGGAAAGTATTCGTCCTTGATTGATCTTTATCTCGTCAAGACGTTCGTCCGCTCTCGAGATGGTGGACAGCGCTTGATTGAACTTGGCGATCGCTTTTTTCAGGTAGCTCATTGCTGTCTCTGTCGCGCTGATGTGTCGACGATGATTCTGCGTGTTGCACGTGTCGTGGGGGCGCGCTTCTTGCACGCCTGCTCACCCAGCGCAGACAACTAGCGGTCGTCCGGGAGCGGCGGGCGCATCGGATGCGCATCGAAGGTCGTGGGTCGCGACCCCAGCCCGTCCACGAACGCCCCGATCAGCGCGTTCGTCTCCTGCGGCGCCTCCAGCATCGTGAAGTGCCCGCAGGCGATGGTCTCGATGCGTGCCCCCGGCACGCAGTCGAGCACGGCGCGCGAGAACGGCGTGAGCTCGCCCGCGCGCACCGGCACGCGGTTCAGCTCGGTGTCGAAGAGCGTGGACTGGATCGCCAGCACCGGCCGGCCGATCGTGCGCAGCACGGCCCGCGCCCGCGTCGAATCCCAGCGGACCATGTCGACGACGAGCCGGCGCGCGAATGCGCGGTCGATGTGCGCGAGGTGGGCGTCGACCGCCTCGCGCACCGCCTGCGGCGTGGCCTCGACGTGGAACTCGCGATACAGACCGGCGAGGAAGGGCTCGATGCCGAGCGCGTCGATCTTCGCCTCGGTCGCGGCGACGATCGCGGCGGGATCGCCCTCGATGAAGCTGCCGTCGACGTACACCAGGCCGCGCACCCGGGCGGGGGCGCGGTCGCAGGCCTCGGACACTACGCGGCAGCCCATGCTGTGCCCGACCAGCACCACGTCCTGGGCCCCGAGCGCGTCGAGCGTCGCGTTCACCGACGCACCGAGCGCGGCGATGCTCGCCTCGGCGCACGCAGGCGTATCGCCGTGTCCGGGCAGGTCGATCGCGATGCACCGGTGCGTCGCCGACAGCGCGCTCACCTGCGGTGCCCAGTCGGTCCGGCTGCACGAGAAGCCGTGCACGAAGACCAGCGCGGGCGCGCCGCGGCCCCGGTCGGTGGTGTGGGCTGCGGGCGGGGTCGTCATGTCGGTGCGGGTCTGCGGGTCGGCGGGTCGGCGGGTCGAATGATCGAAGGGTCGAAGGGTCGAAGGGTCGAAGAGGGCAGGCCGCTCAGGCGTCGCGCGCCGGCAGCGCCCGCGCTGCGACCGTCTGCGAGGGTACGGCGAACACGCCCGCCCCCAGGTGGTGGAGGGTGTGGAGGTCGGCGTTGTCCTCGCGGAACGACCAGCGGCCGTCGGCGAAGACGCGCGGGTCGGCCTGCGCCGAGACCACCTCGACGAAGAAGGTGTCGTACGCGTCTTCGGTGTGCGGCTCGGCGATCACCCGTGCCTCCATCCAGGCGACGCAGCCTTCGACGCAGGGCAGGCCGAGCGTCGGTCCGTCGAACCAGCCGATGCCGTAGCGCCGGAACTTGTCGGTCCCGTCGCGCGCGGCGTCGCGGCCGCTCACGCTGCCGACGGTCCACACCAGGTCGGCCTGCGCGCGGCAGGGCACGCACAGCGCGAGCGTGCCGGAGGCGGCAATCAGCTCGCGGGTGAACGTCTTCCTGTCGACGACCACCGCGATGCGCGGCGGCGCGAACTCGACCGGCATCGACCAGGCGGCGGCCATCAGGGTGCGCCGACCCTCGTGGGCGGCGCTCACCAGGAGGGTCGGGCCGTGGTTGACCAGCCTGCAGGCACGTTCGGGATCGACGGTGGCACGCATGACGCGATACGGTGACGGGATCTCGCGTAGCGTACGCCACCGCCCCCGGGAGCCGTTCCATGACCCGTCCCACCCCGCGCGTCCGCGCGCTCGCTGCGGCGCTGCTCGTCGCGCTGCTGGCCGTCGCCGCCTGGCTGCGTCCGCTGGACGATGCGGCGGCCCGCCACATCGACGGCGGGATGAAGGCGGCCTTCGCCGCGTTCGCCACCGCACGGGCCCTCAATGGCGTGATCTCGCTGGTGCAGAGCGCGCAGGTCTCGGCGCAGCTCGGCGTCGGCATGAGCGTGGCGCCGGGCGAGCTGCTCGACCCGGTCAACGACCTGATCGAGCGCTTCTCCGACGCGATGCTCGCGGCCACCGTGGCCTTCGGCGTGCAGAAGGTGCTGCTGGCGGTCGGCGGCCACTGGGTGGTGGCCGGGGCGCTCGGCGTGGCCGCGCTCGCCTGGGCTGGGCTCGCGGTGGCGGGGCGGCCGAGCCCGCGATGGCTGCTGCGCGCGCTGGCGCTGCTGCTGCTCGCGCGCTTCGCGGTACCGGTGGCCGCCGTCGGCACCGACCTGCTCGCCCGGACCTTCCTCGCCTCGCAGCAGGAGGCGTCCCGCCAGGCGATCGAGGCGCTGACCGGCGAGGCGAAGGCGGCCGCCCAGGGCGGCCCGGGGGCACCCGCGGGCACGGCCGAGCCCGGCGGGGCGAGCGCCTCGCTGCGCGAGTGGCTGTCGCGCGGGGTCGAACTCGGCCCGCGCATCGAGGCGCTCGCCCGGACCACCGGGCGCCTCGCCGAGCATGTCACCAGCCTGATGGTGGTCTTCCTGCTGCAGACGCTGCTGTTTCCGTTGGCCCTGGCCTGGGGGATGTGGCGGATCGCGCTGGCGACCTTCCGGCATCCGTCGGGCTGAGCCGGAGCGAAAGCGGTCGGCGCTCCGCGCACTTGCAAGGCGGCAATATTTGGGATAAATTTCCCAAAATGACATCCGAGGCCGATCCCTCCGCAAGTGCCCTGCAGCGCGCCGTGCTCCGGGTGATGCGCGCGCTCGCCCGGGTCCTGATCCGAAACGGCCTCACCTTGCCCGCCTTCGTCGAGCTCGCCAAGCGGGCTTGGGTCGACGTGGCGCTCGGCGACTTCACGATCCCTGGGCGCAAGCCTTCGATCTCGCGCGCCTCGCTGCTCACCGGCCTCACGCGCAAGGACGTGCAGCGGCTGGTTGACGCACGCCGCGACGCGGACGCCGAGGCGGCGCTGGCGGTCCCCGACCACCGGGCCGCCCGCGTCATCGCCGGCTGGATCCACGACGCCGACTACGGCGACGCCGGTGCCCCGCGCGATCTGGCCTTCGACGGCGAGGGCGCGGGCTTCTCGACGCTGGTCCGCCGCTACGGCGGCGACGTCCCGCCGCGGGCGGTGCTCGACGAGCTGCTGCAGGTCGGCAACGTCGAGCGCCTCGAGGACGGCCGGCTGCGGCTGCTGACCCGCTTCTACCTGCCGCGCTCGAACGACGCCGCGCGGCTCGGCATCCTCGGCACCGACGTCGCGTGGCTGATCGGCACGATCGACCACAACCTGCAGGGCCGCGCGCCCCCACGGTTCCAGCGCAAGGTGACCTACGACAACCTGCCGGTCGAGGCGGTGGACGCGTTCCGCACGCTGTCGGCCCAGCATGCCCAGGCGCTCATCGAGCTGCTGGGCGACTGGCTGGCGCGCCATGACCGCGACACCAACCCGGCCGTCGAGGGCTCGGGTCGGATGCGCGCAGGCGTCGGCGTCTTCTATTTCGAGGAAGACCTCGAAGACCGTTCCGAAGGAGATCGTCCATGAGTTCCCGTCCCATCCGCGGCGTGCGCGCCGCCTGCGTCGGCATCGCAACGCTCGCCACGCTCGCCGCCTGCGGCGGCGGCGGCGCCGACGGCACCGGCGTGCAGATCGGCACCGGCGGCATCATCAACGCGCCGACCGCCGCCGGCACGCTCGCCTATTCGGCAGGCGTGATGACCCGTGGCAGCGTGATCCTGAACGGCGTGCGCTACGACGACAGCGCCGCCCAGGTCGACGACGACCGCGGCCGTGGCGTGGCGCAGCTCGCCTCCGGCATGCGCGTCAAGCTGCGCGGCCGCATCGCCGACGACGGCACTTCCGGCAGCACCGACCGCGTCAGCATCGAGCCCGAGCTGCGCGGCACGGTCGCCACGGTCGACGCCACGGCGGTTCCGCCCGCGTTCACCGTCGGGGGCGTACGCGTGCTCGTCGACGACGCGACGGTGTTCTCCGACGGCGCCACCCTCGCCGGGATCGCCGCCCAGCGTGTCGAGGTGCACGGCCTGCGCGACGCCGCGGGCACGATCCGCGCGTCGCGCGTGGAGGTCTTCTCCGGCACGGGCGTGTCCGACTCGCTCCGCGGGCGCATCGTGTCGGTCGCCTCGGCGAGCGCGTTCACGCTGAGCGGTGGCGCGAGCGGACCGGTCACCGTGTCGATGCCCGGCACGCCGGTGTTCACGCCCGCCGGCTGCGGGATCGGGTCACTCGCGGCCGGGGCCGAGGTCGAGGTTCACGGCAGCTTCTCGGGCGCGGCGGCCAATGCATTCACGGCCACGCGGCTCGAGTGCGAGGACCTCTACGACGACTCGGTCGGCGTGCGCCCGCCTTCGGGCAGCCGCAACGAGCTCGAGGGATTCGTCGCTGGCCTGAACACCGCGACCTCGACCTTCACCGTCGACGGCCGCACCGTGACCTGGAACGCGAGTACGCAGATCCGCAACGGCGCGCTCGCCGACCTCGCCAACGGCGTGCGCGTCGAGGTCGACGGCACGCTGTCGGGCACGACGCTGGTCGCCCGCGAGATCTCGTTCAAGCAGGAGCGCATCCTGCTGCAGGGCGCGGTGCAGAGCGTGGGCGCGGGGGGCAGCACCTTCGTGCTGCTCGGCCGTACGGTGCAGGTCTCCTCGCTGACCTCGACGGATTCGGGCATCGGCCTCGCGGTCGGGGTCCGTGTCCAGGTCCGCGGCACGCTCTCGAAGACCGGCGTGCTGCAGGCCGACGAGATCCGCGACCCCAGCGGCAGCGCCGGCCGCGAGTTCGTCCAGGCAAGGGTCACCGCGAAGACCGCCTCCTCGATCACGCTGCTCGGACTGACCGTGACGCTGTCGCCGAGCGCGCAGTACCGACGGGCCGACGACACCCCCTACGCGTCCCGGGAGGACTTCCTCGCCGCGGTCACCGCCAGCCCCGCGGGCGGCACGCTGGTGAAGGTGCGCGGCACCCCGCTGTCCGGCGGCGCCGAGGAGGCCGAGATCGAGCAGTGATCGGACCCGGGCACGGCGGCGGGCGACGCGCGATAATCGGCGCGGGCCGTGCCCGCCCGTCGGGGGCGGCGCACCGCACCCGACGGGCCCGGCGCCCCCAACGAGGAGACCTCATGAAGACCCGAATCACCGAGCTGTTCGGCATCGAGCATCCGATCATCCAGGGCGGCATGCACTACGTCGGGTTCGCCGAGCTGGCCGCCGCGGTCTCTAACGCCGGCGGTCTGGGGATCATCACCGGCCTCACGCAGAAGTCCCCGGAGCTGCTCGCCCGCGAGATCGCGCGCTGCCGGGAGATGACCGACAAGCCCTTCGGCGTGAACCTGACCTTCCTGCCGACCTTCGCCAAGCCGCCGTACCCCGAGTACATCCGCGCGATCATCGAGGGCGGCGTGAAGGCGGTCGAGACGGCCGGGCGCAACCCCGAGCCCTACCTGCCGTACCTGAAGGCCGCCGGCATCAAGGTGATCCACAAGTGCACGTCGGTGCGCCACTCGCTCAAGGCCGAGGCGATCGGCTGCGACGCCGTCAGCGTCGATGGCTTCGAGTGCGGCGGGCATCCGGGCGAGGACGACGTGCCCAACTTCATCCTGCTGCCGCGCGCGGCCGAGGAACTGAAGATCCCGTGGCGGCGCTCGCGCTCGGCGCCGAGGGCATCAACATGGGCACGCGCTTCATCGCGACGAAGGAGGCGCCGGTCCACGAGAACGTCAAGCAGGCCATCGTGCGGGCGTCCGAGCTCGACACGCGCCTGATCATGCGCTCGCTTCGCAACACCGAGCGCGTGCTGATGAACGAGGGTGTCAGGCACATTCTCGAGGTCGAGCGCGAGAAGGGCGCCTCGCTCACCATCGACGACATCCACGAGCAGGTCGCCGGCATCTACCCGAAGGTGATGACCGAGGGCGAGATGGAGGCGGGCGCCTGGAGCTGCGGCATGGTGGCCGGCCTGATCCACGACGTGCCCACCGTCAAGGAGCTGGTCGACCGCATCATGGCCGAAGCCGATGCGCTGATCACCCGGCGGCTGGCGGGGTTCGCCCGCGCCTGACCAGTGGCCGGCCCGACAGGGCCGCTCAGGCTTGCCGGATCCGCGTCGCGATGTGATCCAGCGCCTCCTGCACCTGATCCACGAGGATCAGGCACAGGTGGCCGGGCTGGAGCCGAGCGAGCGCGGCGTCGATCGCGACGAACTCGCCGTTGATCGCGTCGACGCGCGTGGTCCGCGAGGCGCCCGCCAGGCCCTCGCGCAGCAGCGCGACCACCTCGCCGTCGGCGCGGCCGCGCTGTGCGGCGTCCTGGTACAGGATCACCTCGTCGAAGGCCTCGCCGAGGATCCGCGTCTGGCCGCGCAGGTCCTCGTCGCGCCGGTCGCCGGCGCCGCTGATCACCACCGAGCGCCGCGCGGCGGTCATCGTCGAGACCGCCTGCACCAGGGCCGCCATCGCATCCGGGTTGTGGCCATAGTCGGCCACCACGGTCGCGCCCCGGTAGTCGAAGACATTGAAGCGTCCGGGCACCGTGCCGGCATCGCTGACGAAGGTCGCCAGGCCGCGGCGCATCGCGTCCCAGTCCATGTCGAGCGCCCAGGTCGCCGCGATCGCCGCCATCGCGTTGGCCACCTGGAAGCCGATCGCGCCGCCGCCGGTCAGCGGGATGCCGGACAGCGGCAGGCGCCACTCGCGCTCGCGGTGCGCGCAGACGATCGCGTCGCCGCGGCGGAACACCACGCGGTGCGCGCGTGCGCGGTGAGCCGCGAGCACCGGATGCGTGCCGTCGTGCCCGAACAGCGTCACCGAGCCCGGGCAGCGGTCGGCCATCGCCGCGCACAGCGGGTCCTCGCCGTTGAGCACGGCCATGCCGTCGGGCGCGACGTTCTCGACGACCACGCCCTTGACCCAGGCCACTTCCTCGGGCGTCTCGATGTGGTTCAGTCCGAGGTGGTCGCCCTGACCGATCGCAGGATGCCGCCGCGCGCCGTCTCGAAGACCGCTGCCTGCACGTCCGGGTGCATCAGCACGTTGCGCGCGCTCTTCGGGCCGCTGCAGTCGCCGCTGTCGGTCTGCACGCCGTCGACGTAGACGCCGTCGGTGTTGGTCATGCCGACCTTCAGTCCGGAGCCGGCGAGCAGGTGGGCGATCAGCCGCACCGTGGTGGTCTTGCCGTTCGTGCCGGTGACGGCGACGGTGGGCACGCGGCCGTCGCCGGCCGCGGGGTAGAGCGTGCCGACGATCGCTTCGCCGAGCGGGCGCGGCGAGCCGTACGAGGGCGCCAGGTGCATCCGCAGCCCGGGGGCGGCGTTGACCTCGACGATGCCGCCGCCCTGCTCCTCGAGCGGCTGCGACACCGTGCGGCACACGATGTCGACGCCGCAGATGTGCAGGCCGATCATCCGCGCCGCCTCGACCGCGCGGGCGGCGACATCGGGATGGACCTCGTCGGTGACGTCGGTCGCCGCGCCGCCGGTGCTCAGGTTCGCGTTGTTGCGCAGCACCACCTTGCGGCCGGCCTCGGGCACGGAGTCGGCCCCCAGCCCCTGGAGCGCGAGGCGCGCGATCGCGATCGCGTCGAGGCGGATACGCGTGAGCGGCGTCGCATGCCCGTCGCCGCGGCGCGGGTCGCGGTTGACCCCGTCGACCAGCTCGCGGACAGTCTGCCTGCCGTCGCCGATCACCTGCGGCGGGTCGCGGCGTGCGGCCGCCACCAGCTTGCCGTCGATCACCAGGAGCCGGTAGTCGTCGCCGGGGATGTAGCGCTCGACGATCACGTCGCCGCTGATCTCGTAGGCGGCCGACCATGCGGCTTCGAGCTGCTCGCGGGTCTGCACGTCGACGGTCACGCCGCGGCCCTGGCTGCCGTCGCGCGGCTTGACCACCGCCGGCGCCCCGAGCGACTGCATGATCTTCCAGGCGTCCTCGATCTCGTCGACCGAGCCGCCGCCGGGCACCGGCACGCCGATCGACACCAGCAGCTGCTTGGTGAGCTCTTTGTCCTGCGCGATCGACTCGGCGATCGCGCTGGTGGCGTCGACCTCGGCCGCCTGGATGCGGCGCTGGTGCACGCCCCAGCCGAACTGCACCAGGCTGCCGTCGGTCAGCCTGCGGAACGGGATGCCGCGGGCGACGCCGGCCTGCACGATCGCACCGGTCGACGGCCCGAGCCGGATGTCCTCGTCCAGCTCGCGCAGCTTCGTCAGCGCGGCCGCGGTGTCGAAGGGCGCGTCCGTGCGCGCCGCCTCGAGCAGGGCCACCGCGGTGTCGAGCGCGAGGCGGCCGACGGCCTCCTGCGAGTACTCGAACACGATGCGCGTGAGCCCGGGCTCGCGGGTGCCGAGCTCGCGCACGAAGGCGACCGGGCAGCCGGCCTCGGTCTGCAGCGTGAGCGCCAGCTGGGCGAGCGCCCGGGGCACCGACATCCACGCGCCGTCTGCGGTGTGCAGCGCCGGCAGCGCGGGCAGCCGCGCGCGCAGGCGGGCCTCCAGTCCGTCGATCCGGTCGATCGACGCCTCGTCGTCGGTATGCCCGACGACCGCCTCGATCGCGGTGTGTCGGGTCCACACGTTCGGGCCGCGCAGCGCGCGCACTCGGTTGATGTCCATGGCTGCCGGAGAGAGTGTCCGGGACGGCCACATGGCCGTCCGCGGTGGGGAAAGGGTCGTCAGTTCGACGCGGCGTGGGCCACGCGGGCGGCGCGTGTGCGAGTCGCCTCGCCGGCATGATAAGACTCGATGCCGGCGCGGATCGCCTCGGGCGAGAAGCTCAGGGCCCAGGCCACCGCGGCCGCCGGCAGGATGGCCTCGGCATCGCCCGCGGCCATGAGCCCGGCCAGGACGATCTCCTCGCGGCTGTCGGCGAGCACGAGGTCGCGGCCCCGCGCGAAGGTTGCGCGACGACCGGTGCCGCGGTGCGCGACGATCGCCGGCGCACCGCCCTCACGGCCGTAGAGGATCACGTGCCCGTCGCACAGCCGGCCCATGTCGGCGACCTGCTCGTCGTCGCCGTTGAGGACCGCGGTGCCCTCGGGCAGCACGACGTCGACCTGGGTGCGCAGCACGCCCCACATCGGATCCCCGGCCTCGATGCACAGGTCCTCGAAGGACGCCTCGCGGTCGAGCGAGGTGACGACGCCGACCAGGCAGCGGTCGTAGGCGAGGCCCTGCTCGGCCATGACGCGCGGCGGGTTCTCGAACACCGCTGCCTCGACGCTGCGGTTCATCAGCAGGCCGCGGGCGGCCTCCCAGCCGGTGCTGTCTTCGCCGCGGATGGTGCGCGTGCCGACGGACAGCCCGTCGCGGGTGGCGACGCCCAGCCGCTTGCCGGTGCCGCGCAGCAGGTGCGCGACCAGCCGCGCGACCTCGGTCGTCCCCTGATGGCCGGCGATGCCGACGATCGGGATGCGGCCGGCGTCGCCGGGCGGGAACAGGTGGTCGACGATCGCGCCGCCGACCGGCTGCGGCGAGCCCTCGGCCGGCCTCAGGTGCATCAGCAGGCCGGGGCCCGCGTTGACCTCGACGACCGCACCGGCCTGCTCGGCGAGCGGCCGCGAGACGTCCTCGGCCACCAGGTCGATGCCGGCGATGTCGAGGCCGACCACGCGCGCGGCCAGCGCGACCAGCGTCGCGGTCGAGGGATGGACCTCGGCGGTGCAGTCGATCGCGACATTGCCGTTGCGCTGGATCAGCACGCGCTGGCCCTCGGGCAGCACGGAGCTCGCATCGAGCCCCTGGCGGGCGAGCTCGAGGCGCGCTGCGGTGTCGATCCGCACGGGATTGAGCGGCGAATCCTCTGCCGCGCCCCGCAGCGGGCTGGAGTTCAGCTGCGAGTCGATCAGCTGCTGGATCGTCTGGCGGCCGTCACCGACGACGAAGGCCAGGTCGCCCCGTGCCGCCGCGACCATCTTTCCGGCGACCACCAGCAGGCGGTGCTCGTAGCCCCGGATGAAGCGTTCGACCAGCACGCCCGAGCCTTCCTCGAGGGCGGTCGCATAGGCCGCCTCGACCTCGTCGCCGCTCATGAGGTTGGTGCAGACGCCGCGCCCGTGGTTGCCGTCGTAGGGCTTGACCACCACCGGGAAGCCGAGCGATTCGGCGACGTCACGCGCCTGCGCCGCGCTGCGCACGAACTCGCCCTCGGGCACCGGGACGCCGACCGAAGCCAGCAGCTGCTTCGTCAGGTCCTTGTCCTTGGAGATGCCCTCGGCGATCGCGCTGGTGCGGTCGGTCTCTGCGGTCCAGATCCGGCGCTGGTTCGCGCCGTGCCCGAGCTGCACGAGGTTGCCCTCGTTGAGCCGGGTGATCGGGATGCGGCGCTGCTCGGCGGCCTCGACGATGCAGGCGGTGCTCGGCCCGAGCCACAGGCGGTCGACCATCCGGCGCAGCCGCTTCATCGTCGCCGCCATGTCGTAGGCGCGGTCCTCGATGGCCGCCAGCAGCAGCTCGCGGGCCTCCTGCAGGGCGGCGCGCGCGATGTCGTCCTGGTAGGCGCTGACCACCACCTTGTAGACGCCGCGGCTCGAGGTCTCGCGTGCCTTGCCGAACCCGCCCGGCATGCCGGCCATGTTCTGCAGCTCGAGCGTCACGTGCTCCATGATGTGGCACGGCCAGGTGCCCTCCTGCAGGCGCCGCACGAAGCCGCCGGGCTCGCCGTAGCTGCACCGGTGCTCGGCCAGGTTGGGCACCCAGGCCACCAGCCGGTCGACGAACCCGGGCAGGGTGTTGGACGGGTAGTCCTCGAGTTCGCCGATGTCCACCAGCGCCTCGATCACCTGCGGATAGGTCCACCGGTTCGGGCCGCGCAGCGTTCGGATCTCGAGGATCCGGATGTCTCCGGGAGATTTCATGTGGGTGAGGGCGGGGTGGTCGGCGCAGGCGGCGCTCGGAGCGATCGGTCGGGCGGAACGGCCCGGACCGGATGATGCCGGTCGTTGTCCTCCGAAGAACGTGCCGTGTGGCATCCGGTTGACGGTCCCCGTGCCGCGCTTCGGTTTGCCGCACTGCGAAACGGGTCGCCGCCCCTTATGCGGTACCCTTCGCGCCGCGGTATCGCCTCCCGGCGAGGCCGCACGGCGTCCGTCCGGTGTCCCTGCAACCGTCAGGGGCACCGGTCCGGCCGCCGGGTGACCCCATGCAGATGAACGAACCCACCCAGCCGCCGACCGCGCCCGACAGCGTGGTGCCCGGGGCATGGCGCGCCGCAGTGCGCGAACGGCTGGCCGCCGGCGAGCGCGTGCTGGCCAGCCTCGAGATCGACCTGGACGCGCGCCTGCGCTTCGGCGACGGCCTCGTGGTGGTCACCGACCGTCGCATCAGCGCCCGCGCGCCGGGGGCCTCCGCTTGGCAGGACTGGGCGCTGCGCGACGACCTGATGCTGCGCAAGCGCGACCATGCCGGCGTCGGCACGGTGGAGCTGGTCGACGGGGCCCGCCGCATCGATCACTGGTGCTTCACCCTCGGCCGCGACACGGCCGCGCAGCGCCTGCTCGAAGCGCTCGAGCTCGCGCAGGTGGCCCGCTCGAGCGGCACCGACGCCGAGCGCCCGCCGCCGCGCTGCACCCGCTGCCAGGCGGTGCTGCCCGCCGGCAGCGACGAGTGCGCCGCCTGCGCGCCCGCGCCCGCCGAGGCGCCGCCCTCGACCTGGGTCCTGTTCCGGCTGTGGCGCTTCGCCCGCCCGTACCGCGGCCAGCTGCTGCTCGGGTTCGTGCTGACGGTGCTGGCCACCGCCGCGACCCTGGTGCCGCCCTACCTGACCATGCCGCTGATGGACCGGGTGCTGATCCCGTACCAGAAGGGCGTGCCGATCGAGCCCGAGACAGTCGGGCTCTACCTGATCGGCCTGTTCGGGGCGGCGCTGGTCGCCTGGATACTGGGTTGGGCCCGGACCTACACGCTCGCGCTGGTCAGCGAGCGCATGGGGGCCGACCTGCGCACGCAGACCTACGAGCACCTGCTCGGGCTGTCGCTGCAGTACTTCGGCGGCAAGCGCACCGGGGACCTGATGGCGCGGATCGGCGCCGAGACCGACCGCATCAACCTGTTCCTGTCGCTGCACCTGCTCGACTTCGCGACCGACCTGCTGATGATCGTGATGACCGCCGCGATCCTCGCGTCGATCGATCCCTGGCTCGCGCTCGTCACGCTGCTGCCGCTGCCGCTGATCGCCTGGCTGATCCATCTGGTACGCGACCGGCTTCGCACCGGCTTCGAGAAGGTCGATCGGACCTGGGCCGAGGTCACCAGCGTGCTGGCCGACACCATCCCGGGCATCCGTGTGGTCAAGGCGTTCGCGCAGGAGAGCCGCGAGGCGGAGCGCTTCCGCGAGGCGAACCGCCACAACCTCGCGGTCAACGACCGCGTGAACCGAGTGTGGTCGCTGTTCTCGCCGACCGTCACGCTGATGACCGAGATCGGGCTGCTGATCGTCTGGGGCTTCGGCATCTGGCAGATCGCCGGCGACAGCATCACCGTCGGCGTGCTGACCGCCTTCCTCGCGTACATCGGGCGGTTCTACCTGCGGCTCGACTCGATGAGCCGCATCGTGTCGTTCACGCAGAAGGCGGCCGCCGGCGCCAAGCGGATCTTCGACATCCTCGACCATGTCTCGAGCGTCCCCGAGCCCGCCAACCCGGTGATGCTGCCCAAGGTCGAGGGCCGCATCCAGATCGAGGGTGCGGCGTTCCGGTACGGCAACCGCGCGATCATCCGCGGGATCGACCTCGACATCGCCCCGGGCGAGATGATCGGCCTGGTCGGTCACAGCGGCTCGGGCAAGAGCACGCTGGTCAACCTGATCTGCCGCTTCTACGACGTCACCGACGGCACGGTCCGCATCGACGGCATCGACGTGCGCTCGGTGCCGGTCGCGCAGTTCCGCCGGCACATCGGCCTGGTGCTGCAGGAGCCGTTCCTGTTCTTCGGCACCATCGCGGAGAACATCGCCTACGGCAAGCCCGATGCGACGCGTGCCGAGATCGTCGCGGCCGCGCGCGCGGCCCATGCGCACGACTTCATCCTGCGCCTGCCGCACGCCTACGACTCGCTGGTCGGCGAGCGCGGGCAGGCGCTGTCGGGCGGCGAGCGCCAGCGGATCTCGATCGCGCGAGCGCTGCTGATCGATCCGCGGATCCTGATCCTCGACGAGGCGACCTCGGCGGTCGACACCGAGACCGAGAAGGAGATCCAGAAGGCGCTCGACAACCTGGTGAAGGGCCGCACGACGATCGCGATCGCGCACCGGCTGTCGACGCTGCGCAAGGCCAACCGGCTGGTGGTGCTTGATCGCGGGCAGGTCGTCGAGGTGGGCGACCACGAGACGCTGATGGCCCGCGAGGGCGCCTACTTCCGCCTGTACCAAGCGCAGGTGCGCCAGGGCGACGAGCGCGACGACGGGGCGCGCCACAAGGTCTGGCGCGACGAGGACACCGATGGCTGAGTTCGCGCTGTCACGCGACCCCTTCGGCCGCCTGGTGCTGACCGGCGAGGACGGCGTGGCCCATGTCGCTGTGGTTCCCGTGCGGGCGTTCCCGATCGGGGCCCCCGACGAGGGCCTGTCGCTGGTGAGTGCCGACGGCCACGAGCTCGCCTGGATCGAGCGGCTCGAGGCGCTGGACATGGCGCGCCGCACGCTGATCGAGGAGGACCTGGCGAGCCGCGAGTTCGTCCCCGAGATCCGCGCGATCCGCGCCGTCTCGAGCTTCGCGACGCCGAGCACCTGGACGATCGACACCGACCGTGGCCCGACCACGCTGGTGCTCAAGGGCGAGGAGGACATCCGCCGGCTCGCCCGCAGTTCGCTGCTGGTCGCCGACCGCAACGGCATCCAGTTCCTGGTGCGCGACATCGGCGCCCTCGATCGCGCCAGCCGCAAGCTGCTCGACCGGTTCCTGTAGCGCCCGCGCCGAGCGCCGTGCGCGGCCCGATCGGGCTCCTGCGGAGGCTCGGATGCCCCCGGGAACCGCTGGCAGGGCAAAAGGCGTAAAATGCCCGATTTTCGGCGTCCTGCGGCCGAGCCGGCCGGACGCCCCCCCGATGAGCGAAACAGAAACACCCCCCATCACCTTCGACGACTTCGGCCTCGCCGAGCCGATCCGCCGTGCCGTCGCCGAGCTCGGCTACCGGGAGCCGACGCCGATCCAGGCCCAGGCCATCCCGGTCGTGATGACCGGCAAGGACGTCATGGGTGCGGCCCAGACCGGGACCGGCAAGACCGCCGGCTTCGCGCTGCCGATCATCCACAGGCTGCTGCCGCTCGCGAGCAGCAGCGCCTCGCCGGCTCGCCATCCGGTGCGTGCGCTGATGCTCGCGCCCACCCGCGAGCTCGCCGACCAGATCTACCAGAACGTCGCCGCCTACGCGAAGCACACGCCGCTGCGCTGCGCGGTGGTGTTCGGCGGTGTCGACATGAAGCCGCAGATCGCCGCGCTGCGCAACGGCTGCGAGCTGCTGGTCGCCACGCCGGGCCGGCTGCTCGACCACGTCGAGCAGCGCACGACGAACCTGTCGCAGGTCCAGATCCTCGTGCTCGACGAGGCCGACCGGATGCTCGACATGGGCTTCCTGCCGGACATCCAGCGGATCATCAACCTGCTGTCGAAGGACCGCCAGAACCTGATGTTCTCGGCGACCTTCTCCGGCGAGATCCGCAAGCTGGCCGAGAGCTTCCTGAAGAACCCGCAGCTCATCGAGGTGGCGCGCCGCAACGCGCTGGCCGAGAACATCACGCAGGTGGTCTACCGGGTGCCGTCGGTGGAGCACAAGCGCGCCGCGGTCGCCAAGCTGGTGCGCGACAACGCGCTGTCGCAGGTCATCGTGTTCTCGAACACCAAGATCGGCTGCGGCCGGCTGGCGCGCGAGCTCGAGAAGGACGGCCTGAACTCGGCCGCGATCCACGGCGACAAGTCCCAGCAGGAGCGGCTCAAGACCCTCGAGGACTTCAAGGCGGGCAAGATCGTCGTGCTGGTGGCCACCGACGTCGCCGCCCGCGGGCTCGACATCGCCGAGCTGCCTGCGGTCATCAACTACGACCTGCCGTACTCGCCCGAGGACTACGTGCACCGCATCGGCCGCACCGGCCGCGCGGGCGCCTCGGGCATGGCCCTGTCGCTGATGACGGGCAGCAACGACGACCGGCTGCTCGCCGACATCGAGAAGCTGGTCAAGAGCAAGCTGCCGGTCGAGGACATGGCGGTCGATGCCGGGCCTCGCTCGATGCGTCGTGAAGGGCGCAGCGAGCGTCCCTCGCGCAGCGACAGCGCCGTGCCGCCGGCCGAGGGCACCGAGCGTGCGCCGCAGCCGGTTGCCGCCGAGCGCGAGCCGCGGGCGGAACCCGCCGAGCGGGCCTCGCGCGCCGAGCGGCCGGAGCGCGCCGAGCGGCCGGAGCGCGACACCGAGCGCCCGCGCCGCAGCCGCGAGCGCGACGACGACCGTTCCACGCGTGCGCGGCCGCCGGTGCCGCCGGCGGCACCGCGCCTGCGCGACGATCCCTTCTTCTCGAAGCCCTACGAGCCGGACGCCGGCATCGCGGGGCAGACGGCCGATGCCGCCTCAGGCGCCGCAGCGACCGAGGCCGCGCGTCCCGCGCCGCGGCGTGGTGCCCGTCCGGTCGCAGCCCTTCTCGGCGGTGTCAAGAAGGCCTGAGCCTCAGCGGCGGGCCGCGCCGGCCTGCGGTCCGAAGCGGGCCGCCCACCGCCGGGTGGCCTCGGCGAGCCAGGCGTCGCGCTCGCGGACGGCGGGCGGCTCGAAGCCCAGGTGGCGCATCGCCGCATCGAGCGCCGGCAGCGGACGGGCCGCGTCGATCGCGTTCGCGCCGTTCTGCTTCGACAGCTTGTCGCCGTCCTCGCCGGCCACCACCGGCACGTGAAGCCAACGCGGCGAGGGCACGCCGAGCGCACGTGCGAGCACCACCTGCCGGGCGGTCGAGCCGGCGAGGTCGGCGCCGCGCACGACGTCTGTGACCCCCTGGGCCGCGTCATCGACCACCACCGCGAGCTGGTAGGCCCACAGCCCGTCGGCGCGCCGCAGCACGAAGTCGCCGACTTCGGCGGCGACGTCCTGCTGGGTGACGCCGAGCAGCCGGTCGTCGATCCGGACCGTGCCCGCGGGCACGCGCAGCCGCCAGGCGCGCGGCGTGCGCCCCTGGGGCAGCCCATGGCGGCAGGTGCCCGGGTAGACGAGCTCGCCATGGCGGGCCGCGGCCGGCCCGGCGCGCTGCTGCGAGTCCGCGATCTCCCGGCGGGTGCAGCCGCAGGGGTACGCGAGGCCGCGTGCGACCAGGGCATCGAGCGCGGCCGCGTAGCACGCGCCGCGCGCCGACTGCAGGACCGGCTCGCCGTCGGCGTGCAGGCCCAGACGGGTCAGCGTGTCGAGGATGGCCGCGGTCGCGCCCGGCTGCTCGCGCGGCGGGTCGATGTCCTCGATCCGCAGCAGCCAGCGCCCCCCGTGCGCGCGGGCATCGAGCCACGAGGCGAGCGCCGCCGCCACCGATCCGGCGTGCAGCGGTCCGGTGGGGGAGGGGGCGAAGCGACCGACGTAGCCGCCGTCGGCGGCGTTCATCGGACAGCCCTGCGGGTGCGCGCCTTCGTCTGCGGCGTGGCCGCGTCACCCGCGGCCATCCAGCTGCCGTCGGGCAGCGGCGCCGACTGCGGCCCGTCCAGGAGGCGCTCGCGCACCTGCGGCAGCTCGAGACGGGACAGCCACCACTTCAGCGCATTGCCGGGATCGGCGCGCCGCCAGCCGTAGTGCAGGGTCGCCGGCGGACGCGGCTCGGCGGGCCGGCGCGTGACCAGGCGGCCGCAGGCGAGGTGAGCGCGGGCGAAGGGCTCGGGGATCCAGCCCACGCCGAGCCCGGCGACCTGCATCGCCACCTTCTGCTCGGCCGTGGCGACGGTCAGCGTCTCCTGGCCCGCGAGCAGCCCCGAGCTGCGCGAGGGCGTCAGCCGCGAGGTGCCGCCGACCGCCACCGCCCGGTGCGCCAGCAGTGCCTCGGTCGGGATCGGTTCGTCCACGCTCGCCAGCGGGTGGTGCGGCGCCACGCAGAACACGAACTCGACGCGGCCCATCGGCCGCAGCGAGAAGCTCGCCGAGGACAGGGCCGGGCTCGGCGCATCGTGCGGCGCTCCGATCGCCAGGTCCGCACGGCCCTCGAGCAGGGCCTCCCAGGCGCCGTCGAGCACCTCGTAGGTGAAGCGCAGCCGCGTCGGTGCCTGCAGCCGGTAGAAGTCCTCGATCAGCGGCCGCAGCCGGTCGAAGTCGATCAGCGCGTCGACGCCGATCCGCAGCTCCGGCTCCCAGCCGCTGGCCACCCGGCGCACGCGGCGCGCGAGGTCGTCCGCCGAGCGCAGCAGTCCGCGGCCCTCCTCGAGCAGCACCCGGCCGGCGGCGGTGAGCGTCGCGCGCGGCCCGCGTCGGTCGAACAGCAGCACGTCGAGCTCGTCCTCGAGCTTGCGCACCGTGTAGGTCAGCGCCGAAGGCACCTTGCCGAGCGCGGCCGCCGCCGCGGCGAAGCTGCCCTTGCGGGCGATGGTGTCGACCGTCTCGAGCGCTTCCAGTGTCAGCGGCATGGCATCAAAAAATTTGAACAGGCAGTCGAAATCATAGCGCTTCGCCGCCGGCGGCCCGGTCCCAGAATGAGCTCCATCAAGAACTCACACCTCCCGGAGGGCGCGATGATGGCACTTCGACCCGCAGCCGAACGCGGCCATGCCGACCACGGCTGGCTCGACTCCTGGCACAGCTTCTCGTTCGGGAGCTACCACGACCCGCGGCACATGGGCTTCGGCGCGCTGCGCGTGGTCAACGAGGACCGCGTGGCCGCCGGCACCGGTTTCGGCACGCACGGGCACCGCGACATGGAGATCATCAGCTACGTGCTCGACGGTGCGCTCGCGCACAAGGACAGCCTGGGCAACGGCTCGGTGATCCGGCCGGGCGACGTGCAGCGCATGAGCGCCGGCACCGGCGTCATGCACAGCGAGTTCAATCAGCGCCAGGACGGCCCGACGCATTTCCTGCAGATATGGATCGAGCCCGACCGGCGCGGCATCGCGCCCGGCTACGAGGAGCGCCGCTTCGAGCCTGCCGACAAGCGCGGCCGGCTGCGGCTGATCGCCTCGCCCGACGGCGCCGACGGCTCGGTCACGATCCACCAGCAGGCCCGGCTCTACGCGGCGCTGCTCGACGGCGACGAACGGGCACGGCTGTCGCTCGAGCCGGGGCGCAGGGCCTACGTCCACGTCGCCCGCGGCAGCGTGTCGGTCAACGGCACGACGCTCGCCGCGGGCGACGCGGCGAAGCTCGTCGGCGAGGCCGCGGTCGAGCTCGAGCGCGGTGTCGACGCCGAGGTGCTGGTCTTCGACCTCGCCTGATCCGGCCCGATCCGCTCGCCCCCGATCCCCCCTTCCGAATTCCGCCCCCTTCCCCAACGGAGAAGCAGATGTCCAAGGTCCTCGTCCTCTACGGCTCGCCCTACGGCGCGGCGACCATCACCGGGGGCGACGGCAGCCGCATGCCGTCTGCGGTCGAGTTCGAGGGCGCGCGCTTCCAGGGCCGCCACGTCGCGCAGATCGCGGCCAAGCTCGCGCGTCCGGCGTAAGGGCGGCCCGATGACGACGCTCGTGGTTGCCTACCACTCCGGCTACGGCCACACGAAGCGGGTCGCCGACGCCGTGCGCGAGGGCGCGGCCTCGGTGCCCGGCGTGCAGGCCGCGCTGCTCGACGTCACGCAGGCGGGCGACGCCCAGTGGGCCGAGCTCGCCGCCGCCGATGCCATCGTCTTCGGCGCGCCGACCTACATGGGCGGGGCGTCGGGCGACTTCAAGAAGTTCGCCGACGCCTCGGCCAAGGTGTGGTTCAGCCAGGGCTGGAAGGACAAGGTCGCCGGCGGCTTCACCTGCTCGCAGAACATGAGCGGCGACAAGTACTCGACGCTCATGTACTTCGTGACGCTGGCGATGCAGCACGGCATGGTCTGGGTCGGCACCGGCATGATGCCGCCGCGCCAGCCGGGTCATCCCGATGAGCTGAACCGACTCGGCTCATCGATCGGCGTGATGGCCCAGGCCGACAACGTGCCGCCCGAGCAGTCGCCGCCGAAGGGCGATCTCGACACGGCGCGCGCCTACGGCAAGCGCCTCGCCGAGAAGACCCGTGCGCTGCGCCGCTGACCCCGTTTCCGGAACGTCCGATCCCCTGCGTCTCATGCCGGCAGGGCGTGTGCTCATCGATCCTCGTCAGTTCGCCGGACCCTGCGGCCGAGGTAAGATTTGTGCATCGCAGCACATCGCTGCCGCTCAGGCTCATGCCCTCCGGTTCCCGCCCATGTCCGCGTTCAACACCGAGACCGTCCTCGACGTCCATCACTGGAACGACACGCTGTTCAGCTTCAAGACCACGCGTGATCCGTCCCTTCGCTTTCGCAACGGCCATTTCGTGATGCTCGGTCTGCCGGTCGACGGCAAGCCGCTGATGCGCGCCTACAGCGTGGCCAGCGCGAACTACGAGGAGAACCTCGAGTTCCTGAGCATCAAGGTCCAGGACGGCCCGCTGACCTCGCGGCTGCAGCACCTCAAGCCCGGCGACACCGTGCTGGTGAGCCGCAAGCCGACCGGCACGCTGGTGGTCGACGACCTGCGCCCGGGCCGCAACCTGTTCCTGTTCGGCACCGGTACGGGCCTCGCGCCCTTCATGTCGATCGTCAAGGACCCGGAGACCTACGAGCGCTTCGAGAAGGTCGTCCTGGTGCACGGCGTGCGCGAGGTCAGCGAGCTGGCCTATTCCGAGTACCTGCAGGACGAGCTGCCGGGCAACGAGTTCTTCGGCGAGCTGGTGCAGCAGCGGCTGGTCTACTACCCCACGGTCACCCGCGAGCCGTTCCGCAACCGCGGGCGCATCACCGACCTGATCGCCAGCGACAAGCTGACCGATGACATCGGCCTGCCGCCGCTGTCGCCGGACACCGACCGCGCGATGATCTGCGGCAGCCCGGGGATGCTCGCCGACACGCGGGCGCTGCTCGATGCGCGCGGCTTCGTGATCTCGCCCTCGCAGGGCGTGCCGGGCGACTACGTGATCGAGCGGGCGTTCGTGGAAAAGTGAGCGGCGTTCGTTCGTGAGCGGCCCGGCTCTGCCGGGGCGAGCACGATGGACCCGGGCACTGCCCGGGTCACGCCGCGAACGCCCGGCGCATGCTTGCGCCGGGCCCGCTAGCCTCGCTTCTCCCGCATCCCCACCAGCTCGTTGAGCAGCAGCGCCACCAGCACCAGCGCGCCACCCTGCAGCGTGCTCGCGGTCGCGGCCTCGCCCGCGCCCAGCCAGGCCCACAGCGGCCCGAGCACCACCTCCATCAGCCCGAGCAGCGCGATCTCGTGCGGCGCGAGGTGCTGCGCCACCCGGACCATCAGCATGCAGGGCACGGCGAGCTGGAAGACGCCGAGCGCGGCCAGGATCGCGAGGTCCGGCGCGCTGGCCGACAACGGCCAGGCCAGCGGCAGCGTCACCGCCATGCTGATCAGTGCGCCCAGCAGCACCGCCGGCACGAGGTCGACGCGCCCGTTGCTACGCTTGAGCAGCACGATGTTGACCGCGGAGGCGACCGGCACCGCGAAGGCCACCGCCATGCCCGCCAGCCCCTGGCCCGAGAGCTCGTCGCGCACCATCCAGACGATGCCCGCTGCCGCGATCGCGATCGCGACCCAGGTGCGGGGCAGCACCGGCTCGCGCAGCACCGCCAGGCCCAGCAGCGCCGCGAGCAGCGGCGAGGCGGCCATCACCACCAGCACGTTCGCGACCGTGGTGAGCGAGAGCGCGAGCATGAAGCAGGTGAACATCACCGCCCACATCGCGCCGCTCGCCCAGCCGATCGGTCCGGCACCCAGCACATGGGCGACCCAGGCCCCGCGGTGGCGCACCGCCATCACCGCGATCACGAAGGCCGCGCAGAACAGCGAGCGCCAGAACGCGATCTCGAAGCCCTCGGCGTGCTCGAGACGCCGCGTGCCGACGCCGGCGAGGCTCCAGAGCACCGTGCAGCCGAGCAGGGTCAGCAGCGCGCGCCGGTGCGCGGTGCCGCCGACGGAGGCCGAGGCGAGGGTGGGGGCGGACATGTGGCGGCGGATTATACGGGCCCCGTCCGGGTGCTCCGGACCGGAATCGGCCCCCATCGCGGCGGTAGAATGAGTCCATGCCGGCGCCGCGATTCGTCCACCTCCGGGTCCACTCGGAATACTCGGTCAGCGACTCGATCGTGCGCATCGATTCGCTCGTCGCGGCCGCGGCCGCCGACACGCAGGGCGCGCTCGCGCTCACCGACTCGGCCAACATGTTCGGCTGGGTCAAGTTCTACCGGGCCGCGCGCGGCAAGGGCATCAAGCCGATCCTCGGCCTCGATGCCTGGATCACCCACGACGCCGAGCGCGACCGGCCGCACCGGCTGCTGCTGCTGGTGCGCGACCGCACCGGCTATCTCAACCTGTGCGACCTGCTGTCGCGTGCCTGGCTCGAGAACGAGTGGCGCGGCCGCGGCGAGATCCGCCGGGACTGGTTCGACGAGGGGCTGCTCCACGGCCCCGACGGCCACCACGGCCTGATCGCGCTGTCGGGCGCGCAGGCCGGCGACGTCGGACAGGCGCTGCTCGCCGGCAGCGTCGAGGCCGCCGAGTCGCTCGCGCACGACTGGGCACGGCGCTTCCCCGACGCCTGGTACGTCGAGCTGCAGCGCAGCGGCCAGGCCGATGCCGAGCCGCATGTACGGGCGGCGGCCGCGCTCGCCGCGCGCCTCGGCATGCCGGTGGTGGCCACGCATCCGGTGCAGTTCCTGAACCGCGACGAGTACCGCGCCCACGAGGCACGGGTCTGCATCGCCGACGGCGAGATGCTGGCCAACCCGCGTCGCGTGCGCCGCTTCACCGAGGCGCAGTATTTCCGGCCCCAGGCCGAGATGGCCGAGCTGTTCGCCGACCTGCCCGAGGCGCTCGCGAACTCGGTCGAGATCGCCCGCCGCTGCAGCCTGACGATGGAGCTCGGGAAGTCGCGCCTGCCCGACTTCCCGACGCCCGACGGGCTGACGATCGAGGACTACCTGCGCCGGCTCGCCGCCGACGGGCTCGAGCACCGCCTGCTCAAGTGCTTCCCCGATCCCGCGGAGCGCGAGCGCGAGCGCCCGCGCTACGTCGAGCGGCTGCGCACCGAGTGCGAGACCATCATCCAGATGGGCTTTCCCGGCTACTTCCTCATCGTGGCCGACTTCATCAACTGGGCGAAGGCCAACGGCGTGCCGGTGGGCCCCGGCCGCGGCTCGGGCGCGGGCTCGCTGGTCGCCTTCGCGCTCGGCATCACCGACCTCGATCCGCTGCCCTACGCGCTGCTGTTCGAGCGGTTCCTGAACCCCGAGCGGGTGTCGATGCCCGACTTCGACATCGACTTCTGCCAGGACAACCGCTGGAAGGTCATCGAGTACGTGCGCGAGAAGTACGGCGCGCAGGCCGTCTCGCAGATCGCGACCTTCGGCACCATGGCCTCGAAGGCGGTGATCCGCGACGCCGGCCGCGTGCTCGACATGCCCTACACCTTCTGCGACCAGCTCTCCAAGCTGATCCCGATCGTGCAGGCCAAGCCGGTGTCGCTCGCGAAGGCGCGCGAGGCCGAGCCGATGTTCGCCGAGCGCGAGCGCAAGGAGGAGGAGGTCCGCGAGCTGCTCGCGGTCGCCGAGCCGCTGGAGGACCTGATCCGCAACGTCGGCATGCATGCCGGCGGCGTGCTGATCGCGCCCGGCAAGCTCACCGACTTCTGCCCGCTCTACAAGGCGCCGGGCACCGACTCGGTGGTCGCGCAGTTCGACAAGGACGACGTCGAGGCCGTGGGCCTGGTGAAGTTCGACTTCCTGGGCCTGCGCAACCTCACGATCATCCAGCTCGCGGTCGACTACATCAACCGCAACGAGCCCGATCGCGCGCTCGACCTGAGCACGCTCTCCTTCACCGACCCGAAGGCCTACCAGATCCTGAAGGACGCCAATACCACGGCGATCTTCCAGGTCGAGGGCGACGGGATGAAGAAGCTGCTGAAGAAGCTGCAGCCCGATCGCTTCGAGGACATCATCGCGGTGCTGGCGCTGTACCGTCCCGGGCCGCTCGGCTCGGGCATGGTCGACGACTTCATCCTTCGCAAGAAGGGCCAGCAGAAGATCGACTACTTCCATCCGGATCTCACGCAGTGCCTGGAGCCGACCTACGGGGTCATCGTCTACCAGGAGCAGGTGATGCAGATCGCGCAGATCATCGCCGGCTACACGCTGGGCGGCGCCGACCTGCTGCGCCGCGCGATGGGCAAGAAGAAGGCCGAGGAGATGGCGCAGCAGCGCGCGATCTTCAACGAGGGCGCGTCCGGCAAGGGGCACGACCCGAACCTCGCGACCCAGCTCTTCGACCTGATGGAGAAGTTCGCGGAGTACGGCTTCAACAAGTCGCACACCGCCGCCTACGCGGTCGTCACCTACCAGACCGCGTGGCTCAAGGCGCACTATCCGGCCGAGTTCATGGCCGCGACGCTGTCGTCCGACATGGACGACACCGACAAGGTCCAGCTCTTCGTCAAGGACGCGCTGGACAACAAGGTCGCGGTGCTCGGGCCCGACATCAACGCGTCGGGCTTCCGTTTCGATCCGATCGACCGCAGGACGGTCCGCTACGGCCTGGGCGCGGTCAAGGGCACCGGCGAGGGCGCGGTGCAGGAGATCCTGCGCGCGCGCACCGAGCGGCCGTTCTCCGACCTGTTCGACTTCTGCGCACGCATCGACCGTCGGGTGGTCAACCGCCGCACGATCGAGGCGCTGGTGCGCGCGGGCGCGTTCGACGCGCTCGACACCGACCGCGCGAAGCTGCTGACCAACGTGCCGCAGGCGATGGAGGCGGCCGAGCAGCAGGCGGCCAACGCGAACCAGTCGAGCCTCTTCGGCGGCGCCGACGGCAGCGACGTCATCGAGCCGCAGTGGCTCGCCTGCCCGCCCTGGGACGAGCGCCACCGGTTGCGCGAGGAGAAGACCGCGCTCGGCTTCTACCTGAGCGGACACCTCTTCAAGGGCCACGAGGCCGAGGTGCGCCGCTTCGTGAAGACCAAGCTCGTCGACCTGCCGCGGATCGCCGAGACCACCTACGGCTCGGCCGCGGTCACGGTCGCCGGCATCGTGACCTCGCTGCAGGTCGGCATGACCCGGCGCGGCAAGATGATCCGGCTCGGCCTCGACGACACCACGGCGAGCGTGGAGATCGTGATCTTCAACGAGCTCTACGAGTCGGCGCGAAGCCTGCTCAAGGAAGACGAGCTGCTCGTCATCCACGGCAAGGTCTCGAAGGACGACTACAGCGGCGGCTTTCGCCTCAGCGCCGAGCGCGTGCTCGACCTCACGCGCGCCCGCCAGGAGCACGCGCGGATGCTGCTGCTGCGGATGAACGGCGGTTCGGACGGCGCGCGGCTGCGCACGCTGCTCGAGCCGTACCGCGCGCGCACGGTCGGCGAGGTGCCGAACGGCGGGGTGTTCTCGGCCGAGGACGACGACACCCCGGCGCCGCCGCGCGGCTGCCCGGTCGAGATCCACTATCACACCGCGCAGGCGCGCTGCGCGGTGCGGCTGGGCGATGCCTGGCGCATCCGCCCGGACGAGGCGCTGCTCGTCGAGCTGCGCCAGTGGCTGTCGCCCGAGGGCGTCGAGCTGCGGTATGGCTGAGGCCGGCGCCGCCGAGCGCCGGCAGCGCGACCGGGTGCTGATCAGCCGCGTGCTGGGCTACGTGCGCCCGCACTGGAAGGTGTTCGCGCTCGGCGTGCTCGGCATGCTCGCCACCGCGGCCACCGAGCCGGCGCTGCCGGCGCTGTTCACCTACATGCTCGACACCGCGCTGAGCGACGTCCAGGACTGGATGCTGTGGGCGCTGCCGCTGGCCATCGTCGGACTGTTCGTCGTGCGCGGTGCCGCCACCTTCACGATGAGCTTCGCGATGTCGTGGGTCGGCCAGCGGGTGCTCGCCGAGCTGCGCCGCGACATGTTCTCGCGGCTGGCCGAGATGCCCGCCGGGTTCTTCGCGCGCGAGTCCTCGGGCCAGCTCATCGCCAAGCTGGTCAACGACGTCAACAACGTGACCAACACGCTCACCGGCGTCGTGGTCGTGCTGGTGCGCGACAGCGCGGTGATCGTCGGCCTGTTCGCCTGGCTGCTGTACCTGAACTGGCAGCTCACCCTGGTCGTCGTCGTGCTGATCCCGATCGTCGCGGTGATGGTGGCGGCCTTCTCCAAGCGCATGCGCCGGCTCTCGTCCGAGCAGATGCGCTACACCGGCGAGATGACCGCGGTGGTGGAGGAGGCGATCCGCTGCAACCCGGTCATCAAGGTCTACGGCGGCCAGGACCAGGAGAAGTCGCGCTTCGACGCGGCCAACGAGCGGCTGCGCAACTTCGCGCGCCGCATGACGGTCGCGAGCGCCACCATCGTGCCGATGACGCAGCTCGCCGCCGCGGTCGCGGTCGGTGTCGTGGTGTGCGTCGTGCTGATGCAGGCGCGGGCCGAGCAGACCACGGCCGGCGGCTTCGTCGGCTTCCTGACCGCGATGCTGATGCTGCTCGCGCCGCTCAAGCACCTGGCCAACGTCAACGGCGACCTGCAGCGCGCGCTCGCCGCCGCCGAGGTGGTGTTCGCGTTCGTCGACGAGCCGGTCGAGCCCGACGCCGGCACCCGCGTGATCGAGCGCGCGCGTGGCGAGATCGCCTTCGAGGGCGTGGGCTTCTCGTACCCGAACACCGAGCGCATCGCGCTGTCGGGCATCGACCTCGCGGTCGCGCCGGGCGAGACCGTGGCGCTGGTCGGCCCCTCGGGCGGCGGCAAGACCTCGCTCGCCAACCTGATCCCGCGCTTCCATCCGGCCACCGAGGGCCGCGTGCTGCTCGACGGCATCCCGATCGAGACGCTCACGCTCGCCAGCCTGCGCTCGCAGATCGCCTGGGTCAGCCAGCAGGTGATGCTGTTCAACGACACGATCGCGGCCAACGTCGCCTATGGCGAGCGGCGCCATGCGCCCCGCGAGCGCATCGAGGCCGCGATCCGCGGCGCGCACCTCGAGGCCTTCGTGGCCTCGCTCCCCGAGGGCCTGGAGACGGTGATCGGCGACAACGGCATCCGGCTGTCCGGCGGCCAGCGCCAGCGCCTGTCGATCGCACGCGCGATCCTCAAGGACGCGCCGGTGCTGATCCTGGACGAAGCCACCTCGGCGCTCGACAACGAGTCGGAGCGCGCGGTGCAGGCCGCGCTCGAGACGCTGATGCGCGACCGCACGACGCTCGTCATCGCGCACCGGCTGTCGACCATCGTCAATGCCGACCGCATCCTGGTGATGGCCGAGGGCCGCATCGTCGAGAGCGGCACGCACGCGCAGCTGCTGGCGCGCGCGGGGCTGTATGCGCGGCTCTACAGCGCGGGCGAGGCGTCGTTCGCGGCCTGATCGCGACCGCCGGTGGCGCCGGCTCGCGAAGAACGCCCCGTGCGCCGGCTCAGGCGGATGCCGGACGAGGCAGCGCCGTCTGCCGCGGCCACACCAGCCGCTGGCGCTTCACCTCGCGGTTCCAGTCGAGGTTGGCCTGCTTGAGCGCTGGATCGACGTAGCCGCGCTTGTGGTCGAGGTGCAGCCACACCAGGCTGTGGCGGGCGCGCACGCCGTGGATGCCGGCGTTGTTCATCCGGTAGCCGAAGTTCCGGTCCTCGCCGCCGTAGCCCATGGTCTCGTCGTAGCCGCCGACCTTCAGGATGTCGGCCTTCCAGGCGCCGGTGTTCGCGCCGTTCAGCGAATTGCGGGCGGTCAGCAGGTCGAGCGTGCGGGCGAGCGGCCGCGAGCGGGTCAGGCGCCAGCGCGACAGCGCGATGCCCTGCGCCTCGAGCCAGCCGTGGTCGAAGACCTGCTGGGAGGTGATCATCGTGTCGGTGAGCCGTTCGCGGTGGAACGCTTCGGGGATCGACAGGTGGCTGCCGCCGGCGAGGAAGATGCCGGGCCGTGCCAGGCTGGCATAGGTCTCGAGCAGGTCGGCCCTGGGCACACAATCCGCATCGGTGAAGACGATGAATTCTCCGCACGCGTCACCGAACGCGCGGTTCATCATGATCGGCTTGCGGTAGCCCCGGTTCTCCTGCGTGATGTGCCGGATCGGCCAGGGCGCGAGCGCACGGTGCCTGGCGACGGTCGCCGCGACCTCTTCGAAGTGGCTGTCCTCGGCGACCCACAGCTCGGCCGGGGCGAGCGTCTGGCACCGGAAGCCGAGCAGGGTCCGGTCGAGCGCCACCCAGTTGCTGTAGGCCGAGACGACGACGGTGATGTTCATGGGCGCGGCGATGATAGCCGAGGCCGGTCAGTTGTAACGGTTTGATTCGCGGGTCGGCGACCGGCGCCGTGGCGCCGTTGGGCGGACAGGGGCGCGCGGCGCCTGCGACGGACACAGACATGCGGCCCCGCCGATGCGGGCCGCGACGGAGCGAACGATGCAAGCGTGGCGAACATGGGTGACGGGGGTCTGCATGGCCGCGGCGTGCGGCGCGGCCGCCGCCCAGGCGCGGGTGGACTCGAGCAGCGGCCCGCAGGCGAGCGACCGGCCGGCCAGCCGCTTCTACGGAACTGCAAGGCCCCAGGCGCCGGGTGCGGCGCCGCCGCCAGTCCATGTCGCGCCGCCGCCGAGCTTCGCGCCGCCCCCGGCGATCGTGCGGCCGGGCGGCCCGCCCGCCAGCGTCTACATCCCGCCGCCGGTGGTCCGCCCGCCGGCCTACCGGCCGCCGTACTACCACCGCCCGGGCGTCGGCGTGGACGTCGTCATCGGCGCGCCCTATCCGAGGCCGTATCCCTACTACCCCGGTACCTGGGGCTATCCGTCGTATCCGCCCCCGGTGATCGTCGGCCCGCCGATCGTGGTCTCGCCGCCGCCGCCGCTGGTCTACGTCGAGCGCCCCCGCGATGAAGAGCCGCCCGCCGCCGGCTACTGGTACTGGTGCGCTTCGCCGCAGGGCTGGTATCCCGAAGTGAACGACTGCCCGCAGGGCTGGCAGCCGGTGCCGCCGCGGGCGGCCCAATGAGCCGGAGCATCGCCGTGAATCCGAACCGTCCCGTCCGTCGCCGCGCGCTCGCCGCGGCCGCGCTGCTCGCCGGGCTCGCCGGCTGTGCCGTGATTCCCGAAGGCCCGAGCACGATGGCGCTGCCCGGCACCAACCGCTCGTTCGCCCAGTTCCGCACCGACGACGACGCCTGCCGGCGCTTCGCCTCCGAGCGCATCGGCGGGCAGTCCGCGCAGAAGGCGGCCAACGACACCGTGGCCGGTGGTGCGATCGCAGGCGCCGCCATCGGTGCGGTCGCGGGCGCGGCGATCGGCGGCTCTCAGGGCGCGGGCGTCGGCGCCGGCGTCGGGTTGCTGTCCGGCTCGGCGATCGGCAGCAGCGCCTCCTACAGCTCGGCCTCGGGGACACAGCGCCGCTACGACCAGGCCTACATCCAGTGCATGTACGCCAGCGGACACAAGGTGCCGGTCGTCGAGGGCAGCTACCGGCCGCAGCCGGCGGCCGGGGCCCGTCCTGCGGCGCTGCCGCCGGGTGTGCCGGCGCCGCCCGCCGGCGCCCCGCCCGCGCCCCCTCCGGGCGTGGGTCAGGCCGGTGCCGCACCCGCCACGGGGCCGGGCGGCGCGCCGCCCACGGTCGCACCGGTGCCGCCGCCCCCTGCCGGAACGCCGCCGCCGCCGCCGCCGACCTGGCGCCCGAGCTGACACGGCCCGCCTCGCCCCGCCCCGCCGCGCGCACGACGCCGCGGCGGGGCGGTCGCGTTCGATGGTGTAGGCTCGCCGGCGATCCCCCCTGCCGACGGAGACCGCCGTGAACGCCGACCGCTACCCGCTGCCCGCCCTCGAGGCGCTGCCCGACGACATCCGCGACCAGCTCGTCGCGGTCCAGCAGAAGGCCGGCTTCGTCCCCAACGTGTTCCTCAAGCTCGCCCGCCGACCCGCCGAGTTTCGCGCCTTCGTCGCCTATCACGACGCGCTGATGCTCAAGGAGGGCGGCCTCACCAAGGGCGAGCGCGAGATGATCGTGGTGGCCACCAGCGGCGCGAACGAGTGCCTGTACTGCGTCGTGGCCCATGGCGCGATCCTTCGGATCTACGAGAAGGCGCCGCTGCTCGCCGACCAGCTCGCGATCAACTGGCGCAAGGCGGACCTCACGCCGCGCCAGCACGCGATGATCGCGTTCGCGATGAAGGTGGCGCTCGATTCGCGCGCGGTCGACGACCATGACTTCCGCGAGCTGCATGCACACGGCTTCAGTGACGAGGACGCCTGGGACATCGCGTCGATCGCGGCGTTCTTCGCGATGTCGAACCGGCTCGCGAACACCGTCGGCATGATGCCGAACGCGGAGTTCTACCTGATGGGGCGGGTGCCGCGCGAGAAGAAGCAGGCCTGAGGCAGGGCGACGACGACATGGACGCCGCGACCCAGCTCAGCCTGACGGCGACCGAAGTGGTCGCCGCGATCCGCTCCGGCGCGCTCGGCGCGCAGGAGCATGTCCGCACGCTGCTCGCGCATGCACACCGGCATGCCGACCTCGCCGCGCTGATCCATGTCGACGAGGCCGACGCGCTCGCGGCCGCGGCGCGCATCGACCGCAGCATCGCGGCCGGCGAGCCGCTGCCCGCGCTCGCGGGGCTGCCGATCCTGGTGAAGGACAACATCAACACCCGCGGGCGTCCGACCACGGGGGGCACGCCGGCGCTGCGCCATGCGTGCCCCACGACCACCGCGCCGACGCTGCAGGCGCTCCTCGACGCGGGCGCGATCGTGCTCGCCAAGACCAACCTGCACGAGCTCGCCTTCGGCATCACCAGCACCAACCTCGCGCCGTTCGCCGGGCCCGTCCGCAACCCGTACGACCGCACGCGCATTCCCGGCGGCTCGTCGGGGGGCACGGCGGCAGCCGTGGCCGCGCGCATCGCGACCTGCGGGCTGGGCACGGACACCGGCGGCTCGACACGCGTGCCGGCGGCGCTCTGCGGCATCGTCGGGCTGCGCCCCTCGGTCGGCGACGGCGGCGCGCAGCGCCGCTACCACGATCCCGGCGCGGTCGTGCCGATCAGCCGCACGCGGGACACCGTCGGCCCGATGGGGCGCACCGTCGCCGATGTGGCGCTGCTCGACGCGGTCGTGACCGGCACCGAGCCCGCGCGGCCGGTGCCGCTCGCCGGGCTGCGCCTCGGCATGCCACCCTCGTTCCAGGCGGGCATGGCCCGCGAGGTCGCCGAGGTGATGGGCCGCGCGTGCGCGCGGCTCGCGCAGGCGGGCGTCGAGCTGGTCGAGGTCGAGATTCCCGGGCTCTTCGAGCTGGATGCGAAGGTCTCGTTCCAGGTGGCGCTGCACGAGCCGATCGAGGACATCCCCGCCTACCTCGCGGCGAGCGGCATCGAAGGCATCGGTCTGGCCGAGGTCGCCGCGCAGGTCGCGAGCCCGGACGTGCAGGGCGCGTTCTCGGCGATCCTCGTCGATGCCTTCGGTGGCGACTATGCCGAGGCGATGACGGTGCACCGGCCGGCGATGCAGGCCCTCTACGCGCAGTGGTTCGCCGCGAACCGCATCGACGCGATGCTGTTCCCGACGACGATCGCCGCGGCGGTGACGATCGACGCCGGGCGCGGTTCGGGCACGATGCGCATCGACGGCGGCCCCGAGCTCGACACCTTCACCACCTTCATCCGGAACACCGGGCCGGCGAGCAACGCAGGCCTGCCGGGGCTGTCGATTCCCGCCGGCATGACCGCGGGCGGGCTGCCGGTGGGGCTGGAGATCGACGGGCCGCTGGGCAGCGACCGTCGCCTGCTGGGCATCGGGCTGTCGATCGAGGCGGTGCTCGGCACGCTGCCGCCACCGGCCTGAGCGGGTGCGGCGCGGCGCCTCAGACGCTGCCGACCCGCTTGAGCAGACTCGACATGTCGTCGGCGTGCTCCTCCTCGTCGGCGAGCACGTCCTCGAGCATGCGGCGCGTCGTCGGGTCGTGCTCGCCGACGAAGCGGATCATCTCGCGGTAGCTCTCGATCGCGATCCGCTCGGCGAGCAGGTTCGCCTCGATCATCGAGCGCAGGCCGTCGCCCTCGACGTACTCGGCGTGGCTGCGCTGCGCCAGGGTCCAGGGCGTGAAGTCCGGCCGGCCGCCGAGCTGCACGATCCGCTCGGCGATGCGGTCGGCGTGCGCGAGCTCCTGGACCGCATGCGCCATGAACTCGGACTTCACCGACTCCGAGTGGATGCCCTCGGCGCAGTAGTAGTGGCGGCGGTAGCGCAGCGTGCAGACGACCTCGGTCGCCAGCGCCTCGTTGAGCAGCGCCACCACGGTGCGGGTGTCGAGGTCGTAGCTGGGGGTGACGGCGCCCTCGTCCATCGTGCGGCGGGCGCGCTCGCGGATGGCGGCAACGTCGGACACGAAGCCCGCAGTGCCCGCCGGGGCGGGGCGGGGGTGCTGGGACGGAGGCGCGGGCTGGCTCGACATGACGGGGTGCTCCGAGAGGGGTCTGGGGTCACGGACAGCATGGCAACGTCCGTGCCCGAACCCGGAGAACCCGCGTCGGTCGATGCGATCCGGTCGGGCCCGAACGGCTCGGGCCCGGCGGGTCAGTCGCGTCCGGCGTCCACCGGCGTCGCCGCGCCCGTGCGCTGGGCGACGAAGGTGCCCGTCGCGCCGTCCTGCGCGCGCGTCGTGCCCTCGATGCGGTCGCCCGCGACCCGGCCGTCGTAGCTGCGCAGCACGCCGCGGTCGTCCATCAGCTCGAAGCTCAGCCGGTCGCCGGCGAGCTTCACCGCGCGCATCCGGCCTTCCATCGACGACAGGCGCGCGGTGCCGGTGACGTTCTGGAAGACCTGCGAGAACGACGCGTTGAGTTCGGCGGTGCCGCGGGCGTCGGTGGTGGCGAGCTTCCAGCTGCCGCCGACCGAGGCCGGCACGATCCACAGGTAGCCGGGGCGGCCGTCGATGGTGCTGCTGTCGTCCGGCTCCCACGAGCCCATCGTGAACTGGTGCGTGACCAGCCGCGTGCCGGGCTTCATCTTGAGCAGCGTCGGGCGCAGCTTCATGTTCAGGCTGGGCAGCAGGTACATCGTGACGACGGTCGCGGCCGAGAAGTCGAACACGAAGATGTCGCCCTGCTCGAACTTCGCGAGGTTGGCGACGCCGGCCTTCTCGGCGTTGCGGCGCGCGACGCCGACCATGTCGGGGTTGTATTCGACGCCGAGCGAGCGGCACTTGAAGTCGCGCGCGGCGGCGATGGCGATCTTGCCGTCGCCGGCGCCCAGGTCGACGACGAAGTCGTTCTGCGTGACCTGCGCCATGCGCAGCATGCGATCGACGAGCGCATCGGGCGTGGGCACCCAGATCACGTCCTTGCCCTGCTGGCCCACCTGGGGCACGAAGGCGGGCGAGGCCGGCGCCTGCTGCGCGCGGCCGAGCGCGGGAAGCGCCAGCACCGGCGCGACGGCGGCGGCCCGCAGCAGCGCGCGGCGCGACAGGACGGGCTCGGACGGGTGCAGCAGGTCGGACGACGGCAACGTGTTCATCAGCGAGGCTCTCTCTCGTGGGGAAGGGCGGGCGCTCAGTATGCCGACGAACGATCGTCCCCGGATACCGGTCGGATTTCCATTCCGGCATCCAGCAGGCGGCGGGCGAGCACCTCGCCGAAGGCCGTCGCGGGGGTGAGGACGCCGCCCGGGACGGTCGCGGGCAGCGCGTCGGCCTGGGTCGCGAGCGCGAGCGCGGCCTCGCAGACGAAGACCGTGGTCGCGCGGTTGCCGGGGTCGCCGTGGCCGGCGACGAGGCCGCGCACCACCGTGCCCCGCGCGCCGCGCCCGACCAGCTCGCATCGGAAGCGGCCGCGGTCCATCGAACGCTTGGAGGGGCCCTCGCCGGGTGCGGGGATCAGGCGGCGCGCGAGCGCACGCACCGAGGGCGCGGCGAGCGCGACGCGGGCCAAGCCCGCGCCCACCGCCATCGCGCCGCCCGCGGCGGCGGCGACCGGGCCCTGGCCGAGCTTGAGCCACTCCTGGTAGGCGAAGCCCGGCGCGTACGCGGGGTCACCCGCGGCGGCCAGCAGCGCCGCACTGCGTCGCACGACGCGGGTATTGACCGGGCCCATGAAGAACGGGCCGATCCAGCCGCCGAAGTCGGCGTCGCGCCGGGGCAGGCGCGGGTCGAGGTGCCGCAGCGTGTCGGCGGGGATGCGGTCGGCGGGCGTGAGCAGGAACGGGTCGTCGAAGGCGTCCTGGTCCCCCGCGTCGAACATGCCGAGCGCCGAGGCGAGCGTGCCGCCGTTGACGCCGCCGCGCAGCGCGAAGCGCGCCTTGACCTCGACGCAGGCCTCGCCGTGGTCGCGCCACAGCGCATGGGCGACGAGCCAGGCGCCCAGGTCGGACGGCACCGAGTCGAAGCCGCAGCAGGGGACGATGCGCGTGCCCTCGGAGGCGGCCCGCTCGTGGTGGCGGTCGATCAGGCGGCGCACCCAGGGGGTCTCGCCGGTGATGTCCACGTAGTGGGTGCCGTGCGCGACGCAGGCATCGACCAGCGCATCGCCGTAGCGTGCGAACGGGCCGGCGGTGCTGAGCACGACGCGGGCCCGCGCCGCGAGCGCGGCCAGTGCCGGGGCGTCGTCGGCGACGGCCACGACGATGCCGGCGGCCGCCGCGCCGGGCCCGCAGTCATGGCGCACCGCCTCGAGCTTCGCCTGCGAGCGCCCGGCGAGCGCCCAGCGCAGCGATCCCGCGTGCGCGGCGAGGTGCGCCACCGCCTGCCGGCCCACGAAGCCGCTGGCGCCGTAGACCACGATGTCGAACTCGCGCGCAGCGGCGCCGCCCGCACGGCGGCGCGCCCGCGTGCGCGGCAGCGCGCTCATGCGATGCTCCGAGACATCGCGCCGCCCAGGCGGCGCACCAGCCACTTCGGCATCGCCCGCGAGGCGAGCGTCGCGGCGAGGTTCAGCCGGCCGGGCACGCGGATCGTCTCGCCGCGCAGGCAGGCCTCGTAGCCTTCGGCGGCCACCGATTCGGCGGTGCCGACGAAGGCCGGGGGCAGCCGCCCGAGGCCCTCGTGGCTGCGCGCCGCGCCGCTCAGCATGTTGGTCGCGGTCACGCCCGGGCACAGCGCGGTCGCGGTGACGCCGGAGCCGCGCAGCTCCTCGGCGAGCGACTCGGTCATCGACAGCACGAAGGCCTTGGTCGCCGCGTAGGTCGCGAGCGCAGGGATCGGCTGGAACGCGGCGATCGACGCGACGTTCAGCACGCGCCCGTGGCCGCGCTCGAGCATCGGCGGCACGAAGTGCGCGAGCATCTGCGTGAGTGCGCCGACGTTGAGCTCGATCATCCGCCGGTGCGTCTCGGGGGTCATGCCGGTGAACGGTCCGTACTCGAGCACGCCCGCGTTGTTGACCAGCACGTCGATCGGGCGCTTCGCGCGCTTCATCGCGGCGGCGAGGCGCGGCACCGCATCCGGCTCGGACAGGTCGGCACGGACCGCCCAGGCCTTGACGCCCTGCGTGTCGGCGAGGCTCGCGGCGAGCGCCTTCAGCGCGTCGGCGCTGCGCGCGACCAGCACCAGGTCGTGGCCACCCGCGGCGAAGCACCGTGCGAGCGCCTCGCCGATGCCCGACGAGGCGCCGGTGATCAGGGCGGTGCCCGCGGCGGCCCCGCTGCGGGCGCGCAGGCCGCCCGGCGCACGGCTCGTCGCGCGGCTCATCGCGCGGCCCCCGCGGTCCGTGCGCCCTCGCGCAGCCGCGGCTCGCGGTGCTGGCGCCCGTTGAGCAGCTCGAACAGGCGCCAGGCCTTGGTGGCGCGCGGCGAGCCGGCGAATGGCGTGCCCAGCGTCACCACGGCGCGCACCGCGTCGGGCAGCTGCTTGGCGAGCTCGCGCGCGCAGAGCTCAGGGGTCATCGGACATACCTCCAGCAGGACGCGGGTCGGGGCGGGAGCACGGCGTTCCGTGCAGGACAGGGGCCCGTGACGAGCCCGCGATCGTCCGGACGCGCCATGGGACGCACGCTGCCCCTCAAGCGGCGGGCGTACGCTGCCGGCGCGACGCCGGGGCCACCGCGGCCGCCTTGTCCGCCGGTGCCTTGCGTTTCGGTGCCCGCGCCGGCCTGGCCGAGGCCGCCGCCGACGCGATCGCCTCGGCCGCCATCGCTTCGGCACTGGCCGACGCCTCGTCGCGCGCGGCCGTGACCGAGACCTCGAGCGTTCGCAGCGCGCCCAGCGCGGCGTGCAGGCGTTCCGTCAGGTCATGCACGTCGGGTGCCGCGCGCCGGCAGGCGATCAGCCCGAAGCACAGCTGTCCCATGTAGCTCTGCACGGTGATGTTCAGGCCGATGCCGTGCACGACGATCGACAGCGGATACATGCCGGTCATCCGCGCGCCGGCGAGGTACAGCGGCACCTGCGGGCCCGGCACGTTGGAGATCACCACGTTGGCGACGCGCAGCCGGTGCGCCATCCGCGAGCGGCCATACAGCGAAGCCAGCCCGGACAGCAGCCAGGGCGAGCCGAGCGACGGGAAGTCGGTCGGCAGCAGGTCGCGGAACACGCCCATCTCGGCCTTCATCGCGCGCGTGGCCGCACGGATCGCGTCGAGCCGCGCCATCGGGTCGGCCACCTGGGTGGCCAGGTCGATCAGCGTGCCCGACACCTGGTTGTTGCTCGAGGTGTCGCCCTCGGCACGCAGCGAGACCGGCACGCCCGCCACCAGCGTGCGATCGGGCAGCTCGCGGCCATCCTTGAGGTACTCGCGCAGCGCGGTCGCGCACAGCCACAGCACCATGTCGTTGATCGACGCATCGAGCGTGCGGCCGATCGACTTGACCTCCGCCAGCGGCAGCGACGCGCAGGCGAAGGCGCGCTGGTTGGTGATCGACGCGTTGAACGGCGTGACCGGCGCGAGCTTCAGGCGCGTGCCGACCGCCGCCTTCGTCGCGCCGCGCCCCCGGCGAAGGCGCGTCGTGATCACGGTGCGCGCCGTGCCGAGGGCCGAGCCCGCCAGCGGCGGCATCAGCTTCGCGAAGCGCACCATCTGGTCGACCTGGTTGCCGAGCGCCGCACCCAGCAGCTCGGCCACGCCGAGCTGGTAGCGGTGGGTGCGCGGTGCACGCGGCGGCTTGACGCGCCGCGGCTCGGGCGTGAGGTCGAACACGCTGTTGGCCATCGCGACCGCTGCCTGGCCGTCGACCGCCGCATGGTGGACCTTGGAGTAGAAGCCGATGCGGCCGTCCTCCAGCCCCTCGATCACGTAGAACTCCCACAGCGGGCGGCTGCGGTCGAGCAGGCTCGAGTGCAGCCGCGCGGCCAGTGCCTCGAGCTGCGCCATCGTGCCGGGCCGGGGCAGCACCGTGTGGCGGATGTGATAGTCGATGTCGATGTCGTCGTCGCGGATCCACACCGGATTGGCGAGGTCGAAGGGCATCAGTGCGAGCTTGCGGGTGAACACCGGCGCCAGATGCATGCGCGAGAGCACGTGCGCGCGCACCGCGTCGAGCCAGGGGCCGCGTTCGGGGGGCGGCGCCTCGAAGAGGGCCAGGCTGCCGACGTGCATCGGCATCTCCGGGCTCTCGAGGTGCAGGAACGCACCGTCGAGCAGGCTCAGGTGACTCAGGTCGGCCATGCCGCGTCCTCCTCGGTGTCCAGGCCGGGGCGGGCATCGGGGCCCGCCGTCCGTCGACCGTGTCTGGACAGTGTCGCTCGGTCGGACGCCGGAGGGAAGCCTCGGGGGTACCGCTCGACCGCGTTCCGGCTGGCGCCGGCGCGCCTCACATCAGGATGATGTCGTACTGCTCCTGCGAGTAAAGCCCCTCGACCTGCAGCGAGATCGGCTTGCCGATCTGGTCGCCTACCGCCGCGAGGTGCTGCGACTCCTCCTCCAGGAAGAGGTCGATCACCGATTGCGAGGCGAGGATGCGGAACTCGCGCGGGTTGAACTGGCGGGCCTCGCGCTGGATCTCGCGCATGATGCCGTAGGCGACCGTGCGCGCGGTCTTGGTGTCGCCCTTGCCGCCGCAGGTCGCGCAGGGCTCGCACAGCACGTGGGCCAGCGACTCGCGCGTGCGCTTGCGGGTCATCTCCACCAGCCCGAGCGAGGTGAAGCCGTTGACCGAGGACTTGGTGCGGTCGCGTGCGAGCGCACGACGCAGCTCGGTCAGCACCGCCTCCCGATGCTCGGCGCTGCCCATGTCGATGAAGTCGATGATGATGATGCCGCCGAGGTTGCGCACGCGCAGCTGGCGGGCGATCGCATGCGCGGCCTCGAGGTTGGTCCGGAAGATGGTGTCGTCGAAGTTGCGGCCGCCGACGTAGCCGCCGGTGTTGACGTCGATCGTCGTCATCGCCTCGGTCTGGTCGATGATCAGGTAGCCGCCGGACTTCAGGTCGACGCGGCGCGCGAGCGCGCGCTCGAGCTCCTCCTCGACGCCGTGCAGGTCGAAGAGCGGGCGCTCGCCGCCGTAGCGCCTGAGCTTGGGCAGCAGCGAGGGCATGTAGACGCCGGCGAACGCCTGCAGCTCCTCGAGCGCGTCCGGCGCGTCGACGATCACGCCGCTGGTCTGCTCGCCGGCGATGTCGCGCAGGACCCGCTGGATCAGGCTCAGCTCCTGGTAGAGCAGCGCCGGCGCGGTGCTGGTCTTGCTGCCCTCCAGGATCTGCTTCCAGCGCGTGCGCAGGTAGCCGATGTCGGCGAGCAGCGAGGGCTCGTCGGCATCCTCGGCCATCGTGCGGATGATGAAGCCGCCGGTCTCGTCCGAGGGCATCAGGCGCTCGATCTTGCCGCGCAGCGCGGCCCGCTCGGCCTCGCTGCCGATGCGCTGCGAGACGCCGATGTGCGGGTCCTGCGGCAGGTAGACGAGCAGGCGGCCCGCGATGCTGATCTGGGTCGACAGCCGCGCGCCCTTGGTGCCGATCGGGTCCTTGATCACCTGCACGAGCAGCGGCTGGCTCTCGTAGAGCAGCTTCTCGATCGGGGCGGGGCGCTCGCTGCCGCGCGTCTGCCACAGGTCGGCGACGTGCAGGAAGGCGGCGCGGTCGAGGCCGATGTCGATGAACGCCGACTGCATGCCGGGCAGCACGCGTGCCACGCGCCCGAGGTAGACGTTGCCGACCAGCCCGCGCGTGGCCACGCGCTCGAGGTGCAGCTCCTGCACCGCCCCCTGCTGCACCAGCGCCACCCGCGTCTCGAAGGGGGTGACGTTCACCAGGATGTCTTCGGTCATCGGGCGTCGTCCGGGGCGGGGCTCGCCGTCGTCTGTGGCACGGTCCCGGCACGCTGCATCGCCGCCAGCTCCGGGCGCAGCAGCGTCGCGGTCTCGTGCAGGGGAAGACCCATGATACCGGAGTGACTGCCCTCGATCCGCCGCACGAAGGCCGCCGCGCGGCCCTGGATCGCATAGCCGCCGGCCTTGCCGCGGGGTTCGCCGCTGGCGACGTAGGCCTCGACCTCGGCGTCCGAGAGCCGCGCGAAGCGCACCCGCGACACCTGCACGAGGTGCTCGATGCGCGCACCGCGCACCACCGCGAGCGCGGTGAGCACGCGGTGTCCGCGGCCCGACAGGAGCCGGAGCATGCGCCGCGCGTCGGCATCGTCGGCCGGCTTGCCGAGGATCTTCCCGCCGACCGCGACGGTGGTGTCGGCCACGAGGATCGGCCCGGCGGGCAGCGCACGGGCCGCGAGCCGCTCGCGCGCGGCCTGCGCCTTGGCGAGCACGACCCGCTCGACGTACTGCGTGGGCGACTCGCCGACCCGCAGCGCCTCGAGCGCCTCGGCGTCCTCCTCGGGGCCGGCCAGCAGCAGCGCGAAGCGCAGCCCGATCTGCTCGAGCAGCGCCTGGCGGCGGGGGCTCTGCGAGGCGAGCCACACGAAGGGCGAGGCGGGGAGGTCGGTCGGAATCGTCGTCAGGATCGCGGTCGGGATCGCGGTCGAAGTCGTGGTCGTCATCGTAGGCCTGCGGCGTGGCCGCGCCCGCGTGGCGGGGGGACGGTCGGGAGGAGGGGCGCGCGACGGCCCGGGTGGCTCATTCGCGGTGGTAAGGATGCCCGCCCGTGATCGTCCACGCGCGGTACAGCTGCTCGGCGAGCAGCACGCGCACCAGCGCGTGCGGCAGCGTCATCGACGACAGCCGCAGCGACTCGTCGGCCTGGGCCTTGAGCTCCGGGTCGATGCCGTCGGGGCCGCCGATGACGAGGGCGACCGGGCGCGCATCGCGCTGCCAGGCCGACAGGCGCGCGGCGAGCTTCGGGCTGTCGAGATCGGTGCCGCGCTCGTCGAGCACCACCAGCCGGGCGCCGGCGGGCAGCGCATCGCGGATGCGCTGCGCCTCGCGCGCCATGCAGCGCGCCGCGCCGCCGCCGGACTCGCGCGGCTCGGCCTTGACCGGCTTCCAGTCGATGCGCAGCTCCGGCGGCATGCGCCGCGAGTAGGTGTCGACCGCGGTGTCGACCCAGTCGGGCATGCGCGTGCCGACCGCGATCACGCGCAGCAGCATCGCGTCGCGCGGCGGGCCGGTGCCGAGGGTCTCAGGCGGCCGCGCGGCCGACGCCGCCCGGGGCGCCGAGCTTGACCCGGACCGGCTTGCCGCCCCAGATCTCCTCGAGCTTGTAGTAGGCCCGGATGTTCGGCTGCATGATGTGGACGACGATGTCGCCGAGGTCCACCAGCACCCACTCGCCGGTGTCCTCGCCCTCGACCGAGATCACGTGGCCGCCCTTCTCGCGGACCTTGTCGCGAACGCTGGAGGCGAGCGAGCGGGTCTGCCGGTTGGAGGTGCCGCTGGCGATCACCACACGGTCGAACAGGCTGGTGAGCCCCGTGGTGTTGTAGACCTCGATGTCCTGCGCCTTGACGTCCTCGAGGGCGTCGATCACCAGGCGCTGCAGTGTCTTCAGATCCATCCGTTCATGTTCCTCAAGGCTGTCGGTACAGCCTGTTCGAGCCAATATAGTCGAGAACCGCGGGGGGCGACAGCCCGTCCGGGCGCTCGCCGCGTTGAAGCTGGGCCCGCAGCGCGGTGGCCGACACCGGCACCGCGGGCATGCTGAAGAGGACGATCGCGCCGGCCGGGTCGTCGGGGAGCGACTGCCGCCCGCGCGCCGCGAGCTCGGCCTCGAGCGCCTCGGGCAGGCCGTCGAGCCCGACGCGCTCGCGCTGGGTGGCGGCCACGTGGGCCAGGTCGAACAGCTCGCGCCAGCGGTGCCAGGTGGGCAGGTTGCGCAGCTGGTCGCTGCCGATCACCAGCACGAGCATGGCCGCCTCGCCCAGTTCGGCGCGCAGCTCGGCCAAGGTGTCCACCGTGTAGGTCGGCCCGTCGCGCCGCACCTCGCGGTCGTCGACCACCAGGCGCTCGTCCGCCGGCAGCCCGGCCAGCGCGAGCCGCGTCATCTCGAGCCGCTGCGCCGAGCTCGCGCCGGCCCCGGCCTTCTGCCACGAGCGGCCGGTCGGCACCAGGCGCACCTCGTCGAGCGCGAACGCGTCGCGGGCGGCCCGCGCGAGCGCCAGATGGCCGACGTGCGGCGGATCGAAGGTGCCGCCGACCAGGCCGATGCGGCGGCGCGCCGCCACCCGCGTCGCCACCTATACCCAGTCCCGCGGGCGCAGGAAGTCGGTGTAGAGCTGTGCCTCGGGCGTACCCGGCTCGGGCTGCCACATGTAGCGCCACTTCACGACCGGCGGCATCGAGCACAGGATCGACTCGGTGCGCCCGCCCGACTGCAGGCCGAACAGCGTGCCGCGGTCGAAGACCAGGTTGAACTCGACGTAGCGGCCGCGCCGGTAGGCCTGGAAGTCGCGCTCGCGCTCGCCGAAGGGCGTGTCCATGCGCCGCTCGACGATCGGCACGTAGGCATCCAGGAAGGCGTCGCCCACCGAGCGGGTCATCGCGAACGAGCGCTCGAAGCCGAGCTCGGAGAAGTCGTCGTAGAAGATGCCGCCGACGCCGCGCGGCTCGTTGCGGTGCTTGAGATGGAAGTACTCGTCGCACCACTTCTTGAAGCGCGGGTGCAGGTCGGCACCGAAGGGCTCGAGCGCCTGCCGGCACACCGAGTGGAAGCGCACCGCGTCCTTCTCGAAGCCGTAGTAGGGCGTGAGGTCCATGCCGCCGCCGAACCACCAGACCGGCTCGGCGTCGGGCGTGCCGGGGGCCGCACCGGGGCGCGCGGCCGCGATGAAGCAGCGCACGTTCAGGTGGACGGTGGGCACGTACGGATTGCGCGGGTGCAGCACCAGCGACACGCCCATCGCCTCGAAGGCGCGGCCGGCGAGCCCCTGGCGGTGCGCCGACGCCGACGGCGGCAGCTTGTCGCCGGTGACGTGGGAGAACAGCACGCCGGCGCGCTCGAACACGCGGCCTTCCTCGAGCACGCGGCTGATGCCGCCGCCGCCCTCGGGGCGGTCCCAGCGGTCGGTCGCGAAGGGGGTGCCGTCGACGGCCTCGAGGCCGGCGACGATGCGGGCCTGCAGGCCCTGCAGGAAGGCATGCACCGCCGCGGTGTCGACGGTGTCGGTGGCGGGGCTGCGGTCGCTCATCGCGGGCTCTCTCTGTGGACGTGGGGGCGCGGTCGCGGCCTCAGCCGCGCTTGGCCGGACCGGGCCGGCGCGACAGCGCGCGGTGGCCGATGTCGCGGCGGTACTGCATGCCGTCGAAGCGGATGCCGTCGATCACCGCGTGGGCGCGCGCCTGCGCCACCCGCACCGAGTCGCCCAGCCCGGTCACGCAGAGCACGCGCCCGCCGTGGGTGGTGAGCGTGCCGCCGGTGAGCGCGGTGCCGGCGTGGAACACGAAGCAGTCGTCGGAGACCACGGCCCGCTGCCCGACCCCTTCGATGACGTCACCGCGCCGCGGATCGTCGGGATAGCCGTGGGCGGCCAGCACCACGCCGAGCGCGGTGCGCCGGTCCCATTCGATCTCGGCGCGATCGAGGTGTCCTGCGATCGCGTGCTCGAACACCTCGGTAAGGTCGCTCTTGATCCGCGCCATGATCGGCTGCGTCTCGGGGTCTCCGAGCCGGCAGTTGAACTCGATGGTCTTGGCGCGACCGCGGTCGTCGATCATCAGCCCCGCGTACAGGAAGCCGGTGAACGGGATGCCGTCGGCGGCCATGCCCTGGACGGTCGGCATGATGATCTCGCGCAGCACGCGCGCGTTGACCTCGGGCGTGACCACCGGCGCCGGCGAATACGCGCCCATGCCGCCGGTGTTCGGGCCCTGGTCGCCGTCGCGCAGCCGCTTGTGGTCCTGGCTGGACGCCAGCGCGAGCACGTTCTTGCCGTCGCACATGACGATGAAGCTCGCCTCCTCGCCCTGCAGGAACTCCTCGATGACGACGCGCGCCCCCGCCGAGCCCATCCGGTTGTCGAGCAGCATCATGTCGATCGCGGCATGCGCCTCGGCGGCCGTCTGCGCGACCACCACGCCCTTGCCGGCGGCCAGGCCGTCGGCCTTGATGACGATCGGCGCGCCCTTCTCGTCGACGTGGGCGTGCGCCGCTGCGGCGTCGGTGAAGGTGCGGTACTCGGCGGTCGGGATGCCGTGGCGCGTCATGAACGCCTTGGCGAAGTCCTTCGAGGACTCGAGCTGCGCGGCGGCCTTGGTCGGCCCGAAGATCTTCAGGCCCTTGGCTCGGAACAGGTCGACGATGCCCGCGGCCAGCGGCACCTCGGGTCCGACGACGGTGAACGCGACACGTTCGCGCTCGGCGAACGCGGCCAGCGTGTCGAGGTTGGTGATCGGCACGTTCTGCAGGTTGCGCTCGCGCGCGGTGCCGCCGTTGCCCGGCGCCACGTAGACCACCTGCACGCGGCCGGACTGCGCGAGCCGCCAGGCGAGCGCATGCTCGCGACCCCCCGAGCCGACGACGAGGATCTTCATTCCGGCAGCACCGCGTTGGTGTAGACCTGCTGGACGTCGTCGAGGTTCTCGATCACGTCGAGCAGCTTCTGCATGCGCGCCGCGTCATCGCCCTCGAGCTCGGACTCGGTCATCGGCTTCATCGTGATCTCGGCCACCTCGGCCTTCAGGCCCGCGCCCTCGAGCGCCGCCTTGACCTGCGAGTAGTCGTTCGGCGCGCAGAGGACCTCGATGCCGCCCTCGTCGTCGCTGGACACGTCCTCGGCGCCGGCGTCGATCGCGACCTCCATCACCCGGTCCTCGGACGTGCCGGGCGCGAACAGGAACTGGCCGCAGTGCTTGAAGAGGAACGCCACCGAGCCGTCGGTGCCGAGGTTGCCGCCGTACTTCGAGAAGGCATGCCGGACCTCGGCCACGGTGCGGGTGCGGTTGTCGGTCATCACGTCGACGATCACCGCGGCGCCGGCGATGCCATAGCCCTCGTAGCGGATCTCCTCGTAGTTGACCCCCTCGAGGCCGCCCACGCCCTTCTGGATCGCCCGCTGCACGGTGTCCTTGGGCATGTTCGCGTCGGAGGCCTTCTCCACCGCGAGCCGAAGCCTGGGGTTGATCGCGACATCACCGCCGCCCAGCTTCGCGGCGACCGTGATCTCCTTGATCAGGCGCGTGAACAGCTTGCCGCGCTTCTCGTCCTGGCGGCCCTTCCTGTGCTGGATGTTGGCCCACTTGGAATGCCCGGCCATAACGGAGTCGACCCTGTTCTGAGTGATGCCGGCGCACCGGGTCCGCGAGGGTCCGCGGGGGGCCGCGAGCCGGCGCGGCGGCGGTCGCCGAACTTGCCGGTCCCGCGGCAACATGGTGCAATGCCGGCGAAGGATCGGTGATTTTAACATCGACACACCTATGCCCGAGCCTCTCCTCATCGCCCGCCATGCCGACACCGACCTGTGCCTGCTGCCGGCCCTCGCCAACCGTCACGGGCTGATCACCGGGGCCACCGGCACCGGCAAGACCGTGACGCTGCAGGTGATGGCCGAGCGCTTCTCCCGGGCCGGCGTCCCGGTGTTCATGGCCGACGTCAAGGGCGACCTGACCGGGCTGTCGCAGCCCGGCACGCTGAGCCCGAAGCTCAAGGAGCGGCTCGACCGTCTGGGGTTGCCGGAGCCGGAGTTCGCCGGCCTGCCGACCACGCTGTGGGACGTGTACGGCGAGCAGGGCCATCCGCTGCGCGCCACGGTCTCCGACATGGGGCCGATGCTGCTGGCCCGGATGCTCAGCCTGAACGAGACCCAGGAGGGGGTGCTGAACCTGGTGTTCCGCATCGCCGACGACAACGGGCTGCTGCTGCTCGACTCCAAGGACCTGCGGGCGATGCTCCAGCACGTCGGGGACAACGCCAAGCAGTTCACCACCGAGTACGGCAACATCTCGGCGGCCTCGATCGGCGCGATCCAGCGGGGCGTGCTGTCGCTCGAGAGCCAGGGCGCGGACAAGTTCCTCGGCGAGCCGATGCTGAACTTCGACGACCTGCTGCAGACCGATGCCAACGGGCACGGCGTGGTCAACATCCTGGCCGCCGACAAGCTGCTGAATGCACCGCGCCTCTACGCGACCTTCCTGCTGTGGCTGCTCTCCGAGCTCTTCGAGAAGCTGCCCGAGGTCGGCGACCGCGACAAGCCCAAGCTGGTGTTCTTCTTCGACGAGGCGCACCTGCTGTTCGCCGAGGCGCCGTCGGCGCTGCTGCAGAAGGTCGAGCAGGTGGTGCGGCTGGTGCGCTCCAAGGGCGTCGGCGTCTTCTTCGTCACGCAGAACCCGCTCGACATCCCCGACACGGTGCTGGGGCAGCTCGGCAACCGCGTGCAGCACGCGCTGCGCGCGTTCACGCCGCGCGACCAGAAGGCGGTGAAGGCCGCCGCCTCGACGATGCGTGCCAACCCGACCTTCGATGCCGAGGCCGCGATCTCCGAGCTCGCGGTCGGCGAGGCGCTGGTGTCCTTCCTCGACGAGAAGGGGCGGCCGAACATCGTCGAGCGCGCCTTCGTCGTGCCGCCGGGCACGCGGATCGGACCGGTGAACGACGCCGAGCGCCGCGCGCTGGTCGCGGGCTCGGTGGTGGCCGGCATCTACGACGAGACGGTCGATCGCGAATCCGCCTACGAGCGGCTGCGCGGGCGCGCCGGCGGCGGGGCCGTGCCCGGCAAGGCGGGCGCGGGGCCGACGACCGGCACCGCGGGCGATGCGTCCGCGGCCGGGGCCGGCGAGCCGGCGCAGGGCGGCGGCTGGGCGGACATGCTCGGCGGCCTGCTCGGCGGTGGCAAGGGCCGCAGTGACTCGGTGCTCGAGGCCGCCGCCAAGAGCGCGGCGCGCTCGATGGCGACGACCGCCGGCCGCGAGCTGGTGCGGGGCGTGCTCGGCACGCTGCTGGGCGGGTCCGCGACGAAGCGGCGCCGCTGAGCGTACCCGGGCGGCCCGCGACGCGGACCGCCCTTCATCCGATCGGACCCGCCGTCGCACGCGGCCCGCATCGGCACGACGACACACGACGACGGAGACGATTCGCATGGACCTCGGTATCGCGGGCAGGTGGGCGCTGGTGTGCGGCGCCAGCAAGGGGCTGGGCTACGGATGCGCGCTGGCGCTCGCCCGCGAGGGTGTGAACCTGGTGATCAACGCGCGCACCGCCGGACCGCTGGCCGAGGCCGCGAAACGGATCGGCGACGAGACCGGCGTGACCGTGATCGCGGTCGCCTGCGACATCACCACCGAGGCCGGCCGCGCCGAGGCACTGGCCGCGTGCCCGCAGGTCGACATCCTGGTGAACAACGCCGGCGGCCCGCCGCCGGGCGATTTCCGCACCTGGACCCGCGACCACTGGATCGCGGCGATCGACGCCAACATGCTGACCCCGATCGAGCTGATCAAGGCGACGGTCGACGGCATGATCGCCCGCAAGTTCGGGCGGATCGTCAACATCACCTCGAGCTCGGTGAAGGCGCCGATCGACATCCTCGGGCTGTCCAACGGCGCGCGCAGCGGGCTGACGGGCTTCGTCGCCGGGGTCGCGCGCAAGACCGTCGAGCACAACGTGACGATCAACAACCTGCTGCCCGGTCAGTTCGACACCGACCGGCTGCGCAAGACCACCGAGACGACGGCGAAGAGCCTCGGCAAGACGACCGACGAGGTCGCGGCGCCGCGCCAGGCCGCGATTCCGGCGAAGCGCTTCGGCAACGCGCTGGAGTTCGGCGAGTTCTGCGCGTTCATGTGCAGCGCGCAGGCCTCGTATTTCACCGGACAGAACGTGCTGCTCGATGGCGGCGCCTATCCTGGGACGTACTGAGACTGAACGGGGACGTGCCGTGGCTCAGCCGCGCGCCATCAGTGCGCGCACCGCGTCCGGCCGCGGCAGCGGTGCGACCGCGCCCCAGCCGGTGGTGCTGAGGGCGGCTGCCGCGTTCGCGTAGCGCGCGGCCTCCCACAGCGAGTCGCCCGCGGCCAGACGCGCGAGGCAGGCGCCGCAGAAGCAGTCGCCGGCGCCGGTCGCGTCCACCGCGTCCACCCGATGCCCGGCGATCCGCTCGCGCCGGGTGCCGTCGCTCGCGAGCACGCCCTCGGCGCCCAGCTTGAGCAGCACCGAGCGTGCACCCAGCCGGTGGCTCCAGTCGACGATCGCATCCGGATCCTCGAGCCCCGAGAGCACGCGCACGTCGTCGATGCTGGGGAAGAACACGTCCGAGAGCCCCGCGGCCGCGCCGATCATCGCGCGGGCCCGGGCCAGCGGCCACAGCTTGAGGCGCAGGTTCGAGTCGAAGGCGACCTGCACGCCGGCGGCGCGCGCGGCCTCGAAGGCATGGAGCACCGCATCGCAGGCGCTGGCCGAGATCGCCAGGCTGATGCCCGAGGCCTGCAGGATCCGGGTGCGGCGCACGCGCTCGAGCGGCACGTCGGCCGGGCCCATCCGGCTCGCGGCCGAGCCGGCGCGCAGGTACGAGAACGCGTGCCCGTCGGTGCCGTGGGTGACGAAGTAGACCGCGGTGTGCGCGGCCGGATCGATCGCGACGCCACCGGTGTCGACGCCCTCGTCGCGCCAGAGCCCGAGCAGCATCCGGCCGAAGGCGTCGTCGCCCAGCCGCGTCAGGTAGCCGGCGCGCGCGCCGCTGCGGGCGGCGGCGATGGCGGCATTGGAGGTGTCGCCGCCGAAGCCCTGCAGGAACTCCGGGCGGCCGGGCGTGGTCTGGTTGAACTCGATCATCGGCTCGCCGAGGGCGAGGACGTCGAGCGCCGGGAGGAGGGCGTCGGTCACGGGGCGGGGGCGGCGCGCGCCCGGGGCAGGGGTTTCCGTATCCTGCCACAGCGACCGGACTCGGCGGCCGGGGCCGCCCGCGCTGGCTATACTCGCCTCGCGCACCCCGCGCGATGCCCGGCGCGTTCCGCGTGCGTCCCCGGGGCACCCGTCGCCCATCCAGAACATTCCACGGAGACACCCATGCCCAAGGCCATCCGCTTCTCGCAGAACGGCGGTCCGGAAGTGCTGCAGTACGTCGACGTCGAGGTCGGTGCACCCGGCCCCGGCGAGGCGCAGGTCCGCCATCACGCCGTCGGCCTGAACTTCATCGACTGCTACGTCCGCAGCGGCCTGTACCCGTCGCCGATGCCCTCCGGCCTCGGCACCGAGGGCGCGGGCGAGGTGGTGGCCGTGGGCGCCGGTGTCACCGTCGTCAAGCCGGGCGATCGCGTCGCCTACGCCGGCGGGCCGCAGGGCTCGTACTCGGAAGTGCGCAACATGCCGGCCGGCAAGCTGGTCAAGCTGCCCTCGAAGATCGGCTTCGAGGCCGGCGCGGCGATGATGCTCAAGGGCATGACGGTGCAGTACCTGTTCCGCCGCACCTACACGCTCCAGAAGGGCCAGACCATCCTGTTCCACGCGGCCGCCGGCGGCGTCGGCCTGATCGCGATGCAGTGGGCGAAGGCGCTCGGCGTCACCGTGATCGGCACCGCGGGTTCGAAGGAGAAGGCCGACCTCGCGCGGGCGCACGGCGCCGACCACGTGATCCTGTACCGCGAGGAGAACGTCGCCGAGCGCGTGCGCGAGATCACGAAGGGCGCGATGGTGCCGGTGGTGTACGACTCGGTCGGCAAGGACACCTTCCAGGCCTCGCTCGATTCGCTCGCGCCCTTCGGCCTGATGGTGAGCTTCGGCAACGCCTCGGGCCCGGTGCCGCCGATGCCGCTGACCGCGCTCAAGGGCACGCTGTACATCACGCGGCCCTCGCTGATGCCGCACACCGAGCGCCGCGAGAACCTCGAGGAGATCGCCGGCGACCTGATGAAGATGGTGTCGTCGGGCAAGGTGAAGATCGAGATCGAGCAGCGCTACAAGCTGGCCGACGCGGCGCAGGCGCACCGCGACCTCGAGGGACGCAAGACCACCGGCTCGACGGTGCTGCTGCCCTGACGATGCGAGGACCGGCGCGGTGAGCGTCGATGGCGACGGCGGCCTGCCGCAGCGCGCGACCGCCGCGCTGCCCGGGGACACGCTCGCGGCGCGCCGCTTCGGCGGCGTGGCGCGCCTCTACGGCGAGGCGGGCGCGAGGCGCATCGCGTCGGCGCACGCCGTGGTGGTGGGCGTGGGCGGCGTGGGCTCGTGGGTGGCCGAGGCGCTCGCGCGCTGCGGCATCGGTCGGCTCACGCTGATCGACCTCGACCATGTGTCCGAGTCGAACGTGAACCGGCAGATCCACGCGCTCGACTCGACGCTCGGTGCGTCAAAGGTGGGGACGATGGCCGCGCGCATCGCGGACATCTCGCCCGACACCGTCGTCGTGCAGGTCGACGACTTCGTCACTGTCGACAATGTCGGTGCGCTGCTCGCGGCCGATGCCGACGTGATCGTCGACGCGATCGACGCGCCGCGTGCGAAGGCGGCGCTGGTCGCGACCTGCGTCGTGCGCGGGGTGCCGGTGGTGGGCTGCGGTGGCGCGGGCGGGCGCATCGATCCGCTGGCGCTGCGCCGCACCGACCTGGCCGATGCGAAGGGCGACGCGCTGCTTGCCTCCGTGCGCGCGCGCCTGCGCCGCGACCATGCGTTCCCGCGGGAACGCGGCGCACGCTTCGGCGTCGATGCGATCTGGTCGCCGGCGCCCACCGGCGGCGCGCGGCCCGAGTCGCCGGGCGAGGCCGGGATGCCGCTGGCCTGCTCGGGCTACGGCAGCGTGGTCATGGTCACCGCGGCGATGGGGTTCGCGGCGGCGTCGGATGCGGTGGCGGCGCTGCTGCGGGGGCCGGTGTCCCGCCGCTGATCCGCTGCGCGGCGCCCGGGCTCAGTACCGCGTGTCACCGGGCAGGCTGAAGACCGACACCGTCTCAGAGAGGGCGACGGCCTGGTCCTTCAGCGAACCCGCGGCGGCGGCGGTCTCCTCGACGAGCGCCGCGTTTTGCTGGGCGCCGCGGTCGAGGTCCTGGAGCGCCGTGCCGACCTGACCGACGCCCGAGTCCTGCTGGTTCGCGGCGTCGGCGATCGCGGTGGTGAGCAGCGTCAGGCGTTCGGCGTTCGCGACGATCTCCTGCATCGTCTCGCCGGCGCTGCGCACGACCGTCGTCCCGGTCGCGACCTTCGAGACGGTCGCCTCGATCAGTGCCTTGATCTCGCGGGCGGCGTCCGCAGAGCGGTGGGACAGGGCACGGACCTCGCTCGCGACGACCGCGAAGCCGCGACCCTGCTCGCCGGCGCGCGCCGCCTCGACCGCGGCGTTGAGAGCCAGGATGTTGGTCTGGAACGCGATCCCGTCGATCACCGAGTTGATGCTCGCGATCCGGGCCGAGGCCTGACGGATCTCGTCCATCGTCTTCACGACGTCCTCGATCACCACGCCGCCGCGCCGCGCGACCGAGGCATTGTCGGCGGCGATCTCGGCGCCCTGGCGGGCATTGTCCGCGGTCATGCGCACGGTCGACGTGATCTCCTCCATCGAGGCCGCCGACTGCTCCAGCGCGGCGGCCGTCTGCTCGGTGCGGCCCGACAGGTCCAGCGATGCGCTCGAGATCTCGGTGCTGGCCTGCACCACCGAGTCGGCGCTGGTGCGGACCTTGGCGACGATCGTGCGCAGCGAGTCCTGCATGGTGGCGAGCGTGCGCATCAGTGCGGCCGCTTCGTCCCTGCCCCAGGGGCGAGGCGTACGGGTCAGGTCTCCCGCCGCCATGGCCTCGATGTGCGTGGCCACCTCGCGAAGTCCGCCGCGGGTGACCAGGAAGAACGCATAGAACAGGTAGGCGGCGAGCAGCAGTGCCGAGCTCAGCAGCACGGCGATGGCGATCCGCTCCATCTCTAGGCGCGCGATCCGGTCAGCGAGTGCGGCCTCCAGCACGCCGATCAGCGTCGCCTGGTGCGCAGCGATCGCCGCATGGACCTTGGTCGCCTCAGCGACCAGTGCCACCGGGTCGCCGGTCGGGGTCTCGCTCGAGAACCGGATCAGCGTCGCCTGCATGTAGGCCGTCACCGACTGCGCGAGCGCATCGACCGCGATACCGGTTGCCGCCGCGGGGTCGTGCCGCGTGATCTTCGCGGTGCTGCGGCGCAGATCGGCGAGGCGCGCGTCCGCCAGGGTCAGGAGGGTCTCGATGCGCGAGGACTGGAGGGCACTGCCTGGCTTGAGGACGGCGGCACCGTAGCTCGCGGTCTCGGCGATGTGATCCATCAGCCCGGTGGCCTGGATCAGCGCCGCGTCCATCAGGTGGTAGGTGAGGATCTCCGGGTCGAGCGCGAGGTTCGAGCCGTCGATGGCACCGGAGAGCAGCGTGCGCAGCGCCGCGCCGTACTGACCGTAGGCCTCGAGTGCGGACATCGCGTCGGCGCTCGCGCCCGGCGCGCTCGCGGCCTGCCGCAGCGATTGCAGCGCCGCCCAGGCCTCGTCGGTGCCGAGCGGCGTCCCGAGCTTCGCCTGCATGCTGGCGAGTGCCTCGTGCGCGACCTTTTCTGCCCGCCCTGCCGCCTCGAGGTCCGGGGTGCCGAGCACCGCCCGGTTGCGGAGCTCGCGCACCGCACCGAGTACCGGCAGCGCCGAGCGGGCGTAGGCGATGCCGACGACTTCCTTGCGGGAGAACTGCAGCATCTCCGCCTGCTTGGCGAAGTACAGGAAGGCGATCGTCGCCAGCGGGATGCAGAAGGCCAGCGAGATCAGCGCCGACTTCGAGGCGAACGGCATGACCCGGAAGAGCCGGACGCCGGGCGCCCACAGGCCGTGGTAGCGGAAGTAGCCGGTCAGGCTGACTGCCGCCTGCCGGTCTCCCGAGTGGAGGTGTGCATCGGAGCGTGCTGCATGTGAGCGTTCGGTCATCGCGGGGCGGCGGTCGGGGTGGGCGGGCTGTCGGCGATCGGGCCGAGGCCCGCGGGTACGATGCACACTCTAGGTGCATCGCCCGCGCCAGCGATTGTGAAAAGCGGCGTGCAAAGCCGCTATTTGGACGATGGCGGGTGCCTGTCCGTGCCAGTCCCCTGTCCAGCAGGCTCGCGGGGTGTATTCGCGCGCGGGTTGTGCACCGTGCGCGATTGGGCCTCGGGCTGCCCGACTCAGCCCTCGTGATACCGCGTCGCGCGCATCACCTCGTTCTTCGATCCCATGAACACCGCCACCCGCTCGTGCAGCTTGGTCGGCTGGAGTTCGAGGATGCGCTGGACGCCGTTGGTGGCCATGCCGCCGGCCTGCTCGACGATGAAGGCCATCGGGTTGGCCTCGTACATCAGGCGCAGCTTGCCGGGCTTGTCCGGCTCGCGCCGGCCGACCCCGATGATCCTCCGACCTCGGCCGAACGGCGAGGCTGCGCTGGTGGACCCGAAGCACCGTGCACGGTCTGCGCCGCAAGCCAGTATCAGCGTGGGCCGTCGAGGAACCGCAGGATCGAGTCGGCCAGTCCGGGTGCCAGCGGCCGCGTCGGATCGGTGTAGCTCGCCGCGTCCAGACCGGCGCGCTTGAGCATGTGGTCCATGCCGTCGACGATTGACAGCCGCGCGCCTGTGCGGGCTACGGCAGCGTCGTGATGGTGGCGGCGGCGATGGGGTTCGCGGCGGCGGCCGATGCGTTGGCGAGCCTGCTGCAGGGGCGCGGGCGAGTCGCGGGCGTGCGGCGTGCAGGCCGCGAGGCCCCGGCCCGCTGATCCGTCAGACGGCAGGCCCGTGTGGCGGGAATCTAGGGAGCACCCTAGCTGTTCGCGACTCGGGCAATGTGGGAGGCTCTCGCCATTCTTTGAACGTCGAAGGGGTTTGCATGTCTGTGTATGCAACGGGTGTCTTCAACCGGCCTGTGATGAATGTGGGGGGTAGCGAATTCGAGCTGCGTAGGCCCGTGAGCGCGCAAGTCGAGGTAGCCAGCGGGCTGGGGGACGAGGCGGGTGGGTGGGGGGGCTGACCTTGTTGATGGAGTTTCTGGGATCTTCTCAGAAGCTGGCACGGACGATCCTGGATGGAGCGCTGATGACGCCGGAATTCTTCGGGAAAATCACCGGGTCGGCGTTCGGTCCAGGGCGTACGGGTATTGCTGACGTGACATCATCGATAATGACTCAGCGTCAGGTATTTCTCAGATCCTGCCAATCCGCGATCAAAACCCTTCGTTCTGAACTGCCGAATTTAAAGAATGATGCCTTGCGCAATGGCGGCGATTTTTACGTAAGCACCAGAGCCCGTCTTGAAGCCCTGATAAAGACAGAGCTCAGGAATTCCCAAGCGCTCAGAGCCGCACCTCAGGAGCTTCTGTCGAAGACGGGTTTTCAACAAGACTGGGCGGTTAGCGAATATTCCAAGGAGTTCATGAAACAACTTATGAATTCACTTCTGCGCGGGCGCGTCTAATCCGAAACGCTCTCGGCGGTGGCCTGGAGCCGCCTCCCGCGCGCCGACCCGCCCGTCAACCACCCGCCGCCCTCAGCCCTCGTGATACCGCGTCGCCCGCTCCACCTCGTGCTTCGGCCGGCCTGCTCGACGATGAAGGCCATCGGGTTGGCCTCGTACATCAGGCGCAGCTTGCCGGGCTTGTCCGGCTCGCGCTGGTCCGCCGGGTACATGAAGATGCCGCCGCGGGTCATGATGCGGTGCACGTCGGCCACCATAGCCCGACAGGCTCCTAGGGTGCCCCCCAGCTACCTACGGCTCGGGCGACGTGTGACACTTTCGCTCCCTTGTACCGCGTCGCGCGCCTTCTCTCCGAACGCGCGGCGCTTTTCTTCAGAGGTTCGCATGGCAATTTCGTCAGTTGGTTCTGGTTTCATCATCACCCCGGCTCTTTTTGGGCAGCCTCGAGAGGGCGATGCGGCGAATTCGGCATTCGCCTCGGGGAAGGTCGTCAGAGCGCCCCTAGGCGTCGTGGCCCAAGATTTGGGGGGGGGGGGGGAGATCAATCTATTGTGGCTTTCGGAGAGTCTAGCTTCAACGCTTCTCATGGGCAAGGAGTTCGCGGCGAATGCGTTAATCCGATTATCGAGATGTTCAGTCCCAGAGGGGGTATTTAAAAGTGTGAAAGGCCCCGTTTTTAAGAGTTTAAAGCAACTGCAGAGGGATATGGTATCCCTGAGTAGCAATGGTTCCGCACATCCCAGTGTGATATCCGGAAAGTTACAAGAGCTGTTGACGACTAATCTTGGGAAAATTCCATATTACAGAGATTCTCCGGACGCTTTGCGCCAATTTTCGCAGTCATTCAGCGACTTCGCTGTGCGATACATCTCTACGAGACACTTAGGACCCCTTTAACCCGCCGCCCTCAACCCTCGTGATACCGCGTCGCCCGCTCCACCTCGTGCTTCGAGCCCAGGAACACCGCGACCCGCTCATGTAGGGTGGAGCCGGCCTGCTCGACGATGAAGGCCATCGGGTTGGCCTCGTACATCAGGCGCAGCTTGCCGGGCTTGTCCGGCTCGCGCTGGTCCGCCGGGTACATGAAGATGCCGCCGCGGGTCATGATGCGGTGCACGTCGGCCACCATCGACGCCACCCAGCGCATGTTGTAGTCCTTGGCGAGCGGCCCGTTCCTGCCCGCGGTCAGGTCGGCGACGTAGCGCTGCACCGGCTCGAACCAGTGCCGCGAGTTCGACGCGTTGATCGCGAATTCCTTGGTGTCCTCGGGCACCGTCATGGCGTCGCAGGTCAGCCACCACGAACCGGTCTCGCGGTCGAGCGTGAAGCAGGCCACGCCGTCGCCGACGGTCAGCACCAGCAGCGTGGACGGACCGTAGACCGCGTAACCGGCGGCGAGCTGCTTGGAGCCCGGCTGCAGGAAGTGGTGCTCCAGTGACTCCTTGACGCCCTCCGGCAGGCGCAACACCGAGAAGATCGTGCCGGTCGAGACGTTGACGTCGATGTTCGACGAGCCGTCGAGCGGGTCAAACAGCAGCAGGAACTCGCCCTTCGGATAGCGGTTCGGGATCGTGTAGGGGTGGTCCATCTCCTCGGAGGCCATCGCGGCGAGGTGCCCGCCCCATTCGTTGGCCTCGAGCAGCGTCTCGTTGGCGATCACGTCGAGCTTCTGCTGGGCCTCGCCCTGGATGTTGTCCGAGCCCGCCGCACCGAGCACGCCGGTGAGCGCGCCCTTGCCGACGGCGTAGCTGATCCGCTTGCAGGCGCGCGCGACCACTTCGAGCAGCAGCCGCAGCTCGGCCGGGATCAGGTTCTTCTCGCGCTGCTTCTCGATCAGGTACTGCGACAGGCTGATCTGCTTGGCCATGGGCTTCTCCGCGTCGGGATCGTCATTCTACGGACGCAGGCCGGGTCGGGCCGTGACGAGTGCCACGGTGCTGCCACGCGACCCAGCGGGAACCGGGCGGGCGCCGACCCTTGCAAGCTCGGGCTCGCCTGTGATGGTGGGGACCGACGTGCTGAGCCTGCAGGTCGATGCGGCGGCGAACGATGCCGAATTGCCGGCATCGCTTGCGCGGGTGACGATGCCGATGGCCTGTCGCGCCCTGTTTCGGGTGTTGTACGGACGGATGCGTTCTATCCACCCTCGGCGGGCGTATCGCCGGCGGCAGGCGGGGTCTTCAGGTAGCCCAACAGGGCGCGTGCGACGCGCTCGCGCAGATCGGCTGGTGGCGTACGACCGGCCATCGCGTCCGCTTCGATCATTGCCTTGGCGATGACGAAGATGTCCTGCACGTCGCTCGGTCGGGGCGGCGCCGCGAGTTCCGATGCATGGCGCTGCAGCAGGGTCGTGACCGCGACGCCGATCCGCTGTTCGTGTTCGCGCAGCCGCGGCCCGAGCGGCAGGCGCGCTTCCTCGTGATCGAGCGCCGCGGCCAGCAACGGACGCGCGTACTGCTGCGCGATGCCGATGTCCACCAAGCCCAGCAGCGCCTCTCGCAGCGAGCGGTCCTGATGCGCGGCCACGCAGGACTCGATGCTGGCCGCGAGCGCCGCCTCGTGCCGGTCGATCAGGGCCGCGACCAGCGCGGACTTGTTCGGGAAGTACTGGTACAGCGATCCGACGCTGACGCCGGCGACCTCGGCTACGCGGTTGGTATTGAACCCAGCCAGCGACTCGCGCCCAAGAACGCGAGCCGCCGCAGCGAGGATGGTCTCCACCGTGTCGGCCGAGCGGGCCTGGCGGGGCGATTTTCTCTGGCGCAAGTCGATGCGGGGCATGGTCGGACCTCGGCGCGCAAGACGCGAGTACAGATTATGAGCAATTGCTTGCATTATTGCCACGGCTGCATCCGTGGCCGCATTGGACCCCAGCGCAACCTCGTGGAGCTGAAGATGAACTCGCTTGACCCGCATTCCCCGCGGCCGTGGCCGCGTCGCCGCTTCAATTCTGTCGTGCTTCTCGCAGCGCTTGCTGCATCGAGCCTCGGCGGGCTGCTCGGGCCTCGGCCCGCGAATGCGCAGCAGCGGCTTCGTCCGACTCCCACCGACTTCGAGGGTCCGTACCGACCTGACAACGGTACGAACTGGGGAGGTATCGACCTGATGACGTCTCGCGATGCCGTATCGCCGGGCAAGCCGGTGGTGCTTGCCGGCCGGCTGCTCGACACCGCCGGGCGACCCCACTCCGGACTTCGGTTACAGGTCTGGCAGGCCAATTCCACTGGTCGCTACGACTACCATTCGGCCGAGACGCCCGGCCATGGCCGCCCGGATCCGGCCTTCCGTGGCCACGGCGAAAGCGACATCGATGCTGACGGCTGGTACGCATACCGGACGATCCGTCCGGGTGGCTACAAGCGGACGCTGTTCAGGTTCCTGCCCTGGACCTTCGTGCCTCACATCCACATCGCAGTACGGGCGGGCGAGCGCGACCTGCTGATCACCCAGTGCGACGTCGACAAGGCGGTCGCGCAGCGGCCTGCGACTGCCTACGCGGATCATGCCGAGCTGATGCGATCGGACCCGATGCGAAGGCTCGCCGCGGCCGTCGGTGGTGCAGTCGTCGCTCAGGCCGAACTGATCCGCTTCGATGTCGTGCTCGACCGACCGGCGTGATCCGACTCGTCGGGCGTGGCGGAGCCGCGCCCGGTGGTCGGTCGCCCGGGCGTCTGCCCGGGGCCGGGCCGCCACGCTCGCCCGACGTCGAACACGCGCGCGCTCAGGCGAGCGACTTGCCGACGATCTCCAGGACGTCGGCGGATCGCGCCTGCGACGCGACCCGTTCGAGCGCGGCGCGCATGGCGGCCTGGCGTGCGGGATCGAACTTGCGCCAGCGGTCCATGGCGCGCGACAGCCGCGCGGCGATCTGCGGGTTCAGCGCATCGAGCGACAGCACCTGCTCGGCCCAGAATGCATAGCCCGAGCCGTCCGGGGCGTGGAACTCGGCGAGATTGCCACCGCAGAACGAGGTGATCAGCGCCCGCACCTTGTTCGGGTTGCGCATCGAGAACGCCGGATGCGACATCAGCCCGCGCACGCGCTCGAGCACCGGTGCGTCGCCCGGCTGCCGGTGCATCGTCGCCTGCAGCATGAACCACTTGTCCATCGCGAGCGGCTCGTCGGCGAACTCGCGCGCGTAGTCGGCGATCGCGGCCTCGCGCAGCGGCGAGGCCGAGTGCGCGAGCGCGGACAGCGCGCCCAGGCGGTCGGTCATGTTGTCGGCGGCGGCGATCTGCGCGGCGGCGGGCGCGTCGGCGCCCGGCACGCCGGCTTCCACCAGCAGTCCGAGCGCGGCGTTGCGCAGGCCCCGCCGGCCGGTCTGCACCGCGTCGGGCGAGTACGGGAAGGCGGGCCGCAGCCCCTCGACGACGGCACGCAGCGCCGTCGCCAGGCCGCGGCCGATCTCGTCGCGCACCGCGTTGCGCGCGGCGCGCAGCGCACCGGGCTCCACCACCGACAACTGCTCGGCGACGAAGCCCTCCGAGGGCAGCGCGAGCAGCCGCTCGCGCAGCGCCGGGTCGAGCCGCGCATCGGCGAGCGCGCGACCGAGCGCCTCGACCAGCGGCGCCGCCGCGCCCGCGGCCGGCTCGCCGCCGATGACGCGCAGGATCGCCGAGACCGCCAGCCGCTGCGAGGCCTCCCAGCGGTTGAACGCATCGGTGTCGTGGGCCAGCAGGAACGCCAGGCCCGCGTCGCCCGGATCGTGCTCGAGGATCACCGGCGCGGAGAACTCGCGCAGCAGCGAGGGCACGACGAAGCGCCGGCCATCGGATCCGGGCGCGGGGTCGATGTCCTCGAAGACGAAGGTCTGGCGCGTCTCGGTCAGTTCGAGCGTCGCCTGCGCGAGCTCGCGCCCGTCCGCCCCGAGCAGGCCGACCGCGACCGGAATGTGGAAGGGTGCCTTCTCGGGCTGCCCGGGCGAGGGCGGGCACCATTGCGACAGCACCAGCTCGTAGCGGCGCGCGGCCTCGTCCCAGCGGCCCTCGGCACGCACGCGCGGCGTGCCGGCCTGCGCGTACCACAGGCGGAACTGCGACAGGTCGCGCCCGTTGGCGTCGGCCACGGCGGCGACGAAGTCCTCGCAGGTGACCGCCTGGCCGTCGTGCCGCTCGAAGTAGAGCGCCATGCCGCGGGCGAAGCCGTCGCGCCCGACCAGGGCCTGCAGCATGCGGATGACCTCGGCGCCCTTCTCGTAGACGGTGACGGTGTAGAAGTTGTCGATCGCCTGGTAGGCGTCGGGCCGGATCGGATGGGCCATCGGGCCGGCATCCTCGGCGAACTGCAGGCTGCGCAGCGTACGCACGTCGTCGATGCGTCGGACCGCGCGCGCGCTGCGCGCCGAGGCCTCGTCGGGGCTGGCGCTGGCGAGCACGTCGGCCGAGAACTCCTGGTCTCGGAAGACCGTCAGGCCCTCCTTGAGCGTCAGCTGGAACCAGTCGCGGCAGGTCACGCGGTTGCCGGTCCAGTTGTGGAAGTACTCGTGCGCGACCACCGACTCGACGTTGCCGAAGTCGGCGTCGGTGGCGATGCGCGGATGGGCGAACACGTACTTCGTGTTGAAGATGTTCAGGCCCTTGTTCTCCATCGCGCCCATGTTGAAGTCGCCGACGGCGACGATCATGAAGCGATCGAGGTCGAGCTCGAGCCCGTAGCGCTGCTCGTCCCAGCGGATCGAGCGGATCAGCGACTGCATCGCATGGTCGGTGCGGTCGAGGTTGCCCGGCTCGACCCAGACCTGCAGCAGCGCGTCGCGGCCGGACTGGGTCACCAGGCGCGCTTCCTGCGCGACCAGGTTGCCGGCGACCAGCGCGAACAGGTAGCAGGGCTTGGGGAAGGGATCGTCCCACAGCGCGCGGTGGCGTCCGCCGGGCAGCGGGCCCGCTTCGACGAGGTTGCCGTTCGACAGCAGCACCGGCCAGCGCGCGGCGTCCGCGATCAGCTCGACGCTGTAGCGGGCCATCACGTCGGGACGGTCGGGGAAGTAGGTGATGCGCCGGAAGCCCTGGGCCTCGCACTGCGTGTAGAAGCTGCCGTTGGAGAGGTACAGCCCCATCAGCTCGGTGTTCGAGGCCGGCGAGATCGCGACCACCGTGAGCAGCTCGAAGGCCGCGGGCGGCGCGTCGATGCGCAGGCCGTCGGCGAGCCTGTGCAGCCGGTCCGCGGGGACCGGCACGCCATCGATCGCGGCCGACAGCAGCTCGAGGCCTTCGCCGTCCAGGGCCAGCGGGGCGTCGGCCGGCGCATCGGCGCGGCGGCGCACGGCCATCCGGGCGGTGACCCGCGTGCGCTGCGGGTCGAGCTCGAAGCTCAGGTGGATGCGCTCGACCGTGTGGTCCGGCGGGGAATAGTCGAGGCGCCGGACGGTGACCGGCTGATCGGTGCGCATGGAGGTCGGACCCGGGTGTGCGGCTGGCCGACGATTGTATGCGCCGCGCTCACTTGAGCGTTCGCTCGACCCACCAGTTGGGCTGGGCGGAGGCGAAGCGCCCCGTGGCCTGGAGCCGGTTGGCCAGCTCGAGCGAGCCCAGCCCGACCGGCCCTTCGACGATCCACAGCGTGTCGGAGAGCCGGCGCACCGGCGTCGCGCCATTGCCCACGAGGAGGGCGCGGCCGGCGGCCTCGTCGGCGGGCGCCGCCAGCACGACGATCACGCCGCCGGGCAGCGCGCGCGGCTGGCCCGTCTCGTCGCGCAGCACCGGGGAGACCTGCGCGGCGGCCGACTTCGGGGCGGTGCCGGCCCGCCTGAGCACGCGACCGTCGCCGGCGCCCGGGGAGAAGTCGGCCTCGAGCGAGGTGTCGATCGTCAGGCCGCGCTTGGCGGCGCCGTCGTGCCAGGCGAGGGTCGGCGGCGCGGCCTTGGCCTTGGCGCGGACGGGCTTGGAGAGGGTCTCGAGCTGCGCCTGCTCGGGGGCGGCCGCGAGCGCGCCGCCCGAGGCGCAGGCGAGCACGGCGGCCGCGACGAGCGCGGCCGTCGTCCGGGCGGCGCGGCGGGCGATGTCTTCAGCGGCCATAGAGTGTCAGGCTCCATTTCTCGAGGCGCCCCTCGTCGAACTCGACCATGTCGGCCAGCTCGAGCGTCCAGGTGCCGGCGGCGGCCTCGTCGAGGTGGCGCATCGACCCGAATGTCCAGCCGTTGAACTTCCCGCACGGATCGCTGCCGTCGCCACGGCAGATCCGCGATTCGGCCAGGCGGCTCACCGACCCCTGGGGGCTGATCAGCCGGATCCGCAGGTCGCCCGAGTAGGTGTGGGTCGCGGTCACGCGGACCTCGACGAACTCGATATGCGTGATGCCGCAGTCCGCCGGCACGACCACGCTGTCGGTCACCGGGACGACGGGGGCGGCGGGATCGCGGGCGGCGTCCGGGACGGGCAGCGGCTGCGTGCGCTCGGGGAGCGTGCAGGTCTTCATCTGGGCACTGCCGCCGACCGAGCGCCAGCCGGCGGCCTGATCGACCGCAGCCTTGGCGTCGGTCACGCCGAACCCGTACTGGTGGCTGAAGTAGGGGCCCGTGCCGGTCCGCTCCCAGCTGCCGCTGGCCGGGTCGTTGCGCCGGGCGGTCTTCGCGAGGATCAGCCGGACGTCGCGCCAGCTGAGCGCCGGGTTGGCCGCCAGCATCAGGGCGACCACGCCGGAGACCTGCGGCGTGCTTGCCGAGGTGCCGCTGAAGTCTTCGCGCCAGGCGCCGCGGATCGTGGTCGTGACGATGTTCTTGCCGTCACCCGAGGACGGCGCGCAGACCAGCAGGTTCGCGCCCGGTTCGCCGTACCACGGCTTGCGACCGGCCTGGTCGACCGCGCAGACGGCGATCGGGCCGAGGCGGTTCACGAAGCCGTCGAAGTTCGCGTTGTCGCTGATGCAGCTGCCCGAGCCGTCGAGCGCGAAGCAGCCGCCGTTGCCGCCCGGGAAGACATAGACCGCGCCCAGCCCGCCTCGGCCGGTGTCGATGCCGCTGCGGATCGCGGCGGCGAAGGCGGGCGGTGCGGTGTGCAGGGCGCCGTCGCTGTCGGGCGCGCCCCAGCTGTTCTGGTAGATCGCGTTCAAGGCCGAGTCGCGCAGCAGCGCGTCGGCGATGTCGGCGTCCTGCTTGGTGACCAGCGCATCGAAGGCCACCAGCGAGGCACGCGGCGCGACGCCCGCGCCGCCGATCGCGTTGCCGTCGCGCCCGAGCACCACGCCCGCGACCGCGGTGCCGTGCACTTCGAGGAGCTCGAGGGTGACCGGGTCCGTGCCGCCGTAGCAGGGCAGCGGCCAGGCGTTGCCGCGATTGCCCGCCCGGTAGCTGCGGCTCGCGCCCTCGACGAGGTTGGGCAGCAGGTCGGCGTGCACCACTTCGATCGCGTCGTCGATGACGGCCACACGCACGCCGGCGCCCCGGGTCACGCCCCATGCGTCGAGCGCACGCAGGTCTTCGCCGGCGATGCCGCCGCTCTGCCCGGTGTTCCGCAGGTGCCACTGCCGCCCGAGCAGCGGGTCCTCGCCGGTCAGCACCGCCGACTGGGTGATCGTGTAGACGAGGTCGCAGCCCGGTCCGGCCGACACGGTCTTCGGCTCGATCGTCCCGGAGGTGTCGCCGCCCCCGCCGCCCCCGCCGCCGCTCGCCGGGGGCGTGCCGCCGCCACCGCCACCGCCACCGCATCCGGCCATCGCCAGCGCGCCGAGCAGCATCGCGGTGCGCAGGAACGCGAACGGGCCAGGCGGGCGGGAAACGAGCGGAATCGCGACGCGCGAACGAGGCAAGAGGGGCTCCGGGGCCGGAATGCGTCGGAGTCTAACCTTAAAGGGGTGTGGCTCATCCGCGCCTGCGCACCGAGCTGGGTCACGGTGGGCGGGTCCGCAACACGGTCGACCGGCTGTCCGGGGCGCCGAGGCATCTTTGCGACCCCTTTTCACATCCGACGCCGTGGTTCTGCACAGTCTCCGGGAGGGCGTCGGAGCCCGGAACGTCCATCGGTCTCCCGTGGGTGGCCGACGGGCGGATCGGCATGGCCGCCGGCGCCCGCGATGCGTCCGGGCACGGCGTGTCGCACCCCGTTCAGGCCGGGAGCAGCGTGTCGAGGCCTCGGGTCAGGTCGGCGATCAGGTCGTCCGGGTGCTCCAGCCCGACCGAGAGCCGGACGAGCTCGGGCTCGATGCCCGCGAGCCGCATGCCGGCGTCGTCGAGCGTGCCGGCCCACATCGCCGCCGCATGGACGATCAGCGACTCGACGCCGCCCAGGCTCACCGCGTGCTGCGGCAGGCGCAGGCCCGCCACGAAGCGGGCGGTCTCGTCGTAGCCGGCGCGAAGGCGCAGGCCCATGACGCCACCGAAGCCGCTCATCTGACGCCGGGCGAGCCCATGCTGCGGGTGGGAGGCGAGCCCCGGGTAGGAGACCGATGCGATCGCGGGATGTGCGGCGAGCGCCTGCGCGACCGTGAGCGCGCTCTCGTTGATGCGGCGCACGCGGACCGACAGGGTGCGCATGCCCCGCAGCAGCAGCCAGGCGTCCATCGGGGAGAGCGTCGCACCGAGCACGATCTGCGTCGACCAGAGCCGCTCGATCGTCGCGGCGTCGCCGACGACGACGCCCGCGGTGAGGTCGTGGTGACCGCCGAGATACTTCGTGGCGCTGTGCACGACCAGGTCGGCGCCGAGGGCCAGCGGGCGCTGGTTCAGCGGCGTGGCGAAGGTGTTGTCGACGACCACCGTCGCGCCTGCCGCATGCGCGAGCGCCGCGACGGCGGCGAGGTCGGTCAGGCTGCAGTCCGGATTCGTCGGCGACTCGAGCATGACCATCGCCGCCGGCCGTGCGAGGGCGCGCGCGAAGGCGTCGGTGTCGGTCTGGTCGACGAACTCGGCCGACACGCCGAAGCGCGCGAGCAGTTCGGAGAGCAGCTTCGTCGTGCCCATGTAGTGGTTGCGCTGCGCGACGACGCGGTCGCCCTGCTTGAGCAGCCCGAGCGCCACCGTCGAGATCGCGCCCATGCCGCTCGCAGCAACGAGACCGGTCTCGGCCCCTTCGAGGTCGGCGACGATGCGCGCGATGCGGCGGTGCAGCGGGTTGCCGTAGCGCGTGTAGTAGCGCTCGTGCATCGGCTCCGAGGCCATCCGTGCGAAGGCCTGCGCGTCCTCGGCGCTGAACGTCGCCGACCACGGGATCATCGGCGTGACCGAGCTGCCCTCGTGCAGCGCATCGTCGGCATGGAGGAGCAGCGAGTCGGGATGCAGGGGCGGGGTAAGTGTCATTGCGGGCGGTGGTGCACGGTGGGCCATCATTGTGCCCTTCGGGGCAAACCCCCCGGAAACCCGCATGTCAAGGGCGTCGCTGTGGGAAAATTCTCGCGCCGATAGGCCGCGCGGCGCCCTTGTCTGTAGAATCGCGGCCTTGATCGGGCTGGCATGGAGAGGCTGCGGCCTTCGTCACAGCCCGACATACCGACACCAGCACAAGACACCCATTTCCGAGAGATCGACGGAGGTCGCCAATGAACAAGAGTGAACTGATCGAGACCGTGTCCGCAGAGGCGGACATCAGCAAGGCCGCGGCCGAGCGTGCGCTGAACGCCATCGTCGCCGCCGTCGAGAAGGCCGTGACCAAGGGCGACCGCGTGACCCTCGTCGGCTTCGGCACCTTCTTCTCGAGCAAGCGTGCCGCGCGCACGGGCAAGAACCCGCGCACCGGCGAGAAGATCAAGATCGCCGCCGCGACCGTTCCGAAGTTCTCCGCCGGTGCCGCCTTCAAGGCCGCCGTGAACAAGAAGAAGGCCAAGTAAGGCCGATCCCGCCGGCCGCCTAGTGCGTGCCGTGCGAGTGCAGCAGACGCCCCCGCCGGGGGCGTTTTCGTTTCGGGCGCCGCAGCCGCGCAGGCGACGCGCCGCGCCTCACGCCAGACGCAGCGCGATCACGCCCGCCACGATCGATGCCGCCCCCGCCCAGCGCATCGCACCGATGCGCTCCCCCAGCAGGCCGCGCGCGATGAGCAGTGCGAAGAGCACCGAGGTCTCGCGCAGCGCGGCCACGAGCGCGACCGGTGCACGGGTCATCGCCCACAGCGCGATGCCGTACGCGAGCATCGAAGCGATGCCCGCGAGCAGCGGCGTCGCGCCCCGCTCGCGGCCGTAGTCGACGAGCGCGCGGCCTCGCCGAAGCGCGACGACGATCGCCATCACCGGACCCTGCACCGCGGCGAGCCACGCGACGTAGGACCACGGCGTGGGTGCGCTGCGTGCGCCGCTCGAGTCGATCAGCGTGTAGGCGACGATGGTCGCGGCGGTGAGCAGCGCCCACCCGAGCGAGCGGCGTCGCGCCGCGGGATCGATGCCGCGCGCCCGGGCCAGGCCGATCGCGAGCACGCCCGCGCACACCGTCGCGATGCCCGCCCAGGCGAGCGGCGCGGGCCGCTCGCCGAGCACCACCACGCCGAGCAGCGCGGTGAACATCGGCGCGCTGCCGCGCATCACCGGATAGGCGAAGCTCAGGTCGCCGCTGCGGTAGGCGCCGGCGAGCGCGTGGTAGTACACGCAGTGGACCGCGGTCGATGCGGCCAGGCAGAGCATCGCCGTGGGGCCCGGCCAGGGCACGAGCGTCACCGCGACCCAGGCCGGCAGCGCGACCCAGCCGTGGATCAGCGTGGTCTCGAGCAGCGGATCGCGACCGTGCTTGACGAGGGCGTTCCAGCCGGCGTGCACCGCGGCCGCGAACAGCACGGCGAGCGTGACCTCCCAGCTCAACGCGTCGGTTCCGGCATGGGGCGATTCGACACCGGGGCACGGGGGCTGTCAACGCGGCGTGCCGAGGTCCGCCGGCGGAGCCCGCGCGCGCGGGCCGGGGGCGTGGCGCGCGCTACCATCGGGCCGGGATGTCGATGCAGGAGACAGGGCGATGCAGACGCAGGCAGCACCGGGCCGCGGGGCCGACGGCACGATCGCGATCGACTGGGGCTCGTCGCGTCTGCGCGCCTGGCTGATCGACCGCGACGGCACGATCCGCGACCGTCGGGCCGGTGACCACGGTGCGATCGGGCTGCCCGCCGCACGCTTCGACGCGGTGCTCGCCGAGACGGTCGGCGATTGGGCTGCGGCGCGCCCCGGTGCGCCGCTGCTGGCCTGCGGGATGGTCGGCGCCCGCGGCGCCTGGGTCGAGGCGCCCTATGTCGACCTGCCCGCCGGGGTCGATGCGATCCGCGACCGGCTGGTCGAGGTGCCGACTTCGCTCGGGCGTCCGCTGTCGATCGTCGGCGGCCTGCGCACCCGCGAGCCCGACGTGCTGCGCGGCGAGGAGACGCAGGCCCTGGGCACCGGGCTCGCCGACGGGCTGCTGTGCATGCCCGGCACGCATGCGAAGTGGCTGCGGCTGCGCGACGGCGTGATCGACGCGTTCGGCACCTGGTTCACCGGCGAGCTCTACGACCTGCTCGGCTCGCACGGCAGCCTGGCGAAGGCCTTCGGCGAGGCCGCGCCGCTCGACGAGGCCGGCTTCGACACCGGTGTCGCGCAGGCGCTCGAGCCCGGCGCGGACGCGGGCTGGCTGCACGCGCTCTTCACCTTCCGTGCGCGGATCGTGGGGCAGGGCGCCTCGGGCGCGAGCGAGCGCTCGCGGCTGTCCGGATGGCTGCTCGGCACCGAACTCAGGCAGGCGCTGGCCGGTCCTTACGGCGCGCCCGACCCCGAGCGCATGCTGCCGCTGGTGCTGGTGGCCGATGCGCGCCTCGCCGGGCTCTACGAGCGGGCGCTGCCGCCGGTGCTCGCCGTGCTGCCGGCCGAACGTCGCGAGCGGCTGCCTCGGGCCTTCGTGCGGGCCGATGCCGATTGCGCGGCACGCGGGCTGCACCGGATCGCCACCGGGGCCTGATCAGCGCGGGGCGGGGTCGTCCGCGTCCAGCAGGCGCTCGACGCGGGCCAGCCGGGCGTCGTCGTCCGCGGCGGGCGGCGGGGCCGCCGCCGCACGCGGGCGCCGGCTGACGCGGAAGATGACCGCCGCTCCGATCGCCAGCAGCACCGCCGGCCCGGCCCAGAGCGCGAGGTTGCGCGCCGAGAGCACCGGGCGGTACAGCACGAACTCGCCATAGCGATCGACCAGGTGCGACTTGATCTGCCCGTCGTCCTTGCCGGAGGCCATCTGGCGCAGCACCTCGTTGCGCAGGTCGATCGCCAGGTCCGCGTTGGAGTCGGCGAGCGTCTGGTTCTGGCACACGAGGCAGCGCAGCTCGCTCGCGAGGTGGCGGAAACGCTCGCTCTGCAGCAGCTCGCGCTCCTGATCGGGCGGCACGCCGGACGGCGCCGACCGTGTCTGCGCGCTCGCGCCGAGCGCGGCCGCGAGGAGCAGCGCGCCGAGCGCCGCGCGCGCTGCTGCAGCCGTCTGCTTCGTCACGCGCGCCTCGAGTGCCGTTCTGGCGGTCACTTCGTGAGCTCCCGCACCAGCGGCATCAGCTTGCCGCTCACCACCTCGGGCGTCAGCGGGCCGACGTGCTTGAAGCGGATGACGCCGGCGCGATCCACCAGGAAGGTCTCGGGCACGCCGTAGACGCCGTAGTCGAGCGCGACGCTGCCGCTGCGGTCGGCGACGACGACGGTGTACGGGTCGCCATGCTTGGCGAGCCAGCCGCCAGCCGCGCGCGGCTCGTCCTTGTAGTTGAAGCCGACGATCGGCAGCGTGCCCTGCTTGGACATCTGCAGCAGCAGCGGATGCTCGACGAGGCAGGGCACGCACCAGGACGCGAACACGTTCAGCAGCCAGACCTTGCCGGCCATCGACTGCGGCGTCCAGATCTGCTCGGGCTGCGCGAGCTGCGGCAGCGTGAAGGCCGGTGCCGCCCGCCCGATCAGCGGCGAGGGGATCTCGCGCGGATCCTTGGACAGGCCACGCATCAGGAACGCCGCGAGGATGGCGAACAGGATCGCCGGCACCACGAACTTGAGCGAGCGCATCGTCCCGGCGGTCCGGTCAGGCCGCGGCGCCGACGCGGCGCGAGGCGGCCTCGGTCGCGCGGCTGGCACGGTAGCGGCGGTCCGAGATCGCGATGAAGCCGCCGATGGCCATCATGAAGCAGCCGGCCCAGATCCAGTCGATGAAGGGCTTGACCCAGGTCTTGATCGTCCATCGGCCGTCGGGCAGCTGCTCGCCGAGCGACACGTACAGGTCGCGGGTGAATCCAGAGTCGATCGCGGCCTCGGTCATCACCATCTGCGTCGTACTGTAGAAGCGCTTCTCGGGCAGCAGGTCGAACAGCACGCGGCCGTCTCGGGAGACCTGCACGCGCGCCTGCGCGGCGCGGTAGTTCGGGCCCGCGATCTCCTTCATGTCGAGCAGGCGCAGCTCGTAGCCGCGCACGCTGACCGTCTGGCCCGGCCCGAGCGCCGCGTCGACCTCGACGTCGAGCGTCTTGACCGCGGCCACGCCGATGCAGAACACGCCGACCCCCGCATGCGCGACGATCATGCCCCAGAAGCCGCCGGGCAGCGCCCGCAGCCGCGCCGGCCACGTCGGCGCCTTGACCTGCGAGGCGCGGTCGATCACGGCCACCACGCTCGCGACCATCAGCCACAGTCCGAGGAAGATGCCGATGGCGAAGGCGATGGCGCCGAGTGCCGAGCCGCTCTGGGTGCCGCCGAAGCGGCCCGACGCCAGCACGAAGCCGACTGTGGCCAGCACCGCCACCCCGAAGGCCCACTTCAGCCGGCGCGCGAGCTCGGGGATCGGGGCGTCGCGCCAGCGCGCGATCGGGCCGATGCCCATCAGGAACGCCGCCGGAGCCATCACCGGGAAGAACACCGCCTCGAAGTAGGGCGGGCCGACCGAGATCTTGCCCAGCCCGAGCGTGTCGAGCACCAGCGGGTACATCGTGCCGAGCAGCACCGAACCCGCTGCGGTCGCCATCAGCACGTTGTTGGCGAGCAGGTAGCCCTCGCGCGAGCTGCCGCGGAAGGCGACCGGCGCGAGGTTGCCGGCGATGCCGGGCCCGCGGACCGCGAACAGCACCAGCGAGCTGCCGACCACGATGACCAGGAACGCGAGGATGAAGACGCCGCGGGTCGGGTCGGTCGCGAAGGCGTGGACCGAGGTGAGCACGCCGGAGCGCACGAGGAAGGTGCCGAGCAGCGACAGGCTGAACGCCGCGATCGCGAGCAGCAGCGTCCAGGCCTTGAAGGCGCCGCGCCGCTCGGTGACGACCAGCGAGTGGATGAGCGCGGTGCCGACCAGCCAGGGCATGAACGAGGCGTTCTCCACCGGATCCCAGAACCACCAGCCGCCCCAGCCGAGCTCGTAGTACGCCCAGGCGCTGCCGAGGGCGATACCCATCGTGAGGAAGCACCAGGCGGCGGTGGTCCAGGGCCGCGCCCAGCGGGTCCAGGCGGCATCGACGCGCCCGCCGAGCATCGCGGCGATCGCGAAGGCGAAGGCCACCGAGAAGCCGACGTAGCCCATGTAGAGCATCGGCGGATGGATCACCATCCCCGGGTCCTGCAGCAGCGGATTCAGGTCGCGCCCGTCGGGCGGCGGCGGGAACTGGCGCAGGAACGGGTTGGAGGTGAACAGCATGAACGCGAGGAAGCCGATCGCGATCAGGCCGAGCACGCCGATGACGCGGGCGCGGAACACCGGCGGCAGCGCGCCGCCGAACGCGTTGACCGCCGCCGTCCAGCCGGCGAGCATCAGCGCCCACATCAGCAGCGAGCCCTCGTGCGAGCCCCACGACGCGGCGATGCGGTAGGCCACGGGCAGCTGCGAGTTGGAGTTGTTCGCGACGTTCACCAGCGTGAAGTCGTTGCCGACGAACGAGCTCGCGAGCGAGACGAACGCGAGCACGATCATCGCGAACTGCGCGTTGGCCGCGTTGAAGCCGGTGCGCATCCAGGCGGTGTCGCCCCGTGCCGCGCCCAGCAGCCCGCCGATCGCCTGGACCAGCGAGATCGCCAGGGCCAGCCACAGCGCGAAGTGTCCGAGCTCGCCGATCATTGCGCTTTCACCGTTCCCGACTGCATCGGATGGCCCGCCTGCTTGAGCGCCTCGGCGGCCTCCGGCGGCATGTAGTTCTCGTCGTGCTTGGCCAGCACCTCGGAGGCCTTGAAGACGCCGTCGGCACCGATCGTGCCCTGGGCGACCACGCCCTTGCCTTCCTTGAAGAGGTCCGGGAGCGTGCCCCGGTAGACGACCGGGATCGCCTGCACGTTGTCGGTGACCTTGAAGCGCACGTCGATGCCCTGGCGCTGCAGGCTGCCCGGCTCGACCAGCCCGCCGACGCGGAACGCGCGACCCTGCGGCGCCTCGTTGCGCGAGACCTGGGTCGGCGTGAAGAAGAACACGATGTTCGAGGAGAGCGCGTACAGCACGAGCCCGACCGCGGTCGCGAGGACCGCGAGGCCGGCGGCGATCCAGGCGAAGCGCTTCTGGCGGGGCGTGAGCCCGCGCGGGGCGGACGGGGTGGCGGCGTTCATCGGTGTGCTGCGTGGGTCTCGGTGGTGCGGGGGGTGGGCGTGCGCGGGACTCAGTCGCCGCGCTCGTCCTCGTCGAACTCGCGCTCGCTGCGCACGCGGGCGATCGCGCGGCGGCGGCGCTGCATCAGCGCGACGAGCTCGACGACGATCGCGACCGCGGTCAGCCCGTAGGCGGCGCCGATGAAGGTCCAGTGGAGATCGGCCATGGTGAGGGCTCGCGTGTCGGTGGACGGTCGGGGTGGGTCGGCGCTCAGGCGAACAGCTGACGCACCCAGCGCGCGTGCCGTTCCCGCTCGAGGATGATCGAGCGCACCCGGTACAGCGAGGTCGCGATGGTGTACATCCAGGCCGCCAGGCTCATCAGCAGCATGCCGGTGAGCATGGTGGCGGCCATCTTGGGTGCGGCGGTCAGGCTCACGCTCGCGCCCTGGTGCAGCGTGTTCCACCACTTCACGGAGAAGTAGATGATCGGCACGTTGACCACGCCGACCAGCAGCAGCAGCGCGCCGGCCCGGTCGGCCCGCTGCTCGTCCTCGATCGCGGCGACCAGCGCCATGTAGCCGATGTAGAGGAACAGCAGGATGAGGGTGGAGGTGAGCCGCGCGTCCCAGACCCAGTAGGTGCCCCAGGTCGGCCGGCCCCAGATCGCCCCGGTCCAGAGGGAGATCGCGGCCATCAGCGCGCCGGTGGGCGCGAGCGCGCGGCACATCATCGCCGACAGCCGGGTCCGGAAGCCCAGGGTCAGCACCGCGTAGGCGGCCATCACCAGGTAGGTGAACATCGCCATCCAGGCCGAGGGCACGTGGATGAAGATGATCCGGTAGACCTCGCCCTGCTGGAAGTCCTCGGGGGCGATGCCGAAGCCGACGTAGAGCCCGGCCGCGGCGAGCGCGACCGCGAGCGCGGCGAACCACGGCGCGAGGCGTCCGGCGAGCGGATAGAAGGTCTGCGGGGCGGCGAAGCGTAAGGCGTTCATGCGGGGTCGGGTCGTCATTCGACCGAGATGCGCAGCGCCTGGGCCGCCACGGGCGGGGCGGCGAGCGCGACCACCAGCATACCAGCGGCAAGCAGCGCCAGATGGGCCGCCGGGGAGAGCCCCGAGGTCTGCGCCTCGACGGCGCCGGCGCCGAACACCAGCACCGGGACGTAGAGCGGCAGGCAGAGCAGCGTGACCAGGGTCGGGCCGGCCTTCAGGCCGAGCGTGAGCGCGCCGGCGATCGCGCCGAGCCCGAGCAGGATGGGCGTGCCCAGCGCGAGCGAGGCGAGCAGGACCGGCAGCGCGTCCATCGGCAGCGAGAAGGCCACCGCCAGCACCGGCGTCAGGACGATCAGGGGCAGCCCGGTCACCAGCCAGGCGGCGATCAGCTTGCCGGCGACCACCATCGGCAGCGGGCGGCCGCTGGCGATCATCGCGTCGAGGGTGCCGTCGGCATGGTCGTGCTCGAAGAGGCGCGGCAGCGCGAGCATCGTGGCGAGCAGCGCGGCGACCCAGATCACGCCCGGGCCGATGCGCGTCAGCCACTCGCGCTGCGGACCGACCGCGAGCGGGAACATCGAGCAGGCGAGCGCGAAGAAGCCGAGCACGTTGAGTGCGTCGCTGCGCCGGCGCAGCGCGAGCTTCAGGTCGCGCCGCAGCGCCCAGCCGAGGGTGCCGAGTTCGGTCACGCCGTGGCCTCGGCGGGCACAGCCTCGCTCGCGCTGCCGCGCCGGGGGGCGAAGGCCTCCAGGCGCAGCTCGTCGACGCGGCCGGACTCGGGTGCGACCGGCAGGTGGGTGGCGACGATGGCGGCCCCCCCGCGCGCCAGGTGCTCGCCGAGCATGCGCACCAGCAGCGCGCTGCCTTCGGCGTCGAGCGCCGCGCTCGGTTCGTCCATCAGCCACAGCGGGCGAACCGGGCAGTGCAGGGCGAGCGCGAAGCGCGCGAGCGCCAGCCGCTGGCGCTGGCCCTGCGACAGCCGCCGCGTCTCGATGTCGCGCTGGCGCGCGAGGCCGACCGTGGCGAGCGACTCGCGCAGCAGTGCGCCCGCGTGCCCGGGCGCGACGGTGCCGTCCAGCGCGGCCGACAGCTCGAGGTTCTCGAGCGCGGTCAGCTCGCCCTTGGCGCCGCTGGCGTGGCCCTGGTAGAGCGCCACCGCGCACAGCGCGCGCGGGCGAAGCGGCCGGGGCGGTGTGCCGACCGACAGGCTGCCTGCGACGAGCGGGGCCAGGCCGAGCAGGCCGCGCAGCAGGCTGCTCTTGCCCGAGCCGTTGGGGCCGAGCAGGCGCAGCAGCCCGCCGGCCTCGAGCGAGAAGGACAGGTTCGAGAACAGCCGACGCTCGCCGCGCGACAGCGCCAGGCCCTCGGCCCGCAGCCCGTCGAACGCGGCCGGCGTCACTCCACCACCGCGTCGATCAGCACCCGCAGCCCGGTCGCGCCCGGCTTGACCGGTTGCGAGGCACCCTGCAGGTCGCCGGTCCGGGCGGTGGCCTCGCCGCTGCGCGAGACCCGGGCGATCACGACGACCTGGGTGCCCGGGGGCACCGTCGAGAGGCGGGCCATCGGGCTCATCGCCAGCCCGTCGTCCAGCGTGAACGCCAGCGGCAGGTCGCTGCCGCGGGCGCGCAGGACGGCGACCGGCGGGCCTGCCGGACGGCCCTCGGCGTCGAGCGTGCGGGCCACCACGAAGACGGTGGCGCCCGGCTCGAGGCGGTCCGCGATCCGGCGCTCGAGGTCGATGCGCCCGCTCAGTGCCGCGGCCTTCGAGGCGGCGGCGTCGGCCGGGGGCGGCGCGCCTGCGGCGCTGCCGCCGGCCGCCGGTGCGTTCGGGCCCGGGCCGCCCGCGGCCGGGCCGCTCCCGCCCGCTGCCGGGCCGGCGGGCCGGGCCGCGACCTGCGGCGGCCGGCCGGCCTGCAGGTCGGCGAGGAAGCCGGCCACCTGCTTGGCCTGCTCGGAGTCGGCCGGCAGCACCTCGAGCAGCCGCTTCCACAGCACGATCGCAGCCGGGAAGTCGTTGCGACCCACCTCGTAGGCGCCGGCGAGCGCGAGCGCCTTCGGGTTGCGCGGGTCGATCGCGAGCGCCTCGCGGATCAGCGCGATGGGGCGCCCCTCGAGCACGGCGCCCTGGGCCTGCGCGAGCGCGTCGGCGTAGTCGACGCGGACCTGGGCGTCGCCCGGCGCCAGAGACATCGCCCGTTCGAAGGCGTCGCGGGCCTCGTCGGCGCGGCCGCGGGCGAGTTCGGCGCGGCCGAGCAGCCGCCAGGCATCGAGATCCTTGGGCTCGCGGGCGAGGCGCGTGCGCAGGTCGACCACCAGCTCGTCGAGCGAGGCCGGCTCGCGCGGGGCGGCGGCGAATTCGGGCGAGACCGCCTCGGGCGCGCCGGACAGCAGGTAGAGCCCGAAGGTCGGCACGATCATCACGGCCGCCAGCGCGGCGGCCGTCCAGGGGCGGCGCGCCACGGCGGTGGGTGCCACCGTCGGCGCCGCCGGGGCCGCGGCGAGCTCGTCATCGGCCTGCGCGGCGAACTCGGCCATCGCGGCGCGGCGTTCGGGCGAGTCGGCGGGCAGGTGGGCGAGCGCGGTCTCGAGCTCGCGGCGCCGCTCCCTCAGCACCGAGCGCGACATCGCCGCGGCATCGGCGGCGGCCTCGCCCTGCGGCGGACGGCGCAGCAGCGGCCACAGCACGTAGGCGCCGACGAGGACGGCCACGAGCAGCAGCAGGGCGAGCAGCAGGATCGATGCGTTCACGGGGCGGTCTGGGACGCGAGGTCTCGGCTCGGCAAGGGACGCATTGTCCCATGGCCCGCCCGGGGCCCGCGGAGCGGCCCGCCCGGCAGCAGGGGCCGCACTCGGGCGGGGCGTGGACAGGGCGCGACGGTGTGCCGGATCGGGGCCGCTTCAGGCCTGCGGCAGCGCGCGCGCCTGTGCGAGCCGCAGCAGCACCGCCGACACGAGTCCGGCGCCGAGCAGCACCCACAGGCCCATCCCGTAGTCGCCGGTGGCGCTCCACAGCGATGCGAGCAGGATCGGCCCGGCGGCCCGGGCGAGCGCGGCGGCCGGCTGCTGCAGGCCGCTCAGCGCCGCGACCCGCTCGCGGCTCACGTACTGCGCGATGGCGGTCGCCTTGACGATGGTGATCAGCCCGTTGCCGATGCCGTAGCACGCGGCGAACGCCAGCGCCGCGACCACGCTGCCCCCGCCGGCCAGCAGCAGCGCGATGGCCGCCGGCAGCAGCAGCGGGACCACCCGGTCGAAGCGGCGCGGATCGATGCGACCTTCGAACACGAACAGCACCACCCGTCCGAGCACCTGCATCGCGCCGATGCTCGCCGGGATCGCGACCGCCCACGCCGCCGGCACGCCCTGCTCCCGCATGAGCGGCACCATGTGCGCCGACAGTGCCGAGGTGAAGGCCATGAAGCCGACCAGGAACGCGGTGATCAGCAGGAACGCGGGCGAGGTGGCGAGCGTGCGCAGCGACGGCGCGTCGCCTTCGGCGCCGCCGGCCGGGCGCGCGCGCCCGGGCGGCTCGCCGGCCAGCATCGTCCAGTGGATCGGCAGGCACAGCAGCAGGTGCAGCGCGGCGAGCACCTCGCAGGCATGGCGCCATCCCAGCGTGTCGATCAGCCAGGCCGACAGCGGGATGAAGACGGTCGAGGCGAGCCCGCCGAGGAAGGTCATCGCGATCAGCGAGCGCCGGTAGTCGTCGGGCCAGCGCCGGATCAGGATCGCGAAGGCGGGCTCGTAGAGGATCGCCGCGGTCGCCGCGCCGATCGCGATCCAGCAGCCGTACAGGCCCGCGACCCCTTCGACCCGGGCGAGCAGCAGCAGCATCGCACCGGCGAGCAGCGAGCCGCCCGACATCACCGCGCGCCCGTGCCCGGCGTCGATCCAGCGGCCGACCTGCACACCCGCGATGCCGCCGGCGAGCAGGGCCGCGCTGAACGCGCCGCTGACCTCGACACGGCTCAAGGCCAGGTCGGCCTCGAGCGCGGGCATCAGCAGCGAGAACGTGTAGTAGAGGCTGCCCCAGGACACCAGCTGGGCCAGCGACATCGCCGTGACCCAGCCGGTGCGCGCGTCCATGGGAGGCGGTCAGCCCGCGAGGGAGACGCGGCCCTCGAGCGGATAGGCCGGGTCGTTGTAGCCGGGCGTGGACGGATGGCCGGGCGAGACCATGCCGTCGATCAGCGCCTCGTCCTCGGTACCGAACACGAAGCCCGCGCCGTCGAGGTACTCGCGCATCTGCTCGCGCGTGCGCGGCCCGACGATCGCCGAGCTCACGAACGCGTTGTTCAGCACCCAGGCCACCGCGAACTGCGAGGGCGTGGCCCCCCGTGCGCGGGCGTGTTCGGCGATGCGCTGCGCGAGCACCAGCGACTCCTCGCGCCACTCGGTCTGCATGATCCGGCGATCGCCGCGGGCCGCGCGCGAGTCCGCGGGCGGCGCCTGGCCCGGCGTGTACTTGCCGGCGAGCACGCCGCGCGCGATCGGGGAATAGGGCGCGACGCCGATGCCGTAGTGGCCGCAGGCCGGCAGCGTCTCGACCTCGGGCATGCGGTTGAACGCGTTGTAGTACGGCTGGCAGACGGCCGGCGCCGGGATGCCGGCCTCGCGGCAGAGGGCGACGATCTCGGCGATGCGCCAGGCGCGGTGGTTCGAGACCCCGAGGTAGCGGACCTTGCCGGCGCGGATCGCGTCGGCGACCCCGGCGATGGTCTCCTCGAGGGGCGTGTCGTGATCTTCCTTGTGCAGGTACCAGACGTCGACGTGGTCGGTGCCCAGCCGCTCGAGCGAGGCGTCGATCGCGCGGGCGAGCCAGCGTCGCGACAGGCCGCGGCTGTTGCGGTCCTCGCTCATCGGGTTGCCGACCTTGGTGGCCAGCACCCAGCGGTGCCGGTCGGACGCGATCGTGCGTCCGGTGATGCGCTCGGACTCGCCGAGCGAGTAGACATCGGCGGTGTCGATGAAGTTCACGCCCGCGTCACGGCAGGCGGCGACGATCTCGAAGGCATCGGACTCGGTCGTGCGGTCGCCGAACATCATCGTGCCGAGGCACAGCGTCGACACCGACACGCCACTGCGGCCGAGCAAGCGGTACTGCATCGCGGAATCTCCTGGTATGGGGCACGGGCGGCGCCGAGCGCGGACCGCTGGCCCATTGTCCTATGAAGGCCGGCGGGCACGGTACTTGCCTGGATAGGACCCGTCCCGTTTTTCCACGAAGCGCCATCGTTGAAGCTATCCTGACCGCCTGATCGCCCGCCGGGAGCCTGAGATGCTGAGGACCCTGTTCTGGCGCTTCGCGCTGCCGGTGCTGGTCGCGCTGTCCGTAGGTGCCTGGATCGCCGTGCCCTACGTCGAGCGGATGCTGACCGAGTGGTTCCGCACCGACGTGGAGATGCGCGCCAAGGTGGTGATGAACACCATGGGCGAGACGCTGCCCACGCTGCTCGACCGCTCCGAGCTCCCGCGCCTGCGCCGCTTCCTGTCGAAGGTCACCGAGGACGAGCGCCTGCTGGCGGTGCTGGCCTGCCGCCCGGACGGCCAGACGATCTACCAGACCGACCGTACGCCGGCGCAGGTGAGCTGCGCGTCGGGCGTCGCATCGATCGAGCCCGCCAGCCGCGTGCTGCGCACGCCGCAGGGCACGGTCCACATCGCCCGCTACGACCTGCAGGCCGCGGACGGCCAGCCCGCGCTCGTGCTGCTGGTGCACGACATGTCGTTCATCGACCGGCGCTACACCAAGGCGCGCGACTATCTGATCGCGTTCGGCGTGATGTCGGCGCTGGTGCTGGCGCTGCTGTCGGTCGCCGCGTCCTGGCTGCTGCTGCGCCGCTGGGGCACGCTGCTCGTTCGCGACATCCGCGGCCGGCACTTCCTCGACGACGCCGAGGGCCACTCGAGCGCGCCGATCCTGTCGCAGGTGCGCAAGGTGCTGCGGGAGATCGAGCACGACCAGCGGCTCGAGATCGACTACCGCGAGAACTGGACGCCGAACGCGCTCGCGCACGTCGTGCGCCAGAGCCTGGGCTCGCCGCAGATGATCGTGGTCTCCAACCGCGAGCCGTACATCCACAACCGAGGCCCGGACGGCAAGCCGGTGGTGCAGGTGCCGGCGAGCGGCATGGTCACCGCACTCGAGCCGATCATCCGCGCCTGCTCGGGCGTATGGGTCGCGCACGGCTCGGGCACGGCCGACCGCGACGTGGTCGACCTGCACGACCGGGTCAGCGTGCCGCCCTCGGACCCGGCCTACACGCTGCGCCGCGTCTGGCTCAATGAGGAGGAGGAGAACGGCTTCTACTTCGGCTTCTCGAACGAGGGCCTGTGGCCGCTGTGCCACCTCGCCTACGTGCGTCCGTCGTTCCGCGAGGCCGACTGGCGGCAGTACCAGGCGGTGAACCGCAAGTTCGCCGACGTGGTCCTCAAGGAGGCGCGTACCGACCATCCGGTGGTGTTCGTGCAGGACTACCATTTTGCGCTGCTGCCCGCGATGGTCCGCCAGCGCATCCCCGGGGCGACGGTCGTGCTGTTCTGGCACATCCCCTGGCCGAACGCCGAGACCTTCGGCGTGTGCCCGTGGAAGGAGGAACTGCTGTCCGGCATGCTTCGCGCCGACATCCTCGGCTTCCACACGCGCTACCACTGCCAGAACTTCCTCGAGACGGTGGACCGCTACGTCGAGTGCCAGATCGACCGCGAGCACATGACCGTGACTATCCAGGGCCACGTCTGTCGCGTGGCGCCGTATCCGATCTCGATCGAGTGGCCGCCGCGCTGGCTCGATGGGCTGCCCTCGGCCGAGGACTGCGCGCGTGCGATCCGCCAGCGCTTCGGCCTGGCCGACGACGTGCGGATCGGTGTCGGCGTCGAGCGCTGGGACTTCACCAAGGGCATCGTCGAGCGCTTCCTCGCGGTCGAACAGCTGCTCGAGCAGGACCCGTCGTGGCGGGGCAAGGTCACGCTGCTGCAGGTGGCCGCGCCCACGCGCAGCAAGCTGCCCGCCTACCGGCAGCTCAAGCAGGAAACCGAGGAGACCGCCGAGCGCATCAACCGGACCTACGGCACCGAGCGCTGGAAGCCGATCGTGCTGATCGGCGAGCACCAGGAGCCGACGCAGGTGTTCGAGCTGTACCGGGCGGCCGACTTCTGCCTGGTCAACAGCCTGCACGACGGCATGAACCTGGTGGCCAAGGAGTTCGTCGCGGCACGCGACGATCACGACGGCGTGCTGATCCTGTCGACCTTTGCCGGCGCGTCGCGCGAGCTGATCGAGGCGCTGCTGGTGAATCCCTACGACCTCTCCGAGACGGCCGCCGCGATCCGTCAGGCGCTGCGGATGGACCGCGACGAGCGCCGCGAGCGGATGCGTCTGATGCGGCGCACGGTCAAGGAGAACAACGTCTACCGCTGGGCCGGCCGGATGCTGATGGACGCGGCGCGCGTGCGGCAGCGACAGCAGCTGCGCAGTCGCACCGAGGCGAAGGCGAAGTCGCGGCGGGACATGGCGGCTTGAGGGCAGTGGGAGAGGGTGCGGTTGAGGGGGGCGGGGTTGCCTCAGGCACGGGGCGTGGATGAGTTACTTCGCACTGAGCAGGGCCGAGAGTTCTGTTTTTACGCGAGTGAGCAGGCGGCCTCTTTCCCTGCTTTATCGATTCACGTCGCGACCGACGCAGTCGAGCGTCTCGGCGCGGGGTAAGCAAGTCGTCGCCCAGAGCCCCTTTCAGATGGCAGCGTCCCATCCGGTGATCGACCTTCAGATGTCCGATCACCGGCTCGATCGCCTGGCGTCGCTTGAGCGTCCTGATCTCGAGCTCGGTGAACCGCGTCTTCTTGCCCCGATGCTTGATCTCGATGTCCGGGTTGTCGGCCTCCACGCCGCGGTAACCGAGATCGACCCACGCCGTGCCCGGCTTCATGCCGGTGTCCTGCATCAGGATCGTCGCTTGTTCGATCTGCTCGGCGAGCGTGTGTCCGTCGTACGGGTTCCCGTCGAATGCCCGCGCGCCCACGATCAGGTTGCCGCGCAGCGTGGTCGCAATCCCCACCTTCGAGCCGAACTCGTACGGCGTCCTCGCCTTGCCCTTGCTCATGCAAACCACTTCCGGGGCGTGCCAGCTGTACAACTTCGGGGTCTCGGTCTTGCGTTTCGCGGTCTGCTCGAACAACCGATTCGCTTTGCCCAACGTCTCGCGGATCGCCGTGATCAGCGTCGTCGCTTTCGTCTGGATCTGCCGCGCAAGCCGTCCCACGATCGTTCGCTGGCGCTTGATCACGCGGCGCATCCGCTTGAACTGGCGAGCGTGCGCGTAGCGCCCTGCCTTGTGTCGCAGGTGGCTGCCTTCCTTGGCGTAGGTCTGTTTCAGTGCGATGCCTTGATCCTTGGCCGCCGCAACCAGCTTCTCCCGCGCCGTCTGGAGCAGCCTGCTGTCGGTCGGATACGCCACCGCCTTCGGGGCCACCGTCGAGTCCACGATCACGTTCGTCAGGTGCTGCCGATCGATCAGCTTCAGGTTCACCGCCGCATTGATCGTCTGCGCCAGCAACTCCTCCACCGCTTGCTCGCCCAGCAGCTTCCTGAACTTCACCAGCACCGTCGGATCGCAGGCACGGCGGTGCTCGTAGTAGTCCATTCCGGAGAAGTGCTGCCAGCTCGGCGTCTCGCCCCAGCGATCGACTACGCCTTCGTCGCTCTCGTCGAACGCATGTTTCAGGTACAGCAACGAGATCATCAGCCGCATCGGCAACCGAGGACGACCGGCCTTCGACAACCCGGCGCCCACGATCTGCACGCTCGGCCCGAACAGATCCATCCCCTCGATGCGATTGCCCTCGCGCACCCGGCGT